>CAWIKT010000020.1:0-206755 GCA_963836555.1 uncultured Actinomycetota bacterium | reverse complement strand
GGCAGGCCGGGTCCTGGAAATACGCCGTTGAGCTGCATGACCGCCACCCCGCCGATGATCAAAGCCACGATCACCACTAGCGGAATCCAGCCCCGCTTGAGAATCGTCAACGTCGTATCTCCTGCTCAGGATTGCTTGCCGGGCAATTATCAAGACAAATTGTCGTGCGCGCCACCGCTAGCCGAACGTCGTCCGTGCTGGATTCATTCCAGCGGAGGCGATCGCCTCGAAACCGCGCCGCCCCCGGGCCGCTCGAGAGATGTTGGGCCCGCGACCGGTCTCGTGCCGCGGTCATCGCGGAAACATCTTGATCTCGTCGTCAATTCTGTGCACGGAAATGACCGCCGGCATGTCGAAGCGAGGGGACGCGAGATCCGCAATCCAAAAGTTAGTTTTGGAAAGTATTCAGATGGCAATTTCGCGGTTCGCTGAGTGCTCGCGGTCGCCCAAAACTAAAGCGATTCAAGGGCACGGCGCGTATCCTGACCTGCATGGCCAAGGTCAAAACTTGCGTGCATTGCGGCCACACCTTCGATCCGAACGACCGATGGCGCGACCTGTCTAATCCGGACTGGGATTCGGCGGCATCGAATTACTGTTCGCATGAATGTTGCGACCAATACCATCGCGACATCAGCCATTGCTGCTCGGCGCATGCGAAAGGCAAGGCTCGGCGGCAAGCCGCGAAAGCGGCGCGCTGAGCCGCGCTTCTATCGGTCAGTTCGCCCCGCGACGTCATGGTCGATGGCGGCGAAGCGATCAGGCCAAGCCCCCGGCGGCATGCGCTAATTCGGCTGTGACCGAGCGTAATTGCTCTGCCGACGTCAACCGCTCCGGAAAGCCCACCCGTGTGTACGCGATTCCGCGCGGGGTGTGCACCCGCAGGTCGAGGCCGTAGCGGTCGATTCCCGTGCACACCGACTCGTCGGTGTCGGGGTAGCCGCCGAACGCCCGGGCCATCATTGCCAGGGCATCGGCGTGGTCGGCGTTGAGGTGCGCAATTGCGCGCGCTGCGGCCGGCGTCACCGGATCAGGTTCGGCGGCGAGGTAATCCGCGCCGGTGGCCGAGTCCATCCGGCCGTATCCACCAACCCAACGGACCCGCTCGACCCGCAGCACCCACAGCGTGAAGTCGCTGTATTCGATATAGAACCGCGCCGCGGGCACCGCTTGCAGGTATGCCGCACGCGCAGCCTCCCGGTCACCGTCGATGGGAGCCGCGACGGCACCGGCGAGCGTGATCCGGCCCGTCGCCAACGGATCGGCGTCACTGCTGGCCGTCACGATCGACACACTGGCCCGCGGGTCGTTGGCCAAATTGCGGCCGTGCTCAGCGAGGTTCGACACACAGAGCACCGGTTCGCCGTCGACGAGCCCGTACGCCACGAGCGAGGCCCAAGGATCGCCGTCGACGGTCAGGGTGGCCAGCGTCGCCGAATTACTTGCTGCCGCGATGGTGCGAGCCTGCTCGGCCGCGGACGGTTGAGCGGGATTGGTCACCTCTGCAAGCGGCGGCGGCACAGAAGGTGCGTCTCCGACATCGCCATGATCGCGGTTCGCCACAACGGTGAGGCTATCGCGCCGCAGGTGGCTCCGGAATAATCGCGCCCGCAGCCACAGTTGGACGCTCCGGTTATCTCCGTCGACGGTGAAAGGAAGCGCGATGCGGTTTGGGGTGTTCACGTTTCTGAACGACACTGGCATCGGACCGGTCGAGCTGGCCGTCGCACTCGAGTCGCGCGGCTTCGGGTCGCTGTTCGTCACCGAGCATTCCCACATACCGGTCGGCACGAAGACTCCTTATCCGATGGGCGGTCCGATTCCGCCGCAGTACTACCGGACCCTCGACCCGTTTGTGTCACTCACCGCCGCGGCGGTCGCCACCGAGTCGCTGTTGCTGGGCACCGGCATCGCGCTGGTGACTCAGCGTGACCCGATTCAGACGGCCAAAGAGGTGGCCTCGCTCGACCTGGTGTCGCAGGGCCGCTTTCTGTTCGGGGTAGGCGTGGGTTGGCTGCGTGAGGAGATCGCCAATCACGGGGTCGATCCGCGGGTGCGTGGCCGCGTGATGGACGAACGGCTGCGGGTGATGGTCGAGATCTGGACCAAGGACGAAGCCGAATTCCACGGCGAGTACGTCGATTTCGATCCGATTTACAGCTTCCCCAAGCCGCTGACGAAACCGCACACGCCGATCTACATCGGCGGCGGACCGGCCAACTTCACGCGCATCACCGACCTCGGCGCGGGATGGCTTTCCCTGAGTCCATCCGCCGACGCACTTGCCGGTGACCTGTCGAAATTGCGCGGTCTCGCCGGGGCCGACGTTCCGGTGATTGCGTCGCACGTCGGCAAGGTGACCGCGGAACTGTTGGAGGGCTACCGCGACCTGGGCATCGAGCACGTCACGGTCGAGTTGCCGACCCAGCCTCGCGACGAGACGCTCCGCCGCCTCGATGCCTTGCACGCGGAATACGCCAAGCTCAGCTAGCTTTCGTCAACTCGGGCGCCTCAGTGATATAGTTAATTAGGCTAAGTAAATCACAGAGGGAGGCGCAATCGAGATGGCTCGTACTGACAAGGACACGTGGGACCTGGCGTCCAGTGTTGGCGCGACCGCAACCGCAGTCGCCGCGTCACGCGCGATGGCGTCGCAGAACCCGGACGCGCTCTTGAACGACCCGTGGGCCGATCCACTCGTTCGCGCCGTCGGCATCGAGACCTTTGCAAAGCTCATCGACGGCGAGATCGAGCATGGCGACGACCCGCTGCTCACTCGGCAAGCCATGAACGAGCAGATCGCGGTCCGCACCCGATACTTCGACGAATTCTTCGTGGCGGCAACCGAATCGGGTATCCGCCAGGCTGTGATTCTCGCATCGGGTCTGGACACCCGGGCTTACCGCCTGCCCTGGGCGGCAGGCACGAGGGTCTTCGAGATCGACCAGCCTCAAGTCATCGCGTTCAAGACGCGGACGCTGGCGGACTTGGGTGCCGAGCCGACTGCTCAACGGACCACTGTCGCAATCGATTTGCGCGACGCCTGGCCCGCCGCATTGGTCGAGGCCGGATTCGACCCGACGCAGCCAACGGCCTGGAGCGCCGAGGGACTGCTGGTCTACCTGCCGCCGGAGGCCCAGGATCGCCTGTTCGACAACATCGCGGCGCTATCGGCGCCAGGCAGTCGGATTGCCACCGAGCACATGGACATGCGGGACGTTCCGGCGGACTGGGCCGAACGGCTCACCGAGCGGTCACAACGCCTCGGCTCCAACATCAACCTGGCCGAGTTGTTCTACACCGGCGATCGCAACCCTGCCGCTGACTACCTCGGCGCGCGCGGGTGGCACACCGACATCCGAACCACCGAACAGGCCTACTCCGTCAACGGTTTCGAGGTACCCAAGGACGAACTGGCATCCTTCGGTGATGGATCAGGTTACCTGACAGCCACTTTGGTGTGACGATTACCGCCTCAGAGGTAGTGCTTTTGCTCAGCGACTGTTGAGGCGCTCCTCCACCTGGAGTGCCGCGAGCGCATGCGCTGCCGTCTCATAGCCTTTCACGACACCCTCCAAGCGTGCCGTCGAGCCATCGAAACAGGCCCAGTCGAACACGGCTTGGCAGACATGGTCAGCCAGACTGCGCAGGATGCCGTCGCGGGGCGGGTTGTCGATGACCCTGATCGCGGCGGCGCACAGCGTTCCCTTGTCGACGTCCTCGCACCGCAACGCCTGGTGGGCGAGCGACATGAGATTACGGGTATGGTCACCCTCGAAGTCCATAAAACTCCCTGCTCATCATCGATTCTCAGCCCTGTGCCGTCAGGTCCGAACGTCGATCAACGAGTGGTAAACCTAGCCCAGCAACGGGCACGTGCCGGCCACGGTCAGGTCACAGAGCTACATCGGAACTCGCACGCGTGCCGCCGGGTAAGGCCGTGCCTGACGATGCCGCGGCGTGCAGCAGCGCTGCCAGGACGGTTTCCGAGGGGTTAGGTGCAGCGTCGCCGCCCAGCAGCGCGGGTGGCTCGCCTACCAGCATCGGTGCCAGGTCGCGGACATAGGTGAGGTTGCGAAAGTTTGACTCGCACAACGTCTTTGCCTTGAGCGCCTTTTTACCGGCGCCCGGGTGATTGCCTGAGCGAACCGGTTTCGGTCGGCGACGTCCAGCTCCGTCAAGTAGGCGATGATCAGAGCGTCCTTGGCGCCAAAAGTACTGTAAAGACTCGCTTTTGCGCAGTCGGCCTCCCGCAGGATGCGGTCGATGCCGACGGCCCGGATTCCGTACTTGCCGAACAATCCCGTCGCCGCCGCGAGTAAACGGTAGGCCGGCCGTGCCAACTTCGTCTGGTCCACGACAGCAGCGGCTGCCGTGCGATCCGAGGTCCGCATGAGAGCCAAGCTAGCCCGGCTAGACAGAGGGGTCTGTTCGTCGACGTGCGCTACTTCGCCGCAACAATTTTGGCGATCTGCTCGGCGACGGCGGCCCGGATCTCGGAGTCATCGAGATCCTGCAGGCCGAACGCGACCCGCAAAGTCGGTCCCATCAGACCCCAGCCGATTTGCAAGGCCATCCCGTGCGCGGCCAGCAGTCGCGCCGTCCGGTCATCGTCATGGTCGGCTTGTACCTGCTCGAGGAATGCCTGCATCCCGGGAAAGCGTTGCTGCAGTTCCTCCACCGGAAAACCGTCAAGCATCGAGCGCACCATCACGCGCGCCTGAAATTCGTAGGCGGCCTCTATCGCGGCCTGCGGCGCGCCGGACTCGCGCAGGCTCGCCGCGGAGTCCGCGAGGTTTTGCAGCGTCGCCGCCAAAAGTTGGCGCTTACTACCGAAGTGGCGATGCAGGAGGCCGTGGTTGACGCCGGCGCGGGTCGCGACCTCGCGAATGGAGGTGGCGGCAGGTCCTTTCTCGGCGAATAGTTCGCACGCCGCCTGCAGGACGGCCGCCCTGACCTCGTCTTTACCCACTGGCTTAGCCCTGGTTGACGCCGTTGCATGCGCTGTAGCCATCTGTGTACATTAGCGGACAAACACCGGCGTAGACAGTCGCCTACGCCGAGAATGTCGAATAGGAGCAGTCGTGAGCAGTGAGCTTCGTGTGGTCAAACTGGGCGAGAACATCGGTGCCCGCATCGACGGGGTGCGTCTCGGTGACCTCGACGCCGAGACGGCCGATGCCATCAACACTGCGCTGATCGCCCACAAGGTGGTGTTTTTTCGCGGCCAGGCCCATCTCGATGACGACTCGCAGTACGCCTTCGCCGAGAGCCTGGGCGTTCCCACGACTCCGCACCCGACGCTGAAGTTCGACGGCAGCCGGGTGATGCGACTGGAGTCCATCGGTGGCGGTGGCGCCAACCAGTGGCACACCGATGTCACGTTCGTCGACCGGCCGCCGAAAGCGTCGATCTTGCGCGCCGTCGAACTCCCGGCCTATGGCGGCACGACGACCTGGGCGTCCACCGTGTCTGCCTATCAACAACTTCCGCAACCGCTCAAGGAGCTCGCCGAGAATCTGTGGGCCGTGCACAACAACGCTTTTGACTATGGCCAGATCGACCCGGCCAAGGTGGCGGCGGCGCAGGCAAATCCGGAATCAATCCTGAAGTATGCGGCGCAGTTCCACTCGACTCACTACGAGACGCAGCATCCAGTTGTCCGAGTACACCCGGAATCGGGGGAGAAGTCGTTATTGCTGGGCTCGTTCGCGAAGTCCTTCGTCGGCCTCAACGGTGCCGAATTCCAGGCGCTGTACCGGATCTTGCAGGATCGAATCACGTGGCTGGAGAACACGATCCGCTGGAATTGGGAGCCTGGTGACGTGGCGATGTGGGACAACCGCGCGACACAGCACTACGCGGTCTCCGATTACGGCACGCAGCACCGCGTCATGCACCGGATCACCCTTGCGGGTGACATCCCGCTGAGCGTCAGCGGTGAGCGCAGCCGGAGTGTCGCCGGTGACGCCAGCGACTACTCGATCGTGGACACGCCCACACCGCTGATCGCGTAGCGGCGCACAGCATCCCCGGGCGCTACAAGGCGCAAGCGATGATGCGGGAGGATGAGCCCAATGCCGACAAGGGGACGCTGATGGGACTGCTCGACCACAAGACCGCCGTCGTCACTGGCGCCAACTCCGGCATCGGGCTGGCCACCGCGGGGCGATTCATCGCCGAGGGCGCCGAGCGGGTCTTCATCACCGGCCGACGCCAGGTTCAACTCAGCGCTGCCGCTGAAGAATTGGGGTCGCGTGCGGTCGCGGTGCCGGGCGACGTGGGTGTACCCACCGACCTCGACCGGCTCTACGCCGAGGTCGCTGCCGCCGGGAAGGGTCTGGACGTCGTGGTCGCCAATGCCGGGTCCACGAGGGTGGCTCGACTGGGCGAGATCAGCGACGACGACCTCGACACAGTGCTCACCACCAACGTCAAGGGCGTGGTGTACACGGTGCAAAAGGCGCTGCCGTTGCTGAATGACAGCGCCTCGATCATCCTGGTCGGTTCCACCACCGCGGACCGCGGTCGCCCGGGACTGAGCATCTACGCCGCCTCGAAGGCGGCCGTGCGGTCGCTCGCGCGCGCCTGGGCCAACGAACTCGCCGGTCGCGGCATCCGGGTGAACGTGCTCGTCCCCGGTTCTACAGCGACACCGGGCAGCGACAACCTGGCTGCGCAGACTAATCCCAACGTGGGCATCGACGAGTTCCGCGCTGATCGGATCGCGACCATTCCACTGGGCCGATTCGCCGACGCCATCGAGATCGCCAACGCCGCAGTATTTTTGGCGAGCAGTCTATCCAGCTTCACAACCGGTTCGACGATCGACGCCGACGGTGGCTTCAACCAGGTCTGACCGACCGCGGGTAGACGTTGACACCCCGCGAAAGCCATGCTCTAATCTGAACACTGTTCCAATATGAACAACGTTCGAAAGGGCTGGATGCCAGTGGCTAGCTCGCGCTATGTGGCGCCGGTCTTGAATTACGGAGCGCTGGATCGGGCGCACTTGACTAAGCACCTGCTGGCGCTCGCGCGCGACGTCGGCGTCGACAAGGTCACCATGCGCGGCTTGGCCGCCCACGCGGGGACATCGGCGTCGTCGGTCTACTACCACGTGAAAGACAAGGGTGAATTGCTCGACCTCTTGATCGACACCGTCGTTCGGAGCATCGAGATACCGGTCAAGGGCGATTGGGAGCAGCGGCTCGTGGAGCTCTACACCAACGGGTGGCGGGTGTTGATCACCGTGCCTGGCATCGCGGCCCTGCTGCAGCAGCGGCCACACACGGAGGCCGCAGACCACATGAAGGCCGCGTCCAGCGAGATCCTGCACGAATCGGGCTTGGCCGCCGAGGAATTCAACGCAGCGCACGCGGTCTTGTACATCCACCTGCTGGGTTCGGTGGAACTCGGCCATCGAGTGATGGCGAATACCAGGCCTGGCGCCCACGAATTGAACGCAGTCTTTGCCTACGGCTTGAACGTGATTATCGCGGGCCTGAAAGCGCTGCGATGACTGACTTTTCGAGGAGCGAATCATGACGCAATCCACGTTCGACCTCGCCGATCCCGCGCTGTGGGAGGAGGGCTTCTCCGATGAGGTCTTCGCCGGGCTCCGCAAGAACCGGCCGGTGCACCACCAGGAGCTGACCAAGGCCGTCAGCGAGCAACTCGGTCGCGAGTTTTGGGTGTGCACCAAACACGCCGATGTCGCCCGAGTCCATCGCGACCACGAAACGTTCACCGCCACCGACGGTCCGCTGATACAACAATCGGATCTGTTCGCCGTATATCCCTCGATCATCAACCTCGACCCGCCGGATCACACCAAGCGCCGACGGATTATCACCAAGGCGTTCACCCCGCGGGCCGTCGCGAAACTCGAGGACGGGATCCGCGCTCGCGCGCATCGGATGGCGGCGGCACTGTTCGACACCGGTGGCGGAGAGTTTGTCGATCTGGCTGCGGGCCTGCCGATCTCCGTCATCGGCGACATCGTCGGGATTCCTGACGGAGACCGGCCGCGAGTGTTCGCACTCATCGGCGAAGTGCTCAAGCTGGCCGGTAACGGAATCTCGATTCCTGAGGGCGACGACCTAGTGCCGTTTCTTTCGCTGTTCCAATACGCCACGGAACTGACCGCGCAGAAGCGTGCCGAACCGGTCGACGACATCTGGAGTGCGTTGTGCACGGCCCACATCGAGAACGACCACGGCGAGTCGTTCCTGCTGCCCGAAAATGAGCTGGAGATGTTCTTTTTCATCCTTGGTATTGCCGGCAGTGACACCACCCGCAACGCGCTCTGTGATGGCATCCGCGCGTTCGTGGCGAACCCGGACCAGATCGCCCGGTATCGCGACACGCCCGAATTGCGCGCCAGCGCAGTCGAAGAGGTGCTGCGATATTCGACGCCGATCACATTCTGGGTGCGTGGCGCCACCCGTGACGTGGAATTCGGGAACATCACGATTCCGTGCGGCGCACGCGTCGTCACCATGCTGCGGTCTGCCAATCGCGACGAGGATGTCTACCGGAATCCGTTCGACTTCGACATAGCGCGAGACCCCAACCCGCATGTGGCGTTCGGCGGAGGGGGTGCGCATCACTGCCTCGGCGCGATGCTGGCCCGGGCGGAGATCCGGGCGGCGCTCGACGAACTGTTGCTCGGCAGCAGCGACGTCCAAATCGGAGATCCGCGCATCCAGCATCCGAGCATGTTCTCCAACATGACCGTCTACGAGTCACTGCCAATCACGTTGCGCCGCAATTAACGCTGGCTAAGCATGACGAGCTCGGAGCAGAAGCCCGATCCTATCGTATCCGGCGGGTCGCGATAGAGGTGCGCCGCGCCGACCATCCGGCAGCTGTCGGTCGGTCCGGCACCGATGTGATCGCGCTGGTCCGTGGGAAACGAGACTGCTAGTCTCGTTTCCTAGACCGTCGGTCTCGAAGTGGCGAAGGGATGGCAAATGGTCAACGCGTTGACCGAACCGGCGCCTGCCGGCGATTTCGCTCTAGCCGGCTTGTCGAACCGGTCCCGGCTCTGGCTGCTCACGGTCGCCTGCTTCGGAGTGCTGCTGGTGATCTCGTCGATGGTTGCGCTGAACACTGCGCTCCCGGATATCGCAACGGCGACGTCGGCCACCCAGACCCAGCTCACCTGGATCGTCGACAGCTACACGCTGGTGCTGGCCTGTCTGCTGCTGCCGGCGGGCGCGCTCGGCGACCGGTATGGCCGCCGCGGTGCGATGCTGTTGGGGCTGGCCATCTTCGGTGCGGCGTCGCTGCTGCCGGCCGTGTTGTCTGACCCGTTGGTCGTCATCGTCTCTCGTGGTGTCGCCGGCGCGGGCGCGGCGTTGATCATGCCTGCCACGTTGTCGTTGATCACCGCCGCTCACCCAAAGGATCAGCGCAACAAAGCAGTGGGCATCTGGGCGGGCGTGGCGGGCTCAGGCGCCGTCATCGGGATGCTCGGATCCGGTGGTCTGCTGAACTTCTGGTCGTGGCACTCGATCTTCTGGGCCTTCGCTGGGGCGGCCCTTGGCATCTTCGTGCTGACGTTGACCATCGCGAGCTCGCGCGATGCCGAGTCCAAGCCGCTGGACTGGCGCGGTGCCCTGGTCATCGGCGGCGCCGTGGCGACTCTCGTCTTCGGCATTCTGGAGGCGCCCGCCCGCGGGTGGACGCACCCACTGGTGATCATCAGCATCGGCATTGGGCTGCTGCTGAGTCTCGCGTTCGGCTTTGTCGAACTGCGGCAACGTTATCCGCTATTGGACGTGCGACTGTTCGCGGTCCCTGCGTTCGCGACCGGCGCTGCCACCATCACGGTGTTCTTCTTGTCGATGTTCGGCTACATGTTCCTGCTCATGCAGTACATGCAGATGATTCTCGGCTACAGCCCCAATAAGACCGCCCTCGCACTGAGCCCGCTGCTGGGTCCGATGCTGATCTTGTCGGTGCTGTCGTTTTGGTACCTACCCCGACTCGGCCTGCGCGCGGTCGTGTTCAGCGGCCTGCTGCTGATCGCGACCGGGTCGCTCTGCATGCTCGGTATCAAAGTGGGATCGCCCTACTGGCGTGCGGCGTGGCCGATGCTGGTGATGAGCACCGGGATCGGACTGTGCACCGCACCGACCACCTCGGTGATCATGACCACCGCTCCCGATGACAAGCAAGGCGTTGCCTCCGCGGTCAACGACGCCAGTCGGGAAATCGGTGCCGCGCTGGGCATCGCACTGGCCGGTTCGATGTTGGCCGCACGGTATTCGAAGGCGTTGATTCCCAACCTGATCGGCTTCCCGAAATCAGCAAGTGACGCCGCCTCGACATCGCTGGGCCAAGCACTCGAGGTCGCGCGACGGCTGGGGGCCCCGGGTGACCGACTGGCCGAGGTCAGCAAAATGGCCTTCGTCGACGCCATGCATTCATCGCTGTTGGTGCTCGGTGTGCTGATCGCGGTCAGCGCCGTCGTGATCGGATTGTGGGCACCGGGGCGCGACGACCAGCAGTTGCGGGTGGTCCGCAAATTCCTGGCGCGGCGGCGGTCTAACTAGGCGGTGCCGTCAGCCGGTCGTAGCGCGGATCGGTGTGGTCGCGGCGTGACGGCCAGTACTGCGAGGGGTCGTCACCGGGGATGGTGACGTCGGGCACGACCCGTCGATACGCAAGTTTCCACTCCCCGGCAATGCGCTGGAAATGGTCGATGTAGCGACCGTAGCTCGCGGTGACCCGACCGGCGATCAGCGCGTGCATAACGAAAAAGGTCTCGCCCCAGGCGTTGTCACCCTCGACGTCGAAGACGGACTGCCCCAGCAAGTGGTGCATGGTCAGCTGTGCGGCGCGGCCGTCGACAGCGCAAATCATCGCGGCGAACTCCGCGCCGGAGCCCTTAAAAGCGCCATGGTCGTCGTAGGACTGCGGCGCGTAGCAGGCGACGATTGCGGCGTGGTCCGCGCGATCCGCCGCCGCGGCGAGCCGGGCAACCAACTCGCCCAGGGCGGATTTGTCGACCCAGGCATAGATTTCTGCGGTGGTGGCCATGGCAAACATCATGTCGGACATTCCGTTGCAATCAGGCTGATTTACACGGCTGTGTTGACCGGGCGTGATCGCTACGCTCGGCCAATCCAGTCGCCGATAGCCGGCAACTTTGCGCGATTGCCGGTTACCGGTATGGAGGCGGCAATGACAGAACCCACCCATCAATCACCGCGATGGCGCAGTGCGCTGTCCTCGGTGCCAAAGCTCAACATCGTCGGCGTCGCAGCGATCGTCGTGGCCGCGGGGCTGGTCGCGGTGCACAACCTGCAACACGACAACTCGCCGAACCAGATTCTCAACGTGTCCTACGACCCGACCCGCGAGTTGTATGCCGCGATCGACAAGACCTTCGTCGACGAATACCGCAAGCAGACTGGCGTGGCGGTGGAAGTCAAGCAATCCCACGGTGGTTCGGGCCGGCAGACATCGGACGTGATCGCGGGAAAGCAGAAGGCCGACGTTGTGTCCTTGGCGTTGCCGAGCGACGTCGAGGCGTTGCGCAAACGCGGTCTGGTAGCCGCGGACTGGCAGAACCGGCTGCCCAATCAATCCGTCCCGTACACGTCGACGATCGTTTTCGTTGTCCACAAGGACAATCCGAAAGGAATCCACGACTGGCCCGACCTGATCAAAGACGACGTCGAGATCGTGAACCCCGATCCGCGCACCTCCGGCAACGGCAAGCTCAGCGTGTTGGCCGCCTGGGGGTCGGTCACCACCCGCGGCGGAAACGACGCGCAGGCAAACGATTTCGTGAGGTCGCTGCTGAGTCACGTGGTCGCCGCCGATCCGGGAGCCCGCAGCGCCGCCACCACCTACTCTGTCGAGAAGGTCGGTGACGTCCACCTGACTTGGGAAAACGAAGCACTGCGCGAGGTCGCGGAAAACAAGGGTGAGTTCGAAATCGTCTATCCGCCAGTCAGTATCCGTGCCGAACCCGCTGTCGCCTGGGTTGACGCGAATCTAGACAACAAGAAGATCGCGTCTTACGCGAAGGCGTATCTGGAATACCTCTACACCGACGCGGCGCAAGAGACCGCGGCCCGATACGGCTACCGGCCGATCAAGCCCGAGATCCTCGCCAAGCACAGCGACCGGCTGCCCGCGATCGACCTGTTCCCAATCACCGCGGTCGCGAAGAACTGGAATGACGCGCGCGAGAAGTTCTTCGGCAACAACGGCATCTACGACGTGGTGTCCTCCGCTCCGGCCAGGAACGCGTCGTCACACTCTCGGCGAAAGACCAAGACCTCATGAGCATCTTGGGCAACCTGAAGAACGTGAACTACGACAACTACAAGTTGCGTCGTGACCTCGTCGCGGGACTCACCGTCGCGGCCGTGTCTCTGCCGCAGGGCATCACCTACGCGTTGGTCGCCGGCGTCGACCCGAAGTTCGGCGTCTACTCCGCGATCGTGGTGACCTTCGTCGCATCGATTTTCCAGTCGTCATCGCACTTGGTGAACGGTCCGACGAGCGCGATATCGCTGCTGGTATTCAGTTCGCTGGCCTTCATCGACCCAGAGAACCGGACGGCCCTGTTCGAGGCACTGTTCCTACTCGGCGTGCTGGTCGGGACCTTCCAGATTCTGATCGCGGTGCTCAAACTCGGTGACCTGACTCGATATATCTCCGAGTCGGTGATCCTCGGCTTCTTGTTGTCTGCGGCCATTCTGATCGCGCTGGGGCAGCTCGGCAATGCGCTGGGTGTGAAGGACCAGGGCAATGGCCGGCAGTCGGTGTTGAAACGTACCTACCTCACGCTGTTCCACGGCGAGGCCATCAACTACCGCGCCTTGCTCATCAGCGTCGCCACGATCGTCCTCGCCGTCGTGCTGCGACGGGTGGTGAAACGATTCGGCCTGCCCCAGGTCGACTTGCTGGCAACGCTGATCTTCGCGGCGCTGATCGCGTATGTGGCCGGATGGGCAACCGAACACCACGGCAGGACCGCGATCACCCTGACCGCCAAGATTCCGCAAAGCCTCCCTCATCCGCACATCCCGTCCGTACAACTCGGCGCGATAGGTCAACTCTCGGAGGGCGCCCTCGCCATCGCATTCATTGGTCTGCTGGAAGCGCTGTCGATCGCGAAGGCCATTGCCTACCAAAGCGGGCAGAAGATCGACTACAACCGTCAGATCATTGCCGAAGGTCTGGGAAACATCACTGGTGGTTTCTTCCAGGCAGTGCCGGGGTCTGGCTCGGTCACCCGTTCGCCGATCAATTACCAAGCCGGCGCGGTGACCCGGTTCTCCGGTGTGATCGCATCGGTCGGCGTCGCGGTCATCGTGCTGCTGTTCGCGCCGCTGCTGCATTTCATGCCCCGAGCCGCGCTGGCCGGTCTGCTGTTGATCACGGCGGCGCGGCTGATCGACATCAAGCGGCTCAGCTACGCCATCAAGGCGTCGCGATACGACGCGGGGCTGGTCCTGATCACGGCGTTCACCGGCGTGCTGGTCGATCTGGACACAGCGGTGCTTCTCGGCGTGGCATTGTCGATCCTGTTGTTCGTGCCGCGCGCGGCCAAACTCAAGGCGCGGGAACTCGTGGTTGCGCCTGAACGAGTGGTCCGCGAACGGGTCCCCGGCGACCCCGCCGACCCCTCGACGTTAATCTACGATTTCGAAGGCGAACTGTTCTTCGGTGCTGCGCCCGAACTCGAGAGATACCTCGACGACCTCGCCGCGCGGATCAGAACCGACAACATCAAATACCTTGTACTGCGGGTCAAACGGGCCCGCCACCCGGACGCCGTCGTGATCCAGCGGATCGACAAGTTCGTGCGTGACGTGACCGACCGCGGCGTCGTGGTGCTGCTGGCCGGCGTGCAAGCCGACCTGTGGACCCTGCTGACCAACGTCGGATTCGACGACTGGTTCCCCTCCGAGCACGTCTTCCCCGAAGAGGAGGAGGAGTTCTCCGCGACGTTGAAGGCCGTCCGCTACGCCCACGCTCTGCGCGGATTCGACGAATCGGGTGAGAACGTTCCGGCGGATGCCGTCGCCACCAACGGAGACTCCAAGCACTACTACTACTTGGTCTGAAAGCGGCCCGGCGTCCGCAGAAGTAAGCTCGCTCAGTGAGTTCCGATCGCGAGGCCCGCCCCGCGCTGGAACGCCGACTCAACACCGGCGACGCAGTCATCATCGGCCTCGGTTCGATGGTCGGCGCGGGCATCTTCGCCGCACTGGCGCCCGCTGCGGCCGCCGCCGGCAACGGCATGCTGATCGGTCTGGCCGGGGCCGCAATTGTGGCCTACCTCAACGCTACGTCGACGGCCCGGTGCGCCGCCCGTTACCCCGAATCCGGTGGCGCCTACGTGTACGGCCGGAAGCGACTCGGGGAGTTCTGGGGGTATCTCGCGGGTTGGGGTTTTGTCGTGGGCAAAACCGCCTCGTGTGCGGCGATGGCATTGGTCGTCGGCGCCTACGCATGGCCGGCTCAGGCTCACGCCGTAGCGGTGGCGTCGGTGGTCGTCCTGACCGCGGTCAACTACACCGGCATTCACAAGTCGGTGTTGGTGACGCGGATCATCGTCGGGGTGGTGCTGGCAACGCTGGCGGCAGTTGTCGCAATAGTGGCCCCGCACAGCCACGTTGGAAGCTTGGACCTCGGCGCCAGCGCGAGTGTGCACGGGGTGTTGCAGGCGAGCGGCTTGTTATTCTTTGCGTTTGCCGGCTATGCGCGCATCGCGACGTTGGGCGAGGAAGTCCGGGACCCAACCCGGATCATCCCCCGGGCGATTCCACTGGCGCTGGGCATCGCCTTGGCGGTCTACGCGATCGTCGCGGTCGCGGTGCTCGCCGTGCTGGGCAGCTCGAACCTGGCGCACTCGGGCGCGCCGATTGCCGATGCGGTGCGTGCTGCCGGAGCGGCCGGGTGGGAGCCCGCCGTGCGAGTAGTCGCGGTACTGGCCGCGCTGGGATCACTGCTGTCGCTGATCCTCGGGGTCTCCCGGACAACTTTCGCCATGGCGCGCGATCACTACCTGCCACAGCAGCTTTCCGCGGTGCACCGAACTTTCAAGACGCCGTATCGCGCCGAGATCGCAGTCGGTGCTGTGGTCGTCGTCTTTGCCGCAGCATCCGATGTCCGCAACGCCATCGGGTTCTCGTCATTCGCCGTCCTGGGCTACTACGCGATCGCGAACGCCTCGGCGTGGACGCTCGGCGGGAGGCTGGTTCCGACGCTGGGAGTCATCGGGTGCGTCGTTGTCGCCGCCGCGTTGCCGCTGTCGTCGGTGATTGCGGGTGGGGCGGTGCTGCTCGTCGGCGCGCTCGTGTACCTGGTGCAGCGAAACATTCTGCGCTAGAAGAAAAATCCGGCATGCGGGGCCTGGTGTGCAGCGAACAGGCGATCGGCCGCCGCCAGTTGCGCCGGGCTCTCAGCGCGGACCAGTCCCGCGATAGCCAGATTGTTCCAGGTGACGCCGCCGAGCACCACCGCGGCGAGTCCGGCCACCTTGACGTGCAACTGAGGGTGTCGGTCGGTTCGTTCGGCGCCGTCACCCGTGACAGCCACGGTGACGGAGTTATCCGGCAGCAGTGGATCGTCGATGGCGATGGTGACTGCGTCGTCACCGATGTAATGCCTTGCCGCCAGGGTCTTTTCGACGTCGACGATGCGCAACCACGTTTCGTCGTGGGTAGCGGTCACCTTCGCGCCACGCTGGTCGACCAGCAGCCACGGCAGCGGATCGTCGACCGGGAGCATCCAAAACACCACTCGATCGATCAGGTCAAGCCCCAGCAGGAAGCGCAGCAGTCCGAGATAGGACTCCACGTCGGGCGCGAAGAAGTCTTCTACGACGATAGTGCGTTGATCGCTGATGAACCACTTGTTGGTATCGGTTGGGCGGTAGCGGACGAACCCGGTCTCGCATCCAGGCGCGCCGTGCACCGCGACATACCAAGGGCTGGAACCAGATTCGGCGCGCAGTCGCACGCCCTGCCACCACACGTCGGGGCGGTCGATCGTACCCGGACGCGACGGCCGGTTATCGGCGTAGATCCGTGGCAACGTATGCCAGACGTCTGCGGGTTCCAGCAATCGCACCGGCCCGCCCGGCGGGGTGTTCGGACGTAGCGCCGCGCGGGCCGTCTGCACTTCGACGGTCCGCGACATGCTCGCTACGCCGTAGCCGTACCGCTCGTAGATCGTCGCCTCGGAAGCGCGCAGCGTGGCGACCGCCTCGCCGCGCGCCGCGAAGTCATGCAATTGGTGGCGCATGAGATCGGTGGCGACCCCGCGACGGGTCGATGCCGGCAGCACCCCGACGTGCGTCACCGCCGCGTGCCCGACGATGCTGCCACCCGGCAGGGTCAGGTGGCTCGTCACCGCGTCGGCGGTGCCGACCAGCCGGTCGTCAACGAACGCTCCGATGGTGCGGCCGGGTTCGAGTAGGTGGGCGATCTGTCCCGAGGCGAGCTCCGCCAGACGCGGGAACCCGATCATGGCGGTGCGGAACACATTGGCCGCGGCAATGAGGTCGTCTTCACTGTCGAGTACGCGGATCTCGGTGGTCATCCCGACATCATGTCTCGCGGCTCACGCGCCAGTGAACGCGCCTCAGTCGAGCTCACGCAGCCGAGGTCATCGACCTCGCAGTGCGGTCAGCGCGCGGCGCTCCGCGGCGTGATGCGCTTCTAGCAGCGCGGCGTCCTCGTCGGCGGGATCGGCGTGCAGGAAGCTGCCGGTGCCGGGTGAGCCACCCGAGCCGAGCTTGTTCATCTTGCTTGGCACCGGCGCGCCTCGGTACGCCAGCGGCAGGGGGCCGAGCGGCTGGTGCAATTCGATGTAGGCACCGTGCGGCAGGCGCTTGATGATGCCGGTTTCTATGCCGTGCTCCAGGATTGCCCGATCGCTGCGCTGCAGACCGATGCACCACCGGTAGGTCACGAAGTAGACGATCACCGGCAGTACGACCATCCCGATCCGCCCGATCCACGTGGTGGCGTTCAACGAGATGTGAAACTTGAGCGCGATGATGTCGTTCATCGCCCCCAGCGTCAGGCCCGAGTAGAACGCAATCGCCATCGCCCCGATGGCGGTACGCACCGGCACGTCGCGTGGGCGCTGGAGCAGATTGTGGTGCGCCCGGTCGCCGCTGAACCGCTTCTCCAGGAACGGATATGTCGTCAGTAAGACGAATACGATGCCCATGATCATCGCGGCTCCCACGGCGGCGGGCACCGTGTGATGGCCGATGTAGATCTCCCACGCCGGCCACAATCGTTGCAGGCCTTCGGTCCACATCATGTAGAAGTCGGGCTGCGAACCCGCGGACACGTGAGAAGGCTTGTAAGGTCCCAGGTTCCAGATCGGGTTGATCTGCATCAGACCGCCCATCAGACCGAGGACACCGGTCGTGAGCGCGAAGAACGCACCGGACTTGACGGCGAAGACCGGCATGACGCGCACGCCGACGACATTGTTCTCGGTGCGTCCCGCGCCGGGGAATTGAGTGTGTTTTTGGAACCACACCATCGCCAGGTGCGCACCGATCAGCGCGAGGATGATTGCTGGGAGCACCAAGATGTGCAGCGCGTAGAGCCGTGGGATCAGGGTGGTGCCGGGAAAGTCGCCACCGAAGAAGGCCCAGTGCAGCCAGGTACCGATTACCGGAAATCCCAACATGATTGATGACAGGGCGCAGCGCAGGCCGATTCCGGACAGCAGGTCGTCGGGCAGCGAGTAGCCGAAGTAGCCCTCGAACATGGCCAGGATGAGCAGCAGCGAGCCGATCACCCAGTTGGCTTCACGCGGTCGGCGGAAGGCGCCGGTGAAGAAGACCCGCGCCAGGTGCACCATGATCGACGCCGCGAACAGCAGCGCGGCCCAGTGGTGGACCTGCCGGACGAACAACCCTCCGCGCACCTCGAAGGAGATGTTGAGCGCCGACTCGTACGCGCGCGACATCGGCACGCCGCGCAACGGCTGGTACACACCCTGGTAGGTGACGTCGGTCATCGACGGATCGAAGAACAGCGTGAGGTATACGCCGGTGATCAGCAGCACGACGAAGCTGTACAACGCGATCTCACCGAGTAGGAACGACCAGTGCGTCGGAAAGACTTTGTTGAGGGCGCGCCGCAGCGCAGCCGACGGGTGATATCGCAGGTCGATCTCGTGCCCCGCGCGCAGTGCGGTGTCCGCCGGTCGGAGGTCCATGGCCACCATCCCCTCACGGCTGAAGCCGCAGCTCCGCGGTCAGCCGAGCATCTACTATCGTTCGTAGTACCACAGAGCGTAGTACTCGTTCAGGTGACCGTAAAGGGTCTTTTCAGGCCTTGCCGTTTCGCTCGCGGTGCGGGCAGCCCGGCCAGCAACATGGCCGGCGCATGCCCTCTTCGAGTTCTTCACTGAGTTCGGCGGATTCGGCGCTCCGGGTCTTCTCGCTCCGGGTCTTCTCTTGTTTGGCGTCATCCACCCAGCAGATGAACTCGTTGCGGGCCAGCAGGGCGGCTAGCGTGGATGCGTGGCCGACGACGAGCGGGTCTGGAATTTCGCTGCCGCACCGCCGCGCGTTGCACCCGGGGTGACGTCAATGGTCGGCTACCGCTCGGTGAGCATCCCGGGTGAGCTGCATCGCGGTATGCCGTCATCGACCCTCACGTTCATCGTCAGCCTCGACGACGGAGTTGAGGCGGCCGGGACGGCTGAGGCCCTGCCGTCCGTCCGGCCGAATCCGCTGCTGTTGAGCGGGTTACAGGTCGAGGCGGCGTACGTGCGCCAGCGCCGTGGTCAGACCGGCGTGCAAATGGCGGTGCATCCACTCGCCGCCCGCTCCCTGTTCGGAGCACCCAGCGCTGAGCTGAACTTCGCCGAGTGGGATGCGACAGCAGTACTGGGCCGCAAGGGAATTCGATTGCAGCAGCGGGTGAGCGAGGCTCGCGGCTGGGGCGAGGCCTTCGGCTGGATCGCCGAGTATCTGTCGAACACGTGGCGCGATGACGGCGGGGTGCGCCCGGAGGTGACGCAGGCCTGGCACCTGTTGCAGCTCAGCGGCGGACGAGCATCGGTGGGGGTGTTGGCCGACCGGGTGGGTATCACCACCCGGCACCTGACGACGCTGTTTCACCGTGAGGTCGGTCGTTCGCCGAAGACCGTCGCGATGCTGATGCGATTCGAGCGGGCGACTGCACGAATTGCTGAGTCGGTGCGGCGGCACGCGGCGGTCGACCTCGCCGCGGTCGCTACAAGCACCGGGTACAGCGACCAGGCCCACCTGACCCGCGAGTTCGCCCGGTTCGCGGGAGTGCCGCCGGGTCGTTGGATCGCCGAAGAGTTCCGAAACATTCAAGACGGCGGCCACCTGCCCCGCGCAGACTGCGAGCATGACTGCTACTAATCCGACCGTGTGGCCCACGTTGCAGGCGCACGACGCGGCGAAGCTCATCGACTACTACGTCGAGACGTTCGGCATGGTCCTTGCGGCGCGCTACGGCGAAGGCGACACCGTCGACCACGCAGAGCTGCTCTGGCCCGAAGGAAGCGGCGGCATCATGCTCGGCAGCTACCGACCCGGCGCCCTTTGGTGCCGCGAGCCCGGTACTGCAGGCGGATACATAGTGACTGCCGATCCGAGCGCGTTGTTCGAGCGCGTGCGCGCCCGTGGTGCTGACGTCGTCCGCCCGCTGGCTGAAACGGACTACGGCGCAAACGAATTCGCTGTGCGTGATCCCGAGGGTAACTTGTGGTCGTTCGGTGACTACCGCGGCGAGCCGTTGCCGAGCTGACTATGCGTGCCACGAAGATCTTCGCCAACCTGCACGTCGCGGACATCGATGCCGCCAAGGGCTTCTACACCGGTTTCCTCGGGTTGCCGACCGAGGAGTTCAACCTGGGCTGGGTGGCCCGGTACTCGTCAGCGGACGCTGAGGCGAGGCTGCAACTCGTCACCGGCGACCTGACCGCCGCCGAAGACTCGGTCATCTCCGTTTGCACCGACGACATCGACGGCGCCTACGCCGAAGCACAGGAACGGGGTTACGAGATCGTCCATCCCTTGACCGAGGAAGCGTGGGGGCCCCGGCGGTTCTTCGTCCGCGCGCCCGACGGGAACGTCGTCAACATCGTGGATCACCACGACTGAGATCGATGTTTTGGGCACATGTGCAAGGGGTAGGAAAAATGACATGTCCAAGTTCAATGTCATGAAATCGGTATTTGTCGGTGGAACAGTTGCTGCAGCCATGGCCGTGATGCCCATCGCCGCAGCTGAAGCGAGCGTGGGTATGGACGGCGCCCCCACTCACGTGATCTACAAGCTGGATCCGGGCGGCAGCGGCTGCGCCCCGAACGGCGGTCCTTGCGGATCTGGCGGTCAGGACGGTGGTCCCGGTGGCGGCCCCGGCGGCCAAGGCTGTGTGGCTGGCGTCGGCTGTGGGTCGGGCGGACAGTTCGCAGGTCCGAACGGTGTGCCCGGCGGATGTCTTGCGGGCGTCGGCTGCGGCCACGCCTAAACCCTACGGAATGGTTCAAACGACTCGTGCGACCTGGTAGACGCCAGGTCGTGCGGGTCGTTTGCTATTCGCCTTTGAGGCTGCCGATGCCGAGCGAGAAATCGGTGCGTGACGGCCGCGAGTCGCCTTGTTGCTCTTCGACGTAGCCCTGCGGGTCGCGGTCGACGATCGGCAATCCGCGTGTGGTGGGATGCTCGGCCATGAACTCGCGGTACTGCGCTCCGAGTGATTCGCGCAGCCCGATCGGTGCGTGACGCCGGAAGTCGGCCAGTCCCTCGCGTTCCTCTTCGGCCATGTGGTCGTCGTTGGCGACCCTGGTCCGGCCTACCGCCGCCCACCATTCATCGGTCGCGATTCCCGCCGCATTCGCGTCGCGCACGCCATCGCGGATGTCATTGTGATCGCCGATTGCATCCAGCGTCTCACCCTCGGCGTCATCGCCGCCGCGTGTGAGCAGTTGCGGATAGAAGATTTTCTCTTCGATCAAGGCGTGCACGTCGAGTTTGTCGGCGAGTGGACGCCACACCCTGATCAAGGCGTGCCGATCGACCGGTGTCTGCGCTTGCAATTCGTCCAGCTTGGCGAACTGTTCGCGGAACCAGTCGTGGTCGTTGAGGATCAGCATGGTGATATCGGCCATCTCGACCAGTAAATCAGCTGGGTGTGGGTAGCGGCTCCCTGCTCGCAGGATATTGCGAACGACGCTTAGCCGGTGGTGGGCCGGCTGCGGCCCAACGAGTTAGCCGAGTCATGACGCATACGGGGGATCAGGACCTACTCTCGCTGAGTGACCATCCCCTACGACGAGGCGTTGCGCGAGCAGATTCGGGACCGGCTAGCCGCCCATGACCGTCGCGTGGTGGACGACCCGGCGAAACGCCACGCGGCAGTCGCGGTACTGCTCGTCGACTCCCAAGTAGGGGAGGACAGGATTGACCCGGCACCGGTCGATGACTGGATTGCGGGACGTCCGATGCCGGATTCGCTGGACGGCCGGATGGTCGACGTCTCCGGCGGCGCCGCATTCCTGTTGTGCCGCAGAACCTCTCGACTCAGATCCCATCCCGCACAGTGGGCGCTGCCGGGTGGGCGGCTGGATCCGGGAGAAACAGCCATCGACGCGGCACTGCGCGAACTCGACGAGGAGGTAGGGATCGAGCTGGCCGCCGCCAATGTGTTGGGGCTGCTCGACGACTACCCAACCAGGTCTGGATACGTCATCACCCCGGTGGTGATCTGGGGTGGCGGACGGCTGGACCCGCAACCGGCGCCCGACGAAGTGCTGGCGGTCTACCGAGTCGGGCTCCACCAGTTGCAGCGGTCAGACTCACCGCGATTCATCACCATCCCGGAGAGTTCGCGGCCCGTCGTTCAGATACCGCTGGGCAACGACCTCGTCCACGCGCCAACCGGTGCCGTGCTGTTGCAGCTGCGCTGGCTCTGCCTTGATGGCCGCCACGATCCGGTCGACGAATTGGAGCAGCCGGTCTTCGCGTGGAAGTGACCGGGCGCAGTAGGGTGAGTTTCATGCTGCGCGGCGCGGTGAGCAAGTTTCAGCGTTGGCAATATCGCAACGGCCGTCCGGGATGGTCGGCGCGAATAGCAAACCGGTTGGGCGCTCTGGCCATTGGTGCCGGCCTCGTGCCAGGCGGGGCTGCCACGCTCGAAGTGCGCGGCCACAAATCCGGGCGGATGATCACGTTCCCGGTCGTCGTCGCCGATTACCACGGGGAGCGGTACCTGGTCGCGATGCTCGGCCAGAAGACGAACTGGGCGCGCAACCTGCGCGGCGGTGACGGCCACGCGGTGCTGCGCCGCGGCCGGCCCGAAGACGTCCTGCTGGTGGAAGATTTCTCGGAGCACCGCGCCGCCATCTTGCGCCGCTACCTCGAGGTGGCCCCGGGGGCGCGGCCGTTCTTCACGCTCGACAAGGGGGCACCCCTCAAGGATTTCGAGCGAATTGTGGATCAATACCCCGTCTTTCGAGTTGCCTGAGCCGCAGACTCGCGCGTCCGAAACCCGGGCCCCGGCTCCGGTGTGACGTTATGCGCGGTGATCTCCTGCTGGCAGTGTGCGCACACCAGCACCGGCACGGCGGTCTGGCCGCAGGGTTGGTGATGCAGCACGATCGGCGGGCCCTGCGGAACCGGCACATGCCGATCACCCCATTGCATCAGCACGACAATCGCCGCGAACAGGTCCCGGCCGGGATCGGTCAGCCGGTACTCGTGACGATCGGGATCGCTTGCGTAGAGCACCTTTTCCAGCAGGCCCTTGTCGACCAGGGTTCGCAGCCGGGCCGACAGTGTGGGCCGCGGAATCTGCAGGTTGCGGACTAACTGACCGAAGCGGCGTACCCCGAAGAACGCTTCGCGCAGGATCAGCAACGTCCATCGTTCGCCGACGATCTCGAGGGCCCGCGCGACGGATTCGCCGTCGAAGCGATGGGACAGATCGGCGTATTCCATGGTTCATCCAATGTACCGGTTCAAAAACTAAACCGGTAGTGCTACCGTGGCTGAACCACTCACACCGTCTGTGCAAAGCGAGGACGTATGGACACCGATGTCATGGCCGCGCCCATGCTGACCCGCGCTCGCGAGATCGCCGACCTGGCCCGCGGGATGGCCGATGGTATCGAAGCGGAACGCCGACTGCCCGTCGAACTGGTTGAGGTGCTGCGTGATTCGGGCTTACTGCGAGCCGGGGCGCCTCGGGAGGTCGAGGCGCTGGAGCTGCCCGCGGGTACCGCTCTGCGCTGCGCGGAGGAGGTGGCGCGCGGCGACGCCTCGGCCGGTTGGTGCGTGTCGATCGGCATCACCAGCACATTGCTCGTCGCGTATCTGCCGCTGGCCGGCCGTACCGAGTTGTTCGGTGGCGGACGGGGATTGGCCGCCGGGGTGTGGGCACCGCAGGGAAAGGCGCGTCGCGTTCCCGGCGGAGTGGTGGTCTCGGGGCGGTGGGCGTTCTGCAGCGGCATCACCCACGCCGACGTGCTGTTCGCCGGCTGCATCCTGGACGACAAACCTGCGGTCGTCGCGCTGCCCACCGAGCAGCTGCAGATCCTTGATACCTGGCACACGCTTGGATTGCGTGGCACCGGAAGCCACGACACCGTCGCCGAGGAGGTCTTCGTGCCCGACCAGCGGGTGCTGTCGATCTTCGACGGGCCGGTGATCGACCGGCCGCTGTACCGATTCCCGCCGTTCGGGTTCTTCGCCGCCTGCATCACCGCGGCCGCGCTGGGCAACGCACGGGCCGCCATCGACAACTTCGTCGAGCTCGCCGCGACCAAGAAAGGTGTGGCGGCCAGTCGCGCGCTGGCCGAGCGGTCCACCATCCAGGCGGCGGTCGCCACGGCCGAGTCGGCGCTCGAAGCGGCGCGGGCCGGCTACTACCTGGCCATCGAAGAGGCCTGGCGGGCAGCCGAAGTCGGGCCGACAATGCCGCTGGCGGCACGCACCCGGCTGCGGCTCGCCGCGACACATGGGGCGCGCGTCTCGGCCGACGTGGTGCGGTCGATGTACGACCTGGCCGGGGAGCGCCATTTACGACGGCGCACCGCTGCAACGGCGTCTGCGCGACGCCTTCACGGCTACGGCGCACTTCCAGGTCAACGAGGCCTCGCGCGAACTACCCGGCCGCATCCTGCTGGGCCAGGCCACCGAGGCGGCGATGTTGTGAGGTCGCCGATCGAGGCGGTTTTACCATTCTGGCTGGACCGCCCAGACCTCGAGGCGCTCGAGATCGCCGAGGCCGTGACTGATGTCGGGCTCGACGGGCTGTGGATTGGCGAGATGGCGACGTTCGACGCCTTCGCGCTGGCCACCGCCATCGGTGCCCGTGCTCACGGGCTGGGTCTGCGGATCGGCCCACTACCGATCAGCGTGCGAACTCCCGCCTCAATCGCGTTGGGTGCCAGCACAGTTGCCGGCGTCACGGGCGCGCAGGTCGACATCGCCCTGGGCGCCTCCAGCCCGTTCATCGTTTCGGGCTGGCACGATCGGAATTGGTCGCACTGCGTCGGGCGGATGCGGGAAACCATCGAGTGCCTGCGCCCGATCCTGCGCGGCGAGCGCGGCGACTACGACGGCCACTACATCCGCAGTCACGGCTTCCGGTTGCGTAAGCCGTTGCCGCACAGCCGTATCGGCGTTGGGGCATTCGGACCATCGATGCTGCGGCTCACCGCCGAGGTCGCCGATGAACTGGTGTTGAATCTGGCTTCCCCACAGCGTGTCTCGCGGATTCGCGAGCAGATGGATCGACAGGCCACGGCGGCGGGCCGGGTACCGCCGCACGTGACGGCATGGGTGCCGGTCGCGGTGCGGCCCGGTGAGGCGGCGTTACGTCAACTGGCCGGTCAGCTCGCGGTTTATCTTGCCCCGCCCGGCTACGGTGAGATGTTCTGCGAGCTCGGTTTCACCGACCTGGTCGAGCGGGCTCGTGCCGGCGCGCGACGGGCCGACCTGGCGGCCGCGATCCCACTCGAATTGGCTGGACAGCTGGCCGCTTTGGGCACTCCGGACCAGATCGCCGACCGGTTACAGGCCTACCTACACGCCGGTGCCGACACCGTCGCAGTGATTCCCGTGACCGCCGAAGACCCCGCCGGCCGGAGCGCTCTCGCCTGTGCCGCAGACATCGCCCGTTCCATCCCGACCCCTCAGGAGACCGCCATATGAACGCCGTCAACACGCAATGCCGGCTTGCCGCGCGCCCGGACGAGAAGCTGTCGGCCAGCAACTGGTCGATCGTCGGAGAGCCCAAACCCGTTGCAGGCGAGCGGCAATTCGTCGTCCAGGTGGACTACCTGTCAATCGATCCCGCCATGCGCACCTGGATGAACGCCGGCCGCAGCTACGTGCCGCCGGTGGAGATCGGCGAGGTGATGCGGGCATTGGGCGTCGGGCACATCGTCGAATCCCGGCACCCCGACTTCGCGGTCGGCGACCATGTTTCCGGCATCTTCGGCGTGCAGCGCTACGCCGTGTCGGACGGCGCCGACGTAACAGAATCGACACCACGCTGGCGCCGGCGCCGGTGTATCTCAGCGCCCTCGGCATCAGCGGCCTGACCGCCTATTTCGGCCTGCTCGACATCGGCAGGCCCGAACCGGGCCAGACCGTGCTGGTCTCGGGGGCGGCCGGATCGGTCGGCAGCATCGTCGGGCAGATCGCCAGGATCAAGGGATGTCGCGCGGTCGGCATCGCCGGTGGCGAGGAGAAGCGCCGCTGGCTGGTCGAGGAAGCCGGCTTCGACGCGGCGATCGACTACAAGACCGCCGACCTGCGCAAGGAACTGAAGCGTGCACGCCCCCGACGGTGTCGACGTGTACTTCGACAACGTCGGCGGAGAGATCGCTCGAGGCCGCACTGAACCGGCTCGCTCACGGCGCCCGGATCGTGCTCTGCGGCGCGGTGTCGCAGTACAACGACACACCGCGCGGACCCGCCAACTACATGCAACTGCTGGTCGCGCGCGCATCGATGACCGGGTTCGTCATCTTCGACTACGCGAAGCGATACCCGGAAGGCGTTGCGCAACTGGCAAAATGGCTCCAAAGTGGCGAACTGCGTTCACACGAGCAGATCGAACACGGTGGCGTCGCCGACTTCCCCGACACCCTGCTCAAACTGTTCCGCGGCGAAAACACCGGCAAGCTCATCCTCGCGCTTGGGGAATAGCCGCCGAGCGCCGAGTAGTTGCACAGAGCCATGGCAGCTTTTACCGAGACCCAACGTGAAGAATTCCTCGCCGACAAGCACGTCGCGGTGTTGTCGGTCGACGCGACCGACGGCCGTCCGCCGGCCAGCGTCCCGATCTGGTACAGCTACCGGCCCGGTGGAAACATCCTCGTCAACACCGGCGTGACCGCCCGCAAGACCAAACTCATCGAACGCGCCGGTGTGGTGACGCTGGTGGTACAGCGCGAAGAACCCCCGTACCAGTACGTGGTCGTCGAGGGCACCGTCGTCGACACCGTCTCGCCCGCGCCCCTGGACCTACGCGAGGACATCGCGATCCGCTACCTCGGCGAGGAGGGCGGCCGCGCATTCGTCCAGGGCATGGCGGATCAACCAGGCATCCTGTTCACCATCCGGCCGGACCGCTGGATCACCGCGGACTTCTCCGGCGAGTTGTAGCCGGATCTTTCGCACGCTGAGCGGCCCGTCGTGTCGGGGCCGTTCGAGGGTTCGGCCTGGCATAAGCTGAAGGTCTGCTGCACCCAGGTCGCTACGCTCGAGAACCCTTAGGGAGCAACTCAAATGGACCTCGACCGAATAACCAGCCCGATGCGACTTGCGAGGGGATCACACCAGCCCGGATCGGGCAAAGGGTGCGCCATGAACGTGATCTCCTACATCAACGGCGACGAGCAGATCACCGACTTCCCGGCGACATCGGCTCGCCCGTTGGCGTCGTTCGTGCAGTTGTGCAATGACTTGCTGGCCGAGCCCGACGGCTACCTGTCGCCGGAGAACAGCCTGCTGGTGCTCGACCTCGGTTGGCTGACGGTCGGGACCGCCGACGTTGCCGACAGCATCATGCACATCTGGGTGACCAAGCTGCTGACCAGCCCGCCGTGGGGTGTGCTCCGCTACGCCCGTGGTGCGGCGGCCGAAGCCATCGCGGGCATCGCCGAGCTACACCGGAATTTCGTTCCCGGTGACGTGCCGTCAATCGTCAGCTGGGACGGCGCGGCCAGGGCGGGACGCGCGGCATGCGAGGCCGCCGAAGGCGCGGAACTGTATGCGGTGCGGGCCGCATGCCAATCCACCTCGCTCGTCGAGACCGACGACTGGACCACGCTGGACGCCGTAACCGGCAACGCGCTGCGCGCGCACCGGCTGGCGAACATGGATGCGGGCGTCGCACGAGTAGTGGACGTCACGCGCAACGCGATCCGCTCCTGGCGTCGACTCGCCGGACTGAGCGTGCTGAGCAATGAGCCGGTCCCGGCCGCCAGCGTCCGGGATCCGCCGGCCAAAATCAGCTCTGCCGGTGGCCATCTCGGCGTAGCCGCATCGTCCGGAGCGTCGCTGCGCCCGCCGCGAGCACAGCCATCGCGGCCAGGATGAGGTGCGACCCACCGAATCCGACGGTCGTCAGCAGCAGCGGCAGTCCGAAGCCGATGTACGTCACCGAATAGAAAGCGCCGGTCAACGCGCCTCGAACATGCTGCGGCGCTGCGGCTTCCAAGTCGATCAAGCCTTCGCGCAGCGAAAGTCCGGACGCGCAGCCGAGAATGAGCAACAGTGGCAGCGCCAGTGACAGCGTCATTGTGGCCGGAGCCACCGCGATGAGCGCGTACGCCAGCGCCGCCAGCGCCGCACCGGCAGTTCCGGCCCTGGGACCCCACGAGCCCGCACGAGCGACGAGCTGAATAACGCCGCTCGCCCCGTTGACGATCAGCGCCGCCATGCCCGCGGCCAGCGGCGCCGCAAGGCCGGTGTGCACGCGCGCCGGAATGGTGATGAAGCCCAACGTGGCCGACGCGAAAACCCACGGCGCTAAGGGCATCGCCCAACTCAACGCCCGACTACTCGAAAGCCTCGATGCGACAGGCTCTTTCGCTGTGGCAGAGGCTGCGGGTGCCGGGTGGGGCCGGCGGGTTGCCAGCACCGTGGCGACCATCGCGATCGCGACCAGAACCGCCGCCAACGCGAAGGACAGCTCGACCCCCGGACCTGCGATCCCGGCGATCAGTCCGCCGGCCAGTGGTCCGATCGCGAAGCCCGCGATCAGGACAGCACCCGCAGTCGCCGCGCCCGCCGTGCCGCGCAGGTCGGATGCCCACGCGGTGCCCGACGTCATCGCCAGACCCACACCGGCGCCGACGATCAGACGCCCGATCAGCAGCACCTCCGACTGCTGGGACAGCAGCATCGCTACCGTGCCGATCACCGCGGTCGCGGAACCTGTCAGCGCCACCGCTTGGCGTCCGAACGCATCCGAAGCCCGGCCGCCGATCAGCAGGCCGGGGAGCAGCCCCACCGCATAGATACCGAAGATCGCGTCGAGTGTCGCCGTGCTCAAGTGCTGGCGGTCACTGATCGTAGGCATCAACGCGACGAAATGATTAGCGATCCAACCAGTGACCAGCAGGACGGCCAGCACCGCGCCGAACCGGAAATCCACGCCGCCAGACCTCGATGGTGGCCTGGACAGCAGGCCCGTCGATCCCTGCGGCGCGCTCATGAACTCGATTCCTCCCCGTGGTCGCGATCAGACACGACCACGACGCCTGGAAAGTTATTCCCGTCCGGATGGCGATGGCAACGCATTTAGCGCAAAGTTCAGCCGAGCAGCACCCGGATGCCGGTGCCGTTAGCACCCGCAGGCCCAAACCCCGGCTTTATGATCCGCATGTGGCGACCAGCGGCGATGCGACGACTTACCGGCCGGTTCCAGGCAACCCCGCACTGCTTTTGGGAGCCTTCGACATCGCGAGTGTGGGATACGTCGCAGAGGAGTTCTTCGTCTCCGGATCGGCGTCGTCCTATACGCCCACAGCCGGACTCGGGTGGGACGGACGGTGGAGTGTCACACCGGCGGCCGCCGCGGACTACACCACCCGGATCGTGGTGCTCACCCCTCGGAGACCGACCGATTCAACGGAACCGTGCTCGTCGAGTGGCTCAATGTCAGCGGCGGCATCGACGCGCCCGCCGTCTGGATGATGGCGCACCGCGAGATGGTGCGTGCCGGTTACGCCTACGTCGCGGTGTCGGCGCAGCGCGTGGGCGTCGAAGGCGGCGACAACCTCATGGGTATCGACATGTCGTTGAAAAATCAGAACTCGCAACGGTATTCGTCGTTGCATCACCCCGGCGACGCGCACGCGTATGACATCTTCTCCCACGCCGGGCGACTGGCGAGAAGCACCGACATCCTGCGAGGGCTGCGCGCCGAGCATGTCATCGCACTCGGTGAGTCGCAGTCGGCACTGTTTTTGACGACGTATATCAACGCCATCGATCCGCTTGCGCGGGTTTTCGACGGTTTCCTGGTGCATTCGCGTTTCGGGCCCGCCGCTCCGTTGGACGGCGGTTCGATCTTCGACGTGCTGGAGGGCGACTCGTCGAAGGCGGTCGCGTTTCGCGCCGATCTGCGGGTGCCGCTGGTCACGATCATCACCGAGACGGACTTGGTCAGCGGCCGTCGGCTCGGCTATCACAGCGCGAGACAGCCTGATAACGAACGACTTCGAGTGTGGGAGATCGCCGGAACAGCCCACGCCGACAACTACACCATCCAGGTGGCGCCGATCGACAACGGGGCGGCGGCGTTCGCGGACATCATCGCGGCGTACGCGCCGACGAACATGCTGATGGGCCAGGAGCTGGACCACTGCATCAACTTTGCGCCGCAACACCATTACGTCCTGCAGGCGGCGTTGTCACAACTCCACCACTGGGTGAGCGAGGGCCGTCCGGCGCCCAGTGGCAGTTCCATCGACATGACCGACGAGCACATCGCTCGCGACGAATTCGGGCTGGCGCGTGGCGGTGTCAGGACGCCGTGGGTCGACGCGCCGATCGCTCGGACATCCGGAGACGGCGGCGAACAGAGCACGATGGCATCGATCTTCGGCTCCGGAGAGCCATTCGATGCGGCGACCGTGCGGCAGCTTTACCCGAACGGAGTCGAGGACTATCTACGACGTTTCACCGCGGCACTCGATTCGGCGATTCAGTCCGGCTTCCTGTTGGCCGCGGACCGCGACGAGATTCTGCAACTCGCCGCCGCGACATTCGACGGTTGAGATCAGAGCGGCGAGGACTCGAGCGTCAGATTGAACAGCGCCCAGGCCATGCAGAACAAGAAGTTGAGCGTGACCAGGACCATGCCGACGAAGAGCAGCGAGCGCGCCCCACGCCGCTTCATTCGCCGGACCCGCGCCCTGAGCTGGTCCCGCCGATACTGAGTCGCGATCAACGCGAAATGGAAATCCGCGACCTCGGCGGAGGCGACCGGCGAGCCGGCCAGCATCTGCCGCAGACGGTCGGGCGATGTGCTCACGCCGACGCGCGCGAAGCGGCGACTGAGGCGCCGGGCTTGCCGGCGTCCGGCGAGATGGCTACCGACCCGGAGCCGTTGAGATAATTGCCCGCGTTCGTTCCCCCAGGGGGTCGTCGGCGTCATCACACGCCGAAGTGTAGCCAGCCCGTTCCGGATATCGGCGGCTTCGCGCCCATTGCGCCGGCGGAAATATTTTCCTCAAAAATGAGGTGCACGTATGCACATTGTTGACTCGCGTAGCGGCTGCGGGCGGACTACTCCCAACCCCTGGCAAATCGGCTGACAACATCGCCGAGACGATAACTAGAACCTGTTACAGTTTTCCGGCATGAGCCGCAAACGCGTCGTCGTCGCGGGCCTTGGTGATGTGGGCATTCTGGCGGCGATGCGGCTCGCCAAGCACTTCGACGTCGTCGGCATCTCGGTTAAACCGGGTCTGGTCAGCGGCCAGGAACTCGGAGTCCGGTTGGCCCGCCCGCGTGACTGGGCCCGCGACTACTGGATCTCCTTCGACCGGTTCCGTCGGCTGGACCGAGTCCGGATCATTCAAGGCGCCCTCACCGGTGTGGATCTGGCGGAGCGGACCGTGTCAGGCCGCGGCGGTGATGGCACACCATTCGTCGAGGGATACGACACGCTGGTCATCTCGACCGGTGTCACCAACGGTTTTTGGCGCCGCCCGACCCTGCAGTCCGCCGCCGAAATCGGTGCCGATCTGCGTGCCGACCACCAGCGACTGGCCGGCGCCGCGTCGGTGATTGTGGTCGGTGGCGGGGCGGCCGCTGTCACCAGCGCCGTGAACCTGGCGACCACTTGGCCGGACAAGAAAGTAGACCTGTACTTTCCCGGCGATCGGGCGCTGGGCGACTACCACCCGCGGATCTGGCAGCGGATCAGCCGCCGCCTGACCGGTCTCGGGGTCGGCCTGCACCCGGGCCACCGCGCAGCGCTGGTCAATGGCTTCGCGGGCGATCAGATCACCAGTGACGGCGTCGACTGGAGCACCGGGCAGCCTACGGCGTCGGCCGACGCAGTGCTCTGGGCGATCGGACGCGTGCGACCCAACACCGACTGGTTGCCAAGTGAGCTGCTCGACGGAGGGGGGTTCGTCCGCGTCACCCCCGAACTGCGGGCACCCGAACATCCGACGGTGTTCGCGGCGGGCGATGTCGCGGCCACCGACCCGTTGCGAAGCTCGGCACGCAACCGCGGCGACGCCCTGGTCGCGCGAAATGTCCACGCCGAGCTGACCGGTCGGCGGCTGCGCAGCTACCGGGCGCCTGGGCGACGCTGGGGCTCGGTCCTGGGTATCCAGCCCGACGGGTTGGAAGTCTTCCTACCCACCGGTCAGGCGTTCCGCATACCGTCCTGGCCCGTCGAGCGCGTCGTCATGCCGCTGGTCGTGCGTCGCGGAATGTACGGCGGCGTGCGCGAAGTCCCGCCGCCGGTCTGACGGTCAGCCGCGCTTGCCGCGAACCCACTGGCTAGGGTCGTGAGGTGACTACAGCGTGGTCGGCGAGCCGACTCGGCAACCTTTCTGGCAAACGCATCATCGTGACCGGGGCAACCAACGGGGTCGGGCTCGGCACCGCACGCCTGCTGGCCCGCGCGGGTGCGCACGTGATCCTGGCCGTCCGCAATACGCAGTTGGGCGCTCAGCGGGCCGCCGAGATCGGTGGCGCGACCTCGATCGCCAAGCTCGATCTCGCCGACCTCGCGTCGGTGCGGGCGTTTCCCGACCAGTTCGACGGCGACGTCGACATCTTGATCAACAACGCCGGAGTGGTCGTCCAGCATCGCACCGACACCGTCGACGGCTTCGAAATGACCATCGGCACAAACTTTTTGGGCCCATTCGCGCTGACCAATCTGCTGCTGCACCGGGTGCGCTCGCAGATCATCAACGTCGGGTCGGACGCCCATCGGTCGGCGAAGCTGCGCCTGGACGACATGCACCTGCGCTCGCACAAGTGGGCCGCCTATCCGGCGTACGCGCGATCGAAGCTCGCGGTGATGCTCTGGGGACTCGAACTCGACCGACGGCTGCGCGAGGCGAAATCGCCGGTGACCGCTCAGCTCACTCACCCGGGTTGGGTGTCGTCGAACCTTTCTCAGGTGTCGGACAAGCCCGTGATGGCGGGCTTTCACCGGGTGGTCACGGCGTTGGCGAATCAGTTCGGCAATGACATCGAGGAAGGCGCGGCTCCGACGCTGTACTGCATCAGCGAGCCCATCCCGCCGGGCAGTTACGTGGGTGTCGACGGTCGGCTCGGACTGAAGGGCGGCCCGGTGCTGATCGGGCGGTCAGCGCTGGCGACCGACTACGAGACGGCGGAAAAGGTGTTCGAATTCGGTGAAAAGGAAACCGGGACAACACTTTCCGTATAGCTAGGCCGGTGTGGCAAAGATCGCGACGGCGTCGCCGCCCACCGATACGCCTGACGAGCCGATTCGTTCGATGAGCCGCGCCCTCAGCTCGGTCACCTTGTCCTCGGGGATCAGCAGCTGATTGGAGAAGGTGAATGCGATGTTTACCCATTGCCGGGCGGAGTAGTGCAGGTTGTGCGGGTATTCCCGCTTGGTCACCGTGAACCCGTAGGCGGTGATCATGTCGACGACCTCACCGGGACTGCCGTCGCCACTGCGGGTTTCGACGTCCATGTAGTCCCGATAGATATCCTCGAACTCGGCGCGAGTCGGGTTATCGGGCCGCAACCGGTTCCAGATCAGCACCAGCTTGCCGCCGTCATTGAGGATCGTGCGGATTTTTGGCAGCGCCACCGCCGGATCGACCCAGTGAAACGACGCGGCGAACACCACCAGGTCGAACGTGCGGCCCGCCGGGTCCCAATCCTCGAACGTTGCGAGTTCGACGGGGATCCCCTTGGCTTGCGCGACGGTGGCCATTCGCGCATCGGGCTCGACGGCAAGTAGGTCGGCGCCCCGCTCGATCATCTGCATGGAGGCGATCCCGGTTCCGGCGCCACCCTCGAGCACGCGGTGCGCATTTGGTGCTAACACGTCGTCGATCAACCGGTCCGGGTAGCGGGGCCGATACGCGTCGTAGTTCTCGGCGGCACCACCAAATGAGTTGGCGCGCTGGCGATTAGTGAACAAATTCAACCGCGGTGGCATACTTCGAGCCTAACCGGGCGCCTTGTGACCTCGCTGTGAGTCTGCCGCCGCCGACGATCGCAGTTGCGGGGAGGAGTCAATGTGTAGTGGTATCCGGTCGTCGCTGATCTCGCCGTTCGCTAGTTGGGCGCCGACATAGTGGGTGAACAGGTCGGCCAGCGTGTGTGCGAGCGCGGCGGAGTCGGTGTTCGGGGACGCGTCCGCAGCCTGCAGTGCGCCGTCACGGGTCAGTACCACCAGGCCGTGCACCAGTGCCCAACTGATAAGTGCCAGCTTTGAGGGGGCGTCGGTTGGCGTTGCGTCGGCTCCCGCCAACTGCCCTACCGCGGCGGTCAAGGAGCCGATCGCCTGCTGCTGTGCCGCAACAAGGTCCGAATCGTCGGTGTGCAATTCGCTCGGTGCGAACATCAACTCGAAGAGAGCCGGATGAGAGAGGCCGAAGTCGATGTACGCGGCGCCCAGTACGGCGAGTTGGCGGCGAGCATCTGATTCGTGGACGTCGGAAAGGCGGGAAGCGAGCGCATCAAACCCCTCCGTCGCGATTGCGGTGAGCAAACCGGACCGATCTCCGAAATGGTATTTGGGCGAGGCATGTGACAGCCCCGCGCGTCGGGCGACGGCGCGCAGGCTGATCGCGGCGCGACCATGTTCAAGGAGTTCTGCGCGTGCAGCAGCGAGCAGAGCTTCACGGACGTCCGGGCGAGCAGCAGGTGCCATCCCGCAATTCTCGGCCATTCCTCTTGACAGTGTCAAATAGTTCTGACATGGTTGTAAAGATCAGTTTGACAGTGTCAAACGATTGGTCGAAAGGAGAGCACGATGAACGACAGTTGTGCAGTCGCAGCGGCACGGCCGCAGCGCTTGTTCAAGGCGGATCCGAGCGTCCGGGTCGGCGACCAGCAGCGCGAGAGGGTCGTCGCACGCCTAGGTCAAGCGTTCGCTCAGGGATATCTGTCATTGTCGGATTACGAGACCCGCCTCAGTCAGACTGTCGCCGCGCAGACAGCCGGCGCGTTGACCGAGGTTCTTGGCGACCTTCCTGTTGGCCGCATCGCGCGCGACGACCCCCAACGTCGCGCGGACAAGGCCGCGGCTGCGCGCCGCGGCGTGCGAATTCACCTCGCCGCGTACCTGGCGGCGTCACTGCTGATGATCGGCATCTGGCTGGCCGTCGCGGTGACCGCGGGCGCGTGGTATTTCTGGCCGGTCTGGCCGATCATGGGGATGGGTATCGGCGTCTTCTCCCATGCAGTTCCGGTCCACAACTGGTTACGCAGCACTGCTTTTCGCGCTACTGCGTGACGCGCGCGTGCGCACGCTCGAGCGCGCACAGCCGCCACTGGCCCGGCACGCCCTTGAGGTCGTGGTCGCCGCGGTCGGCGAACCGATAGCGCGAACCGGTGACGATGTCGCGAACCGTCGACGACACCAGCACTTCGCCGGGCCCGGCTAGCGCAGCGACCCGTGCGCCGATGTGCACAGCCATGCCGGCGACATCGTCACCGCGTACTTCGACCTCTCCGGCATGGATGCCCACCCGAATCTCGATGCCCAGCACCCGAATTGCGTCGATCAGCGAATCGGCGCAGGCGATCGCGGCGCTCGGGCTGGGAAACGACGCGACGAATCCGTCGCCGGCGGTGTTCACTTCGAATCCGCCAAACCGTTCGAGCTCATGACGCACCATCGTGTCGTGGTTGTCCAGTAGGTTGCGCCACCGGCCGTCACCGAGCAGCGCAGCCCGTTCGGTCGACCCCACGATGTCGGTGAACATGATCGTGGTGAGCACCCGGTCGGCGCCGAAGCTGCCCCGCACGCCGGTGACAAACTCCTCGATTTCGTCGAGCATCGGCGCGGTGTCGCCAACCCAGTACAGCGCGTCCGCTCCTGGTAGTTCGACGAGCCGCGCGCCGGAGATGCGCTCGGCGATGTACCGGCCGTTGTCGACCGGGCAAAATTCCGAGTCTTCGCGATGCAGCACCAGCGTCGGCGCGCTGATCCGTTCCAGGGTGTCGCGCACATCGCAATGCCGGACGGTCAAGATGATGGCGCGGGCCATGCTCGGTGAGGCGGCCCGATTGCCGGCCATGTCCCACCACGCGCGGAATGCATGATCGTCGACCATGCTGGGCGCGATGAAACCGAGCATGTCGAAACCCTGGTCGACGGCGTCCGGTTCCATCGCCACCGTCGTGTAGGGGTCTTCCTCGACGATCTCGAAACCCATCGGGTAGTCGTCGGCGCGCAGCGTCCGGGCCGCGCCGTTGACGATCACCAGGTTGCTCACGCGATCGGGATAGTCGGCCGCGAGAATGAGACCGGTCATCGAGGCGAACCCGGGGGCGAAGATTGTCGCTCGCTCGCACCCGGCCGCGTCCATCACCGCGATGGCGTCTTTTGCCCAGAACTTCGGACCGATGACGTCCCGCGAGACCCGCGACGACATGCCGACCCCGCGCTGGTCGAGTCGAATCACCCGGCAGAAGGAGGCCAACCGCCGGTGAAAGCGGTACATCGACGGCTCGGCGTCGATCGTGTCGATCGGAATGGATGGGCCCGGCAGCACCAGCACGTCGGTCGGCCCATCGCCCAGTGTCTGATAGGCGATGTCGACCTCGCTGCAGCTGGCGTAGCGAGTCCGCGGAAACTGCGCCACCGCTACAGGCTAGATCAGGAAACCGACACGTTTGGGGTGTCTTCGGCGGGAGTGCTTACATCCCGGCCGCGCTGACGCGAGGATGCAGGTAGCAGAACGCGACGAGAGGAACAACGCATGCAGTTGACGGGTAATACCGTTCTGGTCACCGGCGGCGGAACCGGGATCGGCCGGGGCCTGGCCGAAGCGTTTCACCGGCTGGGCAACGACGTCGTCATCGCCGGCCGCCGCATGGATGCGCTCAAGGAGGTCGCGCAGGCCAACCCGGGCATGCAGTACCTCTCGCTGGACCAGGGTGACCCCGCCGACATCAGACGGTTCGCCATCGAGCTCAAAGACCACCACTCGGACGTCAACGTTCTGATCAACAACGCGGGGATCCAGCGCGTCGAGAACCTCACCATCGGAGGTCCCGGCCGCGCGGAGCAGGCCATCAACATCAACCTGCTCGGCCCGATTCGATTGACGTCGGCGCTGAAACACGCCTTGCTCGGCAAGCCGCGCGCCACCATCATCAACGTCACCTCCGCGCTGGCCTTCATGCCCAGCGCGTTGACACCGACCTACTGCGCCAGCAAAGCCGCGCTGCACTCCTACACCCAGTCGCTGCGGTTTCAGTTGCGCGACAGCGACGTACAGGTCATCGAGATCATTCCGCCGCGGGTGCAGACGGCGCTACAGGGCCGGCGTGGAGTCGACCCGCGGGCAATGCCGCTCGACGAATTCATCGCCGAGGTAATGACGCTGCTGCAGGCCAAGCCCGACGCCGACGAGATTGTGGTGGAGCGCGCCAAAGGGTTTCGGTACGCCGAGCGGGACGGCGCATACGACGAGATCTACCCTGTCTTCAACGAAAAGATGCTGGGGGACGCCGACTAGAGTCGATGCGCGTGCCGACTGTGCAGCCTATGGTTGCTCACACGATGCTTTCGCGCACATAACCTGCACACGCGGCGGAAGGCTGTCGCTAGTCGCGGGCAAAACCCTTGTTGCGCATCAGGAAATCCGCCAGGAATCCGTCGTGCGGGATCTCCGGTGCCGTGTGGTAAGTCGGATACCGGCCGCCGTACACGTTGGCGATGGTCGGCTCGGCCAGCAGGTCGTCGATCAGGTCGTGGTCGTCGGTGATCGCGCTGATCACCAGCGAATGCCGTAGCGGCGCAAGGCCGTCAGCGCGCGACCACGGCGCGACCCAGACGCAGGGAAACGGCAACTCGACATTCAGCGCGGCCACGTCGGGCTTGGCGAGAAGATGTACGGCCGGCCGTAGCGCGGCGTGGCCATCGCCGAGTGGGGCGACCACCTGATCGGCGCCCAGTAGCGCGGTGCTCCCGGCGGCCACGGTGGCCAGGTGGTTCGCCAAAGTCGTTGCGTCGTTCAGGGTCTGAATGGGCAGCACCTCGTGGTCGATCGTCGACAACCGTTCGGCGATCGCCTCGGCCAGCGGCCTGGGGTCGCCTTCGTAGAGCACGGCTGTGGCGTTGACGCAGGCCAATCCGCCGAGGTCGGTGATCGAGTCGATGATCACGTCGAGGTGGTCGCGCCAGTCGTGGTCGGCGGTGATCAGGATCTTCGCCCGGCCCGGCCCGTTGACGAACACGGTCGGGTTGCCGGCGTACTTCTCGACGACGTCCTGGCCGCCGTAGACCATGGCCACATCCGCCGAGCGGACCAATTCATCGGCGCCGCGATGGTCGGTGGGCAGGTAGACCGCGTCATGTGGCCGAAAACCCGCCTGCCGCAACGCCAGGATGAGTCGGTGAGCGGTCAGCGGCTCGCGGCGCGACGGGCGAACCGCGACGCGGTAGCCCAGCGCCAGCGCCTGCGGCCACAGCCCGTGCACGCCCGGCCCGTTGCCCGCGGCGAGCACGGCGAACACGTCACCACGGCGGGCCCAGACAGCGCCGCCGGTGCGGGTGTCGCGCCAGTCCAGCACGGCACCAGATGGCTGGGCCGGCTGTACCGCGGCGAAGGCGGATGCGACTCCGTCGGCGACGGCGCGCGCCCCGGCGCGGGTCACCGATATCGGCACCCCGGAAATGCGACTGGTCGCAACGGTATAGGCATCGAAGTCGAGTCCGGCGATCACGCCGTTGGCGAACACGTCGGCGGCCTTGGCCAGCGCGGCCTCTCGCTCATGGGCCGGCAGCGGACGCACCGCGCGCTGGGCCATGATCGCGCGCGAAACATACAGCGAAGGCGCCAGAGTGAGCTCCGCGACGACCACGCCGTCGATGGACGTGACGGGCTCGCGGTTGCGGATGCGGTACTCGCCGTCGGGGCCGAGTGCGTCGACCGCGATCAGATCGGTTGTATCGGAGGACATTTCAGTACACACCTTCTATCACCGGTTCGCCTTCGAACGTGGCGACGGGTCGCACCTCGCTGACCGAATCGCCGACCTGCCCGTCGAGTCCCGGTAGCCGGATGGCGCTGTCGCGCTCCAGGTTGTTCGGCAAGAACATGCCCCTGCTGAGGTGGTTCATGATCACCTGGCCGCGTTCCCCGTAGGCCACCTGCTCACCGGTGTCCGGGTCGACCACCCAGAACGTCGCGTACGGGCTGCGCGGGTGGAACACGAACGGTCCGTCGCCATCAATGCGGCGGGTAATGGCCTGTGACAGGATCATCGTGCTGCCGAACGCCATCGTGATCGTGGTATCGGGGAAGATGCCGCCGAGCAGGTCGAGGGTGTCGATGTCGACGTGCGCACCGCTGAGCAGAATGAAGCCGATCTTCTTGTTCAGCAGGTTGACCACGTCGTCGGTGCGGGCCATCGCTTCCAGCAGTGGCGGCGTCGTGTGCAGGTTCGCCACCCGCTGGGTCGTCAGCACGTGCACGGCTTGCTCAACGAGATGGTCGACGTAGCCGTCCATTTCGGAGATGGCGTTGCGGGCCACGAGTTTCTTGACCCAGCGCGGGTCCAAGTCGATGCCGTGGAACACCGATCCGAGTCGCTCCGAGACCAGGCGGGAGAAAAAGCCCACGCCGTGCGGCCCGTTCGGCATCATGCACAGGAAGTCCTGACCGCGCAGAAACCCGCCGGCGACAAAATCCTCGGTCTGCCACTCAACGACCTGTGCGCACCAATCAGGAAGCTGCACGGTTCTTTTGGGCGCACCCGTCGTTCCACCGGACTCGAAGATCTGCGGTACCGGCGCCGGTGAACCGTAACCGCGTGGGATCAGATCGCCGACCGGCTCCGTGCGCAACTCGCTCAGCAGGTTCGGGAACAGCCGTAGATCCGCAAAGCTGTTGACATCGGTGAGCGGATCGAAGTCCAGCGTTCGGGCCGCCCGCAGCCAAAACACACTTCCGGTCTGTTCGCCGAAGTGCCAGGCGATGGCGGCGCGCAGGTAAGCCTCCGGGTCGTCTACCGGTTGCGTTCGCGGCACGTCCAGTAGGGAGAAGTCGACGTCGGCCATGCCTTCGATCATGGCGCAAGGCGGATTGCCTGGGCAATCGACGTCCCGCCAATCCGCTTCACCAAGAACGGTTTTAGCGCGCAGTTCACCGGCGGGTCAGCGCCGGTACGGCTGCCAGCCACCCTCGGGTTGAGCGAGCCGGTCGGCGATCACCGACAACGTCTGCACGTTGTGCCCGTAACCCAAGTGGCTGCTGCGCACCTCGACGTTCTCGGTCTGCGGGGCGGGCACGCTCGTGCAGCACTGCCAGGCCACGATGCCGTCGGACTTGCTGTAGATACACGTGGTCGGCACCGGCAGTGGTCGCGCGCGCCGCTCGAGAGCCCGCTCGGAGACCGACTCGGTAGCGTCGGCGCCCCGGTTGATCAACCGCCACACCCGCCACGCCGTGCTGGCCTGATGGTTGCCGCGAAACGGCGAGCCCAAGGTGATCACCGAGCGGACGTCGTCGGGAAGTTCGCGAGCCAGCTCGCGCGCGTAGATCCCGCCGGCGCTCCAGCCGATGAGGCTGACCCGACGCCCGTCGTTTCGCTCACGAATGTGATGCAGGCGCGCGGGGAGCGATTCCTTCATGCTGGCGCGGAAGCCCACGTTGGTGCCCAAGCCCCAGTCGTACACGCGATAGTCCCACTGCCGCAGCACATTACGCAGCAGGTCGGTCGAGAACGGACCGGCCAGGAAACCTGGCAACACCAGCACCGGATGCCCGTCACCACGTCCCCAGCCCGCGATGCGTCGCATGGCCAGTCGCGCGGACGCGTACTCCAGGCCGGTACGCCACTCGAGGGTACGGAGCAGGTGTCCCGGGGGTGCCGCGTTGGCGGCGTCGGGGAGCTCCGCCGACTGCGCGGCGAGGGGCTCAGGAGTAAAAGCCATCCAGGGTCTCCTTGTTCTGCTCCGCGACCACACCGCGCTTCACCTTCAGCGACGGCGTCAACTGGCCACCGTCGACGGACAGGTCATGGTCGAGCACAGCCCACTTCTTGATCGTTTCCCATCGATTCAGGCTGGCGTTGAGCTTCTTCACGTGATCTTCGATCATGTCGTGCACGGCATCGGATTTCGTCAGCTCTTCGTACGACTTGCCGTCCAGCCCATTGTCTTTCGCCCACCCGCCGATGGAATCCTCGTCGAGCGTGACCAGCGCGGCGGCGAAGTTCTTACCCTCGCCGAACACCATGAACTGGCTGGCGTACGGGCACAGCGTCGCGAATTTCGCCTCGATCGCCGGCGGCGCCACATACTTGCCGTTGGACAGCTTGAACAGTTCCTTGATCCGGCCGGTGATGGACAGGAAGCCGTCGTCGTCGAGCTTGCCCTGATCGCCGGTCGAGAGCCAGCCGTCCTTGAGCGTGTCCGCGGTGGCGTCGTCGAGGTGGTGGTAACCGGCCATCACGCAGTCGCTGCGGAACTGCACCTCACCGGCGTCGCTGATGCGGACCTCGGTGCCTTCGAACGGCAGGCCGACGGTGCCGAGCTTGTAGTTGTCCGGCCGGTTGATGAAGCCCGCGCCGGACGACTCGGTGAGCCCGTAGCCCTCCAGGACCAGCACCCCGGCCGCCTCGAACCACTCTGCGACGTCGCGGTTGAGCGGCGCCGAACCGGAGATGAAGAACCGGATGCGGCCGCCGAACACGTCGCGGATCTTGGCGAACACCAGCCCGTCGAACAGCTTCTGCTGCAACACCAGATGCGGCCAGACGAACTTGCCCTCGCGGCGTCGGCGGGCGACTTCTTTGCCCACTGCGAACGCCCACCCGAACAGGACCGCCTTGGCACCCTTCTGCTGCTGGTGATGATCTTGTTGTAGGCCTTCTCGAAGATGCGTGGCGCGGCGCCCATGAACGTCGGCTTGACGATCCCGCAGTTCTCCACGATCTTGTCGACGCGACCGTCGATCGCGGTGGAGAAGCCGCACGCCACCTGGGCAGCGATCAGCACCTTGCCGAAGGCGTGAGCCAATGGCAGCCACAGCAGCTGCAGGTCGTTCTCGTCGAGCAAGCCCATGCCGGAAATCACGTTGCCGGTGTAAACCCACGACTTGTGCGGCAGCCGTACACCTTTCGGCTTGCCGGTGGTTCCCGAGGTGTAGATCAACGTCGCAAGCTGGTCGGGTGGGATCTCGTCGGCGACTTTCCTAACGCAATCAGCATGCTCGGCAAGGTATTTCGCGCCCTGGTCAGCCAGGTCATCCAGGGTCATCACCCAGTCGTCGTCGGAGGTTCCCTCGATCAGGACGACCTTGGTCAGGTTCGACAGCTCGCCGCGTTGCTCGGTCAGCTTTTCGAGCTGGGTGTCGTCTTCGGCGAAGACGATCTTGGAGCTCGGAGTCGGCCAGGATGTACGCCGTGTCTTCGGCGTTGGTACTGGGATAGACGGTGGTCGTCGCCGCACCAGCGCACAGGATCGCCAGATCGGCAAGGATCCACTCCAGCCGGGTGGCTGAAGCGATGCCAACGCGGTCCTCGGGCTCGATGCCGAGCGACAGCAGCCCCGCCGCCAGCGCCTCGACCCGCTCGGCGGCCTGCTTCCAGGTGACCGACGTCCAGTCGCCGTTCTGGGGGAAGCGGAACGCCTCGTGGTCGCCCGACTTCTCGACGCGCTGCAGAAACAGCTGCGCCAGGTTGGACGCTCGGTTGGGGCTAGCACTCTTCTCGGCCATCAACATTCCCTCTACTCGCAGCAACACACCTCTGTGTTGATTTGTGACGACCCGCCGCGCCTGGCTGCGCCGCGCTTGCGATCGCCATGGGTTGATCTTGCTGGGAGTGCCCAGCGCTGTCTGGACAAAACGCGAATTCGCTGCCGGATCAGGCGTCGGCCGTGGCCTCCGCTAGTTCGGGCTGGACCATCCCAGCGGTTTTCGCCAGGAAGTTGGGTGCGAGCACCGACAGGACCGTTGCCCCCGCGGTCGCTCCCGCGACGCCCGTCCACGCGACCGGCCCGAGCGGGGTGCAGCCGAAGAAGTGGCTTACGCCCGGCGTCTGCACAATGGCAATCAGGACCGCCGAACTGCCCAGCGCCGTCGCCACCACCAGCGGGCTGTGCCGGCGGGTGAGCAGCGTCTGCGCCAGCTGCGTCGACACCAGGGCGGTCAATCCCATTGTGGCGGTGCGTCTTTCGGTGCCCGGCGTCCAACGTCCGATCGCCCAGGCCGACGTGGCGCCGACGGCCGTGACGGCGCCGCGGGTGATGATCTGACGCATCAGCGGAATGTCCAGCGACGGCGTCGGCCCGGTCAGCACCGACCGCTGATAGGCGCGCCGGGCTTCGAGCGCCTCTTCTTCGGTGTCGTATTCATCGGCGTCGGGCTCCTCGAATTGCGGGGTGACGGCGACCGCGAGCGCCGGAAACATGTCGGTCAGCAGGTTGACCAGCAACAGCTGCCGGGTCCCGATCGGCGCACGCCCATTGCCCAGGGCGGTGCCGATGATGGTGAACAGCACCTCACCCACGTTGCCGCCGACCAGAATCGTCACCGCGTCGCGTACCCCGGCCCACATGCCGCGGCCTTCGACCAGCGTGTCGAGCAAGACGGTCAGGTCGTCGTCGGTCAGCACGATGTCCGCGGCGCCGCGAGCGGCCGACGACCCACGGCCGCTCACCCCGATACCCACGTCGGCCATCCGGATCGCGGCGGCGTCGTTGGCGCCGTCGCCGACCATCGCGGTCACGCGTCCGCTGCGCTGCAGCGCCGCGACGATCTGCACCTTCTGCTCTGGGCTGACCCGGGCGAAGACCTGCGCGTCGGCGACGAGTTTGGCCGCGGCGTCCTCGTCGAGCCCGTTGAGTTCGGCGCCGATGACCACCCGCGCGTCAGCCGGCAAGCCGAGCTGGCGGGCGATCGCGCGGGCGGTCACCGGGTGGTCACCGGTGATCAGCACGACGTCGCGGTCGGCGTCGACCAGCGCTTCGATCAGTGGGCGCGCCGACCGGCGGGCGGTGTCGGCCAGCCCGACGTAGCCGATCAATTCCAGATCCTGGGCGACCGCGTCGACCGTGTCGGCGTCGGTGCTCTCGTCGTCAGTCGCGCGGTCCCAGCTGCGCTTCGCCACGGCCAGCACCCGCAGGCCCTGCTCGGCAAGGTTGTGCACCAGCGACTCCGCATGGTTGAGGTCGGCCTGCGAGTCGGCGAACGCGCAGCGCGGCAGAACGACCTCGGGGGCGCCCTTGAGCATCAGCACGGTCTGCTCGGGATCGCCGTCCAGGGTGCCGATCGAGGCCGCGAAGCCGCGGCTGGACTCGAACGGGACCTCGGCCAGCAGATCCCATTCCGGGTCGCTGCTGCCGGCATATGATTCCGCGGCCTTCAGGATCGCCTCGTCGGTGGCGTGCGCGTGACCCTGTGCCTCGTGCGGTTGCGACGACGCGCGCGCGGCCGCCCGCAGGACCCTGGTTGCCTCCGGATCGGCGACACCGGGAAACGCTCCCTGCGGGCTGGTCGTTGCGGGCACAGCCAGGACCATGCGCAGACGGTTCTCGGTGAGCGTGCCGGTCTTGTCGAAGCACACGGTGTCGACGCGGCCCAGCGCCTCGATGGTCCGGGGAGCGCGGACCAGCACGCCGCGCGTCGACAGCCGCTGCGCGGCGGCCAACTGCGACAGCGTCGCCACCAACGGCAAGCCCTCCGGTACGGCGGCGACGGCGATCGCGACGCCGTCGGCCACCGCCTGCCGCAGCGTAGCCCGCCGCAGCAGCGCCAGACCCGACACCGCGGCGCCGCCGGCCAGGGTGAGCGGCAACACCTTGGCGGTCAGTTCACGCAGCCGGGCCTGCACGCCGGCCGACGATTCGACGTCGATGACCGCGGAGATCGCCCGGTGCGCGGCGGTGCCCACACCGGTCGCTACCACAATCGCCCGGGCGTGTCCGGCGACGATCGTGCTGCCCTCGAACAGCATGCTGGCCCGCTCGGTGTCGGCCGCCGCGACCGGATCGACCTGTTTGTCGACCGGCAGCGATTCACCAGTCAGCAGCGACTCGTCGACCTCGAGGTCCTCGGCCACCAGTAGGCGGGCGTCGGCGGGCACCACGTCAGGAGCGGCCAAGTCGATGACATCGCCGGGTCGCAGTGCGGTCGCGTTGACGGTGACCAGGCGTTCGGCGCCGCGGGCGGCCTCGAGCCGGCGTCGCGTCGTCGCGACCGTCGGGATGACCACGCGGCGGGCGAACTGCTCCTGCTCGGCGAAGAGTTCAGCCGCCGCTGCTTCGGCCCGCAGCCGCTGCGATCCGCCGATCAACGCGTTTACCGCCATGACGCCGCCGACCAGCACCGCGTCGACGTTGCTACCCAAGATCGCCGAGGCGGCGGCGCCCACGGCCAGGATCGGGGTGAGCGGATCGGACAGCTCGGCGCGTGTCGCCGACAGCAGCCGGCCCGCTCGGCGCGCAGGCCCGCGTAGCGGCGACACCATCGGGCTGTCGGACAGATCGGTGAGCACGCGTCGCCAGCCGGCCATTCCGGGCTCGATGGTCAGCGGCCGGGTCCGCCCGGCGAGCCGGGCGTAGACGATCTCCGGGTCGAGGGCGTGCCATGCGGTCAGCGGTTGCGGGGTGGGGTCGGGTTGACGCAGCACCCGGGTCGCCGCGAACGCCCCCGACACCAGCGCGCTGGCCGCCGCGGCGTTGACCGGGTTGAGCCAGCGCCGGATCGCTATTGGATTGGTGGGCCCCTGCGGGTTGCCCGTGACCAGCAGCAGACCGGCCAGGGTGGTACCGCCCTTGGCAAGGTTGACCGATGACTCGCTGGCCTGGCGCGCGGCCGGCAGCGCCGACAGGATGCGCACCGCGGCGGCCAGGTCGGTGCCGGTGATGATGTCGGCGCTCCACGGCGTCGCCGCCTTGGGGTCGTCGAGCGCGACGCCGACGTCGGCGATGGCCAACGCGGCCAGCGTGTCGGTGGAGGCGAAGTCGCGGTGCAGCGCGGTGATCAGCAGCACCGGGCCGCGGTCGGCCCGCAGGTCGCGGACCAGCTTCAGCAGCGGCGTGCCGCTCGGGTGACTGGCGGCAACGCTTGCGGCCAGGTCCTGGGTGCCGGCCACGTGACGCAGCACGACACGGGCGCCGGTGCGGTTGGCGATCTGCAGTAGCGGCACGGCGAACGGGTCGACCTCCCAACCGACCTGGACGTGACCGACCGTTTCGCCTTCGACGATGAGGTCGGCGTGCTCGAGACCCTGGGCCGGGGCGGCCGACGGCCCCTCGGGACGCAGCCAGTGCAGGCGCGCCGTGTTGGCCGGCAGTTCGTCGGGGTCGGGCTCGGGCGGCTGCTCCGAGTGCAGCAGCGCGTCGGCGACCTCGTAAACCCGGTCGTCGTCCCAGCCCGGGATGTCGCCGCGAGCGTGCAGCACCGCACGATGGTCACCGCGCAGCGCGGCCCCGTCGATAACGACGACCTTCACCCGGTCGAGGCGGCGCAGGGCGCCGGGGTCGAGGATCATCTGCCCGTCGTCGGCCAGTCCGCGCCCCAGCACCGCCGCGAACGATTGCCGGCCCATGTGCGCGGCCTTTGGAATCCCGGCCAGCACCGCGCCGGCGGCGTCCTCGGGCCCGCCGCCGGCGACCAGCGCGCTCGCGGCCGCGATCAGCGAACCGTTGGCGGCCGAGTCGACGTAGTCCTCGACCGGCCCGGCCATCGATCCCTTGGCGGTGTCGATAGCGGCGTCGATCGATCCGTCGACCACTACGTGGGATGCCTCTCCGGCGGCTGCCGCGGCCCAATTATGGTGCGGTGATTGAACTCTGGCGACACCGGCGGAGGAGATGATCGGAACGACCGGGGCTTGCGGACGGCTCGGCGAGGCCAGTTGCGGCTCCCGGTCGCGCCAGCGCCGCCGGTGCGCCTCGGCTTCGGAGATCTGCAGGAAGCGTTCGGCCAGGTTCAGCAGCGGCGTGCCGACCGCCTGGGTCATGCCGTTGGCCGCCGCGCTGGTCGCGGCGAGTGCCAGATCGGTGCCGACCCGTCCGAGCCGCGACTCGAGTACCGCAACCACGCGTGGCTGGTCCTTCAAGAGCGCGGCGGCCGCCCGGGTGGTCTTCGGGGCGGCGGGCAGTCGAACAACCCAGCCGGTGACCGCGGCGCCGATCGCCACCGCGTCGAAGGCCAACGCGGTGAGTGGAACCAGAACTGCGAGCGGGTTGCCGGGATCGGCGAACGGCGCGATGCGGATCTGCGGTTCGCGTCCGGCGGCGGACAGTTCCGACGCCGCAGAGTTCACCACCTCGCGAACGGTCTCCAGCACGACCTCGGCGTCGACGTCGTCGTCGAGTTCGACCACCAAACGGCCCAGCGAGCCCTCGACGTGGGCGTTGGTGACGCCGGGAACGGCCCTAACCGGACCTTCGACCACCACGGCGTGGTCGTGCCAACGGGGAAACGGCAGCAGCGGGTCGAGGTCGAGGTGCACGCGCCGTCCGCTTTGCCAGCGGACGGTCGCCGACGCCCCGTCGCTGCCGTTGCTCGACCGGCTGGTGCCCAGCACGCGCGCTGCCGAGTGGGTCACGGTGTCCAGTACTGGCGTGGTCAGCGTCTGCAGCGCGTCGGCGGCCGTGGCCACGCCCTGCACACCGGCCTGTAGCGCTTGCGCTGCTCCATCGGCGACACCGCCGACCAAGGCGATTACACCTGGCACCCTCATGACTCACCCTTCGCAACGTCTAATTTGTCGATCAGTGCCACCCGAGCTGAAGGGCGGCATTGGCTGATGACGAAATGGGGAGAACGCTGACATCCCCCGTTAATAGACGAGCGTACGTGTTACGTCGGAGTCCAGCCGAGCGAAGAATGCGCCCCTGCCGTTAGGTGCAGCCGCTGACGTGAACGCGCCGACCGACGCCGACGCAGACGCTCGCGTTCGGCGGCGGTGGCGGAGGGGGCGGGAAGTCTCCTGGCAATGGCGCGTAGTCGCTCGGCGGCGGAGGCTCGGCGAGGTTGGTGCATCCGCTCACCGAGACCCGCCTGCCGACGCTGGCGCACACGTCGGCGTGCGCCACACCGGTCACCGGCAGGACGCAGCTCGACGCGACGGCCGTGAGCGCGCCTGCCGCGGCGATCCACGACCTCATGCGGCGCCCTGTCCGAGCAACGGCGTCCAGTGGCAGCGCTCCCTGATGTCTTTCATCGGCTGCCGGATGTTTTCGAGGTCGGCTTCTTCCTGGGGGTTGGTGCTGAAGTAGTCCTGCACCTCGCCGCCGATCTGATCCTTCGGCTGATCCTGGAGACCGGTATAGAAGCCGTTGACGTCCGGGTGGGTGTACAGGTAGGTCGTCAGGGCGGTCGCGACACCGGCAGCGACGCCGGCGACGTCCGCGGCCGAGCAGTTGGGTGGTCGTGGCGCGGGGTCGGCCACCGCGTACCCGGCGGAAGGCAACAATGCCCCGGCGGCGATCACGCCGACTGCCGCACGACGCGAAACGAAAGCTGGGAGAGACACACTGACTCCTTAATGCGCGGTCGACCCCCGAAGTTCTAGCTAAGCAGATAATCGGTGCGCGTAATCCAAAAGCGATTCAGCGTGTCGGGGGCAGATCGAACACCGGGAACAGCGCCGGGTCGAGAAAGACGACCATTCCTGCGATGCCCGTCAACCCCGGGGTGAGGACGTGGATCGAATGCGCCCGCAGCACGCCGTCCGCGGCACGCCGGTACTCGGCGACGGCGGGCTGCCCATTGGCGGACGTGTGAACGAGCGCCACGTCACCGGGTTCGGCAAAAGCTCGCTGTGCCAGGAATCGGGTCACGGCCTGCCGCCCGGTGAACCAGGTTGGCAGCGGCGGCATCTCGAGTCTGACGTCGGTTTGCAATAAGTCGGTGAGCGCCGCAAGGTCGGCGTTTTCAAAGGCTGCGCAGTAGCGGTCGAGGAGCTCGCGCCGATCGGCGTCGTCCGGCTCGCTCGCGTCGTCCTCGCTCGGGGCGACCTCGGCGAGGTGGGCGCGTGCCCGCTGCAGTGCGCTGTTGACCGATGCCGGCGTGGTTTCCAGCAGCTCGGCGACCTCAGCGGCACTGAATTGGACGACGTCGCGCAGGATCAGCACCGCGCGCTGGCGCGCCGGAAGTTCTTGCAGCGCTGTGGCGACCGCCAGCCGCACACTCTGACGTGCACCCACCGCGGTCTCCGGAGTCAGCAGGTCCGGTAGCGGCTCGAGCCAGTGGTAACCGCCGCCGGGTCCCTCGAGGTCGGCATCCGGATCATCAGAGCCGGCACCCAGGCCGGCGGGGAGCACCCGGCGGGCCCGGTTCTCCAGCGCGCGCAGGCAGGCTGTCGTCGCGATCCGGTACAACCAGGTCCGCAGCGCGGCCCGGCCCTCGAATCCCGAATAGCCGCGCCACCCGCGCAGGTAGGTCTCTTGGACGAGATCCTCGGCGTCGTGGGTCGAGCCCAGCATGCGGTAGCAGTGCGCAATCAACTCACCGCGAAACGGCGCCGCCTGTTCGATGAATTCTTCTTGGGCGGGCAAGGTCTTCTCCTATCCGAGGCCAATGCCTTCGATGAATACAGAGACGTCCGACCGGCCGAATTCATCGGTCACACCGCGATGAATTCGCACATCGCGACGTATCGAACTCACTATGACCCTTGAACATGCAATTGAAAATCAGACCGAGTCGCTGGTCGGCACGACCGCCATCGTGACCGGTGCGAGCCGCGGATTCGGGCGTGCCATCGCGGTGGCGCTGGCCGTCGCAGGCGCACATGTCGTCGGTGTCGCCCGCCGCCCGGCACGCATCGACGAGCTCGGTGAACGTTTCACCGCGGTGGCCGCCGATGTTGCCGACCCGCAGGTGGCGCAGCGGCTCATCGACGAGCACCAGCCGACGACGTTGGTGCTGTGCGCGGGCGCGAGCCCGACGATGAGTCCGCTCTACGAGCAGTCGTGGGAAAGCTTCAGCGAAACGTGGAACGTGGATGTCGCGCAGGCTTTCCACTGGAGTCGTGTGGCGCTGCGACGTCCGCTGGCGCCGGGCAGTTCGGTGATCGCCATGTCCAGCGGCGCCGCGGTCAACGGCTCGCCGCTCAGCGGCGGCTATGCGGGCGCGAAGGCTGCCGTCAAGTTCATTGCCGACTACGCCGCAATCGAGTCCGAACGCGCCGGGCTCGGCGTTCGATTCGTGTCAGTGTTGCCGCGGCTGACGCCTGCCACCGACCTTGGCGCCAAAGCTGTTGCGGCGTATGCCGATCGCCAGGGCGTCGACGTCGAGACGTTCATCGATGCCGGTGGCCCGACGCTCACGCCGGAACAAGTCGGCCGATCGGTATTGGAAGTCGCGGCGCGCCGCGATTCCGGCCACGGCTCCTACCTCCTCACCGCCGCCGGCCTGTCGACGCAGGCCGCGAAAAACTGAAAACGGAAGGCAGACAAGTGAACACTCCACCGATCGTGTCAGCCCGGGAATGGGACGCCGCACATCAGCGGCTCCGGGCGCAGGAAAAGGACGTGATGCGCGCACATGACGCGCTGGCGGCGCAGCGCAGACGGATGCCCTGGGCGCTGGTCGAGGAGGACTACGAGTTCGACGGTCCCGACGGCACGGTCGATCTGTTGGGTCTGTTTCAGGGCCGGCGGCAGCTGCTCGTCTATCGCGCCTTCGTCGGGCCCGACATCGCCGGCTGGCCCGATCACGGGTGTCGTGGTTGCTCGATGATCGCCGACCACATCGGCAACCTGGCCCACCTCAATGCCCGCGACACCACGCTGGTGTTCGTCTCGCGGGCACCGCAGCCCGGCATCGCGCGACTGAAGAAGCGAATGGGCTGGCGGATGCCGTGGTACTCGATCACCGACAGTTTCGACGAGGACTTCGGCGTGCGCGACTGGCACGGGACCAACGCGTTCATCCATGACGGCGACCGGGTGTACCGCACCTACTTCATCAATGGTCGCGGCGACGAGGTGCTGGGCAACACCTGGAGCTTCCTGGACCTGACTGCGCTCGGTCGTCAGGAGAACTGGGAAGACTCGCCCGAGGGCTACCCACAGAGCCCGCCTTACGAATGGTGGGACTGGCACGACACCTACGGCGAGCACGAGCCGGCGCGGTGGTTCGGTGACCCCGATCCGAACGACCCCCACGACCCGCGCCCGCCGCGCGCCTGACATTGTCAAACGCCGCCCCTTCGGCGGAATGACGATTAACATCGCCGCCGGGGCACTGAAAGGCGGACGAGAATGATCGCCAGAATTCGTCAGCTGTTGGATGTCGACGTGAGTTTGGCCGAGCTGATCGGCTTCGGAGCCGTCCTTGGCGGTCCGTACGCGCTGATCGGTCTCGGATGGACGATCAGCCACGCCAGTGCGTTGCATGGCCTTCGCAACGTGGAGCTGGCCGTCTCACTGCTGGGGTCGATCGCGCTGTGGCCGGCGCTGTTACTCGCCGATGTCTGCCTCACCTGACCCGCCGACGACGCGGCTTCGTCGGCTCCTCGCTCGGCGAATGACGGTCGGAGCACTAGCCGAAGCGGTGATCTGGATGGCCGCCGCGTACCTCGCCGTCGGGCTTTCTTGGTCGCTCTTCCACCCCGATGGCGTTCAGCGTGTTCAGGCCCAACTCGAGCGGCAGATGTACGTGCTGCCGGGCGTCGACTATCGGCTCGCGGCCCTCGCGGAGGCGAGTGTCTTGTGGCCGGTGATCTCGGTGCTGCCCTCGCTGGGCTGCGCCCAGTAGGTTCTTCTCCGATAGCGGTCCAGTAGGGACGGGGAGAAGCCATGCCGGGAGAGACCACGGACATCTGGGAGGCGATGTCGACCGCGCGCACCATCCGGAGGTTCACCGACGAACCGGTCGATGACGCTACTCTGGAACGCTGTTTGCAAGCGGCGATGTGGGCGCCTTCGGGTGCCAATGCGCAGGCGTGGCGCTTTGTCGTCCTGCGCTCTCCCGAACAGCGGGCGGTGGTGGCCGAAGCCGCGGCCCGCGCGTTGCAGGTGATCGAACCCGTTTACGGAATGAGCCGGCCCGCCGCCGACGACAACAGCCGTCGAGCCCGGACCAACCGTGCGACCTACGATCTGCATGACCGTGCCGGAGAATTCACGTCGATCTTGTTCGCGCAGAAGCACTTTCCGACCGCGTCGGAGCTGTTGCTCGGCGGTTCGATTTTCCCGGCGATGCAGAACTTCTTGCTGGCTGCCCGTGCTCAAGGGCTGGGCGCCTGCCTGACCAGTTGGGGCGCTTACGGCGGCGAACAATTGCTGCGCGACGCCGTCGGTGTGCCTGCGGACTGGATGTTGGCCGGCCACATCGTGATTGGCTGGCCGAAGGGCCGGCACGGTCCAGTGCGGCGGCGTCCGCTGCGCGAGGTCGTAAACTTCGACCACTGGGACGATCTTGCGTCCGAGCGAACCGTGAACCGAACGGACCGGTGACGCGTTATCTCAGCGACGACGCTGCGCGTGACTCGGATGGAGCATTGATTTGGCTACGGCAACTCGCCTTTCAGCACTAGGGATGTTGATCAGTCGGTATGGACTTGCGCTGGTTCTGGCCTGGATCGGATTCGGCAAATACATCAAGATGGAAAGCCGGGTGCTGATCGAGCACAGCCCGTTGATGAGTTGGGTCTACGACGTGTTCAGCGTCAACACTGTGGCGCGCGGACTCGGGACGATGGAGATCGTCGCCGCGATTCTGATCGTGACCCGTCCGGTCTCGGCGCGGCTGTCTGCGATCGGCAGCGCATGGGCGATCGTGCTGTTTTGCGGAACGATCAGTTTTTTGTTCACCACGCCCGGTGTGATCGGCCGGTTCGCCGGACCGATCCCGGTGCTCTCGGCGATGCCAGGCCAATTCCTGCTGAAAGACGTTGTGCTGCTGGGTGTTGCGGTGTGGACGCTAGGGGAGGCGCTGCAGGCGTCAGCTCTTCACGCCCGCCGTGAACAGGTCGGCGATGGGCCGCGTCCATAGCGGACGCTGTACCCGATGCTGCTCGACGATGGTGAACCCCGCGCCCTCGAATAACCGACGCATTTCGGCCGGTGTCGGATTGTGCACCGGGGACAGTCGACTGCCTGGCAGGAACTGCTGCCGGGCGCTCATCGTCGACACGGCCACCAGCCCACCCGGAGCCAGCACGCGATGAAATTCCCGCAGTGCCGCCGGCTGGTCGAAGAAGTGGAAGGCCGACGTCGTCACGACGGCGTCCAGCGCCTCGTCGTCGAACGGCAGCCGCTCGGCCGGGCCGCGCCGCCAGTCGACCTTGCTGGATCGGGATTGGGCCTGCCTGAGCATGCCCTCCGACATGTCGACGCCGTAGACCCCGGCGAGGTCCAGGTCCCGTTGAATGCGGTCGGCCAAAATGCCTGTCCCGCAGGCGATATCGGCCACCCGCGCCGACTGGTGGTCGCGCAGTTGCGCGACCACCTCGTCGTGCGCCGGGCGGTAGACCCATTGCTGCAGGAACGGCAGGTTGTAGGCCGGGGCCGCCACGCCCCAGAACCGTGTGACGATGTCGTTGAACCCGCGACGTTGCGGTGTCTGCGTCACTTGGTCGAGGTGTAGTAGATGGTGTCGCCCACGGACACCGAGTCGCTGGACTCGGGAACCGGCGGCAAACCGTTCTCGACCAGCAGCTCGCTCATGGGCCGCCCGACCGAGCGCCAGCCCAGCCCGTCCATGTATTCGGCAACGTCATTGCGGTCGCCCTGGTAGCCGAGCTCATCGAAGTCGAGGTCGAAGCCGTGTGCGCGCCACTTGTCGGTGGCTTTGCGCATCATTTCGCGGACTTTCTCCTCGTCGACCTCGCTGACGTCCGGGATAGCCTCGGTGGCCAACCGGCTGCCGTCGGCGCTGAGCGCAGAAATGTTGTCCAGCAGGCGATCCTGCGCCTCCGGGGGCAGGTAGCCGAGCAATCCCTCGGCAATCCACGCGGTCGGCCGGCTCGTGTCGAAACCGGCCTGGGCCAACGCGGCCGGCCAGTCGTTGCGCAGGTCGATCGCCACCGTCCGACGGTCGGTGGTCGGGCTCGCGCCCAGGTCGGACAGCGTCTGGCTCTTGAACGCGATGACCTCGGGCTGGTCGACCTCGAAGACCGTCATGCCGGCCGGCCAATCCAATCGGTAGGCGCGGGCGTCGAGACCGGAGGCCAGGATCACCGCCTGACGAATGCCGGCCTGCGTCGCATCGGCGAAGAACGCGTCGAAGAAGCGGGTCCGGACGGCCATAGCGTCGGGCATTTGCTGCAGTTTCCAGGTCGAGTCGTCGCTGTCGACCTCGACGATGTCGACATCACCGGCGGCCCATCGGGTGAGGAAATCCACGCCAACGGCTCGTACGAGTGGCTCGGCATACTGGTCGTTGATGAGGGGGTTGTCGGCTTTGGTGGCGACGGCTCGGGCCGCGGCAACCATCGTGGCTGTTGCTCCAACGCTGGTCGCGAGGTCCCAGGTGTCGTTCTCGGTGCGCGGCATCGCGTGCTCCTTATATAGTCGGGACGTACTTAGTTAGCCTAGCAAGTAATTAGCCAACCTATCAACTTCGCGCCGTTTGTGCAGTTCGACGGTGATGAGCGAGCCGGCGAACCACATCGGAAAACCGAAGCCGGAAGTGTCGGCGCCGGCGAATAGTTCGACGAATAATCGAGATTGGCCAAGCACGAAGGGGTGCCGGATGCGGGCGGTGGTGTTACGTGACGGTCGACTCGACGTCCGAGAGATCGACGATCCTGTCCCAGGTCCCGGGGAGTTGCTACTGCGGACGTTGAGTACCGCCATCTGCGCGTCCGATGTGCACTTCATGGACCACCCGGAGATGGGGATCGACGACCCGACCGGCCGCTCGCTGTATGACGCGGACCGTGACATCGTGCTCGGTCACGAGTTCGTCGGCGAGGTCATTGGGCACGGAACCGACTGCACCGACCTATTTCCCGTGGGCAGCCGGGTCACCTCGATCCCCATCCGCGTGGTCGGCGGCGGCGTGCGGATCATCGGCCAGCACCCGGAGGCCCAGGGCAGCTTCGGTGAACTCGTAGTTGTCGCTGAGTCATTGGCCAAACCCGTCAACGGGAACGTCTCCAGTGACGCCGCAGCCCTGACCGATGCGTTCGCGGTCGGCGAGTTCTACGTGCGCTGCGCGCGGATGGAGCCCGGTGAAATACCGGTCGTCATCGGCGCGGGTGCGATCGGGCTGTCGGCCGTCGCCGCCCTTGCCGGACGCGGGATCGAGCCGATCATCGTGTCGGACTACAACTCTGAGCGTCGTGATCTCGCGTGCGATAGCTTCGGCGCGCACGTCGCCGTCGACCCCGCGGAGCGCTCGCCGTTCGATGTCTGGCGCGCACTGCGCGCCGAACGCAGCATGTGGGGTCCAATGGTCGTCTTCGAATGTGTGGGCGCCGCGGGGCTGATCCAAAAGATCGTTGACGCCGCCGACATCGGCACCCGGATCTATTGCGCCGGTGGCTGGTACACCGGCGACTCGCTGAACATCACTGATGCCACCCGTCAAGGGGTCACCATCCAATTCGGCGGGGGGCCACACCCGCAGGACTGGTACGGCACGCTCGATGCCATTGCGGCCGGCCGGCTCGACCCGCTGCCCAGCGTGGGCGCGGTCGTCGGCCTCGACGAGGTGCCCGCCGCGCTCGACTCCGCTCGAAAGTCCACTGGCCCAGCCCGAATCATCGTCCATCCGAATGGAGACGTGCAATGAGTGAGTCGAATGCCCGCCAGGACAGGGAAGAAATCGCCGATGTGCTGGTGCGTTATGCGACCGGCATCGACCGCCGGGACTGGCCACTGTTCCGCACCGTCTTCACCGAGGACTGCGAGCTGGACTACGGCGAAATCGGCTCCTTCAAGGGGGTCGATGCGATCACCCAATTCATGGATCAAGCGCACTCGATGGCCGGTCACACCATGCACCGGTTGACCAACCAGGTGATCGATGTTCATGGCGACACCGCTGAAACGCGCACCTACGTAGACGCTTTGATCATGATGGGCGACGGCGACTCCGGTGTGAACGCCGCCGGCTTCTACGACGACGAACTGGTTCGCGCCGATGATGGATGGCGAGTGGCACGACGGACATTCACCCAGGTGCGGGTGGCTCAGGTGGGGAATTCGGCATGACGTTCGCGACGAAATACGGTCCGTGGGCGGTGGTGGCGGGCGCGTCGGACGGGGTGGGCGCGGCGTTCGCCGAGGGATTGGCCGAGCGTGGGTTGAACGTTGTGTTGCTGGCGCGCCGACAACCCGTGCTCGACGAGGTGGCGGCCGGGATTGCCAGGCGCACCGGTGTCCAGACCCGCACGCTGGCAATCGATCTCGCGTCTGCCGACGCGGCGGCACAGGTAGTCGCTGCGACCGCCGATCTCGAGGTGGGCTTCCTGGTGTACTGCGCCGGCGCCGACCCGAACTTCGAGCCGTTCCTGGCCAATTCGATCGAGACGGCGGAGGCGATGGTGCGCCGCAACTGCGTGGTGCCGATGCAGTTGTGCCACCACTTCGCCCCGGCGATGGTCGGCCGGGGCAGAGGCGGCATCGTCCTGTTCGGTTCGGGCGCCGGCCTCGCCGGTGGGCCCAACATGGTGGCCTACGGCGCCACCAAGGCCTTCGACATGGTGTTCGCCGAGGCGCTGTGGAGCGAGCTGCACGACAAGGGGGTCGACGTGCTCGGCTTGATCCTCGGCAAGACGAACACTCCTGCGCTGCGGCGCCTCGAACACAGCCGCGGGCAGCTGGACTCCGAAGATGAAGCGCCGCCGGACGCGGCCGGCGTCGAGGAGGTCATCACGGAGGCTTTCGAAAACCTCGGCAATGGGCCGACTTTGATGGTCGGCGACATGATGCGCGCCGCCGTGCAATTGCTGTCGTCTGTGACACGCAACGAGGCGGTCAACTTCATGATCCAAGCCCAAGCCGCCGTCATGGGTGGTGACGGCGGCTGACGCTCAGGTGGCAAGCCGCTTGATGAAGACGCTGACGCGGTTGATCAAACCAGACGAATTCTTCTCGAAGACAAGGCATTCCGAGCATTCACTAGGAACGCCGTCGATGTCGAAGGTCTCGCTCAGCTCGACGTAGCACAGCCGATCCGTAATGTGCGAGATCCGGTGCACGTCCAATCGGTAACCGGTCAACGCGGCGAATACGCCGCGCAGAAACCTCCAATACGCTTGCTTGCCTGTCACGACGTCGCGGTAGGGCCCTTCGCGGATCAAGTCGTCGTCGAGGGTGGCTGCCAGGCCATCCCAGTCGTGCACTGCCAGGCAGGCTAGATAGCGCTCGACCGCGCCGTCCTCGTAACCCATGGGACTTTCATACGCCGAGTTAGGGGTGGCGCGTCCCTAAATACCAAACATCCCAGGCCCGTTGGGGACCTGGGATGTTTGGGTGGTGCGGGTCAGACCTACAGCCCGAGGAAGGACAGCGGGTCGATTGCGGTGAGTGCCGAGGTCGCGCCTTCGGCGGCCGCCGCGGTCGCGACGTCCAGTCCGGCCCCGAACGCGCCACCCGGGTCGAGCGCCGAGGCAGCGTCGATGCCGCCGAACAGATCGCTCAGGTCGAAGCTCCCGAACGGCGTTACCAACGTGTCGGTCACGGTGTCACCGGTCGCTCCCGGGATCGCGGTGTAGACGTTCTCGATCCCGTCGCCGATGTTGAAGACGTCGTAAACCGACCCGGCTGTCGGAAGGTCCGAGGACGTGCCGGTGGCACTGTCGACGACGAACTCCGTGTTGGTCAAGCCGAAGAGGTTGGTCACCGACTCGCTGGTGTCGATGCTTCCAACCTCAGTAGCACCCGCTCCGGTGCCGTCGTAGACGTTGAAGTCCTGCTCCGCAAGCGGCAACGAACCGGCACCCGGGCCGAGGCTGAGCGCACCGCCACCGATCTGTAGGAACGGTGGAGCTGCAGTGAGTTGGGCCACCGGATCGAAGCCCTCGCCTCCGGCCGCCAACTGAGGATCGAAGGTGGTGCCATCGATTGTGAATGCATCCGGGGCAGCGCCGATGCCGGCCGTCTCAAGTCCCGTGAAGGCGTCACCCGGTTGCAATGGAGCTGCGGCGTCGACGCTGCCGAACAGCGAGTCCAGGTTGATGTTGCCGAAAGGCGTCACCAACTCATCGCTGACCGTGTCGGCACCGCCGGTGGCGCTCACGAGGTCGGTGTAAACGTTCTCATACCCGTTGCCGAAGTTGAACGCGTCGTAGACCGATCCGACCGTCGGCAAGTCCGCGGCGGTGGCATCACCGGTCGGGGTGGCGCTCTGGACGACCAACTCGGTATTGGTGAAGCCCAACAGGTCCGTCACGTTCTCACCGGCGCTAATGGAACCGACTTCGGTTGCGGCAGATCCAGTTCCGGTATAGACGTCGAGATTCTGGAAATCGAAGAAGACGCCCTCGAGCGTTCCGCCTCCGATGTCCAAAAGCGGCGGAGAAGCGGTGAGCGCGGGGATGGTGTCAAAGCCATTGGGTCCGGGGTCAAAGGTGAAGCCGCCGATAGTGAAGGCGTCCGGTCCGATGCCGCCGTCGCCGGCCTGCAAGCCGGTGAACGCGTCGCCCGGGTTGAGTTGGGCTGCAGCGTCGAAGTTGCCGAATAGCGAGTCCAGGTTGATGTTCCCGTAGGGCGTCACCAACGTGTCGGTGACCGAGTCGGAACCACCGGGGATAGCACTCGGAATGGCGGTGTAGATGTTCTCATATCCGTTGCCAAGGTTGAGCGCGTCGTAGACCGATCCCACCGCTGGCAGGTCGGAAGCGCTGCCACCATCGGCAGGGGTGGAATCGATGACGGTGAATTCGGAGTTGATCAGCCCGAAGAGGTCCGTCACGGTCTGGCCCGTGCCGATGCTCCCGAGGTCGGCGCCGGTGGTGGGGTCGAATATGTCGAAGTTCTGCGGGGCAATTTCGAGGATGCCCAGCGGAGTTCCGCCGCCGATCTCCAGCAGCGGCGGTGCGCCGACGAGGGGTGTCACGGGATCAAAGCCCTCGGCTCCGCTAGCCGTGATGGGGTCGAACGTGTAGTCACCGATGGTGAAGGCGTCCACCCCGGCGGTGTCCGCGGCGGCCACGGCCACCTGTAAAAACGCGGTTGTCAATAACCCGCCGGTGGCCGAAAGACCGGCGAGCAACAAACGACGCGGCATAAAGAGCTCCTACTTTTTATGTGTGTGTGATGCGGGGCGGGCGTGGTGTTACTTGTGAGTAACGTCACTGGACATTAATCAGGAACAACATAGGAAGTCAATACAAAATCTTGGGCAAATCTCAGGTTGACAGCCAATTCCCAGCTTACTGACACGGCGTCAACAGGCACTTCGGGACCCAACGGCGTTCGAATCTCCAGTTCAGATGCGTGTGCTGGCAAACAGATCCATCGTCCACAGTCCGAGGGGCGTCGGAAGCGTCACTCAGTGAGCGTTCAGCACTACGGCTTTCTGTCGAGCCAGTGCCGGCGAGCCATATACTTCGATACGGCAGCGGAACGACGTTCTCCCTATAGGAGAAGCCGTTTTCAGTCGCAACGAAAGAGAGTCGAGTGATGGCAGGAGTGTGCGAGGGCAAAATCGCTCTGGTGACCGGCGCCAGCCGCGGATTGGGCAAGGCGATCGCGCAACGATTGGCCGCCGAGGGTGCCACGGTCGGCATCACCGCTCGCACGATGGATCCCGACCCCAAGTACCACGGATCGCTGCAGCAGACTCTCGACGAAATCACTGCCGCCGGCGGGTCCGCGCTTGCGATCCAGGCCGACCTCTCGAAACCCGAAGACCGCGAACAGTTGTTCACTCACCTCGTTGAGAAAGTTGGCGCGCCCGACATTTTGGTGAACAACGCGGCGGTGACATTCCTGCGGCCGCTCGACGAATTTGCGGACCGACGCGCGCGTCTGATGGTCGAAATGCACGTGCTGGCACCGATGCACCTCACCCAACTGGCGATCCCGGCCATGCGCGAACGGGGTCGCGGCTGGGTACTCAACATCACCTCGGTCGGCGGCGATCTACCCCAGGGCCCACCGTTCTCCGAGTTCGACCAAACAGCCGGCTTCGGGGTGTACGGAACCGTGAAGGCCGCGCTGAACAGGCTCACCAAAAGCTTTGCGGCGGAGCTCTATAACGACGGAATTGCCGTCAATGCCGCAGCGCCGTCGAACCCGGTCGCCACCGAGGGCGCTGGTGCGCTCGATCTGGCCAAGACCGACACCGAGGACATCGAACTCATCACCCAGACCGCGCTGACACTCGTCACCGCGGACCCGAAGACGATGACCGGCAGAATCGCGCACACGCAGCCATTCTTGCGTGAGATCGGATGGTTGCACTGAACCATCCGTTAGTTGGCCAACTCGCCGAACGACTTTCGTCACGGGACGTTTCAGGATTGCGGCCGCTGACGGGCGGAGCGTCAAGCCTGACCTACGGGGGGGTGCGCGGAAATCAACGCGTCGTCGTCAAGGTCGCCCCGCCGGGGGTCGAACCCATCGCGCACCGCGACGTGTTGCGCCAGGCGCGCATCGTCAAAACGCTGGACGCGACGCCGGTTCCGGTGCCCGAGGTCTTGTTCGAGGACGCCGGCAACCCCCCCGACGTGCCACCGCTGTTCGTAATGAGTTTCCTCGATGGAGTCAGTTGCGAACCGCTGTTCGACGACATCGACGCCGGCTCTGAAATGGTTGTTGCAGAACGCTTTCGGAATGCCGCGAGGGTGATGGCCCAGCTGCATGGCCTCGAGCCGGCCGCGCTGGGCCTGGCCGCCGAACGGGTCATTGCGCCGCTCGACGAAATCGATCGCTGGTGCCGCACACTGGCGACGGTCGATGCCGCGCTGGCCCCGGGCTGGCAAGACGTCGCCGCCACTATGCGGACCAGCGTCCCGCCAGCCCTGGCGCCCGCGATCGTGCACGGTGACTTTCGGCTGGGCAACCTGCTTGCCGACCAGAGTCGCATCACCGCAGTGATCGATTGGGAGATCTGGTCGATCGGAGATCCGCGCGTCGACGCCGGCTGGTTCCTGATCAATTGTGACCCATGCACCTACCGACGACCTACGCGCTACGCGGAGGCGGTGCCGTCGCTCGGTGATCTGGCGGCCGTCTATCGGCAGGCTATGGGAAGTGAAGTGCCAGAACTGGATTGGTTCTGCGCGCTGGCCTGCTTCAAGTCGGCCGCGACCTGGTCGCTGATCGTCAAGCACAACCGCCGACGGGAAACGCCGGATGCAGAGTTGGAGGCAATGGCGCCGGTGCTGCCGCGACTGCTTGCGCGGGCGGGCGATCTACTCGATTAGCGTGGGATGCCGCCCGGCAACGCGTCAGCGACAGCGGCAGCGACGAGGACTTCCGTGATCGTTGAGGTTCTCCCGAATACGGCTCACTCAATAATACCGGCTGCGGACGCCGGTGCGCTGGTTGTCTTGCTCAGTATTCAGCCACGTGGAATGCCGGCGAGCTTAGCGGCGAACTTCTCTTCCGCCGCTTCGCGCAGTCGCAGGATGTGCTCGGACGGGAAGACGTCGGGCGACGGCTTGCAGTCTTTGAGTAGCAGCCGGGCCAGTGTCACCTTGTGTACCTCGGTCGGTCCGTCGGCCAGGCCCAGCACGAACGACTCGACAAGGTTTGCAACAAACGGCATCTCGTGCGTCGTCCCCAGCGAGCCGTGTAGTTGCAAGGCTCGAGCGGACACGTCGTGCAGGACCTTCTGCATCATCGCCTTGACCGCGGAGATGTCGGCGCGCACCGCCTTGTAGTCGTTGTGCTGGTCGATCTTCCAGGCCGTCTGCAGGGTCAGCAGCCGGAACGCTTCGATCTCCATCCACGAGTCGGCGATCATCTGCTGAACGAGTTGCTTGTCGCTGAGCATCGTGCCCTGGGTGTGCCGGGAAACCGCTCGCTCGCAGAGCATGTCGAAGATCCGGCGGACCAGGCCGACGGTCCTCATGGCGTGGTGAATCCGACCGCCGCCGAGCCGGGTCTGCGCAACGACGAAGGCACCGCCCCGCGGGCCGAGCATGTGATCGGCAGGCACCCGAACGTTCTCGTATCGCACGTAACCTTCGCGACCGCCACCGTCGAGCGGCTGATAGCCGAGCCCGACATCACGCAGGACATTGATCCCAGCCGTTTCCGCGGGTACGACGAACATCGAATGCCGTTCGTAGGGAGGCGCTTCGGGATCTGTCACGGCCATCACGATCAGAAACGACGCCATGGAGGCGAACGACGAGAACCACTTCTCGCCGTTGATGATCCAGTGGTCGCCGTCCTGTACCGCCTCGGTAGTGAATTCCTTCGGGTCGGCGCCACCCTGCGGTTCGGTCATCGAGAAGCAGGAGATGATCCGGTTGTCCAGTAGAGGCTCGAGATAACGCTGTTTGAGTTCCGGTGTGCCGTAATGGGCCAGAATCTCGCTGTTGCCGGAATCTGGTGCCTGAGAACCGAAGACGATGGGCGCACATTCGGACCGGCCAAGGATCTCATTGAGCAGTGCGAGTTTCACCTGGCCGTAGCCGGGCCCACCGAGATGCGGTCCCAGATGGGTGGCCCACAATCCACGCGCTTTGACGATCGCCTGCAGCGGTGGTATCAGCGCCTGGCGGACGGGGTCATTGAGGTCGTGAGATTCCTTGACGATCAGGTCAATTGGTTCGCATTCCGACCGTACAAACTCATCGACCCACTTCAATTGCGCGGCCCATTCCGGGTCGGTCGAGAAGTCCCAAGCCACGATCGTCCTTTCGCTACTGCGTTGTTGTGGTTGTGCTCTGTCGAACCACGCCGGCTTCGGCGAGGTCGCTCACCGTGCTCTCATCGAGTCCAAGTCCGGCGAGCACCGCGCGGGTGTGATCGCCCGGCAGCGCGGGTGACTTCGGTTGTGCGGGAACGGTTCGGGAGAACCGCGGGGACGGTGCGGGCTGCGGCACGCCATCGATCTCGATGAACGTCTGCCGTGCGACGTTGTGCGGGTGCCGCGGCGCTTCGGCGATGGTCAGCACCGGTGCGGCGCAGGTTCCCGGCGTACCGAGCCGCTCGTCCCACTCGGCGCGGGTTTTCTCCCGGATCCGTGCCGACAGCACTTCGCGGTGCTTCTCCCATGCGTCGGGGGTGTCGGCATCGTGCGGCACGTCCACCTCCAGACGCGCACACAACTCGGCGTAGAACTGCGGTTCGATCGCGCCGAGCGCGACGTGCTTGTCGTCGGCGGTCCGATAGACACCGTAGAAGTGCGCGGCGCCGTCAAGGACGTTGTCGCCACGCCGATCGCGCCACATGCCGGCGTGGACCATCCCGTAGTACGGGGCCATCATGGTCGCCGCGCCGTCGACCATCGCGACGTCGAGCACCTGCCCCGCACCAGACTGCCGCGCCTCCAGAATTCCGCTGAGCAGCCCGATGGCCAGCAGCATGCCGCCACCGCCGTAATCGCCGATGAGATTCAATGGCGGGACCGGGTTTTCACGCGTGCCGATGCCGTGCAGCGCGCCCGCCAACGCGATGTAGTTGATGTCGTGACCGGCGCGGTCGGCGTACGGGCCGTCCTGGCCGTAGCCGGTCATCCGGGCGTACACCAGTCGCGGATTGGTGGTGCGGAGGTCATCGGGCCCGATGCCGAGGCGTTCAGCGACCCCGGGCCGGAACACGTCGACGAACGCGTCGGCATCCGCGACGAGCCGGTGGACCAACGCCGGGCCGCGCGCGTCTTTCAGGTTGACCGCGATCGAGCGTTGGTTGCGGCGCACGGTGTAGTCGATGGGTAGTTCGGTGTCGACGTCGCGGACCTGGTCTACCCGGACGACGTCGGCGCCCAGGTCGGCGAGCAGCATGCCGCAGAACGGGCCGGGACCGAGGCCGCCCATCATCACGATCCGCACACCCTGCAGCGGACCCGTCATGACGTCCACGTCTGCCGGCGAACCGCAGCCTCCTCGGTGGCGTGGCTGAGCACCTGGTTGCGATTCTCGAGCTCGAGAGCCGGACCGAGGCCTGCAGCATCGGTGTTGACCTGTAGTGCGCGCTTGGTCAGTTGGACGCCGAGGGAGGTGAGTTCGGCAATCTGGCAGGCGATTTCGAGTGCGCGGTCGGTCAATTCCTCGGGTTCGGTGACTTCGCTGACCAGCCCGCGGCGGTCGGCTTCGTTGGAGGAGACGGTGCGGCCGGTCAGCATCCAGTCGGCGGCGACACTATTACCGACGATGCGTGGGAGGAAATAACTCATACCCATCTCGGCGCCGGACAGGCCGAGCAGGATCGCCGCGTTGCCGAATGTTGCGGTAGTCGAACAGATTCGGATATCAGCGGCCAGGCAGAGCGCCAACCCCGCGCCGACGCATGGACCGTTCACCGCGGCGATCACCGGTTGCGGGGCATCGCGGATCGCCTGTGGCAGTGCGGCCATCGCTTCCTGGAAGCGCAGGCGCTCGATCGCGGGTGCGGTGGCTTCGGGTACCCCGGCACCAAAGTCGCGCATGTCGATGCCGGAGCAGAAGCCGCGGCCCGCGCCGGTGATGACAATCGCCCGGACCGAAGTGTCGGAAGCCAGGTCGGCGAGACGGTCGGTGAGTTCGTCGAGCATCACTTCATTGATCGCGTTGAGTCGCTCGGGTCGGTTCAGATGCAGCACGACGACGCCGTCGTGTGGCTGCTGCACGCTCACCGTCTCGGTCGCTGTCAATCGAGCTCCCTCCGTCGCGAGCCCTGGAACACTGATTCGCAGTTTAGGAGAATGCTATTCTTCGCGCCCGCGCGAGCGCAACGGACCTAGACGAAGTCCGATCCACCGTCGACGTTGACCGTCGCGCCGGTGACGTAGCCGTTCCGCTTGGAGGCCAGGTAGGCGGTGATGGATGCGATCTCCTCGGGAAGCCCGGCCCGGCCGAGATCGCAGGGCTGGTGGAAGTTGTTCTCGATCCACGTCATCACGTCGCGCGGATCGGACGCATCGAGGCCGTCGGCAGCAAGGATGTCCTTGAGATTCTCGGTGAAGCTCGCGGTCACGATGGTTCCCGGGCACACGCAGTTGACCAGAATGCCGTCCTTGGCAAGGCTTTTCGACAGGTTCTTGGTGACGCTGGACAGCGCGGCCTTTGACGCCGTATAGGCGACGATGCGCGGACTCTGCCGCTGGATCGAATGCGCCGACAGGGTGACGATGCGGGCCCAGTCCGCGGCGCGCAGCATCGGCAGTGCGGCACGCACCGATCGAACACCGGACATCGTGCCGAGTGTGAAGGCCGCGTCCCAGTCGGAGTCGTCCATCTGCTCGAAGAACCCGTCGCCGGGGCCGATGGTGTGGACCAGGCTATTCAGCCGGCCCCATCGCTGCGACACTTCGTCGAACCCGGCGGCGATCGACGCGGCGTCGGCCATGTCCACGCTGATCCCCACGGCATCGGCGGCGCCGGCCTGCCGCAGCGACTTCACCGCCGCGTCGAGGGCGGCCTGGCCGCGTGCCATCACCGCGACGCTCGCGCCCTCGGCGGCCAGGGTCTGGGCGATCGCCAGTCCCATGCCCTTACTGCCGCCGGTGACGACCGCGGTCGCTCCAGCCAATCCCAAGTCCATCCCTGCTCCTTAAGGTCGTGCGATGGCGTCGATCTTGTCGTGCTTCACCCCAAGTCCCCGCAGACAAAACCGCAGAACCCGACGGCGTACCTCGTTCCGGTCGGAATCACCTGTGGCCCAGTGTCGTTCGGTGCTTGCCCACACCACACCCTGAATGGACCGCGCCTCGCTCACCGGATCGATGTCTGCGAACACGCCACCGCTGCGTCCGCGATCGAGATGCTCGATCAATGGCTCGAGCATCTCCTCGAACGCGGGCTGAACCAGTTCGGGCGCGGCGAACATCTGCGACTGCGCTTCCAGTGACAAGCGGCGCAAGTCCGACTTGATGTTCTCGTCGAACGCCAAATCGAGGCGGCCGTCGATCCAGGCCGCAACCGCGTCGACCGGGTCGATGGCCGTCGCCATCAGGCGCTGCAGCCGGCGCTTCTCGGCGTGCGCCAAGTCGAGGAAGACCGCGGCGACCAGCTGGTCCTTGGATTCGAAATGGCGGTAGAACGCCCGCGTGCTCAACTCGGCACGATCGAGGACCGCCGCCACGCTCACCCCTCGTACTCCCTGTTCACGCAGCGTTTCGGCGGCCGCGGACACGATGGCCCGGTGCACGTCGGGGTCGGGTGCGAGCTTGCTGCGTCGCCGCGTGCGTGGGGCCGTCATCCTGGCGCCTTAAATGAGAACAACATTTTCGTTTAATGCCCGCCCACTCTGACAGCGGCCCGTGGCGGTTGTCAACGGCCGGTTTTCCGACCTTCCGCACCGGACCGGAAGTCCTAACGGTATGAAAGACGGGTGACCGCTCTTGAGACGGCTGATGGCGCGACGATTCTTCGCTTCGACAACGCGCCGGTGAATGCCCTCGACCTGGACCTGCTCGGCGTCATCATCGACTCGATGCGAAGCGCCGACGGGCCGGTTGTGATCACCGGGGCGGGGCGGGCCTTCTCAGCCGGCGTCGATTTGCGGGCTCTCGCCGACGGCGGTACCGACTACGCCGCGAAGTTTGTCGCCGCCCTCTCCGAGGCCTTCCTGGCGATCTACGACCACCCCGCGCCGGTGGTCGCCGCGGTGAACGGGCATGCGATCGCGGGTGGTTGCGTGCTGGCCATGTGTGCCGACGTGCGACTGATGTCCGGCGGGACCATCGGTCTGACGGAGTTGTCGGTGGGCGTCCCGTTCCCGGTGGCTGCGCTGGAGATCTGCCGCGCCGCGATGGGGACGTCGGCAACCCGTGCGGCGTTGCAGGCCAGGACAATCGATGCCGAGACGGCGCTGGCCCGCGGCTGGGTCGACGAGGTGGTCGGCAAGGATGAGTTGGTCGAGAAAGCGCTGGTTACTGCGCGCGAGCTGGGCCAGTACTCGCCGGCCGCGTACGCGGCCACGAAAAGTCAGCTACACAAGCCGGTTCGCGCCGCGATCGACGCGGGCGCCGCTGCGGACAGTGATGTGCGCGCCAGCTGGATCTCCGAGGAGACGCGCGGTCGTATCAACGCGTTCCTCGAGTCGCTGGCCCGCGGCCGTTGAGGCTCGTGTATGAGCCTTTGGATCGCCCACGCTGAGCGGACCATCAGCGAAGAGATCCCGGCGCCGGCCGATGCGGTCCGCGATTTCTACGTCGACCTCGACAACATCAAAGACCTTCACCCGCTGGTGGTTTCGGTTGACATCCTGTCTCACGACCAGGGCGTCGACGGCTACCAGAAGACCTATCGGGTGCGCGATCGTATTCCGTTGGGACCGATGGCGATGCGCATCACCTATTGGGCTCGGGTTCAGGTCCCGGCGCACGGCGACGTGAGCACCGAGGCGCGGCAGTTCCCGAAGGTCCGCCTGAACGGCAGGGTCAGCTTTGCGCCGATCGAGACGGGCACCCGTCTCACCGAGCGCCTGCACATCGCGGCTCCACGGCTGCTCGCCGCGATGACCCGACACCAGGCGGTCGAAGCCCACGTCGCCATGCTGGCCGGCATCCGGCGATACTTCGAAAACCATTGACTCTCAGGCTAATTGCCGCCGTAGATCCTTCTTCAGCACCTTGCCGTAACTGTTCTTCGGCAGCTCGTCGACGACCAGATACCGCTTCGGGCGTTTGAAGCGGGCGATTCGGTGCAGCAGATGCGCGTCGAGATCGGCGGTGTCGATCCCGGCGGTTCCGCCGATGACGATGAAGGCGACCACCACCTCACCCCATTCCTCGTCGGGCGCGCCGATCACGCAAGCCTCGGACACGTTGGGGTGTTCGAGCAGAACTTCTTCCACTTCGCGGGGATAGATGTTCGAGCCACCGCTGATTACGACATCTTTGGACCGGTCGTGCAACGTCAGGTAGCCACGCGCGTCGAATGAGCCCATATCGCCGGTCCGCAGCCAGCCGTCGCGCAGCGTCTCGGCCGTGGCCGCAGGGTTGCCCCAATATCCGCTCATCACGACATCTCCGCGACAGACGATTTCGCCGATTTCGTCGACCACAGCCCTTGTGCCGTCACCTCGGAGCACCGCGACATCGGTGCCCGAACGCGCGTAACCAACCGAACCGAGGATCGTGTCGTCGGCGTTCTCGTGGTCGACGCGGCGCAAGCCGGTGATCGTCATGGGTGACTCGCCCTGACCGTAGATCTGGGCGAACACCGGACCGAACGCCGCCAGCGCCTTCTTCATGCTGTCCACGTACATCGGTCCGCCGCCGTAGACGATGGTCCGCAGTTGTGCCGGACGGGCGCGGCCGGTTTCGATCACGCGCTGCACCATTGTCGGGGCCAGAAAGGCGCTGGACCCGGGGTGCTGCTCGCAGAGGTCGAGAAAGTCGTTCGGCTCGAATCCGCCACGCTCCGAGATCACTTGCCGCGCTCCGCGCGAGACGTAGGCCGGGATGTACAGGCCCGACCCGTGTGACATCGGCGCGGCGTGCACCAGACTGCAATTCTGGTCGGGTGCGTCGATGTCGGCGAGGTGGGCGACCGTCATCGCTATCAGGTTGCGATGACTGAGCATCGCACCCTTGGACTTGCCGGTGGTACCGCTGGTGTAGAACAGCCACGCCAACGTCGACGGATCGGTGTTCGGCACCGGTGCGGCAGGAGCGTCAAAGCGGCGCGAATACGACTCGGCGTCAACGGCTTCCAGCGAGAACCGGGATTCGAGCTGTGCGGCGATCGTCGGCGACGCGAACACGTGCGCGGCGCCGGCGTCGTCGAGGATCTGCGCGATCTCGCGCGGATGCAGCTTGTAGTTGACTGGCACTGCTACGCATTCCGCGGCCCAGATCCCGAACAGCAGCTCAACGATATCGGGCCGGTTCTCGCTGGCGATCGCGATTCGGGTGCCCTGCGGGTGCTCGTGCCGGATCGAGCCCGCCAGACGCAGCACACGCTCGCGCAGCTGCCTGAAGGTGCAACAGCATCGCTGGCCGTGGTACACCGCACCGTGGTCGGGAAGGCGTTGCGCCACTTGATCGAGCAACGCGAACAGGTTCACCGCTCGGTCCACTCCGAATTCAACGCAAAGCTCGACAGATACTTCGTCGAACTCCACCCGCCGTCGACGACGATCGTCTGCCCATTGATGAAACTGCCCCCGGGTGAACACAGGAACGCCACGGTGCTGGCGACGTCGTCGACGGTGCCGAGCCGCTCATGCGGAGTCATCTCAACCTGCATCCGGCGAAATCGGGGATCTTTCAGCCGGTCTTCGGTCATCGCCGTCTGGATCACCCCCGGAGCGACGGCGTTGCACCGGATACCGTGCGCGCCGTACTGCGCGGCGATGTGGGTGGTCAGCGCTGTCAGCCCGCCCTTGGCCGCGGAGTAGGGGCCGCCGCGCAGCCCGCCCACGACCGCGAAGGTCGAGGTGATGTTGATAATGGCCGACCCGGAGTTCATATGTGGCAGCACATCTCGGGCAAGTCGGAATGGCGCCCGCAACATCACGTTGAGGAAATGGTCCAACGTCTCATCGTCGGTGCCGTGCAGTGGTGTCGGGTTCCCGACCCCGGCGTTGTTGATCAAGAAGTCGACCCTGCCCCACCTTTCGACAGCGGCGTGCACGACGCGCGCGGGTCCGTCGTCGTCGGTCAGGTCGACTGCCACGGTCTCGACCCGATCGGGATCGCCGATCGCCGCGGCGACGTCGTCGAGGCGTTCGGAGTTACGGCCGGTGGCCAGAATCGCCATTCCCGCTGCGGCCAGCGTGGTCGCGCAGCCGAATCCGATGCCGCCGGTCGCCCCGGTCACGATCGCTACCTGCATGTCATCCATCCGTTGTTGTCAGGGCCGCCTGGATGCGGTGTTTGAGCACCTTGCCGGCATCGTTGCGCGGCAATGCATCCCAGATGACCACCTGCTCGGGCGCTTTGAAGGTCGCGACCCCCTGCGACTGGAGGAAGACGCGAAGGCTGTCCACATCGGGCTGGGGTTGGCCGGTGGGAACGATGACGGCGCAAGCCCGCTCGCCGGTACGAGTGTCAGGCATACCGACGATCGCGATCTCCGCGACGCCCGGATGCTCGGCCAGGATGTCTTCGATCTCCTTCGGCGCGATGTTCTCACCGTTGCGGATGATCAGATCCTTCGCTCGCCCCGTGACGACGAGAAAGTCGTCATCGACCCAGCGGGCCAGATCGCCGGTCCGGAAATAACCCCGCGCGTCAAATGATCCGGACTCATCGGCGGCGTGCAGATAACCGACCAGCATTTGGGGTCCGCGGGCCCGGATTTCACCGTCGACGCCGAGGGTGATCCGGGCGAATCCGGGCCGTCCGTCGGTATCCGCGGCGTGGTCGGGGTCGGTCGGCGCCCCGACGGTCGTCACCGGCACCTCGGTGGAGCCGTATACCCGTGTGACCGCGGCGTGCTCGAAATACTCAGCGGCTCTGCGGATCAACGCCGGCGACACCGATGCGCCTCCGCAGACGAACAACTTCAACTCCGGTAATCGAGTGCCGGCGCGCTCGGCGGCCGCCAGCAACTGCTCGAGGAACGGCGTCGCCCCCGCAATATGGGTGCACCGCTCACGCCTGATCAGCTCGACCGCACGGTCGGCGTCCCACCGATCCATCAAGACGGCCGAGGTACCGAGCAGCAGCGGACACTCGAATGCGTAGATGGAACCACCGATGTGGGCGATCGGCGACGGGACCAAGAATCGGTCACCGGGCACCACCTGCCAATGATCGCGTAGCTGGGTGATCAACGCGTGCATCGAGTTATGGCTGTGCAGAACACCTTTGGGCCTGCCCGTAGTGCCCGACGTGTACAGAATCATCCGCACCGCGTCGGGATCGGGCGTGGGTAGCCGCGCGGGCGGGTTCGCCTGCGGCAACGGTGCGCCGCCGCGGACGATGACCACGTCCGGTGGGTCGTCCAGTTCGGCGACGACCCTGTCCAGCATCGCCGTGTAGTCATGCCGTCCGAAAATCGTTGGCACAAACAACATTCGCGTGTTCGCGTCGTTGAGGATAAACGACAGCTCACGGTCGCGCAGAGATGGCAGAATCGGGTTGACCACCATGCCGGCGATCGTCGCGGCCAGGTAGACGACCGCGGCCTCATGCCAATTGGGGAGCATGAACGACACCACACTGCCCACCGGCATCCGCTCGAGCATCGCCGCGGCCAGCGCCGTCGCCCGCTCGTTCAGCGTGGCGCAGTCCAGTCGGTGATCGCCGTCGACCAGCACCTCGCGCCGCGGCGCCTGCTGCGCGGCCGCCGCCAGCGAATCGGCCAAGGTGTGCCGGACCCACCACCCGCGCGCATAGGCGTCGGCGGCCCGCTCGTCATCCCAGCGGACCGTCCTCCCATCGATCAGCTTGGTATTCGACATCGGCGCATGTGAGGTTAACCGCGCACCCGTCGCATCGTCATCGAGTGACGGAAGCGCGACGCCGGATGCGTGTTGACGGTCAGTTGGGCGACCTCGCCGTCGGAGGTCGCATAGGTGCGGTGTACTTCAAGGCCCGGACTGCCGGCCTCGACACTGAGCTGGTCGGCGAGCGTCGGTGAGATCAACACGGCGGCGATCTCCTGGCGCACCTCGACGATGCTGACCCCGAAGATGTCTTCGACCAGAGGGAATATCGGACCGCTGTGACGCGGCAGGAGCCTGCCCACTCCGGCGAAGGTCCGGTTGATGTAGTACTCGGTTCGGCAGACCGGAAACTCTGCCCCGTCGACCCGCCGAAAACCCCTGACGGCCAACCACTCTTCACCGACCGTGAGCCCGGTCCGAGTCGCCAGCTCGTCGTCGACCACCGTCATGCCGGTGGAGTCGATAGCGAACTGCGCGCCGGTCGCAAAGGCCAGCAGGTCGTTGATCGAGACGACATCCTGGACGTAGGAGTCCGACGACGCCCGCGGCACCACGAGCGTGCCGGAACGTGGCCGCGACGCGACGAGGTTGTCGTCCCGTAACCGGCGCAGCGCCTCCCGCACGGTGTAACGACTGACCGAAAAGCGTTCGCACAGTTGGTGTTCAGTCGGTAGCTGTGACCCCACCGGGTATACGCCGTCGACGATCTCCTTGCGGAGCGCGCGGGCGACCTGCAGGTAGCGGTGGTCGACGGCATCAGTCATCGCGGCCCTCCGAGCGAAATGCGAGCACACTGCCGTCCGCGTCCGCCGAGACGTAGATGATGCCGTCGGTCCCGGCGGTGATGCCGGCGAATGGGCCCTGCGGCCCGGAGAACGGCGGCATTCCCTTGAGTGGTTTGGGAACCACGCCGGGCGCGGCGCCGAGCGGCAGTCCGGAGGCGATCGTGTGTCGGGCGCCGTCCTCATCGACGGAGATCAGGGCTTTGGCGCCGGCGTCGACCACGTACAGTCGTCGGCCGTCAACCAGAATGCCTTGCGGACGGTCGAATTCGGCTGCCGTGGTCTTGACGCCGGAATCGCTGAGGTGGACGACTCGACCGGCGCCGGCCTCGGACACCAGCCAGCCGCCGTCGGGGGCGACCTCGACCCCGATCGGGTCGACCAGCCCGGACGCGATCATCTCGACCCGTCCGCCCCGGATGGTGATGACCCGTCCCGTCCCGAGTTCGGCGGCGGCAATGGTGCCATCGGGGCCGATGGCCACGCCGTAGAGCTGGTCGAATCCGTCTGCGATTACCTCGCTTTCGCCGCTTGCCGGCCGGTAGCGTGAGACCTGGCCACCGGATGTGGTGACGATGAACTCGCCCGGCCCGGCCGGGGCCAGTCCGCGCAGGAAGCCCGGATAACCGGGGGTGAACAGCATGCCCACGGTCTGCAGGGTGTGGTCGGGGCGCAGCACGTAAAAGTACGTGCCGTCGGCGATGTACAACTGTCCGTCGGCGCCGATGGCCAGATCCAGGGGCCAGTTCAGGCCGCCGGGCAACACGGCATTGGTTGTGCCGTCGAGGACTTCGGTGATCTCACCGGTGAAGTTCGACACGAACAGGCGATCTCCGACAAACGCGCAGTTGTCCAGTCCGGGGCTGAGATTGGCGAGTACGTTCTGCTCGCCGGTCCGCGGATCGATGCGTAGCACCTGACCGCTGTGCACTTGCGTCGAGACGATCTGACCGGCCGAGTCGAATTTGACCGAGTCGGGCACGCCCAGACCCGTTGCGACAATGTCGGGTTCGCCACCGTCGAGGCTGATGCGCCAGATTTCGTTGGCGCCCATCACCGGGAAATACAGCAGACCGTCCGGACCGACCTCCATGGCGTTGGGCGAGGGCACGTTCTCCAGCAACACCCGCGGCTCTCCGCCGTCCAGGTCGAGCTCGAGAAGCCTTCCGCCCTCGCGGCATTCGCCGATGAACAACCGGCCCTCGTGCACCGTGATGCCGTTGGCGGAGGGTACGTCACCGCGCAGCACCCGGGTGCGGCCGTCGGTGCCGCGCACGCTGACCCGACCGTCCATTACCTCGGTGGCGAAAAGGTCACCGCGGGGGCCGAATGCCACATCGTCGGGCGCCACAATGTCGCCGCCCTTGGCGCTGATGGTCTCCAGCTGACCGGTACCGACGTCGAGTGCACTGATCTGGCTGCCGGTGACCTGAGCGATGTAGATGCGGCCGTCGGGCCCGGTACGCAACCCGTTGGCGCCGAACAACCTGCTGGGCGGGGTGAGGCGCTCCATGCGCCACCCCTCGGCCAGGGTCGGTGACAACCCCGGGCCGGAACGCCCGTCGTGCAGCAACATCGGTGATGACCTCCGGCCGGTGACGTTAGCAACCGAGCTTGGTCCAGACAATAGGTAGAACAAGCGCGGCCTGGACCACTTGACGCTCAGCTATTTGCAGAGAATCATATTCTCAATTATGCGCATCATGCTATTTTGTCCGGACAAAGAAGTGAATACCCGTAGTGTCCGATAACCTTCTCGGCCTGCAGGGCCGCGTGGTCGTGGTGGCCGGCGCGGCCGGCGGCGGCATCGGCACCACCGTTGCCCGCATGGTCGCCGAAGCGGGCGCGACGGTCATCGCGGTCAGCCGAGGCAAGGACAATCTCGACAGCCACATCGCTCCGCTGGCCGACCGGGGTCTGCCGATCGTCCCCGTCGCCGCGGACGTCGCGACTCCGGACGGTGTGGCCGCCGCCATCGAGGCAGCAGGCCGCGCCGAGGGCGATCTGCACGGATTGGTCAACGTCGCGGGCGGAGCCGGACCCGAGACCTGGATGCCGGCGACGCGGGTGAGCCGCAGCGACTGGCGCGACCTGTTCACCCAGAACCTCGAGACCGCGTTCTTCATGAGCCAGGCGGTGGCCGCGGAGTTGAAGACCGCCAACCGGCGCGGGTCGATCGTGTCCATCTCCTCGATCAGCGGAATGAACACCGCGCCGTTTCACATCGCCTACGGCACGGCAAAAGCGGCGATCGCGGCGATGACTCGCACCATGGCCGTCGAACTCGCCCTGGACCAGATCCGCGTGAACGCGGTCGCCCCCGGCGTCACCGCGACCCCGGCCTCGCTCACCTACGTCGACGACGACGCCGAGCGTGACCGCCGGGCCATCGCGATGGGTCGTCGCGGCCGCCCCGACGAGATCGCCGGCGTCATCCTGTTCCTGCTGTCCGACCTGTCGAGCTACATCACCGGCCAGACCCTGCTGGTCGACGGCGGTCTCGACCTCAAGTGGACGCACCTCGACGCCGATAACACCTCACTCTTCCTCAAGGACGACTCCTTCCGAGCCGCGATAAGGAGAACCTGATGACCGACCTAGCCAAAGGCGTGAATCCTGAAGCGGCCGAGGAGCTCTCACGGCCGATGACGATCGGGGTCGAGGCGTACATCTCCGAAGACTATGCGCGCGCCGAGCGTGACAAGCTGTGGCGCAAGGTCTGGCAACAGGTCGGCCGCGTCGAGGAATTACCGGAGGTCGGCAGCTACCTGACCTACGACATCCTCGACGACTCCATCGTCGTGGTGCGCAGCGGCCCGAATGAATTTCGCGCCCACCACAACGTCTGCATGCACCGCGGCCGGCGGTTGATCGACACACCGGAGGGTGCCAAGAACGCTTGTGCCCGAACCCGAAAGTCGTTCGTGTGCGGCTTCCACGGCTGGACCTACGGCCTGGACGGCGCGTGCACCCACGTCCGCGAGCGCCAGGACTGGCAGGACACGCTGACAGCCGAGAACACCCACCTGCGACCGGTCAAGGTCGATACCTGGGGCGGCTGGCTGTGGATCAACATGGATTCCGACTGCGAACCGCTGGCCGACTTCCTATTTCCGGCGGCCAAGATCCTCGACCCGTTCGGCCTGGAGAACATGCGCTACAAGTGGCGCAAATGGCTGTCGTTCGACTGCAACTGGAAAGTCGCGTTGGAGGCGTTCAACGAGACCTACCACGTGTTCACCACGCACCCGGAGTTCAACAAGTTCGGTGAATTCAAGGGTTGGGCGAAAGCGCAAGGGAGGCACAGTCATATCGGGTACGACGCACCCGAGGAGATGGAGGCCACCAAGTCCAAGATCCGTCTGGGCATCGGCGCCGACCCGCGCATATCGACTGCGGAGATGCAGGTCTACACGATGGAGGAAACCAACGCCACCACCACCCAGACGCTGGTGAACGCGGCCAGGAGACTCGTCGACGAACTACCCGAGGGGACACCGGCCGACAAGGTTCTCGAGCACTGGCTGGCCTCGGCGCGCCGAGATGACGAGGCCCGCGGCGTGGTGTGGCCGACGATTCCCGCCGACATCTTGGGCCAGGCCGGCACCGCATGGCAGATCTTCCCGAACTTCCAGATCGGTCAGGGATTGACCAGCGCGCTGTGCTACGGCGCCCGCCCGCACCCGAGCTACAACCCCGACAAGTGCATTTTCGAGGTGTCGGTCTTCGAGCTGTACCCCAATGGCGAAGAGCCGCAGACGGCATGGGAGTACACGCCGGTCGGCGACCCCCGTTGGCGTTCGGTGCTGCCGCAGGACTTCTCCAACATGGCCGCGGTGCAGCAGGGTATGAAGTCCCTCGGCTTCCCGGGCACCAAGCCCAACCCGTACCGCGAGCGCAGCACCGTGAATCTGCACTACCAGCTGTCGCGATACATGGGTACCGGTGCACCGCAAGAAGTTTCAGACAAGGAGCACCCCGAGGCATGACGATCGACCACGATGAGTGCGGGCCCACCGAGGTACCGCAGGACGTCGACATCGACGCGACGCGGGCCAAGTACGACCAGGAGCGCGAGAAGCGCCTGCGCAGGGACGGCGGCGCACAGTACCTCGAACTCGACGGAGACTTGGCCGCCCTCTACGAGGTAGACCCCTACACCCCGGTGGCCGACCGCCCCCCGATCGAGGAGGACATCGAGGTCGCGGTGCTCGGCGGCGGGTTCGCCGGATTGCTGGCGGGCGCCTACTTGAAAAAGGCCGGCGTGCAGGATGTTCGGGTCATCGACATGGCTGGGGATTTCGGCGGTGTGTGGTACTGGAACCGCTTCCCGGGCATCCAGTGCGACAACGACGCGTACTGCTACATCCCGATGCTCGAGGAACTCGACTTCCTGCCGAGCAAGAAGTTCGCCGACGGCGCCGAGATCTTCGCGCACTGCCAGGCGATGGGCAAACACTTCGACCTCTACGACGGCGCGATCTTCTCTACCCAGGTCGAGACCATGCGCTGGGACGAGAGCAGTAAGCGGTGGCGTCTGACCACAAACCGCAGTGACGACATCCGCGCGCGGTTCGTGGTGATGGCGCAAGGCTCGTACAACAAGCCGAAGCTGCCCGGCATCCCTGGCATCAAGGAGTACCTCGCCGCCGGCGGCCACGCGTTCCATTCCGCGCGCTGGGACTACGACTACACCGGCGGCGATGCCAACGGCGGCCTGCACAAGCTCGCCGACAAGCGTGTCGCACTCGTTGGCACGGGGGCCACCGGCGTTCAACTGGTGCCGCATCTCGGCCGTGATGCCAAGCAACTCCTTGTGTTTCAGCGCACTCCGTCGTCGGTGGACATGCGCGCCAACACCCCCACCGATCCAGCCTGGGCGGCGAGCCTGAAACCCGGTTGGCAGGAGGAGCGCAAACGCAACTTCCACAACTGGTCACCGTTTGTCGGGGTGGTCTTCGGCGAACCGGATCTGGTGTGCGATTTCTGGACCGAACTGGGCCGCAACTTGACCGCCCGGATCGCCGCCAGCCCGAATCCCGCCGCCCTGGGGATCGAGGAGATCATGCGGATCCGGGAGGAAGAGGACTACAAGATCATGGAGCGGTTGCGGGGGCGGGTGGCCGCGCTGGTCGACGACCCCGACACCGCCGAGACGCTGAAGCCGTACTACCGCTTCATGTGCAAGCGACCGTGTTCGAGCGAGACGTACCTGCCGGCGTTCAACTTGCCCAACGTGACTCTGGTGGACGTATCGGAATCCAAGGGCGTGGAACGGCTGACGAAGCAGGGCATCGTCGCCAACGGCATTGAGTACGAGGTCGATTGCGTCGTGTTCGCCAGTGGGTTCGAAATCTCCACGGAGATCAGTCGACGATTTGCGGTCGACGTCATCGAGGGCCGTGACGGGCTGTCTCTGTTCGATTACTGGCATGACAGGTACCAGACCCTGCACGGCATGACCACTCGCGGATTCCCCAACCAGTTCTTCACGGGTTTCATCCAGGGTGGCGTCTCGGCCAACACGACAGCGATGTTCGAGCAACAGGCCGAGCACATTGCTTACATCATCGCCGAGGCGCAGAAACGTGGCGCGACCACAGTCGAACCCAGTCAAGAGGGTCAAGACGGCTGGGTCAAAACGGTCGGTGATCTCGCGATCGACAACTCCGCATTCGAAATGTCCTGCACACCAGGTTATTACAACAATGAAGGCCAGGGTGGCGCCAAGGACAATGGTGCGTTCCTCGGTGATTTCTACTCGCCGGGCTTCTATGCCTTCGGCGACCTGATCGCGGAGTGGCGCGCCAGCGGTGATCTGGCAGGTCTCGAGCTTTCATGACCGAATTGCGGTTCGATGACCGCGTTGCCGTGGTGACCGGAGCGGGGCGGGGGCTGGGTCGCGCATACGCCACACTGCTCGCCGAGCGCGGCGCGAAGGTGGTCGTCAACGACGTAGGCGGCGGTCTGGACGGCGACGGCGTGGATGCCGGCCCGGCCGAGCGGGTGGCCGGCGAGATCATGGCCGCCGGCGGTGACGCGGTCGCATGTAGCGCGTCGGTAGCGACCCGCGAGGGCGGCGAGACGATCGTCCGCGCGGCCGTCGAGCACTACGGCAGGGTGGATGTCCTGGTGCACAACGCAGGAAACGTCCGCCGCGGCAGCCTGAAGGAGATGAGCTACGAGGATTTCGACGCGGTGCTCGATGTGCATCTGCGGGGCGCGTTCCACGTCGTGCGACAGGCTTTTCCGCTCATGTGCAAGGCCGGTTACGGCCGGATTGTGCTGACGTCGTCGATCGGCGGCATGTACGGCAACCGTGCGGTGGCCAATTACGCGGCCGCCAAAGCGGGCGTGATCGGATTGTCCAACGTCGTCGCGCTCGAAGGCGCGGCCGAGGGCGTGACGTGCAACGTGATCGTGCCGGCCGCGGTGACGCGGATGGCCGACGGCATCGACACCTCGGCGTACCCCCCGATGGGGCCGGAACTCGTTGCGCCCGTAGTGGGTTGGTTGGCTCACGAAGCGTGTTCGGTGACCGGTGAGGTGTTCATTGCACTGGCCGGTCGCGTGGCTCGCGCGGTCATCGCGGAAAGCCCCGGCGTCTGCCGGGCGTCCTGGACGGTCGAGGACGTGAGCACCCAACTGGATGCGATCCGGGACGTCAGTGAGCCACTGGTGTTCCCGGTCGTCCCAGACGGCCACGACGAGCACATCCGTTACAGCTTCGGTCTGGCTCACCGCTCGAACGACCAGGGAGCGCTCCGTGACTAGCTCGACTGGCCCGATGGCCGGTGTGCGCGTGGTCGATCTGACCGCGATGGTGATGGGCCCGTACTGCACCCAGATCATGGCCGACATGGGCGCCGACGTGATCAAAGTCGAACCGCCGGAGGGAGATAACACCCGCTACATCTCGGTGGGCCCGGCTCCGGGCATGAGCGGGGTGTTCGTCAACGTCAACCGGGGCAAGCGCAGCATCGTGTTGGACCTGCGAACAGATACCGGATCGGCCGCTCTGCGGGCGCTCGTCGAAACCGCTGACGTGTTCATCCACTCCATGCGCGCCAAGGCGATCGCCAAACTCGGCTTCGGCTACGAAGACGTCGCGGCGATCAATCCCGCCATTGTCTACACCAACTGCTACGGATATGGCCGGCGCGGACCGAATCACGATCGCCCCGCCTACGACGACACGATTCAGGCCGAATGTGGTTTACCCGCAGTGCAAGAGCAATTGACCGGGCAGGCCGACTTTGTCGGCACCATCATGGCCGACAAGGTCGCCGGTCTCACCGCGCTGTACGCCACGATGATGGCGTTGTTCCATCGCGAGCGCACCGGTGAGGGCCAAGAGGTCGAGGTCGCGATGTTCGAGACCATGGCCTCGTTCGTGCTCGTCGAGCACGCCAACGGCGCCCTGTTCGATCCGCCCCTGGGTCCCGCGGTGTATCCGCGCACCGTGGCGCCCAACCGGCGTCCGTACCGCACCAGCGACGGCTATATCGCAGTGCTGATCTACAACGACAAGCATTGGAACGCGTTCATCAATGCGGTGCGGCCACCGTGGGTCAGCGAGCGGTATTCGACGTTGGAGCAGCGCGCCCGCGAGATCGACGAGATCTACGGCCTGGTCGCCGAGACGATGAAGGAGCGGTCCACATCGGAGTGGTTGACGCTACTGCGCGAACTCCAAATACCGGCCGCGCCCCTGAACACCCCCGGCGAGCTGTTCGATGATCCGCATCTCAACGCCGTGGGGATGTTCGAAACGGTCGACACACCGCACGGACCGGTGCGCTTCCCCGGCGTGCCGACCTGGTTCTCCCGGACACCGGGTCGCGTCGCGGGCCCCGCGCCGGAACTCGGCGCCGACACCGCCTCAGTCCTCGATCGATTGGGCCTGGCCGTCGACCCGGTACCCGACTCGGTCTAGCAGCTACGCAACCAAATACAGTGCAAATGAAGGAGTTTCCGATCATGACGGTGCCCGTCTACAAACGTATCCTCGACTTGTTCGAGGCCGAAGGTGTGAACACGCTGTTCGGCATTCCGGACCCGAACTTCGTGCACATGTTCTCCGAAGCCGACGCTCGCGGGTGGTCGGTGGTCGCTCCGCATCACGAACTCAGCGCGGGATTCATGGCCGAGGCGGCGTCGCGGATGACGGGTAGGCCCGGTCTGTGCATCGGCACGCTCGGTCCGGGCATGGCCAACATCGCCGGTGCGATCCAATGCGCGCTCGTGGAGAACTCGCCGGTGGTCTTCCTCGGCGGCCAGCGAGCGCGCATCACCGAGCGCAGGGTCCGACGCGGACGCATCCAATTCGTACGCCAGGAACCGCTGTTCGCCTCCTCGGTCAAGTACAGCGCCTCCATCGAGTACGCCGACCAGACCGACGAAATTGTCCACGAAGCGATCCGCCGGGCCATGTCCGGCACACCCGGGCCGGTTTATATCGAGTACCCGTCGCATGTCATTCTCGAAGAGCTCGACGTGCCAGATCCGCTGCCGCCCAACCGGTATCGGTTGGTCAACCAGGGCGCAGGTGCGCCCGAAGTCGCCGAGGCTGTGAAGCTGATCCGCGGGGCGAAGAGCCCGATCCTGTTGGTAGGCCACGGCGTGCACACGTCGCGTACCGGTCCTGTGGTGAAGGAGCTCGCCGACCTGATGGCCTGCCCGGTCATCCAGACCTCCGGGGGAACGTCCTACATCCCGGGTCTGCAGGACCGCACCTTCCCCTACCTGTTCTCCCCGGCCGCCAACGAGGCGGTAGAGGAATCCGACCTGTGTGTCGCGCTGGGAACCGAACTCGGTGAACCCATGCATTACGGCCGGACCCAACACTGGGCGGTCAATGATGCGAACCGCAAGTGGGTCTACGTCGAGCAGGACCCAACCGCCATCGGCGTCAACCGCCAGTTCGACGTGCCACTGGTGGGTGATTTGCGCGGCGTCGTGCCGCAACTCGTCGACGCGCTCCGGGATACGCCGCGCACGCCGTCGGCCAACCTCGAGAAGCTGGTCAACGCCGACGCCGAGGAACTCGCGCAGCTGGCCGTGAGTGCGCCATCGGGACGTTCGCCGATCCACCCGGCGCGCTACGTCGTCGAGGCGACCAAGGCGTTCAACGATCTCGAGGACGGCATCCTGGTCCGCGATGGCGGCGCGACCGTCATTTTCCAGTGGACCTATTCGCAGTCCAAGCCGCGGGACGTGATTTGGAATCAGAACTTCGGCCACCTCGGCACCGGCTTGCCATACGCGGTGGGAGCATCGGTCGCCGAAGGCGGCAAGCGACCGGTGATGCTGCTGACCAGCGACTCGGCATTTCTGTTCCATATCGCGGAGTTGGAAACCGCCGCGCGCCTGCAGCTTCCGCTGGTATGCGTAGTGGGTGTCGACCACCAGTGGGGTCTCGAAGTGGGCGTCTACAAGCGCACGTTCTCCCAGCCGTCACCACAGCCCGGTGTGCACTGGAGCAAAGACGTCCGGATGGACAAGATCGCGGAGGGCTTCGGTTGTCACGGCGAGTACGTCGAGAAGGAAGACGAGATCGGACCGGCCATCGCTCGCGCCTATGCCAGCGGCAAAGTCGGGGTGGTGCACGTGTGTATCGACCCGAAGGCCAACTCCGAGGAGATGCCCAAGTACGACCGATTCCGTACTTGGTATGCCGAAGGCACCCAGTAAGCGCCGCGACTAAGGAAGAGTGCAAGCCATGCGCGAATACCTGAAGTTCTACATCGACGGGCAATGGGTCGACCCGTTGCAGCCCAATGCTTTCGACGTCGAGAACCCAGCCACCGAGCAGGTCGCCGGGAAAATCTCGCTGGGTTCGGCGGCCGACGTCGACGCGGCGGTCGGTGCCGCCCGTCGAGCGTTCGCAAGCTGGTCACAGACGACCCGCGAACAACGCCTCGATCTGCTGCAGGCCATCCTGGCCGAATACCAGAAGCGTTCCGGGGACCTTGCCGAGGCGGTGACCGAAGAGATCGGTGCGCCGCCATCCTTGGCCGCGGGACCGCAAGTCTTCCTCGGGATCGGGCACCTCACCGCGGCCATCGACGCCCTGAAGAACTTCTCGTTCGAGGAGCACAGGGGCGAAAGCCTGATCACCAAGGAGCCGATCGGTGTTTGCGGACTGATCACACCGTGGAACTGGCCGATCAACCAAGTCGCGGTCAAGGTCTACCCGGCATTGGCAACCGGTTGCACCGTCGTCCTCAAACCCTCTGAGGTGGCACCGTTTTCGCCGTACATCTTCGCCGAGATCCTGCATGCCGCGGGCGTGCCGGCCGGTGTGTTCAACCTCGTCAACGGTGATGGCCCCGGGGTCGGCGAGGCGATCGCGAGCCATCCCGACATCGACCTGGTGTCGTTCACCGGGTCGACCCGGGCCGGGATCGAGGTGGCCAAGCTGGCGGCTCCGACCGTGAAGCGGGTCACCCAGGAACTCGGTGGCAAGAGCCCCAACATCGTGCTCGACGACAGCGCGTTCGCAACCAGCGTCAGTGCCGGCGTGGCCAACATGATGCCGAACTCGGGCCAGAGCTGTAACGCGCCCACACGCATGCTGGTGCCGAATTCTCGTATGGCAGAGGCGATTTCCATTGCTCGCGAAGCAGCCGAGCAGATCACCGTTGGTCGTCCCGAGGAGGGGACGACGATCGGGCCGGTGGCGTCGAGGGCGCAGTTCGAGAAGGTACAGCGGCTGATTCAGAAGGGTGTCGACGAGGGCGCGACCGTGGTCGTCGGAGGCCCGGGCCGGCCGGCAGGTTTGGACACGGGTTACTACGTCAAGCCGACCGTCTTCGCGAACGTCACCAACGACATGACCATTGCGCGTGAAGAGATCTTCGGGCCGGTGCTGTGCATCCTCGGCTATGACGACATCGACGACGCCGTCCAGATCGCCAACGACACCGAGTACGGCCTCGCCGGCTTCGTGTCCGGAGCCGACCTCGACGCGGCCCGTCAGGTCGCCCGCCGGATCCGCGCGGGCTGGGTGACGATCAACCACGCATTCGACATGAACGCGCCCTTCGGCGGCTACAAGCGCAGCGGCAACGGTCGGGAGTGGAGCGAGTTCGGGTTTCACGAATATCTTGAGGTTAAAAGCGTTTTGGGCTTCACGCCGGATAGGGCCGCGCAATGAAGTGTCGCGCCGCCGTGATCCGCGGGATCGGCATGGACTGGGAGATCCGCGAAATCGATCTCGACCCGCCCCGCGCCGGCGAGGTGCTGGTGCGGATGGCCGTCGCCGGAATCTGTCACTCGGACGACCACCTGTTCACCGGTGACGTGGTGCCGACTCCCGAGGTGCTGGCCGCGAGCGGTCAGCCCGCACCGGACTGGTTCCCGCTGCTCGGCGGTCACGAAGGCGCGGGTGTCGTCGCCGAAGTCGGACCGGGAGTGACGGCGGTGCAACCGGGCGACCACGTCGCGCTGTCCTTCATCCCCGCGTGCGGCAGTTGCCGGTTCTGCGTCAACGGACAGAGCTATATCTGCGACATCGGCGCCAGCCTGTTCGTCCGCGAGATGCCGACCGACGGCACCTGCCGGCGGCACCTCGGGGACGAAAACCTGCTCGCCTATGGACAACTCGGCACGTTCGCCGAATATGCGGTGTTGTCGGAGAAGTCCGTCATCAAGATCGACGAGGCGATTCCCTTCCACGCCGCGTCGCTTGTGTCGTGCGGGGTCAGCACCGGCTGGGGCTCGGCGACGGTGTCGGCGGGCACCGAGCCGGGCGACACCGTGGTCGTCATCGGCGCGGGCGGCGTCGGGATGAACGCCCTACAAGGGGCGCGCGCCGTCGGCGCCAAGTATGTGGTCGCAATCGATCCGGTTGATTCCAAACGTGATTCGGCCAAGATTTTCGGGGCCACCCACAGCGCCGAATCCGCGGAGGCGGCGATCCCGCTGGTGCGTGAGATCACCTCCGGGCTGATGGCCGATCGCGTCGTCATCTGTCCCGGGGTGGTGCACGTGGATCTGATCCCGCTGGCGTTGGCGTTGCTTCGCAAAGGTGGCATCTGCGTGCTCACCGGGATCACCCCGTACACCGAGCCGCCGGTGCCGATCGTCCTGCAGGAGATGACGCTGTCGGCCAAGCAACTGCGAGGCGCCCTCTATGGCGGGATGAATCCGCGCACCAGCGTGCCGATGCTGCTATCGCTGTATCAGGCCGGCGCGTTGAAGCTCGACGAATTGGTCACCCAGCATTACCAGCTCGAGCAGATCAACGAGGCATTCGCGGACCTGCGCGACGGGCGCAACATCCGCGGAATCATCGATTTCGCGGGCGTCTAGCCACGACGCGGCCGCGTTAGACGGTCGTCACGCTCGAAACCATGGCATCGTTCAGGTCGGTCGAACATGTCAACGGTGCCATGTTCGACCCCGCCGGCTCGCACCGCTCCGCCCGACGCGGAGTTGGCCCGCGGCAGCATAATCCGTGTCATCGCCGCGCCGTGTCTGCCGCTGATGCGGTCTGCCCGCACCTAAAATGACGCCTGCATCTGCAGGGAGGGGCACCCGAGCATCGGCGGCAACAAGGCCACCGACCAGGCGACCGGTCGGCGCGCTGGAGAGGTGAACATGGAACCGGCCGGGGCGCACCCCGTGCCGGTTCATTCTGCTCGGAAGCCTCGCTGGGTCGTAGCGCCGGCGACCCGACGCCCCATGCGCAGGACCAACGACGACGGAAACGAACGGCGCCCGGGGATTCGCGCGCTGGATGGTCTGCGCGCGGTGGCGGTCGGGCTGGTGCTGGCCGACCACGGCGGCATTCCCGGCATGTCCGGCGGATTCCTCGGCGTCGATGTGTTCTTCGTGCTGAGCGGTTTCCTGATCACCTCGCTGCTGCTGGACGAACTAAGCCGAACCGGCCGCATCGACCTGGCCAACTTCTGGGTTCGCCGCGCTCGCCGCCTGCTGCCGGCGCTGGTCCTGATGGTGTTGACGGTGGCCGTCGGGCGCCAGTTCTTCGCCCCCGAGGCGATCGCCAGCCTGCGTGACGACGCCGTCGCCGCCTTCTTCTGGGTGGCGAACTGGATGTTCGTCGCGGACAAGACCGGCTACTTCGCCCAGGGAACTCCACCTTCGCCGCTGCAACACGCCTGGTCGCTGGGTGTGGAGGAGCAGTACTACATCTTGTGGCCGTTGGTGCTGGTCGCGGTCGCCGTGGGTTTTGCGGCCCACGCGCGGCGCCGCGACACCAGGGCCACCGTCGGCGCCGTCCGGTTGACGGTGTTCCTATTGGCCACGCTCGGCGCGCTGGGTTCGGCCGTGACCGCCATGCTGATGGCGTCCAGCGCCACCCGCGACCGGGTCTACTTCGGCACCGATACCCGCGCGCAGGCGCTGCTGGTGGGCGCCGCCGCCTCGGCGCTGCTGGTCGGTGACTGGCCGGCATTGAACCGGGGGTGGTCGCTGATCCGGTCCCGAACCGGCAAGTGGATCGCCTGGCTGCTCCCGGTGCTCGGCCTGGTGCTGCTCGGCTTGGCCGTGCATTTCGCGACCGGAAGCGCCCGCGAGTTCCGCGGCGGGCTGCTGATCGCGGTCGCCGTCGCGGCGGTCCTGGTGATCGCCCCGGTGGCACTGGATCAGCGCGGACCGGTCGCCACCGTGCTGGCCTGGGGTCCGTTGGCCTGGCTCGGCGGCATCTCCTACGGCATCTACCTGTGGCACTGGCCGATCTTCCTGGTGCTCAACGGTCAGCGGACCGGCTGGCACGGCCTGGCACTGTTCGCGGTTCGGTGCGCCGCAACACTGGCGGTCTCGGTGGTGTCGTGGTGGGCGCTCGAGCAACCGGTCCGCAAGTGGCGCCCGGTCAGGGTGCCGTTGCTCCCGTTGGCCGTCGCCACCGCAGCGACCGCCGCGGCCGTGACGCTGCTCGTGGTGCCCGTCGTTCCGAAGCACGGTGTGAGCGCCCTGGACGCCAGCCTCCCGCCCGGCGTCTCGCCGGTCGCGGTCGTCTCACCGTCCACCTCCGACGGCGTCAGGCCCGCGCGGGCGCTCACCAAGCGAGACCCGAAACGGCCCTTCACGGTGTCGGTGTTCGGCGATTCGATCGGCTGGACGATGATGCACTTCCTGCCGCCGACGCCGGGATTCCAATTCGTCGACCACACCGTGATCGGGTGCAGCCTGGTTCGCGGCGGCCCATACAGCTACCTCGGACAGGCCCTGGACCAGAAGAGCGAATGCGAATCGTGGCCGGGGCGGTGGACATCGCAGATCGCCGCCGACCAACCCGACGCCGTCCTGCTGGTCATCGGTCGCTGGGAGACGGTCGACCGGGTCAACGAAGGACGCTGGACGCACATCGGCGACCCCGCGTTCGATTCCTACATCAGCGCCGAGCTGTCGCGCGCGATCAACATCCTCAGCTTCAGCGGCGCCCCGCTGACCGTCGCGAACCTGCCGTACAGCAGGCGCGGCGAACGGCCGGACGGCAGCCTGTATCCCGAGGATCAGCCCGAGCGGGTGGACGAGTGGAACACCATGCTGGGCAAGACCATTGGCAATCGTCCGGACGTACGCATCCTCGACCTCAAAAAGAAGCTCTGTCCGGGCGGCGCTTACACCGCCGACGTCGACGGCATCCATGTGCGCAGCGACGGCGTCCACCTGACCGAGGAGGGCGTGCAGTGGCTGACACCCTGGCTCGAGCAGTCGTTGAAACCGCGCTGACCACCACCGCAGACGACCTGGTCAACCCGCGTAGCAGCTGAGCTCCATGCTGTCGCTGTCCCGGACCGCGAAATTGAAGCTCACATAGCCACTTTCGGCACCGTGGACATAGTCGAGGTACGACCGCGTCTCCGCGCTCTCGGTGTTGTCGGCGACCACGAGCGTGCCGGGGGACAATTTGGGCTCCAGCAACTCGATCACCGGGAGGTACAACTCTTTCCAGCCGTCGAGCAGGACGAAGTCGACCGGTCCGTCCAAATCTGCGAGGGTGGACAGCGCGTCACCTTCGAGCACGGTGATCACATCGTCCAAACCGGTGTCGGCGAACGTCTGCTTGGCGGTCGCGATCTTGCTCTCGCTGATCTCCGTCGTGATCACTCGGCCGGCGCCGTTGTCGCGCACCGCCGACGCCAGGTGTAGAGCCGAAATGCCAAAGGACATACCGAATTCCACGATAGTGACGGGCTTGGCCGCCCGCACCAGCGCGTACAGCAGCCGACCGGCTTCCGGGGTGACGGGTATGTAGAACTCGCTCATCGCGTCGGCGCGTTCCTGGACGGTTCTGGCCCCGGACATGTTCGGGGGTCGCTCCCGCAAGGTCGACATCTGCTCCTGCGCCTCGGCGTACATCCGGCGCAGAATGTCCGCAACTCGGGGTTCTTGCAATGTGTTGGCCATGGCGTCCAGCCTAGGCGTTAATGAACGCCAACGGGCACTTCCCTTACCCGGCCTGCTGCGGAAGCAGCACGATCTTGCCGTGGGTGTGGCGCTCCTCGAGCTCCTTGTACGCATCCACGACGCGGTCCAACGGATACGTGTTGGCAACGTCGAAGTCGATGGCTCCGGACGCGATCAGGTCCGCAATCTCTTGCAGCACTGGCGCGGTCGATGCCGCGGCGCTGCCTTCGGCCTTGGCGCCGACCTCGGCGGCCTTGGCAAACGAGATGATGGTGTTGATTCGATCCTTCGCCACGCCGAGGTCCACAGCGAGCTGCACGTAGTCCGGACCGAACAGATCGATGAAGGCGTCGACGCCATCTGGTGCTGCCTGGCGAAGGCGGTCGGCCAACCCGTCGCCGTACTGGATCGGCTCGACGCCGTGTGCGCGCAACCAATCGGCGTTGTTCGACGACGCGATGCCCAATACCCGCGCGCCGCGCTGGGTCAGCAGTTGCACGACCACGCTGCCGACGCCGCCGGCCGCCGCCGAGACCGCGACGGTGTCGCCCTGTTGCGGTGCGACGGCGCGAACCGCGGCATAGGCCGTAGCGCCGACGACATACAGCGAACCCGCTGTCTCCCAGCTCAATTCGGCTGGCTTGCGGATCAACTGGTCGACCGGAACTATCGTGTGGGTGGCGTGGCTCGACCGCTGATCACTGAATCCGAGCACCTCGTCACCGACCGCGAATTCGCCCACACCATCACCGACTTCGACAACGACGCCCGCCAGGTCGCTGCCTTGGCCGGACGGGAAGGTCGCGGGGAACTGGTCGTGCAGTGCCCCGGTGCGGATACCCGCCTCGCCGGGGTTGATGCCGGCGGCGCGAACCTCGACAAGCACTTCGCCGGCAGACGGCGCCGGCCTGTCGATATCGGTGACGTAGAGGACCTCAGGGCCGCCGTAGTTGTCGAACCGGACCGCGCGTGCATGTGTCGTTGCCATTCCCGCGCCAACCCGGCCCCGCGCCGATGTATTCCGATCTCAGGAAATCGCTAGGACACCACGTTGATCGGATCGCCGATGTGAACGGTGTCGAAGTACCACGCGGCGTTGTCCGGGCTGAGATTGATGCAGCCGTGGCTGACGTTCGAGTAGCCCTGCGAATCGACCGACCACGGGGCCGAATGCACATAGACACCGCTCCAGGTGACCCGGACCGCGTACTGCGCGGTGATCTTGTAGCCCTCCGACGAATTCAGCGGAATGCCGATCGTGCGCGAATCCATCACGACTGTGCGCTCTTTCGACAATGCCGAGAAATTTCCGATCGGTGTCGGACGACTGGGCTTGCCCATCGATGCCGGCATCGTGCGCAAGACCTCACCGTTCTGCGTGACGGTGAAGGTATGCGCGGAGATGCTGGCGGTGCCCACCACCGCGTCACCGGTTTCGAAGCCGGTGGACAGCGCGTGCACCGCAACGCCGACGTGGCTGTGCGCCGGCCAATCGCCGTCCGGCTTCCACTCGACAACGTTGGGCTCGGGCCAATCGAAGCGTCCCGTCATGTGGTTGGGTGCAGTGACTTGGATGGTCTTCTCGACCGCCGTTCGGTTGGTCACCGGCCGGGTGAACGTGACGATCACCGGGTGGGCCACTCCGACGACGGCACCGCTGGCCGGCTGGATGGACGCGATACCCGGGCTCGCGGCGGGGGGTGCGATCGCCGCCGCCACCGGGGCGGCCGAACCCGCGATGGTCAGCACGGCGGCCGATGCCGCGAGCCAACCCGCTCGAATCGCTGTGCTCACGGTGTCCACCCCTCCGAGACGACGCAAGACCCCCGCTTGCATTCCGTATCTCCAATATGCCCTACGTTGCGCTCAGCAAATCGAGCGTGCGTTGCGCGCGGCGCAATCAATACGCCATCCTACCGGACATATCCCCTGCTGAGCGGCTTGTTATCGGTCGGCCGACCAATGCCGAATCCTTGAGCTGAGAACACGTCGGCAAGCGCAGGAACGGATGGCGAACCGCCGTTCAGCCGTGCCAGCTGCTCCAGCGGCGCACGGCGATCGCGATCACCGGGCCGGACAGTGAAACCGATTGATACTGGGCATATTTCGCACGGAGCAGCTCCCGCCCGACGCGTAACGTGTCACCGTCGTGATGAATGGTGGCATCGCCGTCGACCCGGACCCACCACAGCTGTGTCCAGTCGTCGTCGTAATGATCGACGAGGATGCTCACCTGCGGGTTGCGCTCGATGTTGGTCAGCCGCCGCAATCGTTGCGTGGTCTTGGGTTTGGCGTCCACCGCCGTGTAGATCACCTGTTCCTGCACGGCGAAGACGACCGGCACCAGATGCGGACGCCCGTCGGCGCCCGCCGTGGCCAGACGAGCGACCGGCGACTGAGCGAATCGCGCCTCGGGATCGAAGTCGGACACGGCTAGTTGATGGTGAGTCCGCCGTCGACGACGATCGTCTGCCCGGTGACATAGCCGCCGGCCGCCGACGCCAGCCAGACCGCGGTGGCCGCGAGTTCGCGGTCGTCGCCGAGGCGACCGAGGACCAGACGATGCGCTTGGCTGTCCAGGTATTCGGGCGGGTATTCGTCGGTCATCTCGGTCTTGAAGAAGCCGGGAGCGAGCGCGTTGACGCGAATTCCCTTGCGGGAGCCCCATTGCTGGGCCAAGTCGCGGGTCAGCCCGATGACCGCGGCCTTGCTTGCGCTGTAGGCGGCCTGCGGCAGACCGGCGGTGGTGAGGCCGAGGATGCTGGCGATGTTGATGATCGAGCTGCCGGGCTGCATGACGCGGCCACAGGCCTGCGCCAGCCAGTACGAGCCGTTGAGGTTGATGTCGACCACCGAGCGAAACTGCTCGGGCGTCTCCCGGGTCGCGGGGACGGCGGTGCCCACACCCGCGTTGTTGATCAGTACGTCTACCCGACCGAATGTCTGAATCGCGGCGTCGACCAGGGCCTGGCCCTGCTCGGGCACGCTCACGTCGGTGGCCTGGGTCAGCGCCTTGCGGCCGGCGGCCTCGACCAGTGCCGCCGTGTCGGCCAGCCGCTCGACGCGACGCGCCCCGAGCACGACGTCGGCGCCGGCCTCGGCGAACGCCCGGGCAAACGACACACCGAGACCCGACGAGGCGCCGGTCACGATCACCACTTTGTCGTCGAGCCGGAACGAATCGAGAACGCTCATACGCAAGTCACCTCTGCTCATCGGTTGCCGTCCAGGGCGAGGCTTTGAAGCTACCGCTTGCCGAATTGGCGGCTGATTAGCGCTCATCGGAACAGGGAAACCCGACGTCGATATGCCCTCTCCCGCGATGCAGGCTAGGTTAGACGGGTTAATCCGGGCTGTAACTCAAGCAGGAGGTGACGGGATGAGCGGATCGCACCGCCGCAAACCGCGGAGGTCGGTGAGCTTGCTCAGTCTGTTGGCGGCGACCGGACTGGCGTTGGCGACAGTGCCCGCCAACGCGTCGCCCGTGACGTCCCCGCTGCCGCGGGACGCGGCGTCGGCCAGTGCGGTGGTGGGTCCGCAGATCGTCGACATCGACGCCAAGCTCGGATTCCAGAGTGCGATCGGCGCCGGGACCGGCATCGTGATCGATCCCAGCGTGATCCTCACCAACAACCACGTGATCGCCGGAGCGACCGACCTGACCGCGAGGTCGATCGCCAACGGTCAGGTCTTCGGAGCCACCGTGATCGGTTTCGACCGTCAGCACGACATCGCGGTGCTGCAGCTCGCCGGCGGCGGACTCCCGGTGGCCAACATCGGCAACTCCGATTCGGTGCGGGTGGGCGACCCGGTGGTGTCCATGGGTAACGCCGGAGGCGCCGGCGGAGCACCCAGCGTCGAGGAAGGTCGCATCGGAGCCCTGAACCAGACGGTGTCGGCGAACGACGCGTTGACCGGGAGCACCGAGACCCTCACCGGCCTGATCCAGGTCGACGCGAATATCCGGCCCGGCGACTCGGGCGGTCCGACGGTCAACGCCGCCAACCAGGTCGTCGGCATGAACACCGCCGCGACCTCGAACTACCACCTCGGTCGCGGTCAGGGCTTCGCGATCCCGATCAACGAGGCGATGGCAATCGCGGGTCAGATCCGGGCCGGCGCCTCGTCGGCGACCGTGCACATCGGGCCCACTGCGTTCCTCGGCGTCGGAGTCAACGACGCCGGTGGATCGGGCGCGATCATCCGTCAGGTCATCCCGACCGGACCGGCCGCCGGCGCCGGACTGAGCCCGGGCGACGTGATCACCGCGATCAACGGCCAACCGGTCAACTCGGCCACCTCGTTGACCAACATTCTTGATCAGCACCATCCGGGCGACCACGTCACTGTGGGCCTGCAGGGACGGGTCGTCGACGTGCAGCTGGGCGACGGCCCGCCGGGCTGATCCCAACCACGCAGCTCAGCGGCAGGGCTGAATTCGTTTGGCGCATAAGGTTTTCGATGACGCGGCCCGGGTACGTGTATGGTCGTGGACTTGACCAGGGACAGAGAGCACCCGTCCGAGCACGACCCCGCGGAGGGAAGCCACGTCGAAGGCGGGGTAGTCGAGCATCCCAGCGCTGACGAGTTCACCGAGGCCAAATCGCTGCCCGCCGATCCGACCTGGTTCAAGCACGCGGTGTTCTACGAAGTGTTGGTTCGAGCCTTTTTGGACGCCGACGCGGACGGCTCCGGCGATCTGCGTGGGCTGCTGCAGCGATTGGACTATCTGCAGTGGCTCGGCATCGACTGCATCTGGCTGCCGCCGTTCTACGACTCGCCCCTGCGCGACGGCGGCTACGACATTCGGGACTTCTACAAGGTCTTGCCGGAATTCGGCGCCGTCGAGGACTTCGTCGCACTGCTCGACGCGGCCCACGAGCGTGGCATCCGCGTCATCACCGACCTGGTGATGAATCACACCTCGGACTCGCACCCGTGGTTCCAGGAATCACGGCAGGATCCCGACGGCCCGTACGGCGACTTCTACGTGTGGAGTGACACCAGCGAGAAGTACACCGATGCGCGGATCATCTTCATCGACACCGAAGAGTCGAACTGGACCTTCGACCCGGTGCGAAAGCAGTTCTACTGGCACCGGTTCTTCTCGCATCAGCCCGACCTGAATTACGACAACCCCGCGGTCCAGGAAGCGATGATCGACGTCCTTCGCTTCTGGCTCGACCTCGGGATCGACGGGTTCCGGCTCGACGCGGTGCCGTACCTGTTCGAACGCGAGGGCACGAACTGCGAGAACCTGCCCGAGACGCACGCGTTCCTCAAGCGGGTGCGCAAGGTGGTCGACGACGAGTTCCCCGGCCGGGTGCTGCTGGCCGAGGCCAATCAGTGGCCGGCTGACGTCGTCGAGTACTTCGGCGAGCCCAGCACCGGCGGCGACGAATGCCATATGGCATTCCATTTCCCGCTGATGCCGCGCATCTTCATGGCGGTCCGACGTGAGTCGCGGTTCCCGATTTCGGAGATCATGGCCCAGACCCCAGAGATCCCGGACCTGGCCCAATGGGGAATCTTCCTGCGCAACCACGACGAGCTGACGCTGGAAATGGTGTCCGACGAAGAGCGCGACTACATGTATTCCGAGTACGCCAAGGATCCGCGGATGAAGGCCAACGTCGGGATCCGTCGCCGGCTGGCCCCGCTGCTGGACAACGACCGCAACCAGATCGAGCTGTTCACCGCGCTGCTGCTGTCGCTACCCGGATCGCCGGTGCTGTATTACGGCGACGAGATCGGTATGGGCGATGTGATCTGGCTCGGTGATCGCGACGGGGTCCGGACGCCGATGCAGTGGACGCCGGACCGCAACGCCGGGTTCTCCAAGGCCAACCCGGGCCGGTTGTATCTGCCACCCAGCCAGGACTCGGTTTACGGCTATCAGGCCGTCAACGTGGAAGCCCAGCGTGACACCTCGACATCGCTGCTCAACTTCACCCGGATGATGCTCGCGGTGCGCCGGCGGCACGAGGCCTTCGCGATCGGCAGTTTCGAGGAGGCGGGCAACTCCAACCCCTCGGTGCTGGCCTTTCTGCGCCAGGTGCCGGACAACGGGGACACCGTGCTGTGCGTCAACAATCTGTCGCGTTTCCCCCAGCCGCTGGAGCTCAACCTGCAACATTGGAGCGGGCACACACCGATCGAACTCACCGGGCATGTCGAATTCCCGCGGATCGGCCACCTGCCCTACCTGCTGACACTGCCGGGACACGGATTTTATTGGTTCCAGTTGTGCGGTTCTGAGGAGTCGCAATGAATCTGCCGTGGTCAGAATGGCTGCCACAGCAGCGCTGGTATGCCGGCCGCAGCCGCGAATTGGCAACCGCCGAGCCGACCCTGGTCGTCAGCCTGCGTGACGGCCTGGACCTCACGCTGGTGGACGTCACCTACACCGACGGCTCGGCCGAGCGCTACCAGGTGATCGTCGGCTGGAATTCGGAGCTGCCCACCGAGTTCAGTGAGGTCGCCACCATCGGCGCTGACGGCGACCGGATGGGATTTGACGCGCTGTATGACCCGAGCGCGGCCGCATTCCTGCTGTCGCTGGTCGATTCGTCGGCCACCAGGGACGGTGTGTCATTCGGCAAAGAACCCGATGTGACGCTGCCGCTGAACGCCTACCCGCGGGTCTCCGACGCCGAGCAGAGCAACACCAGCGTCATCTTCGACCGTGACGCGATCCTGAAGGTCTTCCGCCGCGTCAGTCCGGGCATCAATCCCGACATCGAGTTGAACCGAGTCCTCGGTCGGACCGGAAACCCACACGTGGCAAGGCTTTTGGGTACCTATGAGCTGGCCGCCCCGGATGGCGGCACCAGCAGCCCGTTGGGCATGGCGACCGAATTCGCGGGCAACGCGGCCGAAGGATGGGCGATGGCCACCGCCAGCGTTCGCGACTTGTTCGCCGAGGGCGACCTGTACGCGTACGAGGTCGGTGGCGACTTCGCCGGGGAGTCGTATCGACTCGGCGAAGCCGTCGCCTCGGTGCATGCCGGATTGGCTGACACTCTGGGTACCGCTCAGGCCCCGTTCCCGGTCGACACCATGCTCGCGCGGCTCTCGTCGGCCGCCGGTGCGGTGCCCGAACTCGGGCAGTACGTCTCGGCAATCGAGCAGCGTATTCACAAGCTGGCCGAGCAGACCGTCACCGTGCAACGGGTGCACGGCGACCTGCACCTGGGTCAGGTGTTGCGCACCCCCGAGACCTGGCTGCTGATCGATTTCGAAGGCGAACCGGGCCAGCCGCTGGAGGAGCGGCGCGCGCCGGACTCCCCGCTGCGTGACGTCGCGGGGGTGCTGCGGTCGTACGACTATGCGGCGTACGGACCGCTGGTCGACCAAGGCGACGACAAACAACTCGCCGCGCGAGCACGAGAGTGGGTGCAGCGCAATCGAACTGCGTTCTGCGACGGCTACGCGGCGGCCTCCGGTGTGGACCCCCGCGACTCACAGCCGATCTTGGCGGCCTATGAGCTGGACAAGGCGGTGTACGAAGCGGGTTACGAGTCCCGGCACCGCCCCAGCTGGTTGCCGATCCCCCTGCGGTCGATCGCCAAATTTGTAGCAAACTGATGTGAGTGTCGCCTGAAAGGGTGTCCCCGCGCTGCACACCCGGTGGTTCCGGTGAAAGCATGGATTTCATGCTGAGTGAGACGTTCGACCGTGAGGCCCGACTCTCGTGGGTGCTGGCTGTGCTTGCCGGTCTGCTGGGAGCAACGGCGTTCACCCACTCGGCCGGTTACTTCGTCACGTTCATGACCGGTAACGCGCAACGCGCCGTGTTGGGGTATTTCCGCGACGACGCGTTGTTGTCGGTGACGGCAGGTCTGCTGCTACTGAGCTTCGTCGCGGGCGTGGTGGTCGCCTCGGTGTGCCGCCGGCATTTCTGGGTTGCGCATCCGCACGGGCCGACGGTGCTGACGACCTTCAGCCTGATAGCGGCCACCGTTGTCGACGTCTTCGACGAGGGGTGGGAGGAGAACCAGCTCGACTTCCCCCCGATCATGTTGCTGACCTTCGGTATAGGTGCACTCAACACCTCGTTCGTCAAAGACGGCGAGGTCTCGGTGCCGTTGAGTTACGTGACCGGCACCGTGGTCAAGATGGGCCAGGGCATCGAGCGTCATCTCGCCGGCGGAAACATCGCGGACTGGCTCGGGTACTTCTTACTGTTCGCCAGTTTCGTCATCGGCGCGACGTCGGGTGGCTTTATCAGCCTCTTTTTCAACGGCACCGGGATGCTGGTGTTCGCCTCCGCGATGTGTTCCCTGGCGACCGCCTACACCTATTTCCACCAGGATCGGCGAGCGCTGCTGAATTAGCGCCCCACACAAGAACATCGGCGACAGCGCTGGGGGGAGCGCTGCCGCCGATGTGGGGGGTGGGTCTATCAGGTGGCGTTGGGCCCACCGCTCAGGGTCCGCTGAATGTCGGGCTTCATGGCGACCAGTTGCTGGTTCCAGTAACCCCAGTCATGCGTGCCGTTGGGCGGGAAGTTGAACGTGGCGTTGCGGCCGCCCGCCGCGGTGTAGTTGTCCCGCCATTGTTCGTTGGTGCGCAGTGTGAACTGCTCCAGGAACTTGGCCGGCATGCTGTTGCCGCCCAGGTCGGTCGGGGTGCCGTTGCCGCAGTACACCCAGATGCGGGTGTTGTTCTGCACCAGGCGCGGGATCTGGACCATCGCGTCGTTGCGCTTCCAGGCCGGGTCGCTGGTCGGACCCCACATGTTGCTGGCGTTGTAGCCACCCGCATCGCCCATCGCCAGACCGATCAGCGTCGGCCACCAACCCTCGGAGGGGTTCAGGAAGCCGGACAGCGATGCGGCGTAGGAGAACTGCTGCGGGTAGTACGCGGCCAGGATCATCGCTGACCCACCCGACATCGAAAGACCCACCGCGGCATTGCCATTCGGGGAGATGCCTCGGTTAGCCTGCAGATATGCGGGAAGCTCCCTGGTCAAGAAGGTTTCCATCTTGTAGGTCTGGCAACCGCTCTTGCCGCACGCCGGCTGGTACCAGTCGCTGTAGAAGCTGGACTGTCCACCGATTGGCATGATCACCGACAGGCCGGACTGGTAGTACTCCTCGAACGCCGGAGTGTTGATGTCCCAACCATTGAAGTCGTCCTGTGCGCGCAAGCCGTCGAGGAGGTAGACCGCGTGCGGTCCGCCGCCCTGGAATTGCACCCTGATGTCGTGGCCCATCGACGGGGATGGGACGCTCAAATATTCGACCGGCAGACCTTTTTTGGAGAACGCCCCCACGGTCGCCGAGCCGCCGATTGCGCCGACCATACCGGCCAGCAATGCTGCACCGATGGCCGCGAAGGCCAATCTGCGCGGCAAAAGTGCTGCCGCACCGCGGATTTTCTCTGCGAACTTCATAGCTCCTGTCCCAACTTTCATCTGCCGCATAAGCGGTCGAATAGCTGTCTGTGGCAGTCAAACACGCCAGTAACTACAAGCCTGTCAGTCGCCTCGGGGTGTGGGATCGCGGTTCGCTAACGATTGAGACGCGATTGTCACCGGCAGGTAACGATTGCGACTCGAGGTGAGAATGCCCGCCGCCGAACAACATTCGAACGCAGGGGGTAGAGCGCCGCGGCCAGGAAATCGAATTGTGTTGCACCGCAGCGCATCTAGCTCAGTCCGCAGTGGCCCCGGGGACCCAGGTCCGCTGATCGACGGAAACGGCCCGGGCGACGATGAACAGCAGATCGGACAGGCGGTTGAGGTACCGGATGATCTCCGGGCTCAGATCGTCGATGGAGACCGCTCGTCGCTCTGCGCGGCGGCAGACGGTACGGGCCACGTGGAGTTCGGCCGCGGCCGCGCCGCCACCGGGCAACACGAACGACCCCGGTGGCGTGAGCCGGGCGTTGGCGTCGTCGCAACGTCGCTCCAACCGGTCGACGTACCGTCCGTCGATCCGCAGCGCCCCGCGGTCCGGCCCGCAGGTGAGATCGGCGCCGAGGTCGAAGAGCTCGTTCTGAATCTCACCTATCCACCCGGCGAACGGCTCTTTGGTCAGGTGGGTGAGGACGACACCGAGTTGGGCGTTGAGTTCGTCGACGTCACCGCCTGCCTCGATTCTCGGGTCGTCCTTCGACACGCGTGCCCGGTCGCCGGTCGAGGTTTCGCCGCTGTCGCCGCCGCGGGTGTAGATCGTCGTCAGGTTCACGGTCACAGTCGCCTCCGTCGCTCGGATGATCTCGTCGGTGGGGTGGTCGGCACAGTCGAGTGCCGATAGCAGGCGCTCGAGCCGTTGACGCAGCTCCGAGGTCTGCCGCAGACGGTCCCGCACCTGCTGTAGGTGCAGCCGGGCCACCGAGGCGAGGTCCTCACCGTCCAGTGCCCGCCGGATTTCGTCGAGGTGGAAGCCCAGGCTGCGCATCGCGGTGATCTGGTAAAGCTTCTCGGCCTGCTCGGCGTGGTATCGGCGATGGCCCGCGCCTGTGCGCGCGGCCGGTGTGAGCAGACCGACCTGTTCGTAGTGGTGCAGAGTCCGCACAGTGATGCCGGCGGCGTCGGCGAGTTCGCCGACACTCCATTCTCGGTTGTCGCTCGCATTTTCGGTCATCGCATGTGAACCTACGACCTGACGCTACGTGAGGTGCAAGTATGCCGCGAAGGAGTTCCCGGACGGGGCCGACGTCAGCTGACCAGGCGCCGCAAAAGCGTTGACGCTGCGGTGATTCCGAGCCCGGCCGCGATCAGCAAGACCACGACGTCCAGCGGGTTGAACGGTGTTCCGATCAGGAGCGCCCGCAGCGCGTGGACTTCATAGCTGAGCGGGTTGACTGTGCTGAGCGCATGCAGCCACTTCGGCATCACGTCGACCGGATACAAGGCGTTCGAGGCGAAGAACAGCGGCATGGTGATGGCCTGTCCGATGCCCATCAGCCGGTCGCGGTTGCGCACCAGGCCGGCAAGCGTCATCGACAGGCACGCGAAAAACGCCGAACCGAGCATCACGACGGCCATCGCGGCCAGGATGCGCAGCGGGTTGACCGTCATGCCGATCCTCATCACGTAGGCCAGCGCCAGCACGCCGACCACCTGGGCCACCGAGCGCACGCCTGCTGCGAATGCCTTCCCGGTGATCAGTGCCGACGCCGGGGCCGGCGTCACCATCAGCTTGGACAGGATGCCGGCGTCGCGATCCCAGATGATCTGGATGCCGTAGAAGATCGAAATGAACAACGCCGACTGGGCGATGATCCCGGGCGCCAGGAAGGCGAGGTAGGACACCGAGCCGGTGTTGATCACGTGCAGTTGGGAGAATGTGGTGCCGAAGATCAGCAACCACAGCGCCGGTTGCACCATGCGCGTGACGAGTTCGGTGCGATCGTGCTGCAGCTTCTGCATCTCCACGATCGCGAATGCACCGACCCGGCCGAAGGTAGCGGACACCCGCTGCCATCCGCGCGGCGCGCGGTTCAGGGTCTCAGGCGTGGGCATGACGGCGGTATCAACCTGCTGCACGGCCGGCAACCTTTCTGCTGGAACGGATTTCGCGGAACGAGCCCGACGTCTCGCCCAGCTCCGACAGGGCGGACGCGGTGTAGTGGCGGAACACGTCCTCCAGCGTCGCGCCGGCGGAGACGGTCGCCTTCAACTTCGTCGGTGTGCCGACGGCGCGCAGCGTGCCTTGATGCATCAGCGCGACCCGATCGCACAGCGCGTCGGCTTCCTCCATGTAGTGGGTGGTCAGCAGGACGGTCATGCCGAACTGGCTCTGCATGGTCAACACCTGGTTCCACACCCGGTCGCGCGCAATGGGATCCAGCCCGACCGTCGGCTCGTCGAGCACCAACAACGACGGGCGGTTGACCAGCGCCTGGGCCACTTCGAGGCGACGCACCATCCCGCCGGAATAGGTGCCGGCCGGGCGGTCGGCGACGTCGAGTAGCTCCATCGCGGCCAGCGACTCGTCGACCCGCGCGGATCGCTGGGCGCGCGGCACCCCGTACAGCCGTGCGAACCAGGCCACGTTCTGGCGGCCGGACAGTGCGGGCTCTATCGAAAGCTGTTGGGGCACGTAGCCGATGTTGCTGCGGATAGCGGTGGTCTGGTCGCGGGCATCGAGGCCGAAGATACGCAGCTCGCCCTGCTGTACGGGAGCCAGCGTGGTGAGCATCCGCACCACGGTGGTCTTGCCGGCGCCGTTGGGGCCGAGCAAACCCATCGTCTCACCCGGCCGAACCAGCAGCGTCACGTCGTCGACCGCAGTGAACTGGCCGTAGCGGTAAGTCAGATTCCGGCCGTCGACCGCCATTGGCAGTGCACTGGTCATGGTCATCGCTCCTGTAGTCGTCGGGTCATCGTCTCCAGAACCGCCAACCCCTTTGTCAACGCCTCGATTTGGTCCTCGCCGAGTTCGTCGAGAACCTCGGCCAGCAGTTCCCGGCGCGCGGCGCGTGAGGTGTCGACGAGCTGCCGGGCCGCTCCGGCCAGCCACAACTGGCCCACCCGGCGATCGGATTCATCGGCGGTACGAGCCAGGAACCCCTTGGCCACCAACTTCGACACCAGGGTCGAGGCGGTGTTCGCCACCAATCCCAGTTCTGCCGCGGCGGCGCTGACGGAGATTCCCGGTTGCCGGCCGACCAGCCACAGCAACTCCGACTGCGATTCGGTCAGCCGCGCGGAGCCGAAATCCTGCTCGGCGGATCGGCGTAGCTGTCTGCGAAATCTGCCGACGACACTCGACAATTCGTTGACGGGGTCAATGAGAGTGCTCACTTGTCTCTGTTTACGAGCTAAGTATGTGTAGACGCTATGTCTGAGCTAGCTGCGAGCTACTTCTCGACACGATGCAGGTCAACGCCCGCCAGAGTCCCGGCGTCGACGCGCGCGGTCATGAATGTGCAGAAGGGTTGCCGGCGCCGATCGGTCGGCGAACCCGGGTTCAGCAACCGCAAGCCTGTGCTGGTCGTGGTGTCCCACGGAATATGGCTGTGACCGAAGACCAGCACGTCGGTGTCGGGGTAGAGGCGCGACATCCGGGCGTCGCGGCCGGCGCTGCCGCCTGTCTCGTGGGTCACCGTGACGCGCAGCCCGTCGAGCACCACATTGGCCCGCTCGGGCAACCGCGCTCGCAATTCCGGCCCGTCGTTGTTACCCCAGCACGCCACCAGCCGCGCAGACTTCTCCGACAGCTCATCGAGGAGCTCGGGTACAACCCAGTCGCCGGCGTGCACCACCACGTCGGCTTGCGCCACCTCGTCCCATACCTGCGATGGAAGGTCGCGGGCGCGGCGTGGCACATGTGTATCGGCAAGCAGTAGCAGCCTCACCCCCCGATCGTGCACCAAGCGGGGTCAGGTGTCCTTACTCCGGGCTTCCGCGCCGGTTTCCCCGACGTCCAGTGGATCGTCGCGCCCGATGGTCCGTCCGACGTAGCTCCCGTCGCCGTCGACACCTTTGCGCGAGCGCGCTTCGTGGCGCTCCGGACGGGTGTCCTCTTCAGCTTGGTTGCCTCTGCGGCCGCTCAGCCACTGGCCGATTTGGCGCCAAATTTGCATTCGAGCGGGATACCCAGACGGGATCGCGACCAAAACCTCCCGGTGGCGAACGTCACCGCAGGTAATGGCACGATGCTAACCAGTCCACTCAAAGGAGAGAAACGCTATGCGCACCTTCGATTCAGTTGCCGACCTCGCCTCGATCAAGGGTGAAAGCATCGGCGAAAGTGACTGGGTGACTATCAGCCAGGAGGACGTCAACCTGTTCGCCGACGCGACCGGTGACCACCAGTGGATTCACGTCGACCCGGAGCGCGCGGCCAAGGGCCCGTTTGGCAAGACCATTGCGCACGGCTTCATGACGCTCGCGCTGCTGCCGCGGCTGCAGCACCAGATGTACACCGTCAACGGCATCAAGCTCGCAATCAACTACGGGCTCAACAAGGTTCGCTTCCCCGCGCCGGTGCCGGTCGGGTCGCGAGTTCGTGCGAAGAGTTCGTTGGTCGACATCGAGGACCTGGGCAACGGCGCCAGCCAGGCGACCGTGTCGACCACCGTGGAGGTTGAGGGCAGCGACAAGCCGGCCTGTGTCGCCGAGAGCGTCGTCCGCTACATCTCTTAGGGCGCCGGGTCATGGACGCTGAGCTGGGCTCCTGGTTGGACGCCGGACTGTACTTCGACTATCTCGGCTTCGACATTTTCTACCGGGTCGAGGGCAGCGGCCCGCCGCTGTTGCTGATCCATGGTTATCCCTTCAATACCTTTGACTGGCAACCGATCTGGTCGACGCTGACGCAGCGCTTCACGGTCATCGCGCCGGACATGATCGGCATGGGCTTCTCGGCGAAGCCGGTCCACTACGAGTACTCGGTGCACGACCACGCCGATATGCACGAGGCGCTGATGGCCCACTTGGGCATCGGCAACGCGCACGTCCTGGCCCACGATCTCGGCGATTCGGTGGGCCAGGAACTGTTGGCCCGGAACGAGTTTGGCGACCATACCTACGGCAAGCTCCGTATCGACTCGATCACCTGGCTCAACGGCGGGATGTTCGTCGAGACCTACACGCCGCGCGCCGCGCAGAAGCTGATGTCGGGAACTCCGTTGGGTGACATCCTGAGCCCGGTGCAGAACAGCCCGCTGTCACGCCGACTGCTGGAGCCGACGCTGCGCGAGATGTTCGGCCCGAACACCAAGCCGACCCGGCACATGATGGACGTGTTCAGCCAGATCCTCGACTACAACGACGGCCGGCGGGTGCTGCACAAGGTCGGCCGGTTCATCAAAGACCGCCACACGCACCGGAATCGGTGGGTGCGGGCCATGCGCGAGACCGACGTTCCAATGCGGCTGATCGACGGGCCGATCGACCCGAATTCCGGTGCGCACATGGCGCGCCGCTACGCCGAAGTGATTCCCAACGCGGACGTGGTGATGCTCGCCGACGACATCGGGCACTGGCCACAACTCGAAGCTCCCGATGCGGTGCTCGAACATTTCCTCGCCCACATCGACCGGGTCGGGTCCTAGAACTCGGCGACCGCGTGCTCCAGGCGTTCGGCCAATCGGGCCTGCGCCTCGGCGCGGCGAGTGGGCAGGTGTTGCGACGGGAAAGGCGTTGACACCGGCTCGTATTCGCGCAAGGTGCGGCGCGCTACGGTCATCTTGTGCAACTCGGTGGCGCCGTCGGCGATGCCCAACGACTCGGCGGCGATCATCATCTTGATGAACGGCATCTCGTTGGACACCCCGAGCGCGCCGTGCAGGTGCAGCGCGCGCTGGACGACGTCGTGCAGCACAGTGGGCATCGCCACCTTCACCGCCGCGATGTCGCGGCGCACCTTCTGGTAGTCGTGGTGCTTGTCGATCAGCCACGCGGTGCGCAGCACCAGTAGCCGGAACTGCTCGATCTGAATCCAGCTGTCGGCGATCTTCTCCTGTGTCATCTGGAAATTCGCCAGCGGACCCATCCGGGTCTGGCGGGACACCGCACGCTCGCACATCATGTCGAATGCGCGGCGGGCCAACGCAATCGTGCGCATCGCGTGATGGATTCGGCCGCCGCCCAATCGGGTCTGCGCGATCGAGAACGCCTCACCCTCGCCGCCGAGGATGTGGTCGGCGGGCACCCGCACATCGGCGTAGCGGACGTAGCCGTGCGTGGCGTGTGACTCGGTGCCGACCCCGACGTTGCGGATGATCTCGACGCCTGGCGTCTCGGCGGGAACGATGAACAGCGACATCTTGTCGCGGGTTCGCGCCTCGGGATTGGTCACCGCCATGACGATGAAGAACGTTGCGTGCCGGGCATTGGTGGAAAACCACTTCTCACCGTTGATCACCCAGTCATCGCCGTCGCGCTCGGCGCGCGTCACAAAGAGACCCGGGTCGGAACCGCCCTGGGGCTCGGTCATCGAATAACACGAGGTTATCTCGCCGGCCAGCAGCGGCTCGAGGTAACGCGCCTTCTGCTCCGGCGTGCCGAACAGCGCCAGGATCTCGGCGTTGCCGGAGTCGGGTGCCTGCGAGCCGAACACCGACGGGGCCCAGCGAGACCGGCCCAGGATCTCGTTGAGTAGTGCCAGCTTCACCTGGCCGTAGCCCTGACCGCCGAGCTCGGGTTTGAGATGAGCGGCCCACAGCCCGTGATCGCGGACCTGCTGCTGCAGCGGCCGCAGGACCGCCATCATTTCGGCGTCCCTCTTGTCATACGGGTCGAGCGACACCAGGTCGAGCGGCTCGAGCTCGTTGACCATGAATTCTTCGACCCAGTCCAGCTTCTGCTGGTACTCAGGGTCGGTTTCGAAGTCCCACACGACGTGGACGCTACTACTCTGGCTGCCGATGACAATCCACACGCGCCCCGGGCGCAAAGCCGACGTCGCCGAGCTCTCCCACGCGCTCGGCAGGGCCTTCTTCGACGACCCGGTGTCGCTGTGGATCATGCCCGACGCGAAAGCCCGGGCTACGCACCTGCGGAAGTTCTTCGCCACCGTCACCCGTCACCATCATCTGGCCGGCGGCGGTGTGGAAGTGGCCACCGACGGAGCGACGATCGGCGCCGCAGCGCTCTGGGATCCGCCCGGCCGATGGAAGCAGTCGACTCGTGAACAGCTGATGATGCTGCCGTCGTTCGCCTTCGGTTTCGGACCGCGCCTGGCCATGGGCCGCCGGCTGAGCGAGTTGTTCGCGACGATGAAGTCGAAGCACCCCGAGGAACCGCACTGGTATCTCGCGGTGATCGGCAGCGACCCCTCGGTGCGCGGCAAGGGCTACGGCCAGGCGCTGATGCAGTCCCGCCTCGATCGTGTCGACGCCGAGCACGCACCGGCATACCTGGAATCCAGTAAGACCGAAAACGTCCCGTACTACCAGAGATTCGGCTTCGAGGTGATGAGCGAACTCGTCATCCCCGACGGCCCGACACTGTGGCCGATGTGGCGGGCGCCGCGGTAGGTCGGCCCGGTGATTGGCGCCGAGTGTGCAGTTTATGGGTGCTGATCTTTGGAAATCACGAGCCAACCCGCACACTCGACGCGGTGTTTAGTCGCCGGACCTCCAGGGGAACCGGAGGGCCATGACAAGTGACATACCCGAAGAGGGCGGCCCGGACGACACGCTGAACGCCAGCGAGTCAACGGACTCCGACGAGCTTCGTAATGACGACGGCGACATCGTGGTGGATCCGCCCGAAGGATGGAGTGGCGCGGACAAGTTCGGGCTGACGCCGCGCGAAGAGCGGGAAGGCGAATCCCTCGACCAGCGACTCGCCGAGGAAGAACCCGACGTGCTGGACGGCGTGGGTGCCGACGACGCGCGGCCCGCCCGTGCGCATCGCGGTCAGATCGACGGAACGCCCGAAGATGGTGACTCGTTGTACGAAGTGGTTGACGAATAGCGCCGTGCCACAAAGCTATTGGCCGCTACGAGAACGGCGTGACGGGCCGCTCGAGTCGTCGGCCGTCGACGACCATATCGACCCGTTCGTTGAAGAACGCGATGAGGTCGCGGACGGGCTCAGCTTCACGAAGTGGATCGCGATACGTCCACGCGATGTCGGTCGGCGCGTCCGGCGCCGAGAAATACGACGCCCGCCCCTTGTAAGCACAGTCGCTGATGGTGTCGGTCGGCTCGAGTTCGACCACGACGTCCGCGGGCGGCAGGTAAAAGCGGGTTGGCAGTCCGGTTTCGAACAGCAGCATCGGGCGCGACGACTCGGCCAGCATCCGGCCGTCCACCTCGACCCGGACATGGCGGGAGGCGGCGAGGATGTCGATGCGTTTGAACGGGTCATGCGGGTGTGAGACGACCGGTTCCTCTTCCTCGCGCCACGCGAATGCGCTGAAGTCGACGGTGATATAGCCGGCCAGGTCCGGATCGTCGGCCCGAAATGCCGCCAGCGGGCATCGCCGCCCGCCGATTTCGACGTCGAACATCTCGCCGGTACAACTATGCGCGGCAAAGGGATTCGTCGGTACCAGCACCGGCAGGTCGGCGAGCGTATCGACCCGGCCCGCCGATGTCAGCCGGGCCGCGAAGTCGGCCACCGGTATCGCATACGTCGGGACCAACCGCCGCGGTTCCCACACCAGCAGTCCGTCGACGGTGTCGGCTGCCACGTCGTCGCCCAGATACATCCGGAGCCGCTTCTCGCATGCCTCGTAGCGCAGCGAACTCAACGCGCCGTCGAGCAGCTCTCGCATCCTGATCCCCATCGCTCCATCATGGCGCGGTATTAGGGTTTGCTGCGCCAGTCGGTAATGCCGATCACGATCATCCGCAGCTGCTTGACCGCGGTCTGGCGGATTTCGTCGATCGCCTCGGGGCTCGGTGCGTCTTCGAGGGCCTCGGCGATCACGATCATGGAGTTCACGAACAGCTGCGCGAGTACGTTGAGGTCGTCGGTGCTCCACGTGTTCAGCCCGGGGAAACGGGCGAGGTCGGTGGCCAACTCGGACGTGACGAGCCGGAACTCGGTGCGAATGGCGTACCGCAGCACGGTGACGCCGCTGGAGCGTTCCCGTCCGATGAAGCGCCAGTGCTCGCGGCGTTCGGTGACACTGGCGACCACGATCTCAACCGACGACTCGATCACCCGGTTCGGGTCGAGCTTGCCGGCGCGGGCGCCCCGCAGCATATCGCGCAGGGTGCGAAACGACTCGTCGATCAGGACCAGACCTAGCGCTTCCATCGACTCGAAGTGGCGATAGAACGCCCCAGGCACAATGCCCGCCTCGCGGGTGACCTCACGCAGGCTCAGGCCGCTGAAACTGTGTTCGTCGAGAAGCTTGAGAGCGGCAGCGACGATTGCCCGCCGGGTCGCTTCTTTGCGTTCCTCGCGGGAGGGTCCTTCGCGGCTGCGGCCGCGGGTCGATCGGTGCGGCCGTGAGCTAGGCGCACGACTGTTCACTATGTGAAGCCTAACACAGACCAGCGTAAACCCTTGACGAACAGGGCGAGGGGGGCGCACGGTATACACATGTTCACCCAAACTTTGAAGAAGCGGGTACTGGGTTCCGACCTGGTCAACCTGCTCACTGGTCCGCATGGCGTCGACCGGTACACCGAGGTAGTAGACCCCGCATGGACGCGTGCCGAGGGCCGCGCCAAGGTCGTCGATGTGCGACGGGACACCCCGCGCAGCGTCACGCTGGTGCTGGCTCCGAATCAAGCGTTCACCGACACCGTCGCCGCCGGGCAGTACGTCAACCTGGCCGTCGAGATCGATGGTCGCCGGCACACGCGGTGCTACTCGCCTGCTAACGCGGAGGGCGCTGAGCACCTCGAGCTGACCATCGGCCAGCACGACGGCGGGCTCGTCTCGACCTACCTGCGCGAGCACGCGCGTCGCGGCATGGTCGTCGGGCTCACCGGGGTGGGCGGCGACTTCGTCCTGCCGGCGCGCCGTCCCCGGCGCATCTTGTTCGTCTCGGGCGGCAGCGGCATCACCCCCGTCATGGCGATGGTCCGCACGCTGGTCAACGAAGGCCATGCCGGCGAGATCGCGTTTGTGCACTACGCCCGCAACCGGGCCGAAGCGTGCTACCACGACGAGCTGGCCGCGTTGGCGGGCGTGCGCGTGCTGCACGGTTACACGCGCTCGACCGACAGCGACCTTGACGGTCGATTCGGCGCCGAGCACCTGACGGCCGCCATGCCGGAGCCCGACGCAGTGTTCGTCTGCGGCCCAGCGTCTTTGGTCGACGCCGTCCGCGAGCACTGCCCGGACGCGCACTCGGAAAGCTTCGTCCCGCCCAAGCTGGACCTGCCTGCGCAACCGTCTGGCGGCCGCGTCGCATTCGCCGACAGCGCTATCGAGGTCACCGATGACGGCCGCTCGCTGCTCGAGCAGGCGGAGTCGGCCGGACTGAACCCCGCCAACGGATGCCGGATGGGCATCTGCCACACCTGCACCCGCCGTAAAAACAGCGGCGTCGTGCGCAACCTGACCAGCGGTGCGGTGTCGACTGCTCCCGACGAGGACGTGCAGATTTGCGTGTCCGTCCCCGTCGGCGACGTCGACATCGCTCTGTAACAGATTCCCTGTAAGAGATTGGAGCTCGACATGACTCAGCCCAAGATCACCCTCACGCCCGAGCAGGCCGACGCGTTCGGCGCCGAGCTCGACGTGATCAAGGAACGCGTGATGGCCGACCTCGGCCAGCGCGACGCCGACTACATCCGCCGCGTCATCAAGACGCAACGCACGCTCGAAGTCGGTGGCCGTGCGTTGCTGATGGCCGGCATCTTCCCGCCCGCCTGGCTGGCCGGCACCGCGATGCTCGGGATCTCAAAGATTCTGGACAACATGGAGATCGGCCACAACATCATGCACGGTCAGTACGACTGGATGCGCGACCCGTCGATCCGCGGTCAGGAGTTCGAATGGGACACCGCCTGCCCGGCCGACCAGTGGCGGCACTCGCACAACTACATGCACCACACCCACACCAACATCGTGGGCATGGACCGCGACATCGGCTATGGCATCCTGCGGATGAGCGAAGACCAGAAGTGGCGGCCGTACTACCTGGGCAACCCCGTCTATGCCTTTCTGCTGATGGTGCTGTTCCAGTACGGGGTCGCACTGCACGAAATGGAATCCGAGCGCATCACCTCTGGTGAGATCCGACTGGCGGACAAACGTGAAGTCCTGCAGGAGATCTGGCGCAAGACCCGCAAGCAGGTGCTCAAGGACTACGTCGCCTTCCCGTTGCTGGCGGGACCTTTCGCCCCGTTCGTGTTCACCGGCAACCTGGCCGCCAATCTGATGCGCAACGTGTGGTCGTACATGATCATCTTCTGCGGCCACTTCCCGGATGGCACACAGGAATTCAGCGTCGAAGAGACGGCGGGCGAGTCACGCGGCCAGTGGTACTTCCGCCAGGTGCTCGGTTCGGCTAACCTGACCGGCGGCAAGCTGTTTCACATCCTGTCCGGTCACCTGTCGCACCAGATCGAGCACCACCTGTTCCCGGACATGCCGGCGCACCGCTACTCGGAGATCGCAGGCGAGGTGCAGGAGATCTGCAAGCGCTACGGCATTCCGTACAACGCGGGTTCGCTGCCGAAGCAGTTCGGCACGGTCGTCCGCAAGATCGTCAGGCTGGCGATGCCCCAGAAGGACCGCGGCGACGTGAAGCCCCAGGAGCGCGAGCTCGTCGCAGCCTGAGGCGTAGCAGTACTTCGGACCGCGACCGCCGCCAAGCGGTTCGGAGTCCACTGCGTCGATCGGTTACGTTGCACTCCATGGTGCAGATGCCCGCTCTCGACGGTGTCGATCACAAGTACATCGATCTGGGCGCCGGGGTGACGATCCACGTCGCCGACGCCGGACCCGCGGAGGGCCCGCCGGTGATGCTGGTCCACGGCTTCCCGGAGAACTGGTGGGAGTGGCACGAGTTGATCGGACCGCTGGCCGCCGACGGATACCGGGTGCTGTGTCCCGATTTGCGCGGTGCCGGTTGGAGTTCGGCGCCACGGTCGCGCTACCTGAAGAACGACATGGCCGACGACCTGGCGGCCGTGCTGGACCGGCTGGGCGTGGGGCCGGTGCAATTGGTGGCCCATGATTGGGGTGGTCCGGTCGCGTTCATCATGATGCTGCGCCATCCCGAAAAGGTGACCGGCTTCTTCGGTCTCAACACGGCCGCGCCCTATGTCAAACGCGACCTCTCGTCGATCCGTCACGCGTGGCGGTTCTGGTACCAGATCCCTATGTTGCTGCCGGTCATCGGGCCGCGGCTGCATCGCCGACCGCAAAGCCCGTTATTTCACCATGCTGGCTTCGTGGGTAGGGGCGGGATTCCGCGTGCCCGAGGACGACGTCGCGCTTTACGTCGAGTGCATGCGCCAGCCGGGCCACTCCGTCGCCGGCTCGCGCTGGTACCGGACCTTCCAGAGCACCGAGATGATGCGTTGGCTGCGAGGCGAATTCGACGATGTACCAGTCGACGTCCCCGTTCGTTGGCTGAGCGGCACCGCCGACCCGGTGCTCACGCCCGACCTGATCGACGGATACGGCGAACACATCGCTGATTTCGACGTCGAGCTGGTCGACGGTGTCGGGCACTGGATCGTCGAGCAGCGACCGGACCTGGTGCTCGATCGGCTCCGCGCTTTCCTCGCGTCGTAACTCAGTGGCGATACCCGAGTAGCGCGATCGAGGCTTGCACGGCGGGCTCGACGATGCCGCGAGGGCTGTGCCCGTCCTCAACCACCTGAGCGGTCAGCTCGCGTAAACCGCCGACCAGGATCACGGCCTTGGCGGGGGTCAGCGGCGCCAGATCGGCGTCCCGCATCGCCGCGGTGTCGCTCAGGCTGACCAGCAGGTTGGTCAGCAGTTGGGTGTTGCGGCGCTGCGACGGCCGCGCCGCAGCATCCAGCGCAGGCAGTTCGCGGATCCAGGCCAGCGTGAGCGCCGGTGTGGACTCGATGTGCCCGACATAGGCCTCGACGGCCTGCCGAATCTGGTTCTGCCAGTCGGCTTTCGGATCGACCGCCGTCCTGATCCGCTCACCGAGTAGCTCGACGCTGGCGTGCAACAGTTCGTGAAAACACTGTTCCTTGCTGGAGAACTGGTCGTAGAACGTGCGCTTCGAGGTACGGGCGTGCCGGACGATGTCGGCGACGGTGCTGGCACGATAGCCGCGCTCGTTGATCGCGGCGGCCAGGCCGTCGAGCAGCCGCTGCCGGAATGGATCGATTCCGGCCGAGCCGGTCTGAGCCGCATCGTCAACGACGGTCGTCGCCACGGCGCCTCCTTCGGCCCAGCCCCTTGCCAGCTCTTGGTACCAGACGGTACCGTACCGGACAGAATCGTGGTACGAGGCGGTACCGCGACGACGTTGAGGAGTGCACCGGATGAGCACCGTCGAATCCCAGGTGGCTTCGTCCACCTCCGCCATCACGCTGCCGCCGGGCCCGCGAATTCCAACAGCTCTGCAGGGCTTGGCTTTTGCGCTGTTCCGGCGCCAGTTCGTGCACCAAATGTCGCACCGTTACGGTGACGTTTTCTCCTGCCACGTGCCGATCTACGGCCCGATGGTGGTGGTGGCCAACTCCCAGCTGGCCAAACAGGTCTTCACCACCAGCCCAGAGGTGCTCGGCAACATCCAGCCCAACCTGAGCCGGTTGCTCGGCTCGGGCTCGGTGTTCGGGTTGGACCGCGAAGACCACCGGCAGCGCCGCCGGTTGCTGGCGCCGCCTTTCCATGGCAAGAGCATCAAGAACTACGAGACGATCATCGAGCAAGAGACACTGCGCGAGATCGCCAACTGGCCGCAGGGCACTCCGTTCGCCACGCTGCCGTCGACAATGCGCATCACCCTCAATGCGATCTTGCGTGCGGTCTTCGGCGCCGAAGGTGCCGAACTCGACGAGCTTCGCAGGATCATCCCGCCGTGGGTCACGCTGGGCTCACGGCTGGCGACCCTGCCGAAACCGCCGCGCACCTATGGCCGTTACACGCCATGGGGGCGGTTGCACGAATGGCGTGCGCGCTACGACGCAATCGTCGACAAGCTCATCGACGACGAGCACAGCGACCCGTACTTCGAGGACCGCAACGATGTGCTGGCGCTGATGTTGCGCAGCACTTACGAAGACGGCTCGGCCATGACGCGAGAAGACATCGGCGATGAGTTGCTCACCCTGCTTGCGGCCGGCCACGAGACCACCGCCTCCGCGCTGGCTTGGACCTTCGAGCGGGTGAGTCGCCACCCCGGCGTGTTGACCGCGCTGACTGCCGAGGCCGTCAGCGACGACAACGAGTTGCGCCAGGCGACGATTCTCGAAACCCAGCGCGCCAGAACGGTTATCGACGCCGTCGGCCGGCACGTCTACGCGCCGGTCTACCAGCTCGGAGACTGGTCGATTCCGCAGGGGCACACCATCATCGTCAGCATTTCGCGGCTGCACGGCGACCCGGAGTTGTTCCCCGACCCGGAGCGCTTCGATCCGCAGCGCTTCGTCGGGACCAAGCCACCGAGCTTCGCGTGGATTCCCTACGGCGGCGGCACCCGGCGTTGTGTGGGGGCCGTCTTCGCCAACGTCGAGATGGACGTCGTGTTGCGGACGGTGTTGCGCCACTTCACGATCGAGGCCACCGATGCGCCGGGGGAGAAGATCCACGCCCGCGGGGTCGCCTACACCCCGAAGGACGGCGGAAAGATCGTGGTCCGCCGGCGCTAGGATCGGCGATCGTGGCAGACGAACTGGTCGAGATGATGAACGCGGCCCTGGGATCGACGATCCCGACCGCGAAGAACATGGGCGTGCATGTCGTGGAGGCCCGGCGCGGGTTCGCCGCGGCCACCGTTCCGGTCGAGGGCAACGGTAATCATTTCGGTGTGATCTACGCCGGCGTGCAATTCACCGTGGCCGAAATCCTCGGCGGCATCATCAGTTTGAGCACATTTGACAGCGCTAAGTATTTTCCGCTGGTCAAGAACATCGACATCTCGTTCGTCGGGATGGCCAAGTCCGAGTTGCTGGCCGAGGCCAGCCTCGACGACGATACGATTGCTCGGATTGAAGCCGAGGCCGCCGAACGCGGCAAGGCCGACTTCCATCTCGAGGCGACCGTCGTCGACGCCGACGGCAAGACCGTCGCGACCAGCCGAGGCCTGTATCAGCTCCGCGCGATCGGGATGTAGCGTCTGCGCTGTTTCGCGAGGTCAAGTTGCCCGGGCGACGGCCTGGATGAGGCGAAGCCGGTTGCCGCGGGCGTTCTCCAGCAGGTTCCGCACCTTGGTCTCGATATCGGGGACCAGCAGCTGGAGACCGAGCGGATCCGCCGGGGCCGTTACTACCGGCGTCATGGCCGCAACCGCGAACTCGGTCAGGTCGTTCCACACCTCGAGCGTGAAGCCCGCGGCGGTTATTGCCGCGGCGAGCTCATCAAGGGTTACCAGGTGACTGCGTTCGGGTGTGTCGGCCCACGGCACCGGAAAGGCAAGCGGCTGTTGGGGTCCGGCCACTACGTCCCAGAGCGCGAGGCGGCCGTCAGGCCGAAGGACGCGGCGCGCTTCGCTGTACAGCCGCGACTTATCGGCGACATTCATCTGAACGTGCTGGCTGACAACGAGATCGAAGTCGCCGTCGCGCAGCGGAAGATCGGTGACGTCGCCTTCGAGCACCTCGATCCGGTCCTCGAGTCGCACCAGGCCGTTCAGCCATCGGGCCACGTCGCAATACTCCGCGGTCAGATCGATCGCGGTAACGCGACAATGGTGCTCGGCTGCGAGCAGGCGGGAGGTACCGCCGATGCTGCTGCCCGCGTCGAGCACGCGATCGGCTGCGGTGACCTGCGCGGCCTCCAGCAGCGCCGTGGTCCCGATGCGCCCCAAGGAGTGGAAGTGCTCGAAAGAGGCTAGCCCGCCGGCCAAGTCAGCGGGACTGAGCGCATCGAGATCCTTTCCGGCGGCGCGCAGCGCGGCGTCGATACGCTCGCGGACTCCTCCGACGGCATACTGCGTCACCGCGTCGGCAGCAGGTTGGCCGGTCATCGTGTGACCAACGAGCTGACGCCGATCCGCGGCAGGTGCACGTCGCGGATCCGGTCTGGGTCGTGGGTGGTCTGCCAGAGATCGGACTCGATCGACATTTCTCCGAAGGCCGCGCCGGCTTGAAAGGTGCGCAGGTAGCGATTTTGGTTAGGAGCCGGCGCCACAACCGATTTCGCCAGCAGGCGCATGGCGCGGGCCATCCCGGAGAGATTGCGTGTGGTACCGGGCATGGTGTCGAGATAGCGGCGAGCGATCGTCTCCATGTCCTCGGCCGGCCGGCCGGTGAACCGCTCGACGACATCAGTGGGTGCGTTGACGGCGAAGGTACCGCGTTTGAGTTCGTCGACATACCACTTCACCTGGACCAGGTTGTACTCGTCGAAGCCGATAAGGCGGGCCGACTTCGCCAGCACGGTGAACGGTATGTCGAGGTAGCGGACCCTCCGGCCGAACACCCGGCTCAGGATCTCGGCATAACCGCTGGGGGAGAATAACTCTGGGCCGGTAGGGCGATAGCTGCGGCCCAGATGCGGCCCAGGGTCCATGAGTAGTGCCGCCGCGACCGCGCCGATGTCCTCGTTCGACGGTGGGGCATTGAGCCCGTCACCGAAGGGCAGGGTCAACACCCCGAACTGCGCGACCGAGTCCAAGGTGTAGGTGTAGGTTTCCGCGAAGAACCCGGCGTTGATGGTGATCGACCCGACTGTGGGCATCCAATCGAACACCCGGTCGGCGAGCCACGCGGCGCGGGTTTGCGCCGAAAGGTGACCGGGGTCGGCGAGCCATTGACTCATGGACACCACCACTTCGAGGTGCTTCTCCTCGGCGATTGCGGCGAAAAGGGTGGCGGCTTCCAATGCACCCGGCATCACCGGGGCCGCCCAGTAGGCGCGCTGCATGCCGTCCAGCGCATGCCGCACGTCGTGGACGTCGTTGACGTTCCCGACGACGACCTCGGCTCCCCGGTTGCGCAGTTCCGTCGCGCGGCTGTCCTCGCGATGGACCATCGCGCGGACGGGAAGGCCGCGGGACAGCAACGACAGGGCCGTGTGGCGGCCGGTTTTGCCGGTTGCGGCGGTTACCAGAGTTGTCGGCTGTGCGCTCATCGGGATACTCCTAGCGGTGTGATGGTTGTGATGAAACCTGTTGTTGTGCAGTGCTCGTCGACGTCGTGGCACGGGCGGGTAGCAGGGCTGCGACGAGGATCGCCGCCAGCAGCGCGATACCGGCGCAGACCAGCGAGCCGACCCGCATCCCGCCGAGGAACGCGTGGTCGACGGCTGCTCGGATCGTGGGAGCCTGTCCAGCAGGCAGCTGCGCTACGACCCGGTACGCGGCGGCCATCGAATGCTCCATCGCGGACCGGACGCTAATCGGAAAGGGCGACAGAGCTACCGCGGCGTCAATGCGATGAGCGTAGACGGAGGCGAACACGCTACCGACGATCGCGACGCCGAGCGTCCCGCCGAGTTCGCGCGTCGTATCATTGACCGCCGAACCGATTCCGGCTTTGTCGGTGGCTAGTGAACCCATGATGGCTTCGGTGGCCGGCGCCGTGGTCAGCCCCAGGCCGCCGCCGAGCAACACCATCTGCGCCGCGATCTGCAGGTAGGGCGTGGCCGCGCCGGCGGTGGACGCCCACGCGAGTCCGCCGGCAAAGATTGCCAGACCCGCGGAGACGACCGCCGTGCTGCCGACTCGTATCACGATGCGCGGTCCCGCCACACTCGCGACGGCGATCGAAATAGCCACCGGCAGAAGCCGCACGCCCGCATCGAAAGCGCTGTAGCCCTTGATGAATTGAAAGTACTGGGTGATGACGAAGATAAAGCCGAACAAGGTCAGGAAGCCGGCCGTCACCGCGAGGCTACCGCCAGAGAATCTGCGATTCGCGAACACCGAGACATCGAGCATCGGGTGTCGACTGCGGCGCTCCCAGTCCGCGAAGATCATCAAAACCATTGTGGAGACGGCGAAACCGATCACCGTTCGCGCGCTAGCCCAGCCCCACTGCGGTGCCTCGATGGCCGTGTAGATCAGGACCGTCACGCCGACACACGACAGAATGAGACCGGGCACGTCGACCTTGGGAGCGGCGGGATCGCGTGACGTTGGAACAAACAGGACGGTGCCCACTATTGCTGTCGCGGCGACCGGCACGTTCACCAGAAAGATCGAGCCCCACCAGAAGCGCTCGAGCAGCCAGCCACCCGTCATGGGTCCGGCCGCGACGCCAACCCCGACCATCGCTGCCCAGACGCCGATCGCCTTCGCCCGTCTGACCGGGTCGGTGAAGATGTTGGTGATCAAACCCAAGGTGGTTGGAAAGATCACCGCGGCACCGAACCCCATCGCGGCGCGGGCCGCGATCAGCGCGTCCACCGAATTAACCTGTGCCGCAATGGCAGACGTTGCCGCGAATGCGACCAGCCCCCCAACGAGCCAACCGCGTCGCCCGTATCTGTCGCTGAGGCTGCCGACTGAGAGCAACAGTCCCGCCATCACCAGGGTGTAGGCGTCGACGATCCATTGCAGCTGCGAGGTGTCGGCGTTCAGTTCCCGCGATAGCGTCGGCAGGGCGACATTGACGACGGTGGTGTCGACGCTGATGACGAACACGCTCAAGCAGATAAAGGCGAGGACGGCAACAGGATGGTCGCGAAGCCTGGTCGGGAGGCGTTCAAGCATGGACACAACGCTAAACTGACTAGACAAGAAAATCAAGTGACAACTTGAGGAAAACGTTCACAAGGTAAGATGGGCGCCGTGGCCGGTCGCAAGAGTTACAACCAGAATTGCCCGATCGCGTATGGCCTGGACGTGCTCGGCGAGCGGTGGACGCTGCTGATCCTTCGGGAGCTCCTCGGCGGTGCGCGCCGCTACGGCGATGTGCGCGCGGCGCTTCCGGGTATCGCCACCAACCTGCTCGCAGATCGGTTGCGTGAACTCGAAGAGGCGGGACTGGTCGACAGAACCGAATTGCCGCCGCCCGCGGCCCGAACGGTGTACTCACTCAGCGACGAGGGTTGGCGCAAAGTCCCCCCGGTGATCCAGGCCGTGGCGAGGTTCGGTCTGGACAATCTCCAAGCGGACGAGAGCGCGCTGACACCGCTGAACGGATTCCTGGCCGGCATACTCCTGGGCTTCGATCCCAAGCAGGTCTCGAATGCGTCCACGTCCTACATCGTCGACATCGACGGTCGGCGTTTCGGTTTCGCAGCGACGAAGGAGGGCCTGACGGCCGCGATGGATCCGCCCGCCGTCACCGTCATGGCAACCGCGGCGGACCTGATCACCGCGCGCCTGGGTGGCACCGCCGCCGAGCGCAGGGTCGCGCTGCGGCGGTGCACCTTCGAGGGCAGCGCGTCCGCAGTCGCCGCGATGCGCAAAGCGTTCGGACTTGCGGCCTAACCATCTGCGCCGCGAAACAGCGGTGAGGGTCGTGATCCGTCGGAGATCACAGCAATAGCTGCTGTTTCGTGAATCAGCTGTCGACGGCGGCCCGGCGTGGCAGCTTCCACCCCGGCCGGATGAAGTGGCAGGTGTACCCGTTGGGGTAGTGCTGCAGGTAGTCCTGATGTTCGGGCTCGGCCTGCCAGAAGTCGCCGGCCGGGCTGACCTCGGTCACCACCTTGCCAGGCCACAGTCCGGACGCGTCAACGTCGGCGATGGTGTCCAGCGCGATGCGATGCTGGTCTTCGTCGGTGTAAAAGATGGCCGACCGGTAGCTGGGCCCGACGTCGTTGCCCTGCCGGTTCTTGGTCGTCGGGTCGTGGATCTGAAAGAAGAACTCCAGGATGTTGCGGAAGTCGGTCTTGGCCGGGTCGTAGATGATCTCGATGGCCTCGGCGTGGTTGCCGTGGTTGCGGTAGGTGGCGCGGGGAACGCTGGGGTCGCCGGTGTAGCCGACCCTGGTCGAGACCACGCCGGGTTGCTTGCGGATCAGGTCCTGCATGCCCCAGAAGCAGCCGCCGGCCAGGATTGCCTTGCTGTAGTCCGTCATCTCCCCGATTATCCATACGCTCGACAAATCGCAGTAGAACGTGTTCTAGTTCCTTGCGTGAAGCAGGTTTTTACCCGTGACGAACTCGCTGCCGCGTTCGCCACGTTCGAGCGGACCGTCGCGCACGCCGCCGAGACCAAGAACTGGGACGAGTGGGTGGAGCACTACACCCCGGACGTCGACTACATCGAGCACGCCGCGGGCACCATGAAGGGCCGCGACGAGGTCCGCACCTGGATCCGCGAAACGATGTCGACGTTCCCCGGCAGTCATATGACGGAGTTTCCGTCGCTGTGGTCGGTGATCGACGAGTCCACCGGCCGGATCATCTGCGAGCTCGACAACCCGATGCGCGATCCGGGCGACGGCACGATCATCAGCGCGACCAACATCTCGATCGTCACCTACGCCGGGGACGGCAAATGGTCTCGCCAGGAAGACATCTACAACCCGCTGCGCTTCCTGCAGGCCGGCGTCAAGTGGTGCAAGAAAGCGGAGAAGCTCGGCACGCTGGACGACGACGCGGCCCGCTGGCTGCAGACCTACGGAGGTGTGCGGTGAGCCGCGCCGGCGACGATGCAGAGCGAAGCGATGGGGAGGAGCGGCGCCCATGAGCACAGCCAAGTTGGTTATCGGCGCCAACGGCTTTCTCGGCTCGCACGTCACCCGTCAACTTGTCGCGACGGGAGCCGATGTGCGCGTGATGGTGCGGCCTAACGCGAACACCCGCGGCATCGACGATCTCGAGGTCACCCGCTTTCACGGTGACGTTTTCGACACCGCCACCGTTCGCAATGCGATGCAGGGCTGCGACCAGGTGTACTACTGCGTCGTCGACACCCGCGCCTGGCTGCGGGACCCGTCACCGCTGTTTCACACCAACGTCGAGGGACTACGCAACGTCCTGGACGTCGCTGTCGAGGAACCCATTGCCGCCGGACTGAAGCGGTTCGTGTTCACCAGTACCTACGCCACCGTGGCCCGCCGGCACGGTCACGTGGCAACCGAAAACGAGCAGATCGATCGTCGCAACCTCACCCCGTACGTGGAATCGCGGGTGCAGGCCGAGGAATTGGTGTTGAAGTACGCGTCCGACAAGAATCTGCCCGCGGTGGCCATGTGCGTGTCGACGACCTATGGCGACGGGGACTGGGGCCGCACCCCGCACGGCGCGTTCATCGCGGGCGCGGTCTTCGGCAAGTTGCCGTTCCTGATGAGTGGCATCCAACTCGAGGTCGTCGGTGTCGATGATGCGGCGAGAGCAATGTTGATCGCCGCCGAACGGGGTCGCAACGGCGAGCGTTACATCATCTCCGAGCGGATGATCCCATCGAAAGACGTGGTCAAGATCGCCGCCGACGAGGCCGGCGTACCGGCGCCGCGACGAGCCATCTCGGTGCCCGTGCTGTACGCAATGGGGGTTTTGGGCAGCCTTCGAGCGCGGTTGACCGGAAAGGACGCCGAGCTCAGCATGCAGTCGGTGCGAATGATGCGCGCCGAGGCCCCGGTCGATCACAGCAAAGCCACTCGCGAATTAGGCTGGGAGCCAAGGCCCGTCGAAGAGGCGATCCGGGAGGCCGCGCGTTTCTGGCTCACCATGAAAAATGCCAAGCGGAACAGCAAGACCGCATCGGGCGAATGAACCGGAATCGCCCTTAACTTCTTCGGCGTCATTGCCCGCGTGTCTCGTGTAACTAGCGTGATTTTTGTTACATAGTGTGACCCATGGTGAAGCCGTGGTGCCATTGCGTTAACGCTTGTCACCCTGCACCATCCGCTCACCCGCCTGCCCAGTCGACGAGTCGGCAATGACGGCAACGGCGCCTGCCGGCCTCCTCGGCTATGTGCGCGACCAGGTCACGCCCCCGCTGGCGACGGTCGGAGGATTCGCCCGGATGTGTGTACTGACCGGAAAAGCATTGTTCCGAAGGCCTTTTCACTGGAACGAGTTCGTCGTCCAGACCTGGTTCATCACTCGGGTCGCCCTCCTGCCGACAATCGCGGTGTCGATCCCGCTGACCGTGCTGATCGTGTTCACCCTGAACACACTGCTGGCAGCCTTTGGCGCAGCGGATATTTCGGGTGCGGGGGCCGCCCTGGGGGCCGTCACTCAACTCGGCCCGCTGACCACCGTGCTGGTGGTGGCGGGCGCGGGATCGACGGCCATCTGCGCCGACCTGGGTGCCCGCACGATCCGTGAAGAGATCGACGCCCTGGAGGTGCTGGGCATAGACCCCATCCACCGACTGGTGGTGCCGCGGGTGGCGGCGGCGACGGTCGTCGCCACTCTGCTCAACGGGACCGTGATCACGATCGGCTTGGTGGGCGGCTTCCTGTTCGGCGTCAAGCTCCAAAACGTCTCAGGTGGAGCGTATCTCGCCACACTGACATTGGTGACAGGCCTGCCGGAGGTGATCATCGCGACCCTTAAGGCGGCCATCTTCGGAACCATCGCGGGCCTGGTGGGTTGCTATCGAGGTCTGACCACCAAGGGCGGCCCTAAAGGCGTCGGCGTTGCCGTCAACGAAACACTGGTGCTGTGCGTGCTCTCGCTGTTCGCAGTCAACGTGGTGCTGACGACGATCGGTGTCCGATTCGGGACGGGTCGCTGACATGTCGACCGCCACCGTCATACGCGCGCGCTTCCCACGGACGGTGGCCGGTGTCAATCACTACGGCGGGGGCGCCGTCCGGGGCCTCAACAAGGCGGGCCAGCTGACCAGGTTCTCGGTCCGCAGTGCATGGTCGACCGGCTGGGCGGTGCGCCGATACCGCAGGGAGACACTGCGACTGATCGCCCAGATCGGCATGGGCACCGGCGCGATGGCCGTCGTCGGCGGTACGGCCGCGATCGTCGGCTTCGTGACGCTGTCCGGTGGCTCGCTGATCGCGATCCAGGGCTTCGCCTCGCTGGGCAACATCGGCGTCGAGGCGTTCACCGGGTTCTTCGCGGCGTTGGCCAACGTCCGCGTGGTCACCGCGGTGGTGACCGGCGTTGCGCTCGCGGCGACGGTCGGCGCGGGCGCGACAGCCGAACTCGGCGCGATGCGAATCAGCGAGGAAATCGACGCCCTCGAGGTGATGGGCATCAAGTCGGTGGCTTTCCTGGTGTCGACGCGACTGATGGCCGGGCTGGTGGTGGTCGTCCCGCTGTACGCAATGGCCCTGGTGATGTCGTTTCTGTCCGGACAGGTTGTCACCACACTGTTCTACGGACAGTCGGAGGGCACCTACGAGCACTATTTCCGCACATTCCTGCGCACCGAGGACGTGTTCTGGTCCGGGGGCGAGGTCATCGTGATGGCGGTGATCGTCATGATCACCCACTGCTATTACGGCTACACCGCCAGCGGCGGCCCAGTCGGGGTCGGTGAGGCAGTCGGCCGGTCGATGCGTTTCTCGCTGGTATCCACCGTGATCGTCGTCCTGCTGACATCGCTGGCGCTCTACGGTGTAGATCCGAACTTCAACCTGACGGTGTAGCCGGTGACGACGCAGAAGGAGCGAAAGACCCGGACGTGGCCGGACACCGCTGCCGGCCTCGGTCTCTTCCTGACCTGCGCCCTGCTTCTTGCATTGATATACAGCCAGTTTCGCGGTGACTTCACGTCGAAGACCACATTGACGATGCTGGCGGCGCGAGCGGGGTTGGTGATGGACCAGGGATCGAAAGTCACCTACAACGGCGTCAGCATCGGCCGGGTGGCCGGCGTCACCGAGGTCGAGCATCGCGGCAAGCCGGCGGCGCGGTTCACCCTCGACGTCGACCCGCAGTACGTCGATTTGATACCGAGTAACGTCATAGCGAAGATTCAGGCGACTACGGTGTTCGGAAACAAATACGTGTCGTTGACCTCGCCGAAAGAGGCTTCGACACAATCGATTACACCGTCCGCAGTGATCGACGCAACCTCGGTCACAACGGAGTTCAACACCGTCTTCGAGACGCTGGTCGAACTGGCCGACAACGTCGATCCGGTGAAGGTGAACCTCACCCTCAGCGCGGCGGCGCAGGCGCTGACCGGACTCGGCGACAAATTCGGCCAGTCGATCGTCAACGGCAACAGGATCCTTGACCACGTCAACCCCCGAATGCCGACGATTCGCCATGACATCCACCAGCTCGCGGCACTCGGCGAGGTCTACAGTAACGCGGCCCCAGATCTGTTCGATGCCATCGACAATGCCGTGACCACGGCGCGCACGCTCAATCGCCACCAGGCTCAACTCGACGCGGCCCTGCTGGCGGCACTCGGCTTCGCCAACACCGGCAACGACATCTTCACCCGCGCCAAGCCGTTCCTGGAACGGGTACTCGCCGACCTGAAACCGACCGCGCGCCTCCTCGACACCTACAGCCCGCAAGCGTTTTGCACGATCCGCAATTTCGCCGACGTCGCACCCAAAGTTGCTCAGCTGGAGAGCGGCAACCACTATGCGGCGCAGCTCGGTGTCTCGATCACCGGCTCGGAGAACCCGTACGTCTATCCGGACAACCTGCCGAGGGTCAACGGCCGGGGCGGACCGTACGGCAAGCCGGGCTGCTGGCAGCCGATCACCCGCGATCTGTGGCCAGCGCCTTACCTGGTGATGGACTCCGGCAACAGCATTGCGCCCTACAACCACTTCGAGCTAGGTCAGCCGCTGGCCAACGAATACGTGTGGGGCCGCCAGTACGGGGAGTACACGATCAACCCATGAGGATAACCGGAACCGTCGCCCGGCTCGCCGTAGTCGTGTCTGTCCAATTGTTCTTCACCGCAGTCATTGTCGTCGTATTCGGTCAGATTCGTTTCGACCGCACCAACACCTACTCCGCCGAGTTCAGTAATGCCAGCGGTTTACGGCCGGGGCAGTTCGTCCGCGCGTCCGGCGTGGAAGTCGGCAAGGTCAAAAAGGTGGACCTGGTCGACGGGGACAAGCGGATCCGGGTGGAGTTTGCGGTCGACCGCTCCGTGCAGCTGTACCAGTCGACGACCGCCCAGATCCGTTACCAGGATCTGATCGGCAATCGGTATCTCGAGATCAACCGTGGAACGGGTGAGAACGCTGAAAGGACCTTGCCGCCAGGCGGATTCATTCCACTGGCGCGGACCCAGCCGGCCCTGGATCTGGACGCGCTGATCGGCGGCTTCAAGCCGCTGTTTCGCGCGTTGGACCCGCAGAAGGTCAACTCCATCGCGTCGTCGATCATCACGGTGTTCCAAGGTGAAGGCGGAACAATCAATGACATCCTCGACCAAACCGCGCAGCTCACCGTTCGGCTGGCCGAGAGCGACCAGACCATCGGCGACGTCATCCACAATCTGAACGTCGTGCTAAACACCACGGAGCGCCACCACGACCAACTCGACTCCACCATCGACAAATTCGAGGGGTTGATCACCGGGCTGAAGGACCGCGCCGCCCCGCTCGCCGACGGATCCGCGCACATCAGCAACGCGGCCGGAACGATCGCCGATTTGTTGGCCGACAACCGGGCCCTGGTGCGTAGCGCGGTCACTCACTTGGAGACTCTGGCCGGACCTCTCAACGATCAGCGCGACCGCGTCGGCGAGCTGGTCGGCAAGGTGCCCAACGCGTTCAACATCATCGGCCGCGCCAGCGGGATCTACGGCGACTTCTTCAACTTCTATCTGTGCGACCTTTCGTTGAAGGTCAATGGTCTGCAGCCCGGCGGACCGGTTCGTTCGGTCAAACTCCTCACCCAGCCCACGGGTAGGTGCACGCTGCAATGAGAACACTGCAGCCCGCCAATCGGGTACGAGTCGGAGCGCTGGCGATCGCCATCGTGGTGCTGATTGTCGGTGTGGGACAAAGCTTCGGCAGTCTGCCCGTACTCTTCGCAACCGCCAGCTACTACGCGCAATTCACTGACTCCGCCGGCGTCAGCAAGGGCGACAAGGTGCGCATGGTCGGTCTGGATGTCGGCACCGTGCAGGACATGTCGATCGATGGTGACCACATCCTGATGAAATTCACCACCGGGACGCACACCATCGGCACCGAGAGCCGGGTGTCCATCCGCACCGACACGCTGCTCGGGAAGAAGGTCCTCGAGATCGAGCCGCGCGGCTCCACGCCGTTGCGTCCCAACGATGTGCTGCCGCTGGGACAAAGCACCACCCCCTATCAGGTGTACGACGCCTTCTTCGATGTCACCAAGGCGGCCGCCGGCTGGAACATCGATACCGTCAAGGAATCGCTGAATGTGTTGTCCCGCACTATCAACCAGACCTATCCACATCTGAGCGCCGCGCTCGACGGGGTGGCCAAATTCTCTGACATCATCGGCAAACGTGACGATGACCTCAAACACCTGCTCGCCGAAGCGCGGAAGGTGGCGGGCGTTCTCGGTGACCGCAGCAAGCAGATCAACGCGTTGCTGCGCAACACCCAGACCCTGCTCGCGGCGTTCAACGAGCGGGGCAAGGCCATCGCAGCACTTTTGAGGAATGTGTCCGCGTTCTCCAACCAAGTACAGGGCCTCATCAACGACAACCCGAACCTGCACCACCTGCTCGAGCAGTTACGAGGTGTGACCGACGTCTTGACCGAACACAAGAACGACCTCGCCTCCGTTCTGAATACGCTGCGCAGCTACACCGCGGCGCTCAGCGAAGCGGTCGGGTCCGGGCCCTACTTCAAGGTGATGATCGGCAACCTGCTGCCGTACCAGATTTTGCAACCCTGGGTCGACGCCGCATTCAAGAAGCGCGGTATCGATCCGGAGAACTTCTGGCGCAGCGCGGGGTTGCCCGCTTTCCGGTATCCCGATCCCAATGGCAGCCGTTTCGCCAATGGTGCACCGCCGCCGGCGCCGCGGGTACTCGAGGGCACCCCTGACCATCCGGGTCCGGCCGTCGCGCCCGGTTCGCCGTGCTCGTATGCGCCGCCGGCCGAGATGTCACCGCGGCCAGGCAACCCGATGCCGTGCGCCGGCATGGACCAGAGTCAGGGGCCCTTCGGGCCGAACGGCCCGTATCCGGCTCTCCCCGATGTGCTTTCGTCACCGCCCAACCCTCACGGTCCGCCACCGTCACCCGGCGTGCCGGACGCCGGTGTTCCGGGTGCACCGGTCCCGAACGCGCCGGGCACGCCGGTGCCGCTGCCGGCGAACCCCCCGCCCGGAGCGCGGCGAGAAAGCCTGATTCCTCCGGGGCTGCCCGCACCCCAGCCCCCCGTCCCGCCCGCGCCCCCGCCACCACCGGGGCCCGGGCCGCAGCTACCCGCACCATTCCTCACACCCGGCGGGAACGGGGGATAGCGTCCGATGAGCACGATCTTCGACATCCGCAAGCTGCGGCTGCCCCAGTTATCGAAGGCCGCCGTGGTTTTCGGGTCACTCGTCGCGGCCCTGGGTCTTGTTGCAGCACTGATGGGTTGGCAGCTTTATGAGAAGCTGACCAACAACACCGTCGTCGCCTACTTCCCCGCGGTCAACGCCCTCTACACCGGGGACAAGGTGCAGATCATGGGAATCCGGGTCGGCGCGATCGACAAGATCGAGCCCACCGGCGACCGGATGAAGGTGACGTTTCACTACCGCAACAAGTACAAGGTGCCCGCCAACGCGGCGGCGGTGGTACTCAATCCGACCTTGGTGGCCTCACGCAGTATTCAGCTGGAGCCACCGTACAAGGGCGGCCCGGTGCTGGCCGACCGCGCGGTGATTCCGATCGAACGCACCCAGGTGCCGGTCGAATGGGATGAGCTGCGCAACAGCGTGACTCACATCATCGACAAATTCGGGCCGACCAAAGACCAGCCCAAGGGGCCGTTCGGGGAAGTGATCGAAGCGTTCGCCAATGGCTTGGAGGGCAAGGGCCAGCAGATCAACACCACTCTCAACAGCCTGTCCAACGCGCTGAGCACACTCGACGAGGGACGCGGAGACTTCTTCGCGGTGTTGAAGAGCCTGGCGATGTTCGTCAACGCCCTGCATCAAGACGATCAACAGTTCGTCGCGCTGAACACAGACCTGGAACAACTGTCCGACAACCTCGTCAGCTCGGATCAGTCTGCCGCCAACGCTATTCGGGACACCGACAGTCTGTTGTCCACCGCCCAGAAATTCCTGACCGAGAACCGTGACGCCCTGACCCACGACGTCAACAACCTGGGCGATCTGACCACCACGATCATGCAACCGGAACCGCGCGACGGCTTGGAGACGGCGTTGCACATCCTGCCGAACATGGCGGCCAACGTGCTGGCGATCTACGAACCGGCGCATGGCAGCCTCAGCGGTGTCGCGGCGTTCACCAACTTCGCCAACCCAATGGAGTTCATCTGCAGCGTCATTCAGGCCGGCAGCCGACTCGGTTACCAGGACTCGGCGGAACTCTGCGCGCAGTACCTGGCCCCGATCCTCGACGCGATCAAGTTCAACTATTTCCCCTACGGCATCAACTTGTTCAGCGCCGCGGACACGCTACCGAAGAACGTCGTGTACTCCGAACCGCGCCTGCAGCCGCCCCCGGGATTCAAGGACACCACCGTCCCGGGCATATTTTCGCCGGATACCCAATGGTCACACCGTAATTCGGAGCCGGGCTGGATCGTCGCGCCCGGCATGCAGGGCGTTCAGGTGCAGCCGGCCACCAGGAATCTCCTCACGGCGGCGTCGCTGGCTGAGTTGATGGGCGGACCCGACATTCCGCCACCACCTGCGGGTCACACCATGACCGGACCGCCGAATGCCTACGACGAAAACAACCCACTGCCGCCCCCGTGGTACCCACAACCGCTGCCCTCCCCAGGACCGCCGCCACCGCAGCCCGGTCCGCCGCTCGGTGCCGCGGAAGCCGGCGCACCAGGACCGGGCCGATGAGAGTGGCGCGGCCGGTCGGCCGCAAGCTGTGGCAGGCGCTGGCGATCATGGCCGCCGTCGTGGTGCTGACGTCATGCGGGAACTGGCGGGGCATCGCCAACGTGCCGTTGCCCGGTGGGCCCGGTAGCGGGCCGGGCTCCTACAAAGTCTTCATCCAGATGCCAAACACCATGGCGCTCAATGGAAACAGCCGAGTCCTAGTGGCCGACGTCTTCGTCGGCACGGTGCGGTCGATCGACTTGAAGAACTGGGTCGCCACGCTGACGGTCGACCTGGACAAAGGTGTCCGGCTGCCGAGGAACGCAACCGCCAAGATCGGCCAGACCAGCCTGCTCGGTTCGCAGCACGTGGAGTTGGCCGCGCCGCCCGATCCGTCCCCTCAGTTGCTCAAGACCGGCGACACCATCTCGCTGAGCAACGCGTCGACCTATCCCTCGACCGAACAGACATTGGCCAGCCTTGCCATGGTGTTGCGCGGCGGAGGAATCCCCAACCTCGAGGTGATCCAAAACGAGGTCTACGCAATCCTCGCCGGACGGGCTCAGCAGATCCGTGACTTCCTCGGCAAGCTCGACACATTCGCCAGTGAGGTGAACAAACAACGAGAGGACATCCACCAGGCCATCGACTCCACGGATCGGCTGCTGGGCTATGCGGCGAAACGGGCCGACACGTTGGATCGTGCCCTCACCGAATTCCCGCCGTTGGTCGAGCATTTCGACAAGCAACGGAATTTGTTCGCCGACACCGTCGAAGCGGTGGGGCGGATCAGTAACGTGACCGACCAGACGTTCACCGCCTCGCGGGGCAACCTGCACCAAGATCTGCAGGACCTGCAGCGGCCGCTCAAGCAACTCGGCCGCGCCGCACCGTATCTGGTCGACGCGCTGACACTGCTGCTGTCGCCGCCGTTCTCCATCGACAGCGTGCCGAAAATCGTTCGCGGAGACTACATCAACGTTTCCGGCGCGCTGGACCTCACGCTGAGCACCGTCGACAACGCCATCTTCACCGGGACGGGATTCTCCGGAGCGCTGCGTGCCCTCGAACAGTCCTGGGGTCGCGACCTCTCGACGATGGTTCCCGACATCCGTTACACGCCCAATCCGGCCGATGCACCGGTGGAGCGGGGCGAATAATGCTGACCCGCTTCATCCGCAATCAGCTAATTGTGTTTGTCGCGTTGACGATAGCCGCGCTGGTGGCGCTCGGCTGGTTCTATCTCCGCATCCCGAGCCAGCTCGGGGTCGGCCAGTATCGCTTGATCGCCGAACTGCCGGCGTCGGGCGGTCTATACCGCACGTCGAACGTGACGTACCGGGGTATCCAGATCGGCAAGGTCACCAAGGTCGAGCCGACGAAACACGGCGTCAGGGCAACCCTCAGCATCGACGACCGCTACAAAATCCCGATCGACGCCTCGGCCAACGTGCACTCGGTGTCGGCAATCGGTGAGCAGTACGTCGATCTGGTCTCGACCAGCGACCCCGGGAAGTTCTTCTCCCCGGGTCAGACCATCACCAAGGGCACGGTGCCCAGCGAGATCGGCCCTGCGCTCGACGCCGCCAACCGCGGCCTGTCAGTGCTGCCCAAACAGAAGATCGCGTCGTTGCTCGAGGAAACATCGCTGGCCGTAGGCGGATTGGGGCCGGCGCTGCAACGACTGGTCGACTCGACCCAGTCGATCGTCGGCGACTTCGAAGCCAACCTGTCCGACGTCGACGATGTCATCACCAACGCGGCACCCATCCTGGACAGCCAGGTGGATTCGGGCGACTCGATCGCGCGGTGGTCGCACAACCTCAAAGTCCTCACCGCGCAGATCGCGAACAACGACCCACACCTACAGCGTGTGCTGACCCAGGGCGCTCCGACCGCCGAGCAGGTCAACAGTGTCTTCAGCGACGTCCGCGAGGCGCTACCGCAGACCATCGCCAACCTCGAAGTCGTCGCCGACATGCTCAAGCGGTACAACGCCGGCCTCGAACAGTTGCTGGTGTTCCTGCCGGAGGTCGGATCGGTCGCACAGACGTTGATCGCGTCGGCCCCGGGCGCGGTGCTGATGAATCTGAACCTGTCACTGAACAATCCGCCGCCGTGTCTGACCGGATTCCTCCCGGCCTCGGAGTGGCGTTCGCCGGCCGATACGAGCGTCGCGCCGCTGCCGGCCGGAACCTATTGCAAGATCCCGCAGGACACGCAGGCCAACGACGTCCGCGGAGCACGCAACTATCCCTGCGTCGACGTCCCGGGCAAGCGCAGGGCGACGCCGCGGGAGTGCCGGGACAACACGCCATACGTGCCGCTGGGCACCAACCCCTGGTACGGCGATCCGAATCAGATCCGGAATTGCCCCGCACCCGGGGCTCGCTGCGACCAGCCCGTTGACCCCGGAAAGGTGATACCGGCGCCGTCGGTCAACAACGGCATGAACCCGGTGGCGGCCGACCGGCTGCCGCCGCCCGCGCCACCGGTTACCGATCCGTTGCAACGGCCCGGGTCGGGTTCGGTGCGCTGCAACGGGCAGCAGCCGAACCCGTGTACCTACACGCCGGTCGGGCCGAGTGCGATCTATCTGCCGTCCAGCGGCGAAGTGGTGGGGCCCGACGGCGCCAAGTACCTGCTGGAGGACTCCCGCCATACCGGCGACAATGGGTGGAAGGACATGCTCGCCCCGGCCGGCTGACACGCCTCGGGAATCTTGTGCGGCCGGCAGTGTTGCAACAGCTATTCGCACGTGAGGAGATCTCGTCATGACCAGTCGGCCCGTTTTGGAACCCACCGCCGAGCATCCGATCACCATCGACCCGACCGGTAAACGGGTCGTGGTACGCGTCAACGGCGAGATCGTCGCCGACACCAACGACGCCCTACAGCTCCAAGAGTCCACTTACCCTGCTGTGCAATACATTCCGATGGCTGACGTCGTCCAGGACGTGCTCAGCCGGACCGACACGAGCACCTACTGCCCGTTCAAGGGCGAGGCCGGCTACTACAGCGTGACCACTGGTGGCGGGACGGTCGACGACGCAATCTGGTTTTACGAGCAGCCCTATCCGGCCGTGGCGGCGATCGCCGGCCACGTGGCGTTCTACCCCGACAAAGCGGAGATCACCGTCGACTAGGTTCTCGCCAGGCCGAACACGTGCGCGGTCAGTCGGGTATCGCTGTATTCGCGCAGCGACGTGATGAGCCCGTCCTGGGTTTCGACGATGAAGACGGCCGGGCTGCTGTAGTGGACGCCGTCGCGGGTATGGCCGTCGGCTTCGGCCTCGATCACCACGCTCTCGCCGTCGTTGAAGCACTGCAAGAAATCCAGATTCAACTCGAGCAACTGTTTGCGTCGTTCGACCTCGCCACGCCAGGCCGTCTTGTCGACCGAGCGGCGGGTGGCGACGTTCCAGTAGGTGAAGTCGTCGCTGAGGAGTTCGAAGCATTCTTCGACGTCGGCACCCTCGCAGAGGCACTGCAGGAACATCCACGCCAACTCGGCGGCCGGATTGTCGAAGGGCGTGGTCATGAGCGCCGCTCCTCCTCATCGCTGCGCTCTGCATCGTCGACTGGCGGGGTCATGCGCGCCGCTCCTCCTCATCGCTGCGCTCTGCATCGTCGACTGGCGGGGCCACCTAGCCATCGTGACGCGAAAGCATGTCGGTGGTCAATGACGTCGCGGACGCCCACCGCTTCCTCGAGCCCGATCTATGATCGGAAAGGTCGAGCAGCGGTGGGAGCAGATGGTGAGTAGCGCTCGCACGGTGACATTCCCCGGTGCGGTCAGCCCCAGAAATACTCTTTTTCCGTTACGCCGTGGTCCTGGTGACCCGTGTTTTCACGTCGACGCCGACGGTGCCATCTGGCGAACCAGCTTGTTACGCAGCGGATCCGTCACCGCGCGGATCAGCCGCACCGGCGCCAATGCGGTCGACTGCACGGCGTGGGGGACCGGCGCCGGCGAATTCCTCGACGCGCTTCCGGCGCTGCTCGGCGCCCATGACGACGTGACCGGGTTCGACCCGCTCGATCCGATCGTCGTCGAGGCCTATCGGCGCGTGCCGCATCTGCGACTAGGCCGCACCGACCGGGTGATGGAGGCGCTGATCCCCGCCGTGCTCGAGCAACGCGTCCCGGGCAAAGACGCGTTCCGGGCCTGGCGGCTACTGGTGACCAAATTCGGAACGCCGGCCCCCGGACCGGCCCCGGCGCGGATGCGGGTGCCGCCGCCGGCCGAGGTGTGGCGGCGGATTCCATCGTGGGAGTTCCACCTTGCCAACGTCGATCCGGGTCGAGCCCGCACCATTGTCGGGTGCGCGCAGCGGGCGTCGTCGCTCGAGCGGCTGACGTCGTGGCCAACCGAGAAAGCGCGGGAGGCACTGATGTCGCTGCCGGGGGTGGGGATCTGGACGGCTGCCGAGACGGCGCAGCGGGCGTTCGGCGACCCGGACGCGCTGTCAGTGGGCGACTACCACGTACCAAAGATGATCGGTTGGACGTTTCTGGGGCGGCCGGGCAACGACGAGGAGATGGTCGAACTCCTCGAGCCGATGCGGCCGCACCGTCACCGGGTGGTCCGGTTACTGGAGGCCAGCGGACTGGCATACGAGCCACGTCGCGGCGCGCGGTTACCGCTGCAGGACATTCGCGGGCTGTGACGTGCGCCGCGGTTACTCCCTGAAGTCATCGGGTACTTGACCCCTCATGACTCAATTCACCGTGCCCGGCCTGACCGATCAGCAGGCCACCAAAACTGCTGACCTCCTGCAAAAGCAGCTGAGCACCTACAACGATGTGCATCTGACGCTCAAGCATGTCCACTGGAATGTGGTGGGTCCCAACTTCATTGGCGTACACGAGATGATCGACCCGCAGGTCGAATTGGTGCGTGGATACGCCGACGAGGTGGCCGAGCGCATCGCCACCCTCGGCGGGTCGCCGCAAGGCACGCCCGGCGCGATTCGTCAAAGACCGCACCTGGGATGACTATTCGCTCGGCCGTGACACCGTGCAAGCCCACCTCGCCGCCTTGACCTGGTCTACAACGGCGTCATCGAAGACACCCGCAAGGCAATCCAGCGAGACCGAAAAGCTCGATCCGGTAACCCAGGACATCTTGATCGACCACGCCGCCGAGTTGGAGAAGTTCCAATGGTTCGTGCGCGCACACCTCGAGAGCGCGGGCGGAAAGTTGACCCACGAGGGCAGCTCCAGTGAAAAGGGTGCGGCTAAATCCGCGCGTGAGTCGCGAGTAGACCGCGGCAAGGAATAATCGGACCGCAGTCCGGTTATACCGGGCATCCAATTCAGGAGGTCCGAGATGCCCGCGATCACCGCAGACACACTGACCCTGCCGCGGGTGGCCGCGGCCGGGCCGCCGACACCGAACGGCCAGTCCGTTCGATCACCACCGGCCCGCGGGGCCACGAGGGCGAAGGTTTCCCTGTGGTCCGCGCGTTCGCCGGGGTGAGCAGCGCCGCGCTCGACCCGTTCGTGCACATGGACCAGATGGGCGAGGTGGAGTACCAGCCCGGCGAGCCCCGGGGCACCGACTGGCACCCGCACCGCGGCTTCGAGACCGTCACCTACATGATCGACGGCCGCTTCGCGCACCAGGACTCGCACGGTGGCGGCGGCCTGATCGCCGACGGCGCGACCCAGTGGATGACCGCCGGCTCGGGCATCCTGCACATCGAGACCCCGCCGGAGGAGTTCGTCGAGAGCGGCGGCATGTTCCACGGCATCCAGCTGTGGGTGAACCTGCCGCAAGAGGGACAAGTTCGCCGACCCGCGCTACCAGGCCATCGAGGGCCACGACGTCGCACTGCTGTCGTCCGACGACGGCGGCGCCCTGATCCGCGTCATCGCCGGCGAGGTCGACGGCCACAGGGCCCCGGGATCACCCACACGCCGATCACGTTGGCGCACGCCACAATCCAGCCGGGCGCTCGGCTGAACATCCCGTGGAACCGCGACTACAACGCGCTGGTCTACGTGCTGGCCGGGCGGGCTCGGTCGGGCCCGTCTCGCATCCGGTCCAGCCGGTCAGCTGGCGGTTCTCGGCGCCGGAGACCGGATCACTGTCGCGCGGCGGCGTCCAGGACGCGCGAACCCCCGCGCTGGAGGTGCTGATCCTGGGCGGGCAGCCGATCCGCGAGCCGGTATTCCACTACGGCCCGTTCGTGATGAACACCAAGGCCGAAGTCATCCAGGCGCTCGAGGACTTCCAGGCCGGCAAATTCGGCAGGGTCCCGCCCGACGGCCTGATGCCGCACCACCCTGCTGGCTAACACTTCTGTCGGTTTCGGGACGGTCGTCCGTGTGAGCTATGGCACAATCAAATAGTGGTTCAGCCAGCGAGTCGGGGACCGGGTCGCCCCCCCGCAGCAAAGGCCGCTGAAACGCGTAAGCGCATTTTGCGTGCCGCCCGAGAAGTATTCAGCGAACGCGGCTATGACGCTGCCACCTTTCAGGCCATCGCGATCAGGGCTGACCTGACCCGGCCCGCCATCAACCACTACTTCGCAAATAAACGCGTGCTGTATTGGCAGGTACTGGAAGAGACGAACAACGCCATGGTCGCCGCCAGCGCCCAACGTGCGCGCAACGAAACGACCCTGACCGGTCGGGTCTCGGCGTTCATCCAAAGCGCCACCGAGGCCGAGCTCGAATACCACGCCGCATCAGCGTTCTTGATCGCGGCGACGCTGGAGTCCCAACGTCACCCCGAACTGAGCCGGCCGGGCAGCGACTCGGTGAACACCACCCGGGCATTCCTGCTGTGGGCCATCAACGACGGCATTCAGAGCGGCGAACTCGACGCGAACACCAACGCCGTCGCGCTCTCCGAGATGCTGCTCGCCGTGCTGCTGGGGGTTGGCTTCTACGCGGGCTTCGTGGTCAGCCGCGACGAATTCGACATCATCACCGACCAGCTGAAGATGTTGCTGGCCCGCAGCCTGGCTCAGCCTCCTGACTAGCCGAGTGATGTAGCGCACACAACCATATAGATTAACTAAGTTGTTAGGTAGCATGTGTTCGCTATGACTGGTGCACCTAATGTGACTTCCGTCCGTTCCGAAGGCGATAGCTGGGACATCACCGAGAGCGTGGGCGCCACAGCCCTGAGCGTGGCCGCGGCCCGCGCCGTGGAGACGGGATCCGACGACCCTCTGATCCGAGACCAGTTCGCTTACCTGCTGGTCTCCACTGCCGGGCGGCCGTGGGAGCAGCTGGCGAGTTCGCTGGAGTGGATCGGCGACGACGACCACGGGCGCCGGGCTCACCGCCTGGCAATCGACTACCAGGCCGTTCGCACGCACTTCTTCGACTCATACTTCGTCGACGCTGCCGCCGTTGGCATCCGGCAGATGGTCATCCTCGCCGCGGGGCTCGATGCCCGGGCCTTCCGGTTGAACTGGCCGGCCGGCACCACCGTCTACGAGATCGACCAGCCGCAGGTTGTCGCCTACAAGACCAGCACCCTCGAGTCGGCCGGTGCCGTGCCGACAGCCGTGCGGCGAACCGTGCAGATCGATCTGCGCGACGACTGGGCGGCGGCGCTGGCGGCTGCCGGCTTCGACGCGAGTCAGCCCACCGCCTGGCTCGCCGAGGGGCTGCTGCCCTACCTGCCGGCCGAAGCTCAGGACCGGCTGTTCGAGATCCTGACCGGGTTGAGCGCGCCGGGCAGCCGTGTCGCCGTCGAAGCGTTCAGCCTCGGCACGGCCGACAGCGAAGCCCGTCGAGTCGCGCGCCGCGCCCGGTTCGACCGGATGCGCCAGCGACTCGGTCTGGACATCAACGTCGAGACCCTGACGTATCAGGAGAGCGGCCGCGCCGACGCCGCGGACTGGCTGACCCAACACGGTTGGCGCGTCGACGCCATCAGCAACGCCGACGAGATGGCGCGGCTGGGCCGGGTAATTCCGGACGATCTGGCCGACGAGGCTTTCACCACCACTTTGCTTCGCGCCGAACTCGGTGGCGACCGAACAGTTGAGAAAGAGGAGCCGCGATGAGTGCCCTGCGTAGCCACGACGACACCTGGGACATCACCGAAAGCGTGGGAACCACCGCGGTCATGGTGGCCGCGGCGCGTGCGGCGGAAACCGACAAGCCTGACCCGTTGATCCGCGACCCATTCGCGAAGGTCCTGGTCAGTCAGGCCGGCACCGGCGTATGGGAAAAGATGCTAGACAGCTCGTTGCTGGACAAGGTGGCCGAGATCGACGCCGAGGCCGCCGCGATCTTCGAGCACATGCGCGGCTATCAGGCTGTGCGCACGCACTTCTTCGACGCCCACTTCGCCGCCGCGGCGGCCGCCGGCATCCGGCAGGTGGTCATCCTGGCCTCCGGCCTGGACTCGCGGGCCTACCGGCTGGACTGGCCGGCCGGTACCACCGTCTACGAGATCGACCAGCCCAAGGTGCTGGAGTACAAGTCGGCGACGCTGGCCGCGCACGGCGCGACGCCGTCGGCCGACCGCCACGAGGTGGCCATCGACCTGCGTCAGGACTGGCCGGCGGCGCTGGTCGCCGAAGGCTTCGACCCACAGGCCCCGACCGCCTGGCTGGCCGAGGGGCTGCTGATGTACCTGCCCGCCGACGCCCAGGACCGGCTGTTCACCCAGATCACCGAGCTGAGCGCGACCGGAAGCCGGATCGCCGCCGAGACCGCGGCCAACCACGCCGACGAGCGTCGTCAAGAAATGCGGGAACGCCTCGATCGAGTGGCCGAAAAGCTCGGGATCGAGCGCAACGTCGACATCCAGGACCTGATCTATCACGACGACGATCGCGCCGACGTCGCTTCGTGGCTCAACGACCACGGCTGGCGGGCCACCGCCCAGAACTCGGGCGACGAGATGCGACGGCTGGACCGCTGGGTCGAAGGCGTGCCGTCGGCTGACGACAAGCAGGCGTTCTCGCAGTTTGTCACCGCCGAACGCGCCTGAAGGCAATCGGGCGTAGTCAGGGGCACCTGTTGCCCAACCCAGTGGTTGATTAGGATTGGGACCCTGCCGGTCGAGGAAGGGAATCCCGATGACCACCGAAGCTACCGAGACCACTGCCCCAGTTGCATCCACGACTCCTGCCTCCGGCTCGGACGTCGCCAAGACGGTCGCGCGGTTGCGCCAGACGTTCGCGACCGGCCGCACACGAAATGTGGAGTGGCGCAAGCAGCAACTGAATGCGCTCAAGCAATTGATGGTCGAGAACGAGACCAAAATCGCCGACGCACTGGACAAGGACCTCGGCCGGTCGCCCTTCGAGGCCTGGCTCGCCGACGTCGCCAGCACCACCGGTGAAGCCGCCTACGCGGCGAAGAACGTAGGCAAGTGGGCCAAGCGCCGCCCTCGTCGACTGGAGATGTCGCAGTTGCCCGGCCGCGGCTTCGTGGAATACGAGCCCTACGGCACCGTGCTGATCATCGGCGCGTGGAACTTCCCGTTCGCGCTGACGCTGGGGCCCGCGGCTGGCGCGATCGCGGCGGGAAACACTGTGCTGCTCAAGCCTTCTGAGGTGGCGCCAGCTTCCTCGGCGCTGATGGCCGAGTTAGTCCCGCGCTACCTCGACAACGACGCGATCGCCGTGATCGAGGGTGACGGCGCTGTCAGCCAGGAGCTCATCGCGCAGGGCTTCGACCACCTCCTGTTCACCGGCGGTACTGAAATCGGCCGCAAGGTGTACGAAAGCGCGGCGTCGCAGCTGACCCCGGTAACCCTCGAACTTGGCGGCAAGAGCCCGGTGATCGTGTCCAAGGACGCGGACATCAAGGTCGCCGCAAAACGGATCGCTTGGACCAAGCTGATCAACTCCGGCCAAATCTGCATCGCGCCGGACTATGTGTTGGCCGAGGCGCCGATCCGCGACCAGTTGGTCGACGAGATCCAGAAGGCCGTCACCACCTTCGAGTCTCAAAACGCAAGCGGCGGTAAGCGAATTGTCAACGAGCGACACTTCGACCGGCTCACCACCGCGCTTGCCGCGACGCAGGGCAAGGTCGTGATCGGCGGCGGTTCGGATGCCTCGAAGCTGAACATCCAGCCGACCGTCGTCGTGGACCCCGCGACCGACGAACCGCTGATGACCGACGAGATCTTCGGTCCGATTCTGCCGATCGTCACTGTCCAAAACCTAGACGAGGCAATCACTTTCGTGAACTCGCGGCCCAAGCCGCTGGCCGCCTACCTGTTCACTAAGGCCAAGGCCGTCCGCGAGCGAGTGATCAAGGAAGTGCCTGCCGGCGGCATGGTGGTCAATCACCTGCTGTTCCACTTCGCCACCCACAAGCTGCCCTTCGGCGGCGTCGGCCCGTCGGGCCTGGGTGCTTACCACGGCAAGTTCGGCTTCGAGGAGTTCAGCCACCGCAAATCGGTGCTGACCAAGCCGACCCGACCCGACATCGCCAGCTTCATCTACCCGCCCTACACCGAGAAGGCGTGGAAGCTGGCCCGCCGGCTGTTCTGACTTCCCCACTTCATTTGTTGGTCACCGAAGATCGAGAGATAGGAATTTCATGCCCGGAGTGCAGGATCGTGTTGTCGTTGTCACCGGAGCCGGTGGTGGTCTGGGGCGCGAGTACGCGCTGACCCTCGCCAAGGAAGGCGCCAGCGTCGTGGTCAACGACCTCGGTGGTTCTCGCGACGGGACCGGCGCCGGACACAACATGGCCGACGACGTCGTCAAGGAGATCAAGGACGCCGGCGGACGTGCGGTGGCCAACTACGACAGCGTGGCCGAGCCCGAGGGCGCCGAGAACATCATCAAGACCGCGCTCGACGAGTTCGGCAAGATCGACGGCGTCGTGAGCAACGCCGGCATCCTGCGCGACGGCACCTTTCACAAGATGTCGTTCGAGAACTGGGATTCCGTGCTCAAGGTGCACCTCTACGGCGGCTACAACGTGATCCGCGCCGCGTGGCCGCACTTCCGCGAGCAGAGCTACGGTCGCGTTGTCGTCGCCACGTCGACCAGTGGTCTGTTCGGCAACTTCGGTCAGGCCAACTACGGTGCCGCGAAGCTGGGCCTGGTCGGCCTGATCAACACGCTGGCCCAGGAAGGCGCTAAATACAACATCAAGGCCAACGCGCTGGCGCCGATCGCTGCCACCCGGATGACCGAGGACATCCTGCCGCCCGAGGTGTTGCAGAACCTCACTCCAGATTTCGTGGCGCCGGTGGTGGCCTACCTCGTCACCGAGGAAGTGCCCGACACCGGCTCGATCTTCATCGTCGGCGGTGGCAAGGTGCAGCGCACCGCGCTGTTCCAGAACGAGGGCGTCACCTTCAAGACCCCGCCGTCGGTCGACGACATCGCCTCGCACTGGGGCGAGATCGACGACCTGTCCGCGGCAAAGGCGGCCAACTTCTCCATCCGCTGATCGTCACCACATGAAAGCCTGTGTCGTACAAGAGCTTTCAGGACCGGACGGTCTCGCGTATACCGATGTCCAGGACGTTGCCGGCAACGAGCACGTCCTGGTCATCAACGTCCGAGCGGCGGGGGTGTGCTTCCCCGACCTGTTAATGAGCAAGGGCGAGTACCAGCTCAAATTGCCGCCGCCGTTCATCCCCGGCATGGAGGCCGCAGGCGTGGTCGAGTGGGCACCGGATGACTCCGACTTCATTGTCGGCGAACGGGTTTCGGCGTTTGGGATTCTCGGGGGCTGGGCGGAGCATGTGGTTGCCCCGCTGGCCAACGTGACTCGCAGTCCCACCGAACTCGACGACGCCGAAGCGGTGTCACTTCTCGTGAACTACAACACGATGTATTTCGCCCTGGCCCGCCGGGCCGCGATGCGCCGGGGTGAGAGCGTGCTGGTGCTGGGTTCGGCGGGTGGCGTGGGCACCGCGGCCATTCAGGTGGCGCGGGCAATGGGGGCGGGCAAGGTCATTGCGGTCGTGCACCGCACCAGCGCAATGGATTTCGTCGAGTCGCTGGGCGCCGATGTGGTGCTGCCGCTGACGGACGGGTGGGCCCAAGCGGTCCGCGAGCACACCGATGGACACGGGGTCGACATCGTGGTCGACCCGGTCGGCGGGCAGGCCTTTGACGACGCGGTCCGGGTGCTGGCGGTCGACGGGAAGCTCTTGGTGATCGGTTTCGCCGCCGGCTCGATTCCGACGGTCAAGGTCAACCGGTTGCTGTTGCGCAACGCCGGTGTGCTCGGTGTCGCCTGGGGCGAGTATCTGCATCAAGTGCCCGGCTCGGGTTCGCTGTTCTCCTTCGGCCTCAACCAGTTGGTGTCGGCCGGGCTGAAACCACCGCCGCCGCAACGGTATCCGCTGGCACGGGGGCGCGACGCGCTGCAGTCGCTGGCCGATGGCGGCGTCTTCGGCAAGGTCGTGCTGGAGCCCTAGTGGCAAGAAAGGCGCCGCCCCGCGTGAGCGGTAGCGGCGCCTTCCTCGTCCAACCTGTTTAGAAGAGTCCCGAGAACGCGTCCTGAATCTGCGCCACCGCACTTTGGATGACTTCGAGTTCGAAGCCACCGGCCAGTGTGAACACCGCGGTGTCCGCCGCGATCGGCAGACCGAATGCGTCTTGCAAGTCGCCCGTTGCGATGTTCGCCGAGAACAGCGACAGGTCGTAGGCCGGCAGGCTGGTCACCAGCGCGTTGAGGATGTCGGCTGTTGGCAGCAACGTGGAGTACGCCGCGGAGGACGCCGTCGTGAGCGCGTTGACGAAATCGGTGAACGATGCTGCCGGGTTGGCCAGGTCCGTCTGCAGCGCCGCCGCGAGTTCGGCGAGGCTCTGTCCCGACGATGCTGTCGCCGACGTGTAGGGGTCTGTGTCGGTGCTCAGGTTGTGAATGCCCTGCTGAGTGTCGGCGGCCAGGTGGCTGAACACGTCGGACATGCTGACGTTGGGGAACAGTCCGAACGGCGTGTTCACATCGGCGGGCCCGTCCGACCAGCCGTGAGATCCGTCGCCGTAGCCCAGGTTGATCAGATAGGTCAGGTCGGGGCCCAGCAATTCCTGCAGCGGTTTGGGTAGCAGTGCTACCAGCGGCGCGGTGATCTCGGATCCCGCAGTGGTGTCTCCTCCATCGAGCGTGGTGATCATGTAGTAATGGTCGAGCGTGTCTGTACCTGAGACGGGTAGCGGTGTCGCGTGCAGAATGTCACCCTCGGACGGTCCGGTACCGAGTCCGCCGGTGCCGTCACCGCCGTTCAGGTACGTGCCGTGCAGCGTTTCGATGCCCAGGAACGCGTTGAGGTCGGACAGGAAATTGATCGGGTATTTCGGAAAGTCGGTGAACCCGTCGTATTCGATCGAGTAGACCGATGTGGCGTACTCGTTGGCGGGGGTAACGCTGTCGAATGACACGCCCAGGCTTGGCAGGTTCAGCGGGTCCGACACCACGGTGCCCGAGGTGGTCGTAAAACCGTCGAAGCGCGACAGCAGTCCACCGTTGGGAGCGCTCACGTCACCGACCAGCAGGAAGTTGACGTCGCCTTTCGGAATGTTGGCGTCGGTCAGCAGCTGCTCCACGTAGCTGGAGATCCCAGCGCTCTGTGAGTAACCGAACACGGTCACGGTGTTGTCGCCGTGAAGTTCGGACTCGATCGTCTGGGTCAGAATGGTGTCGCCTTGGCCGATCGAGGTGCTCTCCGACGGGAAGCCGTCGGTGCCGGCGGGGTAGTTGAGCTGCAGGGTGTGCACGCCGGTCAGCGGGTACAGCCCCTCTGGGGTGTACAGCCCGTTGCCGTATATCGGGCTGTCTGCGGTTGGCTGGTAGAAGCTGATGTTCGCCCCGTAGGTCGGTAGCAGGTAATGCAGGGCGGCGGACTCCACATACTCGGGACCGGGGATCGGGGTACCGCTGCCGCCAAGGACTAGGCCGATGTCATCGGCGTGGGAGTAGCCGGCGTTCAGCATCGCCGCCAAGCTGAGAAAACCTGCGCCCGCCGTAGTAACCATTCCCAGACCCAGGAGGCGAAGCGTTCGACCAGACATTTTGCGACCTTTCGGGACTGTGGCGGCGAGGGTATTCGACGTATGTTTACTCCACTTCGGTCCGATTGTCTGAGAAATACATAGGTTTTCGTTGGTGAAAATTAAGTTTCACGTCCAAGAAGTCGGAATGACCTCATGCGTCGCAGAAACCTCATCGGTCACGCGTCGCAGAAACTGATTGACCAGCGGCTGAGTCAGCCGAGTAAGGCGTCGCGAAGCCGGTGGACGTCTGTCTCGGTGATCTCGGCGCTGCGGAAGTACCCGCCGAGTGAGCCGAACTTCTCGTCGATGGTTCGCCGCGCGGCGTTGAGGTATTCGGCGCGGACGCCAAGCACCTCTTCGGACAGCCGCGCCTCGGTGGTCGACATCAGGTCCGGCGTGACCTCGAGGTCGGCGCGCTGTCGGATCGTGTCGAGAATGCGCTCTCGCAACAACGGCACGGCCAGATTGCTGGTCAAAAAGTCCGTCACGATTGCGTCGCGCTCGACGCCCGCGGCCTCCAGCACCAGCGCGATGGTGAAGCCGGTGCGGTCCTTGCCGGCGAAGCAGTGGGCCAGCACCGTGCGTCCGTCGCCCAGCAGGGTCACCATCCGGTGCAGTGCCTCGCGGGCGCCGGGATACGTGGGAAACCGGGTGTACTCGTCCATCATGTAGCGACTGGCGGCGTCGCTGACCGATTCGCCGTCCGGCTTTTCCTCGAACAGCCGCTTGAACGCATGCTCGTGCGGGGCTTCGCCGTCCGGGTTGACGTCATCGGGTGCGAGATCCGGGATGGGCAGCAGGTGAATGTCGACGCCGTCGGGAACCAGGCCCGGTCCGTGACGCAGTACCTCGCTACGCGACCGCAGATCTGCGACATCGGTGATACCCAAGCGACGCAACTCTTCTCGGCCCTCGTCGGCAAGCTCGCTCAGCTCACCGGACCGAAACAGCCGACCCGGCCGCAGTGCGCCAGTCGTGTCGGCGACGTCGCGAAAGTTCCAGGCTCCCTGTAGATCTCGCACGCCGGTCGCCATATTTAGGTGACCGCCGCGGCGAAAGCGCCTTTTTCCCGGCCGATTTCGGACCGAGCAATGGTCCGCATGTGCACCTCGTCGGGTCCGTCGAAGATACGCATCGCACGCTGCCAGGAGTACATTCTGGCCAGCACGGTGTCCTCGCTGACGCCGGCGGCGCCATGCACCTGGATTGCGCGGTCGACGACGTTGCACGCCATCTGCGGTGCCACCGCCTTGATTTGCGAGACCAGCAGGTGGGCGGCCCGGTTGCCGTGCTGGTCGATGGTCCAGGCCGCCTTCTCGCACAGCAGCCGGGCCTGGTCGATCTCGTTGCGCGACTGGGCAATTGCCTGCTGCACCAGACCCTGGTCGGCCAGGGGCCGGTTGAACGCGATCCGGGTGTTGGCCCGGTGCACCATCAACGCCAGGGCACGCTCAGCGCCGCCGAGGGCCCGCATGCAGTGGTGGATGCGGCCGGGGCCGAGGCGTGCCTGGGCGATCGCGAAGCCACCACCTTCTTCGCCGAGCAGGTTGGTCACCGGCACGCGAACGTTGTCGTAGATGATCTCGCAGTGCCCGGGCTGGTCCTGGTAGCCGAAAACCGACGTTGAGCGAACGACGGTCACCCCAGGCGTGTCGATCGGCACCAGCACCATCGACTGTTGCTGGTGGCTGGCCGCCTCGGGGTTGGTGCGGCCCATCACGATCAGGATCTTGCAACGCGGGTCGGCCGCGCCAGAGGTCCACCACTTGCGGCCGTTGATCACGTAGTCGCCGCCGTCGCGCACGATCGACGTCTCGATGTTGCGGGCGTCGCTGCTCGCGACAGCGGGCTCGGTCATCGAGAAGCCACTGCGGATCTCGCCGTTCAGCAATGGTTTGAGCCATTTTTCGCTCTGCTCCTCGGTGGCGAACAGGTGCAGCGTCTCCATGTTGCCGGTGTCCGGCGCGGCACAGTTGATCGCTTCGGGAGCGAGTTCGAGGCTCCAGCCGGTCAGCTCCGCCAGCGGCGCGTACTCGAGGTTGGTCAGCCCGGATTCCGACGGCAGGAACAGGTTCCACAGTCCGGCGGCCTTGGCCTTGGTCTTGAGTTCCTCGATGACCGGCGGAACCGTGTGATCCTTCGGCCCTGCCTCCTCGCGGTACTTGTCGTACTCGGCCTCGGCAGGGAAGACGTTTTCGACGATGAACTCGCTCAGCCGCTTGTGGTAGTCACTGGCTTTGGCTGACATTGCGAAGTCCATGACCGCCACGATAAGCCACCCGCACGGGGGCCACACCGGGGGCAGGATGAACGCCATGACTGACACCCGCCCGCCGCTGCCGCCCTTCACCCTGGAGACCGCATTGAAGAAGGTCCAGGCCGCCGAAGATGCGTGGAACACCTGCGATCCCGACAAGGTCAGTCGCGCGTACACCGTTGACTCGCAATGGCGTAACCGCGGCGAGCACATCGTGGGCCGCGCGGCGATCGTCGCGTTCCTGACCCGCAAGTGGCAACGCGAACTCGACTACGCCTTACGCAAGGGCTTGTGGAGCTTCGACGGTGGCCGCATCGCCGTCCGCTTCCAGTACGAGTGCCGGGATGCGTCTGGGCAGTGGTGGCGTAGCTACGGCAACGAATTGTGGGAGTTCGACGAGGCCGGTCTGATGAGTCGCCGCGAGGCCAGCATCAACGACGTCGCGATCGAGGAATCACAGCGCCGCTACTTCGGCCCCCGGGCAACTGAGGAGCACGGCCGGGACTTCCCGCTGTGGTGACCTAGCCAGCGGTGACGATGCCCGCCGTGGAGCGGCGGGAGGAGGAGGCGGAGCTAGATGGCCAGCGGTGACGATGCCCGCCGTGGAGCGGCGGGAGGAGGAGGCGGAGCTAGATGGCCAGCGGTGACGATGCCCGCCGTGGAGCGGCGGGAGGAGGAGGCGGAGCTAGATGGCCAGCGGTGACGATGCCCGCCGTGGAGCGGCGGGAGGAGGAGGCGGAGCTAGAGGTTAGGGTAGTTGCCGACTTACCGGGGAGTAGGAAATGACAGAAACGCAGACGACGGTCGGCGTCGTTGCTGAGTCGGGAGCCGACGAGCGGCGCGTTGCGCTGGTCCCGAAGGTGATCGCGCCGTTGGTGAAGAGCGGCGTCGCGGTCGTCGTGGAGGCCGGCGCGGGCGAGCGCGCCCTGCTTCCCGACGCGCTGTACACCGAGGCCGGAGCAACCATCGGCGACGCCTGGTCGGCCGACATCGTCGTCAAGGTCGCCCCGCCTACCGCCGAGGAGGTGGGCAAGCTCAAGAGCGGGCAGACCCTGATCGGCTTCCTGGCGCCGCGCAACGCCGAGAACTCCATCGGCGCACTCAAGCAGGCCGGTGTGCAGGCGTTCGCGCTCGAAGCCATCCCACGGATCTCGCGGGCCCAGGCGATGGACGCGCTGTCGTCGCAGGGCAACGTCGCCGGCTACAAGGCCGTGCTGCTGGCCGCGTCGGAGTCCACCCGGTTCTTCCCGATGCTGACCACCGCGGCCGGCACCGTGAAGCCGGCGACCGTCCTCGTGCTCGGGGTCGGTGTCGCGGGCCTGCAGGCCCTCGCGACAGCGAAGCGCCTCGGCGGCAAAACGACGGGTTACGACGTGCGCCCCGAGGTTGCCGACCAGGTCCGCTCGGTGGGTGCGCAATGGTTGAAATTGGGTGACGAAGATCTGGCTGCCGCCGGTGAGGGTGGCTACGCCCGCGAGCTCACCGACGAAGAGCGCGCCCAGCAGCAGAAGGCGCTCGAGGAAGCGATCAGCGGATTCGACGTCGTCATCACCACCGCGTTGGTCCCCGGTCGCCCGGCCCCCAAGCTGGTGACCGCCGCCGCGGTCGAGGCGATGAAGCCCGGCAGCGTCGTCGTCGACCTCGCCGGTGAGACCGGCGGCAACTGCGAGCTCACCGAGCCGGGACAGGTCGTCGTGCGCCACGACGTCACGATCGCCTCGCCGCTGAACCTGCCGGCCACCATGCCCGAGCACGCCAGCGAGCTCTTCAGTAAGAACATCACCGCGCTGCTCGACCTGTTGCTCACTGACGGCATCTTGGCGCCGGATTTCGAGGACGAGGTCGTTGCGGGCTCGTGCGTGACCCGCGCCGCCGCCGACGACGAGGCAGAACGCAGTGATGCTGAGGAGCGGCGCAATCAGACGGAGCAGGAGTGAACTAGATGTACGACCAACTGTTGGCCAATCTGGCCATCCTGGTGCTCGCCGGATTCGTCGGGTTCGCGGTGATTTCCAAGGTGCCCAACACCTTGCACACCCCATTGATGTCGGGCACCAACGCGATTCACGGCATCGTGGTCCTGGGCGCGCTGTTGGTGCTGGGTGAGTTGCCGGCAGATGCGAGCTGGGGCGTGCGGGCGATCGCGTTCGTCGCGCTGATCTTCGGCACGCTGAACGTGATCGGTGGCTTCCTGGTGACCGACCGGATGCTGGGCATGTTCAAGTCGCGCAGGCCCGCGGCCGACAAGTCGGTCAGCGCGAAGGGGGCTGGCAAGTGAGCACTGAAAACGTCAACTACGGCGTGGACGTCCTGTACATCGCGGCCTTCGCGCTCTTCATCTACGGACTGTCCGGCCTGACCGGCCCGAAGACCGCCGTGCGCGGCAACTGGATCGCCGCGGTCGGTATGGGTATCGCGGTGATCGCGACGCTGATCAAGGTGCGCGACACCGCGTCGATCAACTGGATCCTGATCGCGGCGGGCCTGGCGATCGGCGTTGCGCTGGGGGTGCCGCCCGCCAAGAAGACCAAGATGACAGCCATGCCGCAGCTGGTGGCGCTGTTCAACGGCGTCGGCGGCGGCACCGTCGCACTGATCGCATGGTCGGAATTCATTGGTACCAAGGGCTTTTCGGTCTTCCGGCCGGACCAGTCGCCCACTGTCGCGTTGGTCGTCGGGTCGTTGTTCGCAGCGGTCATCGGCTCGGTGTCCTTCTGGGGCTCGCTGGTGGCGTTCCTGAAGCTGCAGGAGTCGATCCCGAAGACCGTGGAGAAGCGACTGGTTTCCTCGGCCAAGCTGTTTCAGCTCTCCAACATCGTGCTGCTGTTCGGCGCGGTCGGTGTCGCCGTCTACCTCGGGCTGAACCCGGGCCAGCCGGTCTGGTGGATCCTGCTGGTGCTGGCCTTCGCGGGCGTGATGGGTCTGTTCGTGGTGTTCCCGATCGGTGGCGCCGACATGCCGGTGGTGATTTCGCTGCTGAACGCGATGACCGGATTGTCCGCAGCCGCAGCGGGTTTGGCGTTGAACAACACCGCGATGATCGTCGCCGGCATGATCGTCGGCGCTTCGGGGTCGATCCTGACCAACCTGATGGCGGTCGCGATGAATAGGTCGATTCCCGCGATCGTGTTCGGCTCGTTCGGCGGCGACGGCGGGGTGGGCGCCGCCGCGAGCGGCGAGCAGGGCACCGTCAAGGCCACCTCGGCCGCCGACGCCGCAATCCAGATGGCCTACGCCAACCAGGTGATCGTGGTGCCCGGTTACGGGCTGGCGGTCGCGCAGGCCCAGCACGCCGTCAAGGAGATGGCCAGCCTGCTGGAGGAAAAGGGCGTCGAGGTCAAGTACGCCATCCATCCGGTCGCCGGCCGCATGCCGGGTCACATGAACGTGTTGCTGGCCGAGGCCGATGTCGAGTACGACGCGATGAAAGAGATGGACGACATCAACGGCGAGTTCAACCGCACGGACGTGGCGATCGTCATCGGTGCCAACGACGTCACCAACCCGGCCGCGCGCAACGACTCGTCCAGCCCGATCTACGGCATGCCGATCCTCAACGTTGACGAGGCCCGCTCGGTGATCGTGCTCAAGCGCTCGATGTCGTCGGGCTATGCCGGCATCGATAATCCGCTCTTCTTCGGCGAGAACACGTCGATGCTGTTCGGTGATGCCAAAAAGTCGGTGAGCGAGGTCGCGGAGGAACTGAAGGCGCTATAAAGAAGCGTCGATCTCGAGGGTCAGGAGCCGCTATTTAGACCGGCGGGTAGGCCGGCGGCGGGTAGCCCTGACCATCGGTGACGCCCCGCAGACCCCAGGGCAGGTACTTGAAGTAGAACTCGAGTTCGTCGGAAAAGTCGTAGCTGGGATCGGGATCCGGTTGCATCTGACTACCTCTCGAGTCGATAAGCGGTTCGTTCGAAGTCTAGTCCTCACGGGCAGGCGCAACAGTGAACCGTCGGGTTGCCTAGACTACCCACCAGTTGATTGACTCCGGGCGGCCCCCGGACTGCTGAAGCGAGAACACCATGCCATCCGAAAACGGGCTCACCCGCCGCGAGGAGCTGCTGACCGTTGCCACCAAGCTGTTCGCCGCCCGCGGCTATCACGGCACCAGGATGGACGATGTCGCCGACGTGGTGGGCCTGAACAAGGCCACCGTCTACCACTATTACGCCAGCAAGTCGCTGATCCTCTACGACATCTACCAGCAGGCCGCCGAACGCACCCTGGACGCTGTGCACGACGACCCGGCGATGTCGGCTCGCGAGGCGCTCTACCAGTACACCGTGCGGCTGCTCAACAACATCGCCGTCAACCCCGAGGGCGCGGCGGTGTACTTCCAGGAGCAGCCCTACATCACCGAGTGGTTCACCGAGGAGCAGGTCGAGGCGGTCCGCGAGAAGGAGACGCAGGTCTACGAGCACGTGCACGGCCTGATCGACCGCGGTATCGCCAGCGGCGAGTTCTTCGAGTGCGACTCCCACGTCGTGGCGCTTGGCTACATCGGGATGACGCTGGGCGCCTACCGCTGGCTGCGGCCGAGCGGACGGCGCAGCGCAAAAGAGATCGCGGCCGAGTTCAGCACCGCGCTGCTGCGTGGCCTGATTCGCGACGAGGCGGTCCGGGTCGAGGAGCCGCTCGGGACCTCACGGACGGCCGTCGCTAAATGACCGACCTGTTTCGCCTCGACGGCAAGGTCGCCGTCGTCACCGGCGGCGGCCGCGGCATCGGCCTGATGATCGCGCGCGGCTTGCTGGAAGCCGGGGCGTCGGTCTACCTGTCGAGCCGCAAGGAGGCCGAGCTGGAGGCCGCCGTCGCCGAGCTGTCTGCACTCGGCCCAGTACACGCGATCCCCGCCGACCTCGGCACGGTCGATGGCGTCGACGCGTTGGTCGCCGACCTCGCCACGCGGGAAGACAGGATCCACGCGCTGTTCAACAATGCCGGCGCGGCGTGGGGTGCGCCGCTGGACGAGTTTCCCGAGTCCGGGTTCGACAAGGTGATGAACGTCAACGTCAAGGGCGCCTTCATGCTGACCCGCGCGCTGGTGCCGCTGCTCAGTGCGGGCGCAGACGAGGGCGACCCGGCCCGGGTGATCAACACCGGCAGCATCGACGGGATCGTCCCGCCGGGCAAAGGCCGGAACAACTTCTCCTACAGCGCCAGCAAGGCGGCCGTGCACATGCTGACCCAGCACCTCGCCGGGGAGTTGGCGCCGCGAATCCTGGTCAACGCGATCGCGCCCGGGCTGTTTCAGTCGCGGATGACCAAGGAATTGTTGGCGGCCGGGCCGGAAGCGGTCGGCTCGTTTCTCCCGCTCGGCCGGATCGGCCAGCCCGACGACATGGCGGGCATCGCTGTCTTTCTCGCCAGCCGCGCCAGCAGCTACATCACCGGCGCGGTGATCCCGGTCGACGGCGGCGTCACCGTCATCCGCTGAGCCCGTCGCCGGACGTGGGCAAGACCCGCTTCAGAAATTCGAGTTGGTCGGCGATCACGCGCTCGAACGCGTCGCCGACGTAGATGTCGAAATGCCCCTCGGGATAGAGCTTTATCTCCCCCCTCGGCGCCTGGGCCGCATATTCGGGTCGGTCCGGACGGTGCGACGGTGTCGTTTTCGCAGATACAGAACAGGATTGGGCAAGGCACCCTGGCCGCGAGCCGACCCGGCCGGTAGGGCAGCAGCTTTACGCCGATGCGCGCCGCAACCTCGTTGCGCAGTTCCACGCCGTCGGGCACCAGTTTGAGGAAGCCGGAGTACGCGTCCGGGGCGGTCATCAGCGCGACCTCACCGGGGTATCCGGCGGTCTTGACCATCACCGGGTTGGCGCCGAAGCGGGAAGCAATGATGTCGCGGGTGGCCAGAGCCGTCAGGCGGGCGCTCACAAGCGGATTCACCGCGGCCAGCGATGCGACGCTGTCGGTGAACGGGCATTGCGATACGACCGCCGCGATGCCCGGCACCCGGGCCGCCGTGGCGATCACATGGCCGCCGCTGAACGACGTGCCCCACAAGCCGATTCGCTGCGAATCGATTCCAGGCAGGGTGCGGGCGAACGCCGTGGCAACGGTCCAGTCCTGCAACTGCATTCGGATGTCGAGCACCTGCCGCGGCGCACCTTCGCTGTCACCGAAGTTCCGGTAGTCGAACACCAGGCAGGCGTAGCCGGCCGCGGCGAACCGTTCGGCGTAGGCGTCCAGGCGCATGGTGCGCACGCCGCCCAGCCCGTGCGCCATGACCAGCAGCGGTGTGTCGCCGTTGCTGTCCGGCCGGTACAGCCACCCGCTGATCCGGTCGCCGCCCGAGTTGAACCAGACATCTTCACGCTGCATGACAGCCATCCTGCAGCACTGTGGTAGACCGGGCGCCATGACCCCGGATGTCGTGCAGCAGCTGGCGTCGTTGGTGGGTGCCAGGTACGTCAGCACCGATCCCGATGTGCTGGCCGGGCGTAGCGCCGATTGGACTGGCCGATACAGCGGCAACGCGAGCGCGCTGGTGCGTCCGGGCTCGGCGGAGGAAGTCGCCGAGGTGCTGCGGCTGTGTCGTGACGCCGGGACCCATGTGACGATCCAGGGCGGCCGGACGTCGTTGGTGGCCGGGACGGTCCCCGAGCACGACGACGTGCTGTTGTCCACCGAAAGACTCTGCCAGGTAAGCGAAGTCGACGCTGTCGAGCGCCGCATCGAGGCCGGAGCCGGAGCGACGCTGGCCGCGGTGCAGCATGCCGCAACCGTGTCGGGTCTGGTGTTCGGCGTCGACCTGGCCGCCCGCGACACCGCGACCGTCGGGGGGATGGCCTCGACCAACGCCGGGGGTCTGCGCACGGTGCGCTACGGCAACATGGGCAGTCAGGTGATCGGGTTGGACGTCGCGCTGCCCGACGGGTCGGTGGTGCGCCGGCATTCCCGGGTGCGGGCTGACAACACCGGTTACGACCTGCCGTCGCTGTTCGTCGGCGCCGAAGGAACACTAGGCGTGATCACCACGCTCGACCTGCGCCTGCACCCGGATCCGGCGCACCGTGTGACGGCCGTGTGCGGCTTCGACGAACTCGGTCCGCTGGTCGACGCCGGTCGGTTGTTCCGCGACCTGGAGGGCATCGCGGCGTTGGAGTTGGTCGACGGGCGAGCCGCCGCACTGGCCGACGAGCACCTCGGTGCGCCGCCGCCGCTGGACAGCCGGTGGCTGCTGCTGGTGGAGCTGGCGTCCGACTTTGATCAGACCGAGCGACTGGCCGACGCGTTGGACAGCGTGCACACGTCGACCGAGCCCGCGGTCGGTGTCGATAGTGCTGCACAACAACGACTTTGGCGGGTGCGCGAATCGCTGGCCGAAGTCGTCGGCGTGTTCGGTCCGCCGCTGAAGTTCGATGTCTCGCTGCCGCTGTCCGCGATCACCCGATTCGCCGACGAGGCGGCGGCACTGGTGCAACGGCATGCCCCCGACGCCGTCGGCGTGCTGTTCGGGCACATCGGTGAGGGCAACCTGCACCTGAACGTGCTGCGCTGCAGCGCCGGGCAGGAACGCGACCTGTATGCCGCGATGATGGATCTGATCGCCGACTGCGGCGGCAACGTCAGCTCCGAGCACGGGGTGGGGAGCCGGAAACGTCGCTACCTCGGCATGTCTCGCGACGATGCCGACGTCGCGGCGATGCGCGCGCTGAAGACCGCGTTCGACCCGACCGGCTATCTCAACGCGGCGGTGCTGTTCGACCAGCAGGACTAGTCGGTCGAGGGTTTGATGCCGACCGCGTGCCGCAGCTGGGCCAGGAAGTCGTCGGCGTCATCGCTGCGAATCATGTAGTGCGAGAACGCTACTCGGATCGCTGTGGCCGCCTTGACCGCGGCGTTGGGGCCGGGGATCAGTCGCTGCAGGCCGACCCGCATCTGCGGGATGACGCCGGCGAACTGCGCGATGACATGCTCGGGTTCGATGTCGACCATCCGCACACCGGTATAGGAGTGCTGGTAGTCGACGATGAAGCGCAACGCCGCGTCGAGTTTGTCGGCTCCCTTGAGCCCGGCCGTCGCGTGGCCCATACCGCTTTCGAAGGTGACCCGTTCGTATTGGGAGAAGGCCGAGAGCAGGTCTTCTTTCGACGCGAACCAGCGATACAGGGTCGGCCTGGAGACCCCGGCCTGGACGGCGACGTCGGACAGACTGAGCTTGCGTTTGCCGTTGCGGCTGAGGACCTCAGCGGTGGCCGCGAGGATCCGCTGCTGCGTCGAGGTGTCACCCTCGATGGTCGACGTCTGGTCCATACCCGCAACTTTACAAAAATAGGTCCAAGTGTCACGCTGTTTTCGTGTCATTGGTAGCTGACCATCCGAGCTTAGCCGGGCAAGCCCCGGAAGCCGGGCGTGCGCGGTGAGCCACGCCAGAGCGGTGGTGATCACCGAGGCCTCCTCGCCGGTCGCCCTCGCCACGGCAACGCGGCTGGCGGCGGGCGGGCACTCCGTGTTGATGGGCACTCCGCGACCGCAGGCCGGGGAGGACCTGGCCGCCCGGCTGCGGTCGAACGGCGCCTCGGTGTTCGCCGCCCACCTGGACCTGGCCGACCCGCTGTCCATCGATGAGTTCCTGGAGTCCGTCGACTATCTCATCGGTGACGTCGACGCGCTGATCAGCAGCGCCGGAGTTGCCGAGCGATCCTGGGTCGGCGCGCAACACCTTGTGACGCAACTGGTTTCGCCGATGATCGACAACGGGCACGGCGACGTGGTGCTGCTCAGCCCGGAGCTGGTCGGCGCCTCACCGGCGGGGGCGGACCGGATGCTCGAGGCGTGGATCTACGGACTGGATGCCGAATTCGTCGGAACCGGCGTGCGGGCATCGATCGTCCGATCGACCAGCGCGGTGCCGCCTGACGACGCCGGCCGACTGATCGCCGCGACCGTGGTCTCGCCCGATATGCACCTGTGCCTCGTCGACGTCATCGCGTCGCGTCGCGAGAGTGCGACTACCGACGGCGTCCCTCGAGAGATGCGTCGCTAGCTGCACTTTCGGGATCGCTAGGGCCGTCGCCGGACCAGCACGGACTGCTGAATGCTGCCCACGGCTCCGGTCTCGTCGAACAGTGTGCCGACCGTGGTCCCGATGCCGTCTGGGCCGTAGCTGGTCTCGGCGCGGATGCCGACCCATTCGCCGTCGGGGATCCGGTGCACGTGCACGACGAGGTCGTTGTTCAGGAACGTCCATGTGGTGATGTCGATTTTCGAGCCGATTCCGTTGGCGCAGTCGGCGACCGCGAAGAGACGCTCTAGCGGTGTCATCGCCTCGCCGGCGACCAGGCTGGCCGTCGGTTTGATCCACGACTCGCCCGGTCCTTCGTCGAGCGGGTTGGTCAGCCAGCGCCAGTCCAGGCTGTGCACGTAGTTGCGGTCGAAGTTCTTGGCGAGGTCGCGGCTCCGCGCCTCGGACAGCGGGGCGGGCAGCGGTGCGGACGCGTGCGTCAACTCGGTGGTGTCCTGCTGGAGCAGTCGCCAGCCAGTGGCCCGGGCGGTCGGTCGCGGCTCGCCGTCGGGGCCCAGGGCCAGCGTCTCGGCACTGACCAACTCGATCTGCTTGCCTGGACGTTCGACTTTCGACCTGACCCACATGTCGCCGTCGGCCGGCACCGGACCAAGCAGGTCGATGGCGACCCGGCTCAAGCGAGTTTCGTCGCGGGCCGCGCAACGCTCCAGCGCGCGGACCAGAAGTGCCGACACCGGCCCCGCATGCTGGATCTTCGCGGTCCAGGTGCTGCGGACCAGGTCTGTGGCAGTGAACTTTTCGCCCACCGGGTCGGCGGCGTCGATCAACTCGTAGTAGGAGTCGGTCATCGCTGACCGGCGTGGCCGGGAGTGTCCACGATCACCGTGTCGACCCGGGACAGCCGCGTGCCGGCCAGGCGCTGGGGGTAGGCGTCGCTGCTCGACAGCATGAACAGGGTCCGGTCGGCCGATCCGCCGAGCACGCACGCGATCGCCACGCGGTCGCCGATGTCGATGCGATGAGTCACGTGCCCTCCGTCGATAATCCGCTCGAACTGGTGCGCCAGCGTCATCGCCGTCCACACGCCGCCTTCGGCGTCGAGGCAGATGCCGTCCGGTGGCCCGTCGAGGCCGTCGGCGAAGACGCGCCGGTCGGATAGCTCGCCGTCGGCGTCGATGCTGTAGGCGGTCAACCGTCGGGCGATCGACTCGGCGACGATCAGCGTGCGGTCGGGCGTGATGACCATGCCGTTGGGAAACTCCAGGTCGGTTGCGACGACGCCGACGGTGTCGTCGGGGTCGACACGCAAGATGACGCCGCCCTCGCGGGCCTGCGACCCGATGTAGGCGCGGCCGTGATGGTCGACGACCATGTCGCCGAGGTCGGCGGGGGCCAGCGCGCTCAAATCGGCGACGGTGTCCACGGTTTCGCCGTCATAGGCCAGTAGCTTGCGGTCCTTGGTCGACACGATCAGCAGCGTGCCGTCCGGCCGGAATCCCAGGCCCGAGGGCGCGTGCCCCGGTAAGGGCAGCGTGGTCATCACCCCACCCACGGTGACGGTGTGCACGGCCTCGCCGAGCATGTCGGAGAACCACAACAGCCCCTCGAACCAGCGCGGCCCCTCACCGAAACAGAAGCCGGCGGCCAGCGGCGTCAGCCCCTCAGTTATTGCCGTCATCGGCTGCATCCAATTCTCGGGCGATGGCCTAGTGATGCGAACACCGTCTCCGAGCTCGTCGTCACGATGCCCAACGTCGTCGCTCCTTCGCGGCAGTGAAAGTGACCGGCCGGTCACCCGGCTGGCTTTACAGATTATCGTATAAATGTCACGCAAGAACTTGCAGGGACGTCGTCGGTGCTCAGCTAAGGAATATGGCAGATGAAATTCACCATCACCCACCCGATGCACAGCCACCCCTACAACCCCGAGCTGGTCAAGGGCGACGGGATCGCGACGGTGGCCGCCGCCGCCGAGGCCGCCGGCATCCACGGTTTCGGGTTCACCGACCATCCCGCTCCCACCCAGCGCTGGCTGGAAGCCGGCGGCCACGACGCCCTGGACCCGTTTGTGGCGATGGGCTTTGCCGCCGCCCGCACCAGCACCCTGCGGCTGATCCCCAACATCGTGGTGCTGCCGTACCGAAACCCGTTCGTGGTGGCCAAGTCTGGAGCGACGCTGGATCTGCTGTCCGAGGGCAGGTTCACGCTGGCCGTCGGGGTCGGCTACCTCAAACGCGAGTTCGCCGCTCTCGGAGTCGATTTCGAGGAGCGAGCGGCCTTGTTCGACGAGTCGCTCGACGTGATCAAAGCCATCTGGACAGGTGATGACGTCAGCTTCGAAGGGAAGCACTTCACCGCCAAGGGGATCACCGCGCACCCGCGGCCGGTGAGCGACCCGCATCCCCCGATCTGGATCGGCGGCAACACCGGCGCCGCGCGGCGGCGGGTCGCGGGCAAGGGCGACGGCTGGTGCCCGTTCGCCGCGCCACCCGCGCTGGCGCAGACTGCGCGGACCGCGTCGCTGGACTCCCTCGAAGCCCTGGCCGACGGCATCGACGACCTCCGCCGCCGACTCGACGAGGCGGGCCGCGACCCCGGCGGAGTCGACATCGTGTTCGGCAACTTCGAGGGGGGCAGCCCGGCCGACGACGACTTCAATGCCGACGCGTACCTGACCGGGCTGGACCGCCTGGCCACACTCGGCGTCACCTGGACGCAGGTGGGTCTGCCCGGCGACAGCCTGGCGCACGCCCTCGAGGCCATCGATCGGTTCAAGACCCTGGTCATCGACGCCCGGTAACCGAGACCGAAGCCTTTACAACTTTTGACGAGAATGTCATTCTCGCTAGGTGACAACAGACTCTGAGCAGACGCACTGGTCGGTCGCCGGCCTCCTGGATTTGTTCGATGCGCGCCCGGCAGAGGGCGGCCGTTTTGTCGCCGACACCGGCATCGCGGCCGAGGACGAACGCCAGGTGGTGGAGGGTACCCAGGTGCTCGCGCAGGTGATTGTCGCTGTCGCCAAACGGTTTCCGGAGAAATCGGTGCGCTCGGTGCACGCCGTGTTCGCCCGCGCCGTGCTGGTCGGTCCGCCGGTCGAGATCGACATCGATGTCGTCGCCGAGGGCCGCTCGACGGCGACCGCGGTGGTCGGGGTCTCGCAGAACGGCCGCCGCGCGATCACGGTGACCACCCTGCTCGACGTGCCGTCGGCCGACGTCATCCGCCACCACCTGCCCAAGCCCGAGGTGACCGCTCCGCGCGACGCCCACGACGGCGGGATGCGGATGGCCGGCCGGGAGTTGCGACTGGTCGACGTCGTCGACGTGAACAGCCCCGACGAGGTCGGACCGCCGGAGCTGTACGCCTGGCTGCATTACGACCCGATCCCGAGCCGCGACGACCTGGCCAAGGCGTTGGTCGCGTATTTCACCGGCCACCTTGGCATTTCGACGACGATGCGCGCACACGAAGGCATCGGCACCGCCCAGTCGCACCTGACCGTGTCGACGGCGCCGATGACGGTGTCGGTCAGCTTCCACGAACCCGTGACCTGGACGGGCTGGCTGCTTTACAGCCACGAAAGCACCCAGGTCGGTGCCGGCATGTCCTACGTCCGCGGCGCCGTGCACACCGAGGAGGGCGAGCTGATCGCCTCGTTCGCCCAGGACGCGCTGATCCGCCCGCTGCGCACCACCGACAGCACGATCAAAACCGAAGCGCGGCTGTAACTTTCATGGACTTCGCACGGGTCGATCTGTCGGCCGAGGACCAGGAATTCCGCAATCGGCTGCGGAACTTCCTGGCCGACGTCGTCACCGACGAGGTGATCCGCAGGGATCGTGAAACCGGGGAGAACTTCGACGAGGGCGTCCACCTGGCGCTGGGCGCACAGGGCTACCTGGCCGACGACTTCCACGACGAGTCCGACGGTGGGTTCGGCGCGCTGCGCCGGCGCATCTGGGATCTGGAGATCGGCCGCGCCCACACGCCGTGGTTCCACTGGGGCACTACGGCGGTGGTCGCGAGGATGATGCGTGACTTCGGGCCGCCGGAACTCACCGAGGAGGTGCTGCCCGGTGTGCTGTCCGGCGAAATCCGGTTGTGTTTGGGCTACACCGAACCCGAGGGCGGCTCGGATGTGGCGACGTGCAAGACCCGCGCGGTCCGAGAAGCCGATGGGTCCAGCTGGATTATCAATGGCTCCAAGATGTTCACGTCCAATGCCCACAACGCCCAGTACGTGTTTCTGCTGACCAACACCGATCCCGACGGGCCAAAACACCGGAACTTGACCATGTTTCTGGTCCCGCTCGACACGCCCGGCGTCGACATTCAGCCGATCCGGACCGTCGACGGTGACCGCACCAACATCGTCTTCTACAGCGACGTGCGGGTCGACGACCGATACCGCATCGGCCCGGTCAACGGCGGCTGGGGCGTGCTGCGGGGCGCGCTCGACGAGGAGCACGGCACCGCGAAGAAAGAGGACGACGGGCTGCAACGCATCGCGGTGATGAGTGAGCACCTCACGCTGATGGCCGAGGCGATCGATGACATCGCGGCGCTGGTGACGCAGGAGCGGCCTGACGGCCGCCGGCTGATCGATGACGCATCGGTGGCATATCGGTTGGGCCGCAGCGTCGCTCGCACCGAGGCGGCCCTGGGCACGCCGGGGATGTTCGGCCGGGTGGCCAACGCGCAGACCATGCGCGACTGCGCACCCGACCTGATGGACATCCTGGGAGCCGCGTCGGCGCTGCCCGTCGACACCGAGGGAGCCGCCGGCAACGGCGGCGCGGAATACGCATTCCGGCTGGCCTCACCCGTCGGGATCTACGGCGGCACCCTCGAGGTGTTCCGCAACATGATCGCCCAGCACGCGCTGGGTCTCGGGCGGCCGAATTACTCGCCGCCGCGAACCTGACCGGGGAGCTCGGCTTCACACATGTCCACCCGGTCGGCGTCGAAACTGATGAACCCCTTGATCTGTGCACTCTCCGGTGGCGGATCGCGGTAACTCCAAGCGACGTCGGCGATTTCGGCGTCGCCGACGACCACCGTCCAGTAGCTGGCCCAGCCCTTGTAGTTGCAGTACGTCGACGTCTTCGACGGCCGCAGAAGCTCTGTGCGCACGTGCGCAGGGTCGACGTAGAGCCGCGGCGCGAGAGATGTCTCGAAGACGATCACCGTGTCGTCGGTGTCGACCAAGGCGGTACCGGCCACCTCGACGCGGAGCAGCCGCGTCGTCGGACGGCAGTCGACCCGGTGATACGGGTTGGGTGGATAGTGCACGAGCACCCGCCCCTCTTCGACCCACGAGTCGACGGCATCCCACGGGACGTGCACGAATCCCGGCGCCTCGGCAACCGGTTCACTGGGCAACCCAGTCACCTCGGTGGCGGGAAAAGCGAAGCTGAGCGGGCGATCTGGCCGGTGCACCAGCAGTGCGCTCTCGGTGTCGATCACTGTCTGACCGTCCTTGAACGCTTGAACGCGCCGGGGATGCGGCTCGACGTAGATTGCCCCGGGGGGCACGGTCGGCGAAAACCATCCGGCAGGAGCACTGCTCAGCGGCCCGCTACCGGTGACCATGCTCATGGATTGGGAGAGTACGCCGACAACAAGGATGGCAAGGTGTGAGGCATGGCCGGACCGATGGAAGGCATCAACGTCGTCGAACTCGGCGTCTGGGTGGCCGGGCCCGCGACCGGCGGCATCCTTGCCGACTGGGGCGCCGACGTGATCAAAATCGAGCCGCCGACCGGCGACCCGGCCCGGATGTTCGGCCGCATGCTCGGCCTCGACGTCGACGTCAGCCCGCCGTTCGAGATGGACAACCGGTCCAAGCGCAGCGTCGTCATCGACCTCACCACCGACGACGGGCGCCGCACCGCGCTCGAATTGATCGATGGCGCAGACGTTTTCATCACCAATGTGCGGCCGGGAGCGTTGCGACGTCTCGGCCTCGACTACGAGTCGTTGGCTGCCGACCGTCCGCAGCTGGTGTACGGGCTGATCACCGGCTACGGCGAGGCCGGCCCGGACGCCGACCGGGCCGCCTACGACGTCGCCGCGTTCTGGGCGCGCGGCGGACTGGCGCACCTGCTGACCCGCCCCGGCGATACCCCGCCGTTTCAGCGCGGCGGGATGGGCGACCACTCCGCCGGCATGACCCTGGCCGCCGCCGTCTGCGCGGCGCTGGTGTCTCGCGGCCGCACCGGAAACGGTCAACTGGTCAGCACCTCGCTCTACCGCCAGGGCGCCTACACCGTCAGCTTCGACCTGAACACCTACCTGATGTCGGGTCAGCCGATCGCGATCGGGCAGCGCGAGAAGATGTTCAACCCGTGCATGAACAACTACGCCACCGCCGACGGGCGACGGTTCTGGATCGTCGGGCTGGAGGTCGATCGGCACTGGCCCCCGCTGTGCCGTGCGGTCGGCAGGGCCGAGTGGCTGGACGACCCGCGATTCACCGATGCGCGATCCCGGGCGATCAACGCGGTCGAGCTGATCGCCGAGCTGGATCAGATCTTCGCCGCCAAGACCCTGGACGAATGGGCGGAGATCTTCGCCGGCGAGCCGGACTTCTTCTGGTCGCCGGTCAACACCATCGAGGACGTCATCGCCGACGAGCAGTTCCACGCGGCCGGGGGCATGGTCGATGTCCCCGACGGACCCGCGGGCGTGTCGATGGTCGCGACACCGGCAGACTTTTACGGCACGCCATGGTCGCCGCGGGCCTGCGCCCCGCGGCTCGGTCAGCACACCGACGAAGTCCTGGCCGAGCTCGAGGCGCGACGGGAGCCTTGACTCGATCAAAACTTTACAGATCGACGCAAAAGTGTCACGCTGGGTCGGTTGGGCCGCCTGGGCGATGCGGCGTTCGATCTGGTGAAGGGATGCAATGGTGACCTTCGAGAATCGGCGGCCACCGCGGCACGAGGACGGATCCGTCGCCTATCGACTCGACGTCGTCGCGGCCAGCGCCGCCGACGTGGTGAGTTCGATCGGCGGCTGGCTCTATGACCGAGCGCGCGCCGGATGGGACGTCCACGTGCTGCTGGCGGAGCACTGTGATCACCGGCCGCTGCGCATTCTCGGCATGCAGGCCGTCGAACTCGACCCGCACATCCTGGCGGCCAGCACCGACTGCACGGCCCGCGGCCTGGCGGTCAGCGCCGAGATGTTTGTCCGCGACGCGCGGATCCAGCGAGAAGTGCTCGCGGCCCTCAACCGCCGGATGACCGAAGTGACGCTCTGGCACGACGACTGGCCCCTGAACGTCGGGCACCGGACCACCACCGTGCAGCACGTGCTCTCCGGCGCGGCGCGCGCCTTCAAACGTCATGCGCTCCAAGCGGCCGGGTTATCAGGGCAAGTCGGCCCGACCGAGGCGCTCCGCAGCGACATGAAGGCGTCGCTGCCCGTCGACACCGAACTGATCCCCGTGGGCTGATGCGCACGTATCACCAACACACCCTGCTGTACCTGCACGAGACGATCGCACTGGGCTCAGGATCGGGGGAGCAGTTCACCCAGGCCTTCACCGACATCTACCAGCCGATGATGCACGACCTGGGCGCGCGGTTGTTCGCTCTCTGGGAGACCACGCCCTACAACGGGCACTGGCCGCAAATCACGATCATCTGGGAGATCGACGCGTTCGCCGACTACGCGCGGATCGGCGCGGCGCAGGCCCGCGACGGGAGCCATCACGCGACGGCCCGGCAGTGGGCGGCATTCCTGGCCGGCATCGGCGCGTCCGGTGAGGGACGGATCATGTATCCCGGCCCGAGCAACAAAAACCTTGCTCAGTTGTGCGACGCGAAATTCACTGCGTCGCTGGTGATTCAAGAGATCATGCAGACCAAGCCGGGCCGCCAGGACGACTACATCCGCGAACTGGAACGACTTTACGTGCCGTGGTCGGAGCGGACCGGCAAGCACTGGCTGGGCTCGTTCACCACCACATTTCGCGTCAACGAGGTCATTCATTACTGGGCGCTCGAGGGCGGCTGGGATTGCTTCGCCAATCACTATCCGTCGTGGAAGGAGAGTCCGCCGGCCGAGATCGTCACCTGGATGAGCGTCGCCCCCGCGCTGCGCGACGGCTGGGAAGATTCGATCCTGCAAGCACTTCCACCTTCGCCGCTGCAATGACCCTCGTTTACGACCCGTTCGACCCTGCGGTGATGGCCGACCCGTTGCCCTACTACCGGGTGCTACGTGACCACCACCCGGTGTACTACCTGCCCAAGTGGGACACCTTCGCACTCTCGCGGTTCGACGACATCTGGGATGTGCTGGCGCAGGGTGACGGGACGTTCGTCGCCTCGGAGGGAACGCTTCCGCCCGCCACGGTGCTGGCCCACCACAACGACGGACCCGTCGACGATCCGCCGTTGCATCCCTTGCCTTTTCACGCCGTATTCGACGCGCCGATCTACGACGGCGTGCGCAAGGCGCACAGCCAGCCGTTCCGGCCGAAACGGGCCGCGGTCTGGGAGCAGCGGATCCGCGAGCTGGCCAACGACCGGCTCGACCAGTTGCTGCCGCAGGGGACCTTCGACCTCACCCAGGACTACGGGGGAATCGTCGTAGCCTCGGTGGTTTGCGAACTACTGGGCATCCCAGTCGAATTCGCTCCCGACGTGCTGGCCGCGGTCAATGCGGGCAGCCTTGCCGAACCCGGCAGCGGCGTCGACACCGCTGCGGCCCGGCCGAACTACCTCGAGCACCTGATCCCCGCCGTCCGGCGGCGACGGGCCGATCAGAGCGGCGGCGAGTTGCCCGTGGTGGATGGGCTGCTCGGCTACCGGCGTCCCGACAACACCCCGCTCGACGACGTCGAAGTGGCCACCCAGATGCTGTGCGTGTTCATCGGAGGCACCGAAACGGTGCCCAAGGTCGTCGCGCACGGCTTGTGGGAGCTGCTCAAGCATCCCGACCAGCTGACCGCGGTGCGCGCCGACCCGGCCGCCAACGTGGCGAGAGCGCGCGAGGAGATGATCCGCTACTGCGCTCCGGCGCAGTGGTTCGCCCGAACGGCCCGCAAACCCTTCACCATTCACGGCACCACCATCAAACCGGGCCAACGGATCATCACCCTGCTCGCCTCGGCGAACCGCGATGAGCGCGAATACCCTCAGCCGGACGACTTCGTCTGGGACCGTGCGATCGCCCGCTCGCTGGCCTTTGGCCGCGGACAGCATTTCTGCCTGGGTTATCACCTGGCTCGCCTAGAGGTGAACGTTCTGGTGACGGAATGGCTGCGGCGGGTGCCGGATTACCGCATCATCGACGAGGCGGCGTTCCGCCCGCCCTCCAGCTTTCAGTGGGGTTGGAGCCGGCTGCCGGTGGAGGTGTGAGATGTGGTCCTACCGGATCGTCGCGCCTTACCAATTCGAGCGAACCTCGATTCCCGAGAAGACCGCCGACTGTCTCGCTGACGGCCAAGTGCTGCTGCAGTTTTTGGCCGCCGGCGTGTGCGGCAGCGACATGCCCGCGTTCCGCGGTGTCCGCGGCCTGCTGCCCGGTGACCACGGACGAAGCGGCGCCGAGAAGGACGGTTTCCCGATCCACGAGGTCGCCGGCCGGGTGATCGCCAGCCGGCACCGCTCACACCAGGCCGGAGACCGCGTGGTGGGCTGGGCGTCCGGCTTCGACGGTCTGATGGAACGTGTTGTCACCGACGGCAATCAAGTGGTGTCCTACGACCCGACGCTGAGCCCCGCGCAGGCGATCGGGCTGCAACCACTGGCCTGCGTGCTGTATGCGATCGAACAGTTGCCCGACCTCACCGGTCGCCACGTCGGCGTGATCGGGCAAGGCTCGATCGGGTTGCTGTTCTCGTGCGCGGCCAAAGCGGCCGGCGCCAAGCAGGTCACCGGGGTCGACCCGGTCGACCGCGCCGAGATCGCCGGCCGCTTCGGCACCGACAGCTACGTGCGGTCCACCAGCGACCGCTGGGTCAGCCACCTCGATCCCGCCGATCGGCCGGACGTGGTAATCGAGACCGTCGGTCATCAGGTGGCGACCCTGAACCACGCAATCGAAGCGACCGCGCCCGGTGGCACGGTGTTCTACTTCGGGGTGCCCGACGACGACAGCTACCCGATCAGCATGCGCACCATGCTCCGCCGCAACCTGACGCTGAAATCTGGTGTGGCGCTTGACCGTCCACGAATGCTCGAGCTCGCCAACAAGTTCGCCGCCGAGCATCCCGGGCTGCTGGCCCAATACCTGACTCACACTTTCGAGGTCGACGACGTCCAGGCCGCCTTTGAATTGGCGGCCCGTCCCGAGCCCGGGCGCGGCAAGATCTCGATCGTGGCCTCATGACGTTCCGGCCGACGCTTGCGACGGGCGCACCCGTGTGGGGCGGCTGGATCACCGGGCCGACCGCGATCGGTCCGGAGGAGTTCGCCCGGGCCGGATACGACTACGTGGGCTTCGACGCTCAGCACGGTTACCTCGACGACGCCGACATCGCAATCATGTTGCGCCGCTTGGAACACGTGCCGATCGGTACCGCGGTCCGGCTGCCCAACGCCGACGCGGCGCCGATCGGGCGGGTGCTCGACGCCGGCGCCGACGCCATCATCGTCGCGATGATCGAATCGGCCGAACAGGCCGCCGCGGCGGTGGCTGCCACCCGTTACCCACCCGCCGGTACGCGCAGCTTCGGTCCGCTGCGGGCCAGCCTCGGGGTCGATACCGCGGCGCTCGAGGCACGAGTCGCCGTGTTCGCGATGATCGAAACCGCCGCCGCGCTCACCGATGTCGACGCGATCTGCGCGGTTCCTGGACTGGCGGGCATCTATGTCGGGCCCGCGGACCTGGCGATCTCGATGGGCGTTGACCCCACCTTGGCCAACACCGACCCGAATGTGCTCGCGGCGATCAGCCACATTCTCGAGGTGGCGGTGGCCGCTGGACTGGTGCCGGCGATTCACGCCGGCAGCGGCAACGTCGGACACGCCATGGCGCAACTGGGTTTTCGGATGATCACACTGTCCGCGGAATCGCAAGCCCTGCGACGTGGCGCCGCAGCGGGTCTCGAGGAAGCGAAGGGGCAGCGATGACATCCGTCGCGTTGGTCACCGGGGCCGCCCGCGGCCAGGGACGGGCTATCGCCCGACGGCTGCGCGCCGACGGATTTTTCGTGGCCGCGTGCGACGTCGCCACCGTCGACGATTTCGATGACGACGGGGTCCTTGGCATCCCGTTGGACGTGACGTCGGAGCCGGATTGGCGGCAGGCCGTGGCGGCCACCGTGGACAGGTTCGGCTCGCTGACCACGCTGATCAACAACGCCGGCATCCTGCATCGCGCGTCGATCGCCGACGAGTCGGTCGAGGGCTTCGAAAGGTCATGGCGGGTCAATTGTTTGGGCGCCTTTCTCGGCATCCAGGCTGCGCTCGAGCACCTGCGCGTCGCGGACGGCGCGGCGATCGTCAACACCTGTAGCACCGGTGCGATTCGGCCGTTTCCCAACCACATCGCCTACGGCTCGGCGAAGTGGGCGCTGCGCGGCCTGACCAAGGCTGCCGCGGGTGAGCTTGCCACAGTGGGAATTCGCGTCAACGCGGTCTTCCCCGGACCCATCGCGACACCGATGCTCGACGACGAAACCCAGTCTCGGCTGGCGGCGTCCGCGGCCTTCGGCCGGATCGGGGAGCCGTCCGAGGTGGCCGACGCGGTCGCATTCCTGGCGTCGAGCCAGGCATCGTTCATCACCGGCTCCGAGCTCGTCATCGACGGCGGCCAATGCCTCAAGATCCAATGAGGATCGGCATCATCGGGGCCGGGCCCGGTGGTAGCGCTCTGAGAATCCCGGACTTCTTCTTCATGCTGCCGGGCACGGTGTGGACGACACAGTGCAGCAACTACTTTCGCGCGACCAGTGGTCGGGTGGTGACGCAGTCGCCGCGCAGTGCCGGTACATTCTGGAGCATGACCAGACGATTCAAGGCGGCCGACTTCATCTTCGAGCCCGCGTGACGCAGGTCCGACTGGAGCCGGTGCTTCGCGCGGTCGCGACCACCCGCACCGACCTGTCGAATGTCGGGCCGGTGCGCGCAGGCCTGGACGAGCGGCGCCGAGCGGGAGTCGATGCCGTCGACGCCATCGGCGTATCGATCGGCGACGCCACCGCATCGGGTGTCGACGTGCGCATCTACCGCGGCGCGCCGGCGCCGGCGCCAACCGTGATCTATTGCCATGCAGGGGCGTTCGTGCTCGGCAACCTGGACACCGATCATCGGCAATGCGTGGAGCTGGCGCGGCGCGGCCACTGTTCGGTGGTTTCGGTGGACTACCGGCTCGCGCCCGAGCACCCGTACCCCGCCGCCCTCGACGACGCGATCACCGTGCTGGACTGGGTATTCGCCAACGCCGGCGACCTGGGTTTCGACGCGTCACGGGTTGCGGTGGCCGGCAGCAGCGCCGGTGGCGCACTGGCCGCCGGGCTGGCGCAACGGTTCCCCGACCGGCTGGTGTTTGCGCTACTACATCAACCGGTGCTCGACGATCGGATGACCGGATCGAAGACCGAGTTCGCCGCCACACCCGCGTTCGATGGACCGGCCGCCGAGCTGATGTGGCGCTACTACCTCGGGTCAGCCGAGGCATCGGCGGGCTCCGTCCCGGGTCGTCGCGACCAATTAAGCGGTCTGCCAAGGACATTCATCACCTGTTCGGACATCGACCCGCTGCGAGACGAGGCGCTGGACTACGCGTTGCGGTTGCTGCGCGACGGGGTCGCCACCGAGCTGCATGTGTTCGCCGGCACGTGTCACGGCTTCGACTCGCTGCTGCCCGACTGGGAGGTGTCCGAGCACTTGTTCGCCCTACAGGGCCGCGCGCTGCGGCGGGCGTTCCACGGGGCGTAGCGGAGTCGGCTGGTGTGACTATGCCGGATTATGCCGCGTCGAAGCTGATCAACTGGCGCACGGCGGTGCCGTCGGCCAGGTTGTCCATCGCGGCGTTGATGTCGTCGAGGCTGATTCGTGACGACACCAGCGACTCCACCGGTAACCGCCCCGAACGCCACAGCTCGACGAACTGCGGAATGTCGCGATCCGGCACCGCAGAGCCGAGGTAGCTGCCGATCAATGACCGTCCCTCGGCGACAAACCCTAACGGCGACACACTGATTCGCGCGTCCGGCCGCGGCAGGCCGACGGTGATCGTCCGGCCGCCGGCTCCAGTGAGCGCGATGGCCGTCTCCAGCGCCGCGGGGTGACCGGCCGCCTCGACCACCACGTCCGCCTTCACCCCGGCATCGGTGGCCTGCTGTGGGGTGTACGCCTCGTGTGTCCCGAGAGCAATTGCGGCGGTGAGCTTTTCGGGCAGCTGGTCGATGCCGATCACCGTGACGCCGGCGTACGACAGCGCGGTCATCGCCGCGGCCATCCCGACGCCGCCGAGGCCGACCACCGCGACCGTCTGGCCCGGTCGCGGCTTGCCGACGTTGAGCACCGCGCCGCCGCCGGTCAGCATCGCGCAACCCAGCAGCGCGGCGACCGGGGGAGGGACGTCGTCGGGCACCGGAACCACGCTGGCCCGGTTGACCACCGCATGCGTCGCGAAGCCAGAGACCCCTAGGTGATGAAAAACCTTGTCGCCGTTTCGAGTCAGGCGCATCCCGCCGCCGAGCAGCGTGCCGGCATTGTTGGCCGCGCTACCCGGCCGGCATGGCGTCAGCCCGTCGGTCATGCACGCCGCGCAATGTCCGCACCGCGGCAGGAACGTCATCACCACGCGCTGGCCGACCGCCACGTCGTTGACGCCGTCGCCGGCCTTCTCGATGATTCCGGCCGCCTCGTGCCCGAGCAGCATCGGCGTCGGACGCACTCGGTTGCCGTCCACCACCGACAGGTCGGAATGGCAGACCCCCGCGGCCTCGATGCGCACCAGCAGCTCGTCGGCGCCGGGCGGAGCCAGCGCGAGGTCGGCGATGGTGATGGGGCGGGAGTCGGTGTACGGGCGAGGGGATCCGATCTGCTCCAGCACGGCACCCCGGATTACCACCATGGTCGAATACAACCATGACTGAGAACTCTGCGGTGCCGCCGCACTCCGACGGCCTCACCAGTCACGACTTTCCCGTGCACTGGCCGGTGCCGACCCGCTGGGCTGACAACGACATGTTCGGCCACCTGAACAACGCTGTGTACTACCAACTTTTCGACACCGCGATCAACGGCTGGATCGCCGCAGGAGTCACCATCGATCCGGTGACCACCCCGGTGCAGGGGATCGTCGCCGAATCGGGTTGCCGCTACTTCTCCGAACTGCACTTCCCCGAACGACTTGTCGTCGGCGTGGCCGTGACCCGGCTCGGCAACAGCAGCGTGACCTATCGGCTCGGCGTTTTTCGCGCCCCTGAGGAGTCGGAACCGCAAACGGTCGCCGCGATCGGGCACTGGGTGCACGTCTACGTCGACAAGTCGACCCGCCGGCCGACGCCGATTCCCGACGAGATCCGCGCGCTGCTGTCGACAGCGTGCGTCTAACTGGGGAATTCAGCGTCCAGTGTTCTCGGTAAGCTCGGCGAATGCCTTTTGTCAGCAAAACCGTTGAGGTCGCCGCCAACGCCGACTCGATCCTGGCGATCGTCGCCGACTTCGAGCGCTACCCGGAGTGGAACGACGGAGTCCAGGGCCTGTGGGTGCTGGCTCGCTACGACGACGGGCGCCCCAGCCAGCTGCGTCTCGACGCGAAATACGAAGCGCTCGAAGACAGTCTGATCCAGGCGGTTTACTACCCGAGCCCGACGCAGATCCAAACCGTGCTGCAGCAGGGCAACCTCTTCAAGAAGCAGGAACAATTGTTCAGCGTGGTGGACACCGGCTCCTCGGCGCTGCTGACCGTCGACCTGGACGTCGAGCCGTCGATGCCGATCCCGGCGCCGATGGTGAAGCAGTTGGCCGGCAACGTCATCGACTACCTCGCCGACAATCTCAAGAAGCGCGCCGAAGAGCTCGCCGCGTCCTAACTACCCGGCTCCTCAGCGGGTCGAAACGGCCCGCATCGTCACCGGTGGTCTAATCCCAGATTCCGGTTCCGGCCAGCCGCTCGGTGAGCCGGCGCGCTCCGTCGTTGAAGCCCCACGCGGTGTGCTCGACGACCGCCGCGGTGTCGCGCCGGCGCAGCGCCGCGATCACCTCGCGGTGATTGCGCACCGCGGCGGCTCCCCACTCCGGATCCGTCGCGTAGACCATCAGCGGCATGTAGCGGGCGACATGAAGCAGAAACCAGGCCAACTTGATGCGCCCAGTGGAGCGATTGAAGGTGCGGTGGAAGGCGAACTCCGTCGTGGCGATCGCCTCGACGTCGCCGGCCGCGACGACGCTCGTCAGCACATCGGTGAGGTGTTCGAGATCGTCGATCTCGGCGTCGGTGATGCGCTCGGCCGCCGTGGTGGCAAGCTCCTTGGCGATGGTTGCCTGTACCCAGAAGATGTCATCGACGTCCTGGCGACTCAGCGGCAACACCACATGACCGCGGTGCGGCTCGAGTTGGACCATGCCCTCGCCGCGCAGCTTCAGCAGCGCTTCGCGCACCGGGGTGGCGCTGACGCCCAGCTTGGCGGCGGTCTCGTCGAGCCGGATGAACGTCCCTGGCTTCAGTACGCCCGACATGATCGCCGCGCGGAGGTGGCCCGCGACCTCGTCGGACAACTGCGCCCGGCGCAGCGGAAGCCGCGTCGCGGCGAGCGCGCTCGCCGAACTCATCGGGCTTGTCTTCGTCGGGCCAAGACCATAGTGTGACCCAGACAACACCAAGTTTTATCAAATATCAACTTAATCACCGTGCTTACGACGAAGGGAATCGACCAGTTGACCGCGCAGTTGACCGGCCAGGGCGCCCATGACACCCACGGCGTCGCCAGCGAACAGCCCTATCTGGCGCGACGACAGAATTGGGTCAACCAACTCGAGCGGCACGCCTACATGCAACCGGGCGCGACGGCGCTGAGATTCCTGGGCAACACCGTCACGTGGGCCGGCTTGCGTGATCGCGTCGCCAAGCTCGCCGGCGCCCTGAGCCGCCGCGGGGTCAACGCGGGCGACCGCGTGATGATCTTGATGCTGAACCGCACCGAGTTCGTCGAGTCGGTGTTGGCGGCCAACATGCTCGGAGCGATCGCCGTCCCGATCAACTTCCGGCTCACCCCGCCGGAGATCGCATTTCTGGTCGAGGACTGCGAGGCCCGGCTGATGATCACCGAGCCGGTGCTGGCTCCGGTGGCCGCCGGCGTCCGCGGTGTCACGTCGGTAATGGAGACCATCGTGGTCGCCGGTGATTCCGTCGATCACGGTCTGTTGGCCTACGAGGATCTGATCAACGAGTCCGGCGACCCGGCTCACCCGGCCGACGTGCCCAACGATTCGCCGGCGCTGATCATGTACACCTCCGGCACGACGGGCCGGCCCAAAGGCGCCGTGCTGACGCACACCAACTTGAGCTGTCAGACCACGGCCAACCTCTATACCCACGGGTTCGCGGCCGACGACATCGGCTTCATCGGCGTCCCGTTTTTCCACATCGCCGGAATCGGCAACCTGTTGACCGGGATGCTGATGGGCCTTCCGACGGTGATCCACCCGCTAGGCGCGTTCGATCCCGGACACCTGCTCGACGTGCTGGCCGCTGAAAAGGTCACCGGGATTTTCCTGGTCCCGGCCCAGTGGCAGGCGGTTTGTAGTGCGCAGCAGGCGAATCCACGGGACGTAAAGCTGCGGGTCATCTCCTGGGGTGCAGCTCCCGCGTCCGATACCCTGCTGCGGCAGATGTCGGAAACCTTTCCCGGAGCGCAGATCTTGGCCGCGTTCGGTCAGACCGAGATGTCTCCGGTGACCTGCATGCTGCTCGGCGAAGACGCGATCAGAAAGCTCGGCTCGGTGGGCAAGGTCATCCCGACGGTCGCCGCCCGCGTGGTCGATGAGGAGATGAATGACGTCCCGACCGGCGAGGTCGGTGAAATCGTCTACCGGGCGCCCACATTGATGAGCGGCTACTGGAACAATCCGGAAGCCACCGCCGAGGCGTTTCACGGCGGATGGTTCCACTCCGGCGATCTGGTCCGGATGGATGACGAGGGTTACGTCTGGGTGGTCGACCGCAAGAAGGACATGATCATCTCCGGCGGTGAAAACATCTACTGCGCCGAGGTGGAGAACGTGTTGGCCAGTCACCCGGCGATCGTGGAGGTCGCGGTGATCGGCCGGCCCCACGAGAAGTGGGGCGAAGTGCCGGTCGCGGTGGCGGCGGTCACCGAGGCGAACTTGCGTATCGAGGACCTCGACGAGTTCCTCGGCGAACGGCTGGCCCGCTACAAACACCCGAAGGGTCTCGAGATCGTCGACGCCCTGCCGCGCAACCCCGCGGGGAAGGTTTTGAAGACCGAATTGCGGACGCGCTATGGTGCGTCGGCGGTCGGTCAAAGCGCCTCGGCGTCAACGGATCCCCCACGGGGTGGGTCAAGCTGACATAACCCAAAACCCGCAGGTCATTAGACGAAAGGCCAATAACGCCGATGCTGTGCACGCCCGCGAGACCATCGGGTACAGTCCTGTGGTCCGGCTTACTACCAACCGGTAGGGAGACGGAGATCACATGTCGAGAAGCGGGGCGAGGAGGGGTCGTGCGGAAGCTTTCGCCGCTCCTTCGTGAGGCGCATGGTTGCGTCGGAAGGGGGCGCCGGTGACCACGACACAACCGAGAGTCACCGATTACCTCCGGGACCAACTGGGCCCGCCGCTCGTTCTGGTCGGCGGCTTCTTCCGGATGTGCGTGCTCACCGGAAAAGCGTTGTTCAAGACGCCTTTTCAATGGAAAGAATTCATCCTGCAGTGCTGGTTCATCCTGCGGGTGGCGCTGCTGCCGACGATGGCCGTGTCGGTCCCGGTCACAGCGCTGTTCATCTTCACCTTCAACATCCTGCTGATCCAGGTCGGCGCCGCTGACATCTCAGGCGCCGGTGCGGGTATCGCCGTCATCACCCAGATCGGTCCGATCAACACCGTGCTGGTGATCGCCGGGGCGGTCTCGACGGCAATCTGCGCAGACCTCGGTGCGCGCACCATCCGTGAGGAAATCGACGCGATGGAAGTCCTTGGCATCGACCCGATTCACCGGCTCGTGGTGCCGCGCGTGCTGGCCTGCGCCCTGTGCGGGATGCTGCTCAACGCATTGGTCAGCATGGTCGGCCTGGTCGGCGGATTCCTGTTCGGCGTCTACATGCAGCACGTGTCGGCCGGCGCCTACCTGGCCACGCTGACTTTGGTCACCGGCCTTCCCGAAGTCGTCATCGCGACGATCAAGGCCCTGGCGTTCGGGCTCATCGCCGGACTGGTCGGCTGCTACCGCGGACTCACCGTCAGCGGTGGTTCCAAGGGGCTGGGCACGGCCGTAAACGAGACCGTGGTGCTGTGCGTGGTCGCGCTGTTCGCGGTCAACGTCGTGCTGACCACCATCGGTGTTCGCTTCGGAACGGGGATGTGACGTGTCGACCGCTCAGGTAATCCGCGGCCGCTTCCCGCGGGCATCCGAAAACCTTCGCAAATACGGCAGCGCCGCGAGTAAGCCGCTCGACGAGGCCGGCCGGATCGGCTGGTTCGCGGTCATCGGTGTGCGCGATATGGCGTGGGCCCTGACCCGTTACCGCAAGGAAATTCTGCGCCTGATCGCCGAGGTCGGCATGGGCACCGGCGCCATGGCGGTGGTCGGTGGTACCGCGGTGATCATCGCCTTCGTGACACTCTCGGCCGGTTCACTGGTCGCCATCCAGGGCCTTGCGTCATTGGGCCACATCGGTATTGAGACCCTGCTGGGATTCGTCGCCGCCTTCATCAACGTGCGCCTGGTCGCGCCGATCGTCACCGGTATCGCGTTGGCGGCCACCGTCGGCGCCGGCGCCACCGCCGAGCTGGGCGCGATGCGGATCAGCGAGGAGATCGACGCGCTCGAGGTGATGGGCGTCAAGTCGACGGCCTACCTGGTGTCGACCCGCATGCTGGCCGGGCTGGTGGTCATCATCCCGCTGTACTCGATCGGCCTGATCCTGTCGTTCCTGTCGCCGCAGGTGGTCACGACGTTCATCTACGGGCAGACCTCGGGCACCTACGAGCACTACTTCCGAACGTTCCTTCGTCCTGACGACGTGTTCTGGTCGTTCGTCGAAGTCATCATCATCTCCATCGTGGTGATGCTGTCGCACTGCTACTACGGGTACAACGCCAGCGGCGGTCCCGTCGGCGTCGGCGAGGGCGTCGGCCGGTCGATGCGCTTCTCGTTGGTGGCCAACCCCGTCGTCATCCTGCTGGCCGAGATGGCGCTCTACGGCGTCAATCCCAACTTCAACTTCACGGTGTAGGCGGCTATGACGAGTCCACGGGGGAAGGTCAACAAGGCGCCGTTCCAGCCCTATCGGGTGGCCGGCGTCATCGTGTTCCTCATCTTCGCGCTGGTGCTGTGGCTGGTCTTCTTGCAGTACAAGGGTGACTTCACCGACAAGACGAAGCTGACCATGCTGTCCGACCGGGCCGGGCTGGTGATGGACCCGGGTTCGAAGGTCACCTACAACGGCGTGCACATCGGCCGGGTCGACAGCATCGACGAGATCCAGCGCGACGGCAAACCCGCGGCGAAATTCGCTCTGGACATCTACCCCAAGTATCTGCACCTGATCCCGGCCAACGTGGACGCGAAGATTGTCGCCACCACCGTCTTCGGTGAGAAGTACGTGTCGCTGACGGCGCCGAAACACCCTGTCCCTCAACGGATTACGCCGTCAAACGTGATCGATGTACGGTCGGTGACGACGGAGATCAACACGCTGTTCCAGACCATCACCCAGATCGCCGAGAAGGTGGACCCGGTCAAGGTCAACCTGACGCTGAGCGCGGCCGCGCAGGCGCTGAGCGGGTTGGGCGACAAGTTCGGCCAGTCGATCATCAACGGCAGCTCGGCTCTCGACGACGTCAATCCGCGGATGCCGATCATTCGTCATGACATTCAACAGTTGGCCCGCCTCGGCGACACGTATGCGAACGCGTCGCCCGATCTGTTCAATTTCCTGAACAACGCGTCGACGACGGCGCACACCGTGCACGCGCAGGAGAAGGACCTCGACCGGGCGCTGCTGGCGGCGGCCGGGTTCGGCGCCACGGGTGCCGAGATCTTCAACAAGGGCGGACCATATTTTGCGCGAGGAGCCAAGGATCTGGTTCCGACGGCCCAGCTGCTCGACACCTACAGCCCCGAGGTGTTCTGCGCGATCCGCAACCTGCACGACAGCGAACCCAAGGTCGCCGCGTTCACCAGCCCGTACTCCCTACGGTCGGAGACCGAGATCTTCTCCGGTCTGGGGCTGGCGCTGAGTCCGCCGGGGCTCGGCCTCACGCTTCTTTCGCAGGGGCTGCTCGGGCTGGCGGGGTTGGTCGGTGGCGCGCCCAACCCGTACATCTATCCCGAGAACCTGCCGCGCATCAACGCGCACGGCGGACCGGGCGGTGCGCCCGGCTGCTGGCAGACCATCACCCGGGACCTGTGGCCGGCGCCCACGCTGATCATGGACACCGGTAACAGCCTCGCTCCGTACAACCACGTTGATACCGGCTCCCCGTACGCAGTCGAGTACGTCTGGGGCCGCCAAATGGGAGACCACACGATCAACCCATGAAAATCACCGGAACCCTCGTCAAGCTCGGCATCGTCGCCACGGTGCTGCTGCTCTTCACCGCGCTCATCGTGGTCGTGTTCGGGCAGATGCGCTTCGACCGGACCACCACCTACACCGCGGAGTTCCAGAACGTCAGCGGGCTGCGCAACGGCCAGTTCGTGCGGGCCTCCGGGGTGGAGATCGGCAAGGTCAAGAGCATCAAGCTGGTCGACGGTGGCCATCGCGCGCGAGTCGACTTCGACGTCGACCATGACGTCCCGCTTTACCAGTCGACCACCGCTCAGGTGCGCTACCTCAACCTGATCGGGGACCGCTACCTGGAGCTCAAACGGGGCGAGGGCGATGGTTCCGATCGGGTGCTTCCGCCGCACGGGTTCATCCCGCAGTCGCGCACCTCGCCGGCGCTGGATCTGGACGCCTTGATCGGCGGGTTCAAACCGTTGTTCCGCGCGCTGGATCCGGAGAAGGTGAACAACATCGCGAGTGCGATCATCACAGTCTTTCAAGGGCAGGGCGGCACGATCAACGACATCCTCGACCAGACCGCGGCGCTGACCTCCAAGATCGCCGAGCGCGACCAGGCGATCGGCGAGGTGGTCAAAAACCTCAACATCGTGCTGGACACAACGGTCAAGCACCGCAAGGACTTCGACGAGACCGTCGACAACTTCGAGAAGCTGATCAGCGGCCTGGACAACCACGCCGACTCTTTCGCGGCCGGCATCGCGAACATCAGCAACGGTGCCGGCACGGTCGGCGATCTGCTCGCCGACAACCGGACCCTGCTGCACAAAACGCTGAACTACCTCGAGCCGATTCAGCAGCCGATCATCGACCAGAAGGACCTCTGGGACGACCAGCTCCACCGCACACCACCTGGGATGAACCTCGTGGGTAATGCTGTCGGTAACTACGGCGACTGGGTCAACTTCTATCTGTGCGACCTGACCTTGAAGACGAACGGACTCCAGGCCGGCGGCCCGGTCCGTACGGTCCGCATCTGGTCGCAGCCGTCGGGTAGGTGCACGCCCCAATGAGGACTTTGGAACCCGCCAACCGCAAGCGAATTGGCCTGATGGGCCTGATCGTGACGGTAATGGTCGTGCTTGTCGGCCAGACCATCACCAGTGTCCCGATGCTGTTCGCCCAACCCGAGTACTACGGGCAGTTCACCGACTCAGGACAGCTGGGCTCGGGTGACAAGGTCCGCATCGCCGGTGTCGACGTCGGCAAGGTCGAGGGCATTGAGATTCAGGGCGACCACGTCGTGATCAAGTTCTCGACCGGCAGCGACACCTTCGGTACCGAGAGTCGGGTGGCGATCAAGACCGACACCATCCTGGGAAAAAAGGTGCTCGAGATCGAGCCGCGGGGCACCACGGTCATGCGGCCGGGCGGCACACTGCCTATCGGCCAGAGCACCACGCCGTACCAGATCTACGACGCGTTCTTCGACGTCACCAAGGCCGCGTCCGGATGGAACATCGACACCGTCAAGCAGTCGCTGAATGTGCTGTCACAGACCATCGATCAGACATCCCCGCACCTCAGTGCGGCTCTCGATGGGGTGGCCAAGTTCTCCGACACCATCGGCAAGCGTGACGAGCAGATCACCCATCTGCTCGCGCAGGCCAACCAGATCGCCAGCATTCTGGGTGACCGGAGCCAGCAGATAGACCGGTTGTTCGTCAACTCCAACGACCTATTGGCGGCGTTCAACCAGCGCAGCCGGGCGATCAGCGCGCTGTTGAGCAACGTCGCGACGTTCTCGGCCCAGGTGCAGAACCTGATCAACGACAACCCGAACTTGAATCACGTGCTGGAACAGCTCCGCATCGTCAGCGACCTGCTGGACAAGCGCAAAGACGACCTCGCGGGAATCGTGAAGACGCTCGGAAAGACTGCGACCGGCCTGAACGAGACCGTGGCCTCCGGGCCGTACTTCAAGGTGCAGCTGACCAACCTGCTGCCGTACTGGATCCTGCAACCCTGGGTGGACGCCGCCTTCAAGAAGCGCGGCATCGACCCCGAGGACTTCTGGCGCAGCGCCGGTCTGCCGGCAGGCAAGTTCCCGGACCCGAACGGCACACGGTTCCCCAACGGTGCTCCGCCGCCGGCCCCGCAGCTGCTGGAAGGCACGCCGGATCACCCGGGGCCGGCGATCCCACCGGGTACGCCGTGCTCCTACACGCCGCCCCCCGAGCTGCTGCCGAGGCCCGGCAACCCGATGCCGTGTGCGGGCATCAACCAGAACGTGGGTCCGTTCGGGCCGAACGGCCCGTACCCGGGCGCCGACATCGCGTCATCGCCGCCCAACCCCAACGGGCTCCCGCCGACCCCGGGCATTCCGATCGCCGGCCGACCCGGAATGGCGCCGCCCGACGTGCCGGGCACTCCGGTGCCGATCGCGCCAGGTCCGCCAGGCGGACGGACCGAGCCGCTCGGACCGCTCCCGGGGCCTGCTCCGGCCAACCCGGCTGCTGCGCCGCCACCGGGGCCGTTGCCCCCTGGGCCACCGGCACCACCGGGACCCGGTAACAACCTGCCGGCGCCCTTCATCCCGGGCACGGGCGGAGCCGGCGGCAGCGGAGCGCAAGGAGGTAACCAGAATTGAGTACCGTCTTCGATTTCCGTAACCTTCGGCTGCCGAAGCTGTCACGTGCGGCGATCGTCATCGGCGCGCTGGCCATCGTGGCGGCGCTGGTGCTGGCGTACCTGGGCCTCCAGCTTTACAAGAAGCTGACCAACAACACGGTGGTGGCGTATTTCCCGGCCGCCAACGCGCTTTATCACGGCGACAAAGTCGAGATCATGGGCGTCAAAGTCGGCGCGATCGACAAGGTCGAGCCGGCGGGCGACAAGATGAAGGTCACCTTCCACTACGCGAACAAGTACAAGGTGCCCGCCGACGCGCAGGCGGTGATCCTCAACCCCACGCTGGTGGCCTCGCGACTGATCCAGTTGGAACCGGTGTACAAGGGCGGCCCGGTGCTGGCCGACAATGCGGTGATCCCTGAGGAGCGCACCCAGGTACCCACCGAGTACGACGAGCTGCGCAACGCGATCACCAACGTCATCTCCAAGCTGGGGCCGACAAAGCAGCAGCCCAAGGGTCCGTTCGGGGACGTGATCGAGTCCTTCGCCGACGGCCTGGCCGGCAAGGGCAAGCAGATCAACACCACCTTCAACGACCTGTCACGAGCGCTGACCGCGCTCAATCAGGGTCGGGGTGACTTCTTCGCGGTGGTGCGCAGCCTTGCGTTGTTCGTCAACGCGCTGCACACCGACGACCAGAAGTTCGTGGCGCTGAACAAGAACCTGGCTCAGTTCACCAACAGCCTGACCGGATCGGATCAGGACCTGTCGAACGCGCTCCAGCAGTTCGACGGGCTGCTCAGCACCGTGCGCCCGTTTCTCGACAAGAACGCCGAGGTGCTGACCCAAGACATCAACAACCTCGCCGATACCACCAACACGCTGGTCCAACCCGAGGCGCTGAACGGCCTCGAGACCAGCCTGCACGTGCTGCCGACGGCGCTGTCGAATGCCAACCTGATCTACCACCCAGCGCACAGCGCCATCGTCGGCCAGCCCGCGGGTGTGCTTGGTACGCAGGGCTTTGCGAACCCGATGGAGTTCATCTGCAGCTCTATCCAAGCCGGCAGCCGGCTGGGCTATCAGGAATCCGCCGAGCTATGCGCGCAGTACCTGGCGCCGATCTTGGACGCGATCAAATTCAACTTCCCGCCGTTTGGGTTGAACCTGTTCAGCCTTGCGGCGGCGACGCCCAAAGAAGTGGCCTATTCCGAGAATCGGCTGCACCCGCCCCCCGGCTACAAGGACACCACTGTGCCGGGCATCTGGGTGCCCGACACCCCGACCTCGCACCGCAACACTCAACACGGCTGGATCACCGCACCGGGCATGCAGGGCGTCAAGGTGGGACCGGTGACGGCCGGGTTGCTGACGCCTGACTCACTGGCCGAGCTGATGGGCGGCCCGGACATCGCTCCCGTGCAGTCGCAGTACCAGACGCCGCCGGGTTACCCCAACGCGTACAACGAGGAGCCCGGGCCGGCGCCGTTCATCGGCGTACCCGGCAACCCAGCGCCGATCCCGCCCCCGCCGCCCGGACCCGGAGTGATCCCCGGACCCGTCGCGCCGACGCCCGCGCCCGGACCGTCGCCGCTGGGAGTACAGGCGCCGCCGGGACCTCCGTTGCCCGCTGAGGCACCAGGAGGGGGCCAGTGATCCGCATGATGATGTCTGCAGTGCGCCATCGGATCTGGCAGATCTTCATACTGTTCGTTGCCGCCATGATGTTGAGCTCGTGCGGCTGGAAAGGCATCTCGAACGTCGGACTGCCCGGCGGCCCGGGTGGCGGCGACGGCGCGTACACGGTCTACGTCCAGATGCCCGACACGCTGGCCATCAACGGCAACAGCAAGGTCATGGTTGCCGACGTTTTTGTCGGTTCGATTCGCAAGATCGAGCTGAAGAATTGGGTCGCCACCCTCACGCTGGGCTTGAACAAGAGCGTCAAGCTGCCGAAGAACGCCACCGCCAAGATCGGCCAGACCAGCTTGCTGGGCTCGCAGCACATCGAGTTGGCGCCGCCGGCCGACCCGTCGGCGCAGAGGCTGAAGAACGGCGACACGATTCCGCTGAAGAACTCGTCGGCCTATCCGAGCACCGAGCAGACGCTGGCCAGCCTGGCGATGGTCGTGCGCGGCGGCGGACTGCCCAACCTGGAAGTGCTGCAGAACGAGGTCAACAAGATCCTGACCGGTCGAGGACCACAGATTCGAGCCTTCCTGGGCAAGCTGGACACCTTCACCCGGCAGCTCAACGAGCAGAGCGACGACATCACCCACGCCATCGACTCGACGAACCGGCTGCTGGAATACGTCGGAACCAGGAGTCAGACCCTCGATCGGGCGTTGACCGAATTCCCGCCGCTGATCAAGTACTTGGCGGACCCGGAGTATCAAAAGCATCTGATCGACGCGGTCCAGTCGGTAGGCGCGCTGAGTCAGGCTGCCGCCACTTATCTGGGTGAGGCACGGGGGCCATTGCACCAGGATCTGCAGCTGCTGCAGTGCCCCTTGCGGGAGCTCGGGAAGGCGTCACCATATCTACTGGGCGCACTGAAGCTGATATTCACCGCGCCGTTCGATCTGGACACCGCGCCAAAGCTGATCCGTGGTGACTTCATGAACTCGTCGCTCGAGGTCGACACCACGCTGTCGGCGGTCGACAACGCGTTCCTGACCGGTACCGGGTTGTCGGGAGTTTTGCGGGCCTTGGAGCAGTCGTACGGTCGCGACCCGGCGACGATGATTCCCGACGTGCGTTACACGCCGAACCCGAATGACGCCCCGGGTGGCCCACTGGTAGAGAGGGCGGACCGGCAATGCTGACCAAGTTCATCAAGCGTCAACTGGTCATCTTCGGCATCCTGACCGCGGTGGCCCTGCTGGTGCTGGGCGTGTACTACCTGCGCATCCCGTCGCTGGCCGGCATCGGCCGATACGAGCTGAAGGCCGAATTGCCGGCATCGGGGGGGCTGTATCCCACGTCCAACGTGACCTATCGAGGCATCACCATCGGCAAGGTGACATCCGTCGAACCGACGGAAAAAGGTGCCGAGGCGACGATGAGCATCGATAGCAACTTCAAGATCCCGCTCGACGCGTCGGCCAACGTGCACTCGGTGTCGGCGGTCGGTGAGCAGTACCTGGACCTGGTGTCGCAGGGCAAGGCGCGCGGCTACTTCTCGCCCGGCCAGACGATGACCAAGGGCACCGTACCGAGCGAGATCGGTCCCGCCCTGGACACCGCCAACCGAGGGCTAGCGGTGTTGCCGAAGGAAAAGATCGGGCAGCTGCTCGACGAGACCTCCGAAGCCGTCGGCGGTCTGGGCCCGGCGTTGCAGCGGCTGGTCGACTCGACGCAGGCGATCGTTGGCGACTTCAAGACCAACATCAACCAGGTCGACGACATCATTCAGAACTCGGCGCCGATCCTGGACAGCCAGGCCGTTTCGAGCAACGCGATCGAGCGGTGGGCGCACAACCTGAACATCCTGGGCGGCGAAGCGGCCAGCCAGGACGCGCACCTGAAAAGCATCCTCTCGCAAGCCGCTCCAACCGCTGATCAGGTCAACTCGGTGTTCAGCGGCGTTCGAGAATCGCTGCCGCAGACCCTGGCCAACATTGAGATCATCGCCGACATGCTCAAGCGCTACCACCCCGGCCTCGAACAGACCCTAGTGTTCCTGCCGCAGCTGTCGTCGATCGTGCAGGCGATCTCCGCGCCATACGAGAAGGACCGGATGGCCGCGCTGGACCTCACGCTGGCGATCAACTACCCGGCGCCGTGTCTGACCGGGTTCCGGCCCGCGCCGGAATGGCGGTCGCCGTCCGACACCAGCATTGCGCCACTGCGCGACGGAAACTACTGCCGGATACCGCAGGATTTCCAGGCGGAAGCCGTGCGCGGTGTGCGCAACATGCCGTGCATGGATGTGCCGGGGAAGCGAGCCCCGACGCCGCAGGATTGCCGCAGCAACAAGCCGTATGAGCCGCTGGGCACCAACCCCTGGTTCGGCGACCCGAACCAGATCCGCAACTGCCCGGCACCCGGCGCGCGGTGTGACCAGCCGGTGGATCCCGGCAAGGTGATACCGGCCCCGTCGGTCAACAACGGCCTGAACCCCCTGCCCGCCAACCGGCTCCCACCGGGCGGACAGACACCGCCGCCGACCAGCGACCCGCTGCAGCGGCCCGGCGGAGGTTCGGTCCAGTGCAACGGACAGCAACCCAACCCCTGCATCTACACTCCGGGTGGGCCGCCGGCGGCCGTCTATAGTCCGATGAGTGGCGAGGTAGCGGGCCCCGACGGTTCTAAGTACTCCGTCAACAACTCACGCAACACAGGAGATGACGGATGGAAGGAGATGCTGGCGCCAGCCGGCTGACCCCGAACGACACGGATGACCCGTCGTTGCAAACCGATGCGGTCACTGACGATTCCACCGCTGAGGAAAGTGCATCGCTCGAATCCGATGATGCTGCCGACCATGAGATCACCGAGTCGGACGCAGACGACCTAGCCGAGACTCCCGACCTCGATGAGCACCCGCGCGGCGCGTCACGCCTGGGGCGCGGTTGGTTCATCGGCATCGCGGCCGCGCTGGTCGCGCTGGCCGGCGGTGTCGGTGCCGGCGGATACTTTGCCCTGCGGGCACACCACGAGAGCCAGGCCACCGCGCGCCGGGATGCCGCCGCCCTGGAGGCGGCGAAGGACTGCGTCGGGGCTACCCAGGCGCCGGACATCGGCGCGATGGCGTCCAGCGCGCAGAAGATCATCGAGTGCGGCGCCGGTGCATTCCGGTCGCAGGCAATTCTGTACAGCGGGCTGTTGGTCGAGGCCTATCAAGCTGCTAACGCCCACGTCGAGGTGTCGGACCTGCGTGCGGCGGTCGAGCGCAACAACCCCGACGGCTCCATCGAAATTCTGGTGCCGCTGCGGGTGAGAGTGTCCAACGCCGAATCGCAGAACCAGGAAGCCGGCTACCGCCTGCGCGTGACGATGGTGCACGAAGAGGGTAAGTACCGCATCGCAAAACTCGACCAGGTGGCGAGGTGACGGTGCTGGTCGAAAAGGCCGCCGAGAACCAAGCCCCAAAGGCAATCGACGAACCAGCGCCAAACGGGTTGGCGGGCTGGCACATTCGCGCGGCCGCGCTCGCCGCCGACATCGTGCCCGGGCTGGTCGTGGTCGTGACGATGGCGTTGGTCTGGCTGGCGGTGCCGCCGCAGGGCCTGTGGTGGTGGGCGTCGCTGTCGGTTCTGGTCGCCGCCGCGCTGATGACGCTAACCAACCGGGCGATTCTGCCGGCCTACATCGGCTGGAGCCTGGGACGTGCGCTGCTCGGCATCGAAGTGGTGCAGCAGGACGGCGCCGCCGTGGGCCTGGGACGGCTGATGCTGCGGGAGTTGGCGCATCTGCTCGACACGCTCTCGGTGTTCGTGGGATGGCTGTGGCCGTTGTGGGATTCGCGCCGGCGCACCTTCGCTGACCTGCTGATGCGGACCGAGGTGCGCTGCGTCGACCGCGAACGGCGGCCGGCGGACATCAAGCGGCACACGGCAATCGCGGTCGGGGTGGCCGTCGCGCTCTGCGTCGCCGGCGCAGCGGTGAGCGTCTTCGCGATCTTCCTGCCGGACCGGGCGGCCAACCAGACGCGCAACGAGGTCAACGCGCAGGGACCCAAAATCGTCGCCCAGATGCTCACCTACGACCCGAAGACGCTGCAGCAGGACTTTGGCCGGGCCCGATCGCTGACCACAGACAAATACCGGCCCGAGTTGGTGAAGCAGCAGGAGTCCGTGCAAAAGGGCCATCCGGTGATCAACGAATACTGGGTCACCGACAGCACGGTTTTGTCGGCCAGCCGAAACGGCGCAACGATGCTGCTGTTCATGCAGGGCCACCGCGGCGGTGGTGACGACGAGCGTTTCATCACTGCGACGGTTCGGGTTTCGCTACTCAAGGGCAAGGACGGCCACTGGCTGGTCGACAACCTCGACGTGGTGACCAAGCCCAAGGCGCCGGCGGCGAAAGCGCCGGTCCCGCCCGCTGCGCCCAAAGCGCCGGCTCCTGCTCCACCGAAGGGCGAGAAGTGAGTCCGCGCAGACGAATTCAGCCCGGTGAAGAGCCGCTGCTGAAGGAACCGAAGCCGACCCTGTGGTCGCGGTTGCCGTGGCGGCCGACGCTGTCGCCGCAGTGGTGGAAACCGTCACGAAGGTGGGCGCTGCCCGCCGCGGCAACCGGCGCGACCGTGCTCACCGTGGGTGCCATCGCGGCGTCGTCGCTGGTCCTGGTCGATCAGCGGGCGCATCACCACGACGCCATGCAAGAGGTCGACGTGCTCGGATACGTCAAGGCCTTCATGACCGGGTTCACCACGCTGGACCCGTTCCACGCCAACGGGTACTACGACCGGATCATGGCCAACGCGACCGGCGATTTCGCCAAGCAGTACCACGACAAGCACAACGAGATCCTGGTCCAGATCGCCCAGGCCGAACCGACCAAGGGCACCACGCTCGCGGCCGGCGTGGAGCGCTGGAACGACGACGGCAGCGCCAGCGTGATGGTGGCCACCGACATCTCGATGAAGTCGCCGGACGGAAAACAAAGGGTCGACAACACAAATCGTTGGGTGGTCGTCGCTCAGCGGGAAGGTAAGCAGTGGAAGATCAGCAGCCTGCAACAGGTGATCTGACCGAGGAGTCGGCCGTCGACACCGCCGCCGCTGAGACCGACGCTGCGCCCGTCGACCCGGTTGTGGCCGATACGTCGGACGTCGAGGCGTCCGAAGACGGCGAAAATGCCGACGAGACAACCGAAGACGTCGAGCCGGGTGTCGTCCGTTTTCGCGAGCGACGACCAGCCACCAAGTGGACGACGATCGCCGCAACGGTGGCTGCCGTGTTGTTCGTCGGCGCCGGAGCATTCGCCGGCGCGATGATGCAGCCGTATCTGGCCGACCGCGCCGTGGTAGCCACCAAGCTGACCGTCGCGCGCACCGCCGCCAACGCGATCACCACGTTGTGGACCTACACCCCGGAGAACATCGACAAGCTGGCCGACCGGGCGTCGCAGTACCTCAGCGGTGACTTTCAGGCTGCCTACCGTAAATACCTCGACGCACTGATCGCGCCCAACAAGCAGGCGAAGGTCACCAACACCACCCAGGTGGTCGGCGCAGCGGTGGAATCACTCAACGGGACGGATGCGACCGCGATCGTCTACACCAACACGGCGTCGACGAGTCCGACCACCAAGGACGTGCCTTCGCTGAAGTATCTGTCGTATCGCCTTGTGCTGCAACGGGATCACGCGCACTGGCTGGTCACCAAGATGACCACGATCACCTCGCTGGACCTCACGCCCAAGTTCTAATTGAACGCCAGCCAGCCCGGCAGCGCCCGTTCGTGGGCGTCGCACAGCACTTCGTAGGTGTCGCAATTGCCTTTGGGCACACCGGCTCCGGCCCACATGCCACCGGTGTCGCGGCGCAGCACGATTGCCGATGAGGTGCCGCCGTCCAGCAACACCGCGGTGTCGCTGCCGAGCCCACGGAACAGGTCCTGGATGTTGTCCGGCGTGTAGCTGCCGCCCTGGAATACATACATCTCATCGCGCGGCTTCGAGTAGGCCAGCGCGGTACGGGCCGCGCTGGGGCCGCCGTCGTTGAGCTGACCGGTGTTTCCCGGCGCGAGCAGACCCAGGCCACTCACCGCGACGAATGGGTCGCCCCGGTCGACCAGCCCGGTGACGACCGCGGTGGCAGCGTCGTAGTCGTGCCCGTCACGACCGCCCCGCGGCCACAACACCGATGGGGCACCGTGTTTGGGTAAGACCATGGTGGCCAGCGCGCTCCAGTTCTCGTTTCCACCGGACAGGCCCTGCTTGCCGGCGTAGGGGATGGTTCCGGTGACCGCCTGATTGGCCCGGCCCTGCCCGCGGGTGTTGTCGACGTAGGTGCCCAGCGGGGAACTGCATCCCGTCGATCGCCACGAGCCGCCTTTCTGGCCGCGGATGTCGAAGAAGTTCGCGTTGATGGCGATCGTCGGCTTGCCCAGCGCCTGCCACGCCTGCACCGCGGTATAGGTTTCCGAAGCCTGCATCAGCCCGTCGCCGGTGCGCGCGTGCGGATTACGTTCGCAGCGCGACTGAGACCCCTGATGGCTGTCCACCAGAAGATGTGGCTCGAGCCGCTGCGAGGCGGCTTTGATGATCATCAGGTGGCCGCCACCGCCACCGTCGTACCAGTTGCCGGCGGCATTCAGCATCGGCGCCGGATGGCCCCCACCGAAGTTGTAAACCAGATACGAGCCTTGAGTATTCGCGATGGCACTGGCGAGCAGTTCGCGGGCCTCGGCACGGGCGACCGGCTGGCCCGTGCTGGTCGCCAGCGCCAGGCACAACGCGCCGCCGGCGCAGCAGGCTGCGATACGCCGGAAGGCGACAGCGAGGATCGGCACTATTGCCCCTTCGGCGCGACCATCATTACTCAGGTATTACACAGCAACATGCATAACAGCGGAATGACGGTTCGGCGGCAGTCCAATGACGTTCGGCCGCCGGCTGTTTACTGCCCTGGGTGCGTAACCGTGCCGGCGTCGCCGGGTGCCACGGCGGTGGGGATTGCCGCGGCACGGTCGCGCCGGTCGTAGAGGCGGGTGACGACGCCGCCGAACAGCACCGCGACCACCAGTCCGACGGCAGACCACTCCAGGGATTGCGCCAGGCCCGCGTCGGCGCGGCCGCCGAGATACAGCAAAGCCCTTGTCCCGACGAAGACTTGGTGCAGCGGTTCGAATTTCGCCAGCCATTCGAACCATGCCGGGGTGGCCTCCAGCGGCACCGTCGCGCCCGCCGACGGCAGGCCGAGGATGACGAACACGAACAGACTGACCACGACGCCGGTCGCGCCCATCGCCGCGATCAGCGAGGTCGACGCCACGCCGACAGCCAGGATCGCGAACGCGCCGAAAAGCCATAGCGCGAAGCTCTTTTGAACCGGCATGCCCAGGTTGGACCCGATCGCCAGGTAGGCCGCCGACGTCAGCACCGCAACTACGACGATCATCGCCCACTTGATCAGCAGGGTACGGAAGCGCGACACATTCTCGCCGGACCCGTAGACCGGACGGAATTCGGTGAGCGCAGTGCCCAGCATCGAATTCACCAGCATGCTGACGACGATGCTCGCGACGAGGCCGCCCAGCAGCAATAGCAACGCATAGTAGAAGGCGGACAACCCATTTCCGGTGCCGTCCGGTAGCGCGTTGTGCACGCTCGACTTGACCTCGACGGGATTGGCCAACATCAGTGCGACCGCACCCGGCTCGGGCTTCTTGCCGGTCTGCGCCGCGACCTCTTGCGAAAGGCGTTGGCCGACCCGTTGATCGATCATCGCGACCTCGCGCTGTAAGGTCTGGCCGGCAATGCTGGCGCCCAGCGTGCCCGCTCGCGGATTCGTCGAGACCACGATGACCGCCCGCTCGACCCGGCCCGGCGTCAGGGCGCTCTTCGCATAGGCCTGCAATTTCGACGAGAAATTCGGCGGTATGACCGCAATACCGTAGATCTGCGCGTTGTCCATCTGTTTCTTGGCCTGCTCAGGCTCGAGCACGCGAACGTCGTAGGCGTCGTGGTCGAAGCCGGCCAGCACCCCCTTGACCACCTGTGCGCCGGTCGGCCCGGCGTCTTCGTTGGTGATCGCTACCGGGAAGTGGCGCAGGTTGGTCATCGGCTGCAGGATCCCGCCGAGGTAAAAGGCGGACACCGTCGACAGCAAGACCAACGTGACGAGGATCGGGACGGCCCAAAACCGGACAGTGCGAGTCGATTTCGGCCCGGGAGGATTGTAGAGGGCCGAATCGTCATCGCCGTAACCGACATCAGGTGATGCGTGACGGGCTTGCGGTTCAGACACAGCGGCTCCTGTTCATTCGCGACCACCCTAGTCGCCGAGTGCCGCGTGCATCTCCCAGACGAGCAATTCAGTGGGATGCCGGGCAGTGACGTGTGCGCCATCCGACGCCGTGAGGCGGACCGCGTCGCCCTCGTTCAGCTCGACGCGCTCGAACTCGAGCAGCCCTCGAGCGACGAACACGTGCAGGTACCGCGCCGCCGGCAGCGCCACCGAATCGCCGGGTTGCAGCCGCGCGACGTGCAAGGCAGCCGAGCTGTTGTGAATGCTGATCGCGGTGTCGCGACCCGGTATCCCGGAGGCGATGGTCACCAACCGCCCGTTCAGTTCGTCGTCACTGACGGCTTGCTGTTGGTAGCTGGGCTCGATTCCCGCCACATCGGGCTGCACCCACATCTGTACGAACCGAACGGGATCGGTGCTCGACGCGTTCTTCTCCGAGTGGGTGATTCCCGAGCCGGCCGACATCCGTTGCGCCAGGCCGGGATAGATGACTCCCTCGTTGCCCGCCGAGTCACGGTGTGCCAACGAGCCGTCGAGCACCCAGGTCACGATCTCCATGTCGCGGTGCGGATGGGTGTCAAACCCGCCGCCCGGCGCGACGATGTCGTCATTGCTGACCAGCAGCACACCGTGGTGGGTGTTACCCGGCTCGTAGTGATCGCCGAACGAGAACGAGTGCCGCGAGTTCAGCCACGACGTCGTGCTGCCCGCGCGGTCGGCGGCGCGTCGGATGTCGACGGTGGCGGGCACGCTGTCACGCTACTCCGGGCCGCAACAGCGCCTGAGCGTGCCGCAGAGCGGCATCGAGGTCGGGCAACGCCAGGTGGCTGCGGCCGCCCAGGTGGATCTCGATCTGATACTCCGGCTGGCTGTCTCGGCCGAAGATCGGCAGCACGACGAACTCGGTTGAGGCCAGGTCGGTTTCGAGCGAGCGCGTGACCGATTGCAACGTCACGATGGTCATCAGGGTGTTGAGTTCGCGCGCCACCTGCGCGGTTGGCTCCAGTGACGCCAGCACGGTGGCCAGCCGGTCGTGCAGCGAATTGTGGTCCGCGTCAAATCTCCAGGCTCCGTAGCCGCGGTCGCGGATCTCGGCGAGCACCTGCCGGTGCCCGACGATGTCGGCGTCGGTGAGTCGCGGTGTCACGCGCCGCAGCCAGCCCTCGATCGCGTCCTCGTCCCGCCAGGCCATCGCCACCAGGCCGAACGGCGGCCCGATCGGGAAGCGCTGGCCGACCGCGTGCTCACCATCGGTGCCATGGCCGACGGCGTCGACGGTGGTCAGATGCGTTTGGCCGATCTTGGACATCGAGCAGCCCGCGTCCAGGGTGGTGTGCAGAAAGGCGAGCGTCTCGCGCCCGCGGTCCAGCAGCGGAAACTGGGCGCGCAAGCCGTGCACCAGGCCGAACAGCCCGCTGCCCAGCGTGTAGCGGCGATCGTCGCGGCGCGTCACCCATCTGCGGCTCTCGAGCTCCGCGAGCACCAGCGCGCAGGTCGACGTGCTGATCGCGCATCGCTTGGCCAGCTCGGCCGATGTACGTCCGGCCGATGAATCCGCCAGCGCCGCAAGCACATCCATCACGCGGCCAGTCGGCGGCGATTTGGCCGGTACCGGCGCTGTTGACGAATCCATCCCGATCTTCCTACCATCCGTCCGAAATATGATTTCTCTATTCCTAATATTAGGAGCTACTTATGCACAACGTCGGCGTGTGGGGCCCGGGGTCGATGGGCCTGATCGCCCTGCGCGGGGTGATCGACCACCCGCATCTGCAACTCGTCGACCTCGTCGTGCACAGCGACGCCAAAGCCGGCCGGGACGCCGGTGATCTGTGCGGGGCTGCGAAGACCGGCGTCATCGCCACGCAGGATCCCGCGGCACTGCTCTGCGGTGACGCCGACGCCGTGATCTACGCGGCGGCCGCCAACCTGCGCCCGGCCGAGGCGATCGCCGACATGGTGTCGATCCTGCGGGCCGGCAAGAACGTGGTGTCGTGTTCGGTGGTTCCACTGGTCTACCCCGACGGAGTCGACGCGGGGTTCACCGCGCCCCTGCGGGAGGCCGCGGCGGCCGGCGGTGCATCGTTCTTCACCACCGGCATCGACTCCGGTTTCGCCAATGATGTTCTGCCGCTAGTGCTTACCGGTGTGTCGCGGACAATCCAGTCGGTGCGGGTCACCGAGATGTTCAACTACGCGACGTATCCGGACAAAGACGCCGTCTACGAAATCCTCGGCTTCGGCAAGCCGCCGGAATTCGTCGCGTTCGCCGCGGCGCCGGGCATGTTCACCTTCGGTTGGGGCCCGGTGGTGCACCAACTCGCAGCGGGACTGGGCGTGAAGGTCGACAACATCGAGGAGAGCGTCGAGCGGGTCGTTGCCGACGAGTCGTTCGATACACCCACTGGGCGCATCGAGGCGGGCACGGTCGGGGCGATGCGGTCGACGTTGACCGGATACGTGGACGGTAAGCCAACTTTCGTGATCGATCACGTCACGCGGATGCGCGACGACTTGGCGCCGGGGTGGCCGCAGCCGCACATCTCCATCCCGCCGGCCGACCTCGGCTACGGGCTGGCGTCCGGCCGCGGGCTCTACCGCGTCGAGATCGAGGGCTCGCCCACCATGCGGTGCGAGTTCGAGATGGCCGAGGGCCACGACCACGACCTCGGCGCCCGGATGGCCGGCGCGTCACGGATGGTCAACGCGGTTCCCGCGGTCTGCCAGTCGCGGCCGGGATTGCTGTCGGCGCTGGACCTGCCACTGGTCACCGGCGTTGGCCTGGTCGGCGCCGTGCAGGGCCCGGCACCGGACAATCGCCTGTTCTAACTCGCTCCCGAATGGCCAGTTATTGCACGCATTTCGCAGGATTCCGTGTCCTAACTGGCCACTCGACGAGCTTGTCGTACCTCGGTGCCAGCGTGAGTGCATGGGTGATCAGGGCATGCCGTTCGTCGGCACAGAGGCCTTAGCCGACGGGCGGGTCAGCAGGCGATCATTGCGGAGCCATCACCGACCCGTCTACCGCAATGTCTACGTGCCGAATAGCCACGTGTTGACCCCGGCCGGCCGCGGTATGGCCGCGTGGCTGTGGTCTGGACGTGACGCTGTCTTAGCGGGTCTCTCGGCGGCCGCGCAGCATGATGCGAAGTGGATCGACCCACGACTGCCGGCCGAGATCTATCGGCGAAACGGCAAGCCGGCACACGGAATAATCGTCCACCGAGACGAACTGACAGAAGACGAAGTGTGCGTGCGACGCGGGGTACCCGTCACCACGCCGGCCCGGACCGCCTTCGATCTCGGTCGTCGCAAAGGTCTGGCCTCGGCGCTGATTCGTGTTGATGCGCTGGCGAATGCGACCAACCTCAACGAGGCCGACGTCGAACGGCTGGCGCTGCGTCACTCGGGTGTGCGGGGCATAGTGCAACTGCGACAAATCCTCCGGCTGATGGACGGCGGAGCGGAGTCGCCGCAAGAAACCCGAACGCGACTTTTGCTGGTGCGTTCGGAATTGCCGAAACCCGAGACGCAGATCCTTGTATCGGACCGCTATGGCTATCCGTTCGCGCGGCTGGACATGGGATATCGCGAACTCAAAGTTGCGGTCGAATTCGATGGCGCCCAGCATTGGACAAATCCCGCGCAGCGCACTGCCGACATCGATCGATACGCCGAGCTTGCTGCGTTGGGCTGGCTGATCGTCAGGGTCAGCAGCGACCTTCTGCGCTATCGACCCGAGGTGGTGGTCGCCCGCGTCTGCTGTGCGCTTCGCGAAGCCGGCGCCGAGTGGCCAGTTGTAGCACGCATTTTGCGCAATTCCGTGTCATAGGTGGCCACTCGACGGGGAGTGGCCGATCAAAGACGCTCAGGCAGACCGAATTTCGCGAACAGTGCGGTATCGAGGAAGGCCACCACCCGGGTGACGCCTTGGTCCGTCACGTCCAGCACATGAAGCTGGAACGGCACGTGGCCATCGCCGTCGCGCATGTACATCGCCGCAGCGGGTTGGCCGTTGGCGGTCAGCGGAAGCATTCGCATGTCACCGGGCAACTCGGCGGGGCATTGCTGATGGATCAGCGTGATGATGGCCTGCGGCCCCTGATACCAGCCCGTGAACGGTGGCATTTCCCAGATCGCCTCGCTGGTGAAGATGTCTACCAGGCGGTCCATGTCATAGGCCTCGAACGCGGCGATGTAGCGCCGCAACTGATCCTGGGCGTCCGTCGAATCCGGAGCGGCCAACGGGTCGTCGGCGCTCGGCCCGACGGAGTCGAGTTGCGCCCGGGCCCGCTGCAGCAGGCTGTTGACGGCCGCCGTGCTGGCGCCGATCGCGTCGGCCACCTCGGCGGCCTTCCACTGCAGGACGTCACGCAGCAACAGCACGGCCCGCTGCCGGGCCGACAAGTGCTGCAGGGCTGCGACGAACGCCAGCCGGACCGATTCGCGAGTACCCACGATCGCCGACGGGTCGCCGGCCGGATCCGGCAGCGGCTCGAGCCATGGCACCTCGGCGCCGTCGACCAACTCCGCGGTGGGGTCCGAACTCGCCCCGCCCAGCCCCGTCGGTAACGGACGGCGTTGACGAGATTCCAACGCCGTCAGGCAGGTGTTGGTGGCGATCCGGTGTAGCCAAGTGCGCACCGAGGACTTGCCCTCGAAGCGGTCGTAGGCCTTCCAGGCGCGCAGCAGCGTTTCCTGCACCAGATCCTCGGCGTCGTGCAACGACCCGGTCATGCGATAGCAGTGCGCAAGCAATTCACGCCGGTAGGGCTCTGCGGTGGCGGAGAAATCCGCCTGGCCGTCATCGGATAACTCGCGGGCGAGCACGCTCACCGAACAGAGCTTACGGACTGCCTCCGACTGATCGCGACAGCGGGTTTACGCTGCCTTCGATGACAATCTCGCGTGCCGAACACGCCTTCGACGGTGTTGACGACGTGCGCATCGTCTACGACGTCTGGACCCCCTCGGACAGCGGGGCCGCGCCGCGTGCGGTGGTCATCCTCGCGCACGGGCTCGGCGAACACGCCCGCCGCTACGACCACGTGGCCGCGCGCTTCGGCCGCGAAGGACTGATCACCTACGCCCTCGACCACCGCGGCCACGGCCGCTCCGGCGGCAAGCGGGTGCTGGTCAAAGACATGTCCGAATACACCAGCGACTTCGACACGCTGGTCGGCATCGCCGCGAAGGAACACCCGGGGCTTCCACTCATCGTGCTCGGCCACAGCATGGGCGGTGGCATTGTGTTCGCCTACGGCGTCGAACACCCCGACGATTACCAGCTGATGGTGCTGTCCGGACCGGCGGTTGCGGCGCAGCTCGCGGTGTCGCCGCTGCTCGGCTGGGTCGCCAAGACGATGGGGACGATCGCGCCTGGTCTGCCGCTGCAGGCGCTCGACTCCAGCGCGGTGTCCCGCGACCCGGCCGTGGTCGCAGGCCTACGACAACGACCCGATGGTCTATCACGGCAAGATCCCCGGCGGAGTAGCCCGCGCGCTGCTGATGGTCGGCGAGACGATGTCGCAGCGGGCGCCCTCGCTGACCGCTCCGCTGCTGGTGGTGCACGGCTCCGACGACCGGCTGATCCCGGTCGAGGGCAGCCGGCGACTGGTCGCCGCGGTGGGCAGTAGCGACGTCGAGCTCAAGGTCTACCCCGGTCTGTATCACGAGGTGTTCAACGAGCCCGAACACGAGCAGGTGCTCGACGACGTGGTGGCATGGATCAGCGCGCGACTGTGAATGGCTGAGCCGGCTCGTCGGGGAGTTCGCCTAGGTTGGTCTCGTGAGTTGCGCCGTTGACGATCCAGAGCGCAGCGATGGGGAGGAGTGGCGCCGTGAGTGACGACAAGATGCTCGCGCGCATCGCCGCGCTGTTGCGTCAGGCCGAAGGCACCGACAACGCGCACGAAGCCGAGGCGTTCATGTCGGCTGCGCAGCGGTTGGCCACGGCTACGTCCATCGATCTCGCCGTCGCGCGGTCGCACGCCGACAAACGCACGCCCGTGCAGACGCCGGTGCAGCGCACGGTCACCATCGGCAACGCCGGCACCCGGGGCCTGCGGACCTACGTCCAGTTGTTCGTGGTGATCGCCTCGGCCAATGACGTTCGCTGCGACATCGCATCGAACTCGACGTTCGTCTACGCCTATGGGTTCGCCGAGGACATCGACGCCACCCACGCGCTGTACGCCAGCCTGGTCGTGCAGATGGTCCGCGCCTCGGACGCTTACATCTCGTCGGGTGAGCACCGGCCCACCCCGACGATCACCGCCCGGCTCAACTTCCAGTTGGCGTTCGGCGCGCGGATCGGTCAGCGCCTGGTCGAGGCCCGCGAGCAGACCCAGCGCGAAGCGAAGAAGGACAAGCGCCGCCCGCCTGGCACCGCAATTGCGTTGCGGAACAAGGAATTAGAATTGCGCGACTACTACAAGACCGCGTCGAGGGCACGGGGCACCTGGCAGGCCAGTCGGGCCACCGCGGGATACTCGTCGGCCGCGCGACGGGCGGGGGACCGGGCCGGCAAGCGGGCGCGACTGGGGAGCGGCCCCGAATTGTCCGGCGCTCGGACCGCGCTGGAACGGTAACGCCGGGCGCGACGCGCAGCGCTCCAAGGTCTATGCCGCCGAGGAATTCGTGCGGACGCTGTTCGACCGCGCGGCCGAACACGGCTCGAGTGTGGAGTTCTTCGGCACGCATTTGACGCTGCCGCCGGAGGCGAAGTTCGGGTCGCTGAGCGGGGTGCAACGCTACGTCGATGACGTGCTGGCGCTACCGGCGGTGCGACGGCAATGGCCGAAGATGGCGCCGCTGCGGGTGCGGGCTCGACGGGCCTCGACCGCGGCACACTACGAATACCGTTACGGCGCCGGCGATTATCGCGGTTCCTGACGATCGCGACGCGGACTGGGCGATGCGCGAGCTGGTGGTGTTGCACGAGATCGCGCATCACCTCTGCGACGAGCAACCGCCGCACGGAACGCAGTACGTCACGACGCTGTGCACCCTGGCCGAACTGGTCATGGGGCCCGAAGTTGGGCACGTACTACGGGTGGTCTACGCGAAAGAAGGTGTGCGCTAGCCGCTTTAGCCGGCGACCTCGACCATCTCATCGCCGCACTTGCAGATGTAGGCGTGATCGCCGGAGCAGTGACAAGCCACCTCGATACGAACCCGACAACCGCAGCCCTCGTGACCACAGCTCAACAGCGTTCCTGCTTCGTTTGACATCTCTCCACCTCTCGGAGTTAGGGTCGGACATCCGCCAATGTATACCCCTAGGGGGTATACGGCAAGAACAGCTGAGGCGCCGGCGCCGCCGCCGAAGCCGATGCCACGCGGTTGTCGAACCTGAAATCCCGACCCGCGGGAAGGTAATGCACCGAACGCCCCGATCACGCGAGCCGGCGCCGATCGTGTCGTAGGGCTACTTGACTCGTCGGATGACCAGGCTGGGTCGTAGCCGCGCCGAGGTTATATGGGCTCCCGCAGCGAGGTCATCGATCAGCGCATCGGCATAGTGCACCAACCCGGCGACGTCGATAGCGTGCGGTGCCGGCCTACCACCGCGGGCAAGGCGCGTGGAGGCGCGGCGAAGCAGCGTGGCTGCACCCTTGCGGTTGCCCCGTTGGACATGAGTGATGCCCACCGCGAGCTGGGCCAAGCCTTGCCACACTGCCTGCTCGTTGGGCGGGCCGCTCTTCCACGCGGCCTCGAGCACCTCGTGAGCGTTGAATGCGAGGCCTCGGTCCAGCAGATCCTGGGCATAGGCAAGGGTCTCGGCCGGTGTCAGCGTCAGGTCGTCCGGAATCCGTGGCACGCCTGCACTACCCGGCGGGAGTGGTCGGCCCAGAGCGTCTCGCGGTCGGGCGCTACGCGGGCGGCCGGTTTCGTCACGATCACGCTCGGCCATCTGCCTATCATGACAAGCGACGGGGCTCAGAGCGCAACCGCAACCGAATACTGCACGGTGGGAATATGTGCACTTCGCCATCGGTACGTGCACTGCGCTACAAGAACGTGGTTTATTCCAATGTGACACTACACATTTCGCTCTCGACGGGAGTGGCCGATGCTGCGTAGGTCGACGTCGCGTGTCGCGTATCGCCACGGCCGCAGGGCAGTTGCCAGGAGGTTGGCAGGTGTCGGAGCTGGACGCCGGTCTTTTCCCGCCCGCACAATGACGACTATGCGTATTGCCGACGCTGACAACCTGATCGCCCTCGATTGCTTCAACGCCGCCCAATCGGCTGGCAAGCCCGTAACCACGACGCTCGTGCGGAAAATAGTCGACGAACTGCTTACGCACCCAACCGAATGCGACTGCGGGCTGTGCGAGGCGGCCTCGATCGCACGAATCGGCGATGTGTGCAACATCGCGGCCAGCTGGCAACGATTAGTTGCCACCGTCCCGCGCCGAGCGGCACGTTGAATCTTCAACGCCAGCATTAGACAGCCAATTGAATCTCGGGCTCGCCGGCTGTGGCTGAAAGGTGTTGTGCGTCAACCGATGCGATCACCTGCGGACTCGCACTCTGCACGAGTGAACGCCGATGAGCATGCGAATGACTTTCACCGCCTAGCGGCGTCGGCGGCCACGAAAACCGCGTTTAACGCGCCACATCACCCGGTGCGCTGTCGAAGCGGGCACGCGCATCATGAATATCGGAATAACGGGTATCGGCCCATTCGATGAGGCTCGCCATCGGCTCTAGCAGCGATTGGCCCAAGGGGGACAGACGATATTCAACGCTCGGCGGTTTGGTCGGAAAAACATGGCGGGTGATCAGTCCGTCACGCTCCAAATCGCGCAGCGTCTGGGTCAACATCCGCTTGGAGATGTCCCGGATAGCTCGGTGAAGCTCGCTGAAGCGCTGTGGTCGCGCCGCGAGGGTCATGATCATCAGGATGCTCCACTTGTCGCCGATGCGGTCGAGCACATCGCGCACCGGGCAATACACGGGTCGCACCGACTCGGCGTCGTCGGATTGGTATCGGCTGAAACGCTCGATCGCGCCCACTGCTGAGCTCACGGAGTCCACCTGGGTTCCCTTGATGTCACCTGGTTACAAATAACTGCCTCCTTACGGCGCAGTCGCGAGGTCCATACCGTAGGACCGTGGTCTAAAAGATAGACCAGGTCTAGCACATAGACTATGACGCGCTGGGAGACAATGCATGAAGATATTGGTTTTGGGAGCAACCGGCGCAACCGGTCAGCTCATCGTTCGCGACGCCACCGCCAACGGTCACTACGTAGTGGCGCTGGTTCGTGCGAAAGCGCGCCCTAATCTGCCAGCTGCCGAGGTGATCGAGGGCGATGTCCGCGACGAGGGGACCCTCGCGCGCGCTTTGAATGGTTGCGATGCCGTTGTCAGCGCGCTGGGCACCGGTATGGGATTTCGCGAGGTAGACGTGCTGACCGTCGCGACCCGAGCCCTCGTGACGGCGATGACCCGCGCCGGCGTCCGCCGTTTGGTCTGCATCTCCGCGCTCGGAGTCGGCGACAGTCGCAACCACGGCGGCTTCGTCTTTGACCGGATATTCCAGCCGGTGCTGCTCAACCACGCCTATAAGGACAAGGACCGCCAGGAAGCCGCGATCCGCGCCAGTTCGCTCGACTGGGTTGTCGTCCGCCCCGCCCAACTCACCAACGGCACCGCGCGTGGCCGCATCAGGGCCACCACCGACCTCGCCGGTGTCAACGGCGGCAAGATCGCGCGGGCCGATGTCGCTCAGTTCGTGGTCGAGCAATTGACGACCGACACCTGGTTGCGGCGGACACCGGTCATCCTGTGGTGAAGCGTCACAGCGCATGGTTCGCCCATGAGCGACCTCGGCGGGGGCCGCACGAGCCAGCAGACTCGCGGCCGGTAATCCAATGGCGGCTGCTATCGAAGCGGGACTAGTTTCGACGCATGAGCCAAAATCCCGCCCCCGCCGACGTTGACGAATTCCTGGACGAAACCGTGCTGGTCGACGACCCCGTGCTGACCGCCGCGTTGGCGGCCAGCGACGCGGCCGGCCTGCCGAAGATCGCCGTGTCGCCGCAGCAGGGCAAGTTCCTGAGCCTGCTGGCCGCGGCGACTGGGGCCCGTCGTGTCCTGGAGATCGGCACGCTGGGCGGCTTCAGCACGATCTGGTTGGCCCGCGGTGCCGGCCCGGCGGGTCACGTCACCACGCTGGAGTACGAGCCCAAGCACGCCGAGGTCGCCCGCGCCAATCTGGACCGCGCCGGCTTGAGCGACCGGGTCGAGGTGGTGGTCGGTGCGGCCCTGGACAGCCTGCCGAACGTCACCGGCCCCTTCGACCTGGTGTTCATCGACGCCGACAAGGAGAACAACCCCAGCTACCTGGAGTGGGCCGTGAAGCTCACCCATCCGGGCTCAATGATCGTGGTGGACAACGTGATTCGCGAGGGCGCAATCCTGTCGCCGGGTGACGACCCCGTGCTGGTCGGGACGCGCAAGGTCCTCGAGTTGTTGGGCGAGCATCCCCAGCTCGACACCGCGGTACTGCAGGTGGTGGGCGCCAAACACTGGGACGGCCTAGCGTTCGCGTTGGTCAAGTAGGGATCTGGCGGCTACCCGCAGATCGCGCCGTCGGCCGCCGAGCCGACCAGTTTGACGTACTTGGCCAGCACGCCGGAGGTGTAGCGTGGCGGCAGCGGACTGAAACCCTCACGGCGAGAGGCGAATTCGTCGGCATCGACGAGAACGTCCAAGGTGCCCTTACCGACGTCCAGTCGGATCTTGTCACCGTCGCGCAAAAAGGCAATTGGACCGGCGTCCGCGGCTTCGGGCGCGATGTGCCCGACGCACAGGCCGGTGGTCCCGCCGGAGAACCGGCCGTCGGTCAACAACAGCACGTCCTTGCCGAGGCCGGCGCCCTTGATGGCGCCGGTGATGGCCAGCATCTCGCGCATTCCCGGGCCACCCTTGGGGCCTTCGTAGCGGATCACCACCGCGTCGCCATGGGTGATCGTGCCGTCTTCCAGGGCATCCAGCGCCGCCCGCTCACGTTCGAAAACCCTTGCGGTGCCTTCGAACACGTCGGAGTCGAAGCCGGCCGACTTGACCACCGCGCCTTCGGGCGCCAGCGAGCCGTGCAAGATGGTGATGCCGCCGGTGGGGTGGATCGGGTTGTCCAACGCCCGCAGGACCTTGCCGTCCGGGTCCGGCGGCGCGATGTGCGCGAGGTTCTCGGCCATCGTCTGTCCCGTCACCGTCAGGCAATCGCCATGCAGCAGACCGGCATCCAGCAGCGCCTTCATCACCACCGGCACGCCGCCGATGCGGTCGACGTCGAACATCACATGCTTGCCGAACGGCTTGACGTCGGCCAGGTGCGGCACCTTGGCGCCGATCCGGCTGAAGTCCGCGAGCGACAGCTTCACGTCGGCCTCGTGGGCGATCGCGAGCAGATGCAGCACCGCGTTGGTCGAACCACCGAATGCCATCACCACCGCGATCGCGTTCTCGAACGCTTCCTTGGTCAGGATGTCGCGAGCGGTGATGCCGCGGCGCAACAGGCCGATCACCGCTTCACCGCTGCGCCGGGCGTATCCGTCGCGTCGGCGGTCGGTGGCCGGGGGAGCGGCGCTGCCCGGCAGCGACATGCCCAATGCTTCTGCGGCGCTGGCCATCGTGTTGGCGGTGAACATGCCCCCGCAGGCGCCCTCGCCGGGACAGATGGCCCGCTCGATCGCGTCGACGTCCTCGCGCGGCATCAGCCCCCGGGCACAGGCGCCGACGGCCTCGAAGGCGTCGATGATCGTCACGTCGCGCTCGGTGCCGTCGGACAGCTTGGCGCGTCCGGGCAGGATCGATCCGGCGTAGAGGAACACCGAAGCCAGGTCCAGGCGTGCGGCGGCCATCAGCATGCCGGGCAGCGACTTGTCGCAGCCGGCCAACAGCACCGAGCCGTCCAGGCGTTCGGCCTGCATGACGACCTCCACGCTGTCGGCGATCACCTCGCGGGACACCAGCGAGAAGTGCATGCCCTCATGGCCCATCGAGATGCCGTCGGACACCGAGATGGTGCCGAACTCCAGTGGGTAGCCGCCGGCGGCGAACACGCCCTCCTTGACGGACTTGGCCAGCCGGTCCAGCGACAGGTTGCACGGCGTGATCTCGTTCCACGACGACGCGACCCCGATCTGCGGCTTGGCGAAGTCCTCGTCGTCCATGCCAACGGCCCGCAGCATTCCGCGCGATGCGGCCTTTTCCAGGCCGTCGGTGACCTCGCGACTGCGGGGTTTGATGTCGATGGGGCTGTTGGCACCTGGCTTGGCTATAGACACCGCGTAAGTATTGCGCGCCGTGCCAGGTCGGCCAAAATGATTAAAATACCCCTAAGGGGTATGCGCTCCGCGCCGGCGATTTGCGGCTTCACCAGGGTGGCGTGGCGCGCAACCGGTCCGATCGTTGACAATGGTGACAACACCGGCGCCGTTCTGATGGCCCCGAGCTTGATCAGCAGACCAGGATGTTGGAGGGGCAGATGGCACCCACACACGGATATTCATCGCAAAAAGACAACTACGCCAAGCGTTTACGGCGTATCGAGGGCCAGGTTCGTGGCATCGCCAAGATGATCGAGGACGACAAGTACTGCATCGATGTCCTCACCCAGATCAGCGCGGCCAACAATGCGTTGCAGTCGGTGGCCCTGAATCTGCTCGACGAGCACCTCGGTCACTGCCTCACCCACGCCGTCGCTCAGGGCGGCTCGGAGGCCGACCAGAAGCTCGCCGAAGCGTCGGCGGCCATCGCTCGCCTCGTCCGGTCCTGATCCGTCACGGCACACGTGCCACGCGTGGTTGAGTAGTGCCCGTGGTGCCAGCTCGTGCCGCCGAAGGGCGAACCGCTACCGGCGGGCCCTGGACTCCTCGAATTGCCATTCAGCTGGCGGTATTGGCCGCGGCGGCGTTCACCTATGTCACCGCGGAGCTGCTGCCAGTCGGGGCGCTGCCCGCGATCGCCCGCGACCTGCACGTCAGCGTTCCGGTGGTCGGAACGCTGCTGGCCTGGTACGCCCTGGTCGCCGCCGTCACCACGATTCCCCTGGTCCGCTGGACCGCGCACTGGCCGCGCCGCCGGGCGCTGCTGCTCTCGCTGCTCTGTCTGACCGTGTCGCAGCTGATCTCCGCGCTGGCACCCAACTTCGTTGTCCTGGTCTGTGGGCGCGCGCTCTCGGCGGTCACCCACGGCCTGATGCTGTCGGTGATCGCGCCGATTGCCACCCGGCTGGTCCCGTCCAGTCATTCCGGGCGCGCCACCACCTCCATCTATGTCGGGATCAGCCTGGCGGTGGTGGTCGGTAGCCCGGCGACCGCGGCGATCAGCCTGGCGTGGAACTGGCGGGTGGCCGTCGCGGCGGTGACGGCGGTGGCGGCCGTGGTGACCGTCGCCGCCTGGGTTGTACTGCCGACGATGACGCTGCGCGACGAGCAGCTGAAGTCGGTCGGCCGCGGGGCGCGACATCACCGCAACCGGCGGCTGGTGATCGTGAGCCTGCTCACCATGGTCGCGGTGACCGGCCACTACATTTCGTTCACGTTCATGGCGGTGATCATTCGCGACGTCGTGGGCATTCGCGGCCCGGATATCGCCTGGCTGCTGTCCATCTACGGGATCGCGGGCCTGATCGCCATGCCGTTGGTGGCCCGGCCGCTGGATCACCACCCGCGGGTGGCGGCGATCAGTTGCATGGTGGGCCTGTACGTGACGCAGCTCGTCCTGACGGTGCTGACGTTCCACCGGCTACCGGCCTTGATGACGGCGCTGGTCGGCGTTCTCACGATCGCGTTGTGGGGCGCCTTCGCCAACGCGGTGTCGCCAATGCTGCAGTCCGCGGCGATCCGGGCCGGCGCCGACGATCCCGACGGCGCGTCCGGGCTGTACATGGCGGCGTTTCAGGGCGGCATCATGGCCGGGTCCTTCGTCGGTGGCCTGTTCTTGGAGCACGGCGTGCTGGCGATGTTCGCCGCGTCGGCGACCCTGATCGGTATCGGGGCGGCCGGAATGACGTTCGAGAGGCAGCTCTTCGACGGTCCCGTCGACGACCGACCGTAGCGGTTAACCCGCAGTTCAGCGCCCTGGTTGAGGTCTGTTTTCGCGCCCTGGGGCGGTCGCTGGATTAATGGTCGGGCCCGCCGCTGCGGCATACTGGCTGCAGAACGTGACTCGAGAGGGAAGCAAATGTCGCGATGGACCAAGGGTCCGCTGGCCGCTGCGCTGAGCGCTGTGGGAGTTAGCGCTGCGCTCGTGATGGGGAGCGGTCTAGCACTCGCCGACCCGGAACCACCGCCGCCGCCCGCACCCGGAGTGGACGCCCCGGCCCCGCCGCCGCCCGGCGAGCCGGCGCCGCCGCCTCCGTTCGCTGACCCGCTGGCCGGCCCGCCCCCGGGCATCCCCGCGCCCCCGCCGCCCGGTGCGCCGGTGCCTGCGCCGGCTAACCCCTTGGCGCCATCGGCGACGGTTCCGGGGGCAACGCCGGCCGCCGCGCCGTCCGGTCCGGTCGTGGGTCAGAACCCCGAGCCGTTCACCGGCCCACCGCCGTTCGTGCCGCCGACCTTCAACCCGGTCAACGGCGCAACTGTCGGGGTGGCCGAGCCGATCATCATCAACTTCGCCAGGCCGATCGCCGACCAGCACATGGCCGAGCAGGCGATCCACGTGTCGTCGACCCCGCCGGTGTCCGGCAAGTTTTACTGGCTGACCCCAAGCCAGGTGCGGTGGCGTCCGCTGAGCTTCTGGCCCGCGCATACCGCGGTGCACGTCGACGCGGCCGGCACCCAGAACAACTTCGTCGTGGGTGACGCGCTGCAGGCCACCGCCGACGACGCGACGCACCAGCTGATCGTCACCCGCAACGGCGCAGTCGAGCAGACCTTCCCGATGTCGATGGGCATGGCCGCCGGCGGCCACCAGACGCCGAACGGCACCTACTACGTGCTCGACAAGAAGGCCAAGGTCGTGATGGATTCGTCCACCTATGGCGTGCCGGTCAACTCGACCTACGGCTACAAGGTGGACGTCACGGACGCCGTGCAGTTCGACAACAGCGGAGATTACGTGCACAGCGCGCCGTGGTCGGTGGCCGACCAGGGCAAGCGCGACGTCAGCCACGGCTGCATCAACATCAGCCCGACGAACGCAAAGTGGTTCTTCGCCAACTTCGGCGCCGGTGACCCGATCGTCGTCAAGAACTCCGTCGGTACTTACAGCAAAAACGACGGGTCCAACGACTGGCAGCTGTAGCGCATGCAGAACTTGTGCCAGGTTTTCGATACTCAGCCGTCCAGCTCGTAGGGCTGTATTTGGATTGTGGTGTCGCTGCCGCGGCGCTTGCCGTCGAATAATCCACGGTCGGCGCGAACAATGGTCATCTCGAGCCGAGCCACCAAATCGCTTCCTGGAGCGACGAAGTCCGCTCGGGCAATGCTGCTGAGGCCAATGCTGGCTGTGACTGTTGGATGATCCGTTGCGCGGTGCGAATCAAGACCGCGTCGCCGACGACATGACCGTCGGTGTCGTTTATGGCTTGAAATGGTGCAGATCAACGACCATCACCGCCATCGCAGTGGCGTCAACGGTGTTGTCGGGCAAGATATTACCGATGTGAAGGTGCAGGCCGCGGCGGTTGAGTAAACCGGTCAACGGATCGGTGACGATCTGTAGGCATCGTTGCGTAGACCGCAGATCCTCTGGCCCCAGCAATGTTTCAGCGGGTGATTCTGGCTAACTGCGGCCTCCGCCATAGCAGAAGCGACAAATGAATCGAGGGACTTTTCCGCGCGCGGCCGTTACTCGACAACGCGCAAGACCTTGCGTCCTACGTCGTCAGTGCTGGCCGGGTCGCCGACCGGGCCAAGAATCCCTATCCGGGCAAGCTGCGGGGATTTGGTTCCCTAGTTCCAGATGCGAACGCGCCGAGCAGGATCGAGGTAAAGCTCGTCGTCCTCGGTGACTCCGAACGCGTCGTGGAACAGATCGAGGTTACGAATAACCCCGTTGCAGCGGAACTCCGGCGGCGAGTGCGGGTCGATGGCCAACCGCCGGATAGCCTCGGCCTCGCGGGATTTCGTCCGCCACACCTGCGCCCAGCCGTAGAACACCCGCTGCACGCCCGTCAGCCCGTCGATCACCGGCGCTTCCGCGCCCTTCAGCGAGAGCTGGTAGGCCTAGCAGCGCGATCGACAACCCGCCCAGGTCGCCGATGTTCTCGCCGACGGTGAACGCGCCGTTGACGTGATGCTTGCCGTCCAGCCCACGCGGCGTCAGCGCCTCGTACTGATCGATCAAAGCCTTTGTCCGCAAACCGAATTCGGCACGGTCGTCGTCGGTCCACCAGTCGACCAGATTGCCGTCGCCGTCGTATTTGGCGCCCTGGTCGTCGAAGCCGTGGCCGATCTCATGGCCGATCACCGCGCCGATGCCGCCGTAGTTGGCGGCGTCGTCGGCCTCGGCGTCGAAGAACGGCGGCTGCAAGATCGCTGCGGGAAAGACGATCTCGTTCATCCCCGGGTTGTAGTAGGCGTTGACGGTCTGCGGCGTCATGAACCACTCGTCGCGGTCGACCGGCCCGCCGAGCTTGGCCAGGTCGCGGTCGTACTCCAGCGCGTACCCGCGCTGGTAGTTGCCATAAAGGTCGTCGCGCGCGATCACCAATGCCGAGTAGTCGCGCCACTTCGCCGGGTAGCCGATCTTCGGGGTGAACTTGTCCAGCTTCTCCAGCGCGCGCTGCCGGGTCTCCGGCGTCATCCACTCCAGGTCGGTGATGCTGACCCGGTAGGCCTCGCGCAGATTGGCCACCAGCTCGTCCATCCGGGCCTTGGCGTCCGGCGGGAAGTGCCGCTCCACGTAGAGCCGGCCGACGGCGTCGCCCATCAGGCCCTCGACCAGCGAGACGCCGCGCTTCCACCGATCGCGCAGCTGCTCGGTGCCGGACAGCGTCCGGCCGTAGAACGCGAAGTTCTCGTCGACCAGGTCGTCGCTGAGCATCGACGCCCGCCCGCTGATCACCCGCCAGCGCAACCAGCGCCGCCAGTCCTCGATGTCCTCGCTCTCCCACAGCGACGCGAAAGCGATGAGAGCGTCGGGTTGGCGCACGACCACCTCGGCGGCCTGCTCGGATGTCGCGCCCAACGCGTGGAACCACACCGCCCAATCGAAACCGGTTGCCTTGGAACGCAATTCGTCGAAGGTAAACAGGTTGTAGGTAAGGTCGGCGTCGCGGCGCTTGACCACGTCCCAGTGCGCGGCCGCGATCTTGGTCTCCAGCGCGACGATCTGCTCGGCGGTCGTCGGCCAGTCGCCGTCATGTTCGCCGTAGACCAGCGCGAACATCCGTGCGATGTGCCTGGGGTACTCGGCGAGGATCGCCGCGTGCTGCGGGTCGCGGTAGTACGACTCGTCGGGCAGCCCCAGCCCGGATTGGGTCAGGTGCAGCAGATAGCGGGAGGAGTTCTTGGAGTCGGTGTCGACGTAGATACCGGTGCCGCCACCGATGCCGGTGCGTTGCAGCTCACCCAGCTCGGCAGCCAGTTCGGCAGGCGTCAGCGCGCCGTCGACGCCGGCGAGCTCGTCGAGCAGCGGGCGCACCCCCAGGCCGGCGATGGTGTCGGTGTCCATGAAGCTGGCGTACAGGTCGCCGATGCGCTGCGGGTCAGTCCCCTCGGCACCCTTCGACGCAGCCGCCTCGGTGATGATGTCGCGCACCTGCTCCTCGGCGCGGTCGGCCAGCGATCGAAACGCGCCGTCGGTGGCGCGGTCGGCGGGGATGGCGTAGTCCGCCAGCCAGCGACCGTTCACGTGCCCGAACAGGTCGTCCTGGGGGCGGGCAGCGTCGTCGACATAGCTCAGGTCAAGGCCCGAGCGGATAGCTTCTACCGTCACCTCATCAGTTTTACCGGAACGACCGGCTGACTCCGACCGGCCGGCTCCTCCTGATCGCCCTGCGGGCTCTGCATCGTCGCCCGGCTAGGCCGATGGGCCGGCTCCTCCTCATCGCCCTGCGGGCTCTGCATCGTCGCCCGGCTAGGCTCACGCCCATGCCCGACGAGGAGCAGACCGAGCCCGCCGACGACGCCGCCGTAGACGAGGGCGCCGACGACGCCGACGGCCGGATGTTCTCGCCCTATGGGCTCGCCTCGGCGGTGCTGGGGGCGCTGTGCGTCGCGGCGATCGCCCTCGGCGCGGTGATCTGGACGGGCCACCGCAGCGACGTCGACGAGCGCACCTATCAGAGCCGGGCCATGCAGGCCGCGGGCGACTGGACCAACGTGCTGATCAACATGAACACCGACAACATCAAGGAAAGCCTGCAAAAGCTCCACGACGGCACCGTCGGTCAACTCAACGCCGACTTCGAATCCTCGATCCAGCCCTATCAGCAAGTGGTCGAGCGGCTGCAGTCGCGCAGCCGCGGCGAGGTCGAGGCCGTCGCATTCGAAGCGGTGCACCACGACCTGGACGCCCAGCCGGGCGGCCCCAAGCCGCCCGAGCCGCTGCCCGCGTCCATCGCCCGTCGCAGCGACACCGTCATGGTGGTCGCCACCTCGGTCAGTGAGAACGCCGGCGGCAAGCCCACGACCGTGCACTGGAATCTGCGGCTCGGGGTCTCCGACGTCGATGGCAAGCTGATGATCTCGCGGCTGGAGTCCATCCGATGAGAAACGTCTGGCGGGTACTGGCATTCGACGTTCTCGCGCCGCTCGGCGCGATCGCCGCGCTGCTGGCCATCGGCTACGTGCTCGCCTGGCCGGCGTGGTGGATATCGCTGTGCTCGGTGCTGATCCTGCTGATCGTCGAGGGCGCAGCGGTCAATGTCTATCTGCTGCGCCGTGATTCGGTGACAGTCGGCACCGACGACGATGCGCCCGGGCTGCGCCTGGCCGTCGTTGCGCTTACGACCGTCGCCATTGTCGCGGCCGTGCTGACCGGTTACCGGCACTGGGCGACGCCGGATCACACCCTGAAAGCCGACTCGGCCGAGGTAGTCCGCGTCGCCGTCGACGTGGCCCAGGCGACCGCGACGTTTTCGCCGTCGGAGCCGATGGCCGCCATCGACAGGGCCGCGGCCATGATGGTGCCCGAGCAGGGCAACACGTTCAGGGAGCAATTCGGCAAGGCCACAACGGATTTGGCGAAGCGCAACGTCACCGCGACAGCGGCGACCATGGAGGCAGGTCTCGAGGCGATCGGGCCCACCGCCGCCGCCGTCGCCGTAGTCATGCGCGCCACCCAGAACGAACCCGGTCAGGCGCCCGACAATGCGGTCTTGGCATTGCGGGTCACCCTGACCAAGCAGGGCGGGCGCTGGCTGGTGCTGGGCGTCTCGCCGCTCAACCCGAGTTAACTCAGCCGGGCGTGCTCGACCATCAGGCAGCGGTCCATGATCACCTGCAGCCCGGCGGCTTCGGCATCGCGGCCGACCTGGTCGTGCCACAAACCCTCTTGCAGCCACAGGGTTTTCGGACGCCGCTCGAGGGCGAGCACCTCGTCCAGCACCGACGGCAGATCGGCTAATCGGCGGAACACGTCGACCATGTCGGGTACTACCGGAAGGTCGGCCAGGCGTGAATACACTTGTGCGCCGTTGATTTCGGTGATCGTCGGGTTCACCGGGTAGACCTCGTACTGGCCGCTCCGCACCAGGTACCTGTAGATCTCGTTGCTGGGCCGCGTCGGTTTGTCCGACGCGCCGACGACGGCGATGGTCCGCGTCTCGGCCAGGATCTGCCGCAGGGCCTGATCGTCGGGGTTGGCCATCAGTGCCGGCGCGGCGGCCGCTGCGGGGCGCGCGGGGCCGGCTGCTCGGGTGGCTCGGGCGAGCGCGCCTTGGCGAAGCGGTCCGACAGCCGGCGCATTCGGATCATCAGCGACGCCGTCGGGCTGGTGGTCGCGTCCAGATAGGAGCGGAGTTCGTCGGCGGGCACACCGATCCGCGACGCGAACTCGGGCAGCTTCAGGCCAGACCGCTCGATCAGCACCCGCACGTGGCGCGACACCTCGTTGCGTTCGTTGGCGGCCAGGTGGTCACGGGCCCGGTCGAGGACCTCGGCGAGCGCCTTGGAGATGCCGTAGGGATGCGAGCTCTCGAGCACCTCTTCGACCTGCCGGGCGGTGCGGCCGTAGGGGTCCCGCTTGATCGCCACCGCGATCTGCTTCCAGGTGGCGATGTCGCCACCCTCCAGCGCCTGACGGATCGCCGAGGTGGGCCAGAACTCGACAGGCCGGTCGCCGTCACGGGGGCGTGCCGGAGGCCGGTGCGGCGCCTGACCATGGCGTCGGTCCGATGCCAACGTCACCTCGCCTCCTCCAACATCGCCACCGCTACCGCCAGGCAGCGTTGCCTGACACCTTCCCAGTTTGCCTTCGTATCGGACTCGGGCCAACTGTCGTTATCAACATCCGCCGGATGGGGGTCAGCGAGGCGACGGACCAATTGGCTGGCGATCCACTGCCGGCGGGGTGATGGACCAGAGTAATACCTGTCCATGCCGGCCAGGACGACTGCGGCATTCTCGGCGTCCATGGTGTCCACCAGCTCGGCGAAGTCGGCGTAATCGCGGATGCCGTTGCGGCTCATGATCAGGTAACCCATCAGCCTCAGCGTCTCGGCGCCGGTCGGGATCTGCAGGCGGTCACCGGTCGGCAGCTGGACGTGGGTGGTCTCCACCGGGCTGCGTCGCGCGAAGCGCGGCTGCTCGGCTTCGTCGTCTGCGGCCTGGACCGCCAGGGCGTCCAGCGCGACCGCGAGCCGGCCCCGCCACAGCGTGACCGGGTGGACGGGCCGGATCGCGCGGGGCGTCGCCCGCCCGGCGCTGCCGCGGTGCGACAGGCTGCCGACGAACTTGCGGGCCGCCGACTGGGTGCCGTTGTTGCCTCTGGGTGTCCCGATCACCGCCAGCTGGCGGGTGGCCGTGCTGGCGACGTAGGTGCTGTCCTTGACCTTCTTCACCGGCTCGCCGCTGCGTCCGCAACCGATGAACGCCAGGGGGTCGGCGACGGTGATCGCATCCGGCACCATGTTCTTCAGCCGGGCCGCGGACTTGAGCACGATCTTCAAGTCGGCGCTGGGCACCGCGGGCGCCGAGATGTTGTCCGGGATCATCAACACATCGCCGAGATCGACTGCGGGCAAAGGCTTTTCGAAGTCGACGGATGGCAGGATGCGTTCCAGCCAGGCGGGCAGCCACCAGTTCCACTCGGCGAACACCGCCATCAACGCCGGCACCATCACCAACCGCACCACGGTGGCGTCGACCGCGATCGCCACCGCGCAGGCCACTCCGATCTCGGCCACCAGAGGCATACCGGCGAAGGCGAATCCGATGAACACCGCGATCATGATCAGCGCCGCGCTGGTGATCGTTCGCGCGCTGGTGCTCACGCCGTAAGCGACCGCGTCGTGGGTGTTACCGGTCTGCAAGAAGCGTTCCCGGATACGGGTCAGCAGAAAGATCTCGTAGTCCATCGACAGACCGAACGTCATCGCCAGCACCAGCGGCGGAACCGTGCTGTCGATCGAGGTGATCGGCGCAAAACCGAGCTTCTCCAACCATCCCCACTGGAAGACCATCACCAGACTGCCGTAGGCCGCGGCCACCGACAGCATCGTCATCACCACGCCCTTGAGGGCCAGGAAGACCGACTGGATCGACAGCAACAGCATCACGAACGCGATCAGCGCGACGAACACCAGCACCAGCCACTGGTTCTTGGACACTTCGTCGTCGAAGTCCTTGATCAGCGCGGTCGGGCCGCCGATGCTGATCTCCGCTGAACCGGCGGCCTGGCGGAGGTGGGTGCGCATCCAAGAGATGGTGTTGCGGGCACCGAGATCCTCGGGGTCCACCGACAGCATTGCCGACATCATTGCGCTGCTGTTGTTGTCGGCGAACACCGGCGCGCCCACCGAGATGATGTTGGGCGACTTGCCGATCTGATCGCGGACCGCGGCCAGCGTCTGGGCGTGGGTCGCCGACGTCGCGTCGCCGTCGGGGAAGCTCACCAGCACCTGCACCGGGCCCAGCGCGCCGGGCCCCAGCGCCTCCGAGGCCGCCGACACCCCGGCGCGGATCTCGTGTGACGAGTTGAACTGGCGAAGCAGGCTGTTGCCCAACACCATTGACAGCGCCGGTATCGCCATCGCCAGCAGCACGGCCGCCGCCGCCGACGCCGACACCCAAGGCCGGTGCATCACCCCGCCGATCCAGTGGGTCCAGAACCGCGACTGCGTGGTCTCGGGCCGACGCGACCAGTGCAGCACCGCCGAGCGCTTGGCGGCCGACCGGCCGAATGTCGCCAGCACCGCCGGCGTCATGGTCGTCGACGTCAGCATCGCGACGGCCACCGCCAGGATCGCGCCGGTGGCCATCGAGGTCAGGGCGGGGGTGTTGATCAGGTAGATGCCGGTCAGCGAGGCCACCACGGTCATCCCGGACAGCGCGACGGCCAGGCCCGACGTGGCCATCGCCGCGTCGATCGCCTCCTGCGGCTGACGCCCGGCACGCAGCTCCTCGCGGAAACGCATGAGGATGAACAGCGAATAGTCGACGGCCAGCGCGATGCCGAACATCGACACCGTCGAGGTCACGAACACCGACATCACCGTGTACGCCGACAGCAGGTAGACCAGGCCCATCGTGATGATCACGGTGACGATGCCCAGCGCCAGCGGGATCGCGGCCGCGGCCAGCGAGCCGAACACCGCGAGCAACACGATCAGGATGATCGGAAGGTTCCACTGCTCGGCCTTGGCGATGTCGTGCTTGGTGTTAGCCGCCGCGGCGGTGCTGAGCGCGCCCTGGCCGATGACAT
>CAWIKT010000019.1:0-16515 GCA_963836555.1 uncultured Actinomycetota bacterium | reverse complement strand
CGCGAAAGAGGCGGTCACATCATCAATTTCGGCTCCGCCGAGGCCGTGATGGGCAGCCCGTTCGCGGCCGTCTACGCCGCCACCAAGGGGGCTGTTCAGGCCTGGACCCGCTCGGCGGCCAAGGCGTGGGGCGCGGACCGGGTCACCGTCAATGCGCTCGCGCCGGCGGTTCAGACGTCGGGTGCGGACCGGTTGCGCGAGTTCCTCGGGCCGGATGTCGCCCCGTACATCGATCAGCAGATGAAGGTGTCTATCCCGCTGGGTGGCAAGCTCGGCGATCCATCCGACGACCTCGGCCCGGTATTGGTATTCCTGGCGAGCACCGCCGCGCATTTCATCACAGGTCAGCTGATACCCGTTGACGGCGGCCTGGCCATGGTCGGCGGCTGAGCGGACATCGCGACGAGGATCGACTCGGCATCGCTGCTGACCGACTTGAGCGGAACAGACTAGTCACCAGTCAAATTCGAGCCGGTCAGCTGCCGAGGGCATTCTTGATCAGCTCGTCCTGCTTTTGGCCGACATCATTGACGAATTCTTGGGGCGCGAGTGCATACGTGGGCCCGTCGAATTCGATCGTGACCAATGCCTTGTTTTCGGTGAACAGCAGAACCGTCACACCCTTGGAGTGGTCCGCGGACTGCCCAGTCACCGTCGCCCCCCCGACTCCGACTTCAGCGCGCAGCGACTTGGCTTGCAGGGTCTCGCGACGCGTCGCCTTGGCCGAGTCGAGCGCGCTCGCGGCGGCCTCGATGTCCGGCAGGATCTGGATGGTGTCGACGATCGAGTGGCTGTGGTCCGAGTCGGTAAAGGTGACAGTCGCTCCCTGTTGACCGTTCGGGTCTTTGGTGGCCGGACCGGCGGTGAAGGCATCGGGGGCTTTGATGTCGCTGGCCTTGATCAGCAACTTGGTGTAATCACCGATCGCCGGGTGCGTGGTGGTGGCGGATCCCGACGACGCCGTCGACGGCTTCGAATCATTGCCACAGCCGACGGCTGACACCAGCAGCGTCGCCGCGATCACCGTCGTGGCGATCACCGGCGGCGAAATCCTGATCACACCCAGCTCCTTTTACGTTAGGTAACGTCAAACCGTATCCCAGAGGCCATCTGACGTGGCGATTGGTCTGCGGCATTGCGTCGCCGAATCGTTGCTGAGGGTCGCCCACGCCGCCACGCCGAGCCGCATTGTCGTGTCGGTGTTTGACCGGTCGCATGCTCGGGAAGCCACTGAGTGCGAACAGGCAGCGGTTGATCGTTGAATCATCTGACACTCGAATGCGCTTATAGCGCAGTTCAAGTGCTGCACGTCAGCCGATTCGCACGTAGGAACGGAAGTCCGACACTGACGAAAGGGGAGATCCATGGCGGATCACAACAGTGGGCCAGAAGAAGGCATCAAGGGTGCGGTGGAAGGCATCAAAGGCAAAGTGAAGGAAGTCGGCGGGACCATCGCCGGGCGAGACGACATCAAGCAGGAGGGTGAGGCCCAGCAGGACAAGGCCGACGCCCAGCGCGACGCGGCGAAGAAGGAGGCCGAGGCCGAGTCGGCTCGCGCCGGCGCTGAGTCCGCCGAAGAGCGGCAGAAGAAGCACCAGTAGTCCTCGATCGCGTCCGGTCCGGTCCGTTATTGCGGGCCGGACCGTTTCGCGCTCGCACCGACCCAGAATCGATAGCTGTCTTCGCTTTACCCGGTTGCGACTTCTTCGCGGGCATAGAGACCGCTGCCGGTGATGAACGGCAAATCCAAGGTCGTCCTGATGCCGGGCGGGGCGGCTATCACCGCCGGGATGGCATTGACGATACGTCCGGCGGCTCCGGAGATCGCAGCCTGATTGTGATCGCCGAAGCGGCTGCTCGGCACGATGTCAACCGCATACGAAGGCTCACCGGTGATTTCGATGCGGTAGGAGCCGCCGCCCGCCGCGGGCTGTGGCAAATCCGGGCGCAGATCGGGTCGCAACCGGGTGATGTGCTCGATGACGATCGCCGGGTGGCCCTTGACCATGCCGCGGATCTCGAACTGCAAGACAGCCGAGGTGCCTTTGGCGACACGGCCGACGGCGATGTCGAAATCCTCGGGCGCCGGCTCGCGCTGATACGACTCGCTGATCTCGTCGACCTCGACGCCGAGGCCCGCGGCGAGTTGCCTGATCGCCGTACCCCAGGCGATGCTGAGCACGCCCGGCTGGAGCAGCATGGGAATTTCGTCCATCGGACGCGCGAACCCCATGTAGTGCATGACTTCTGCGCCGTCGTAGGACGCGTAGTCGTGAATCTCCATGCAGCGGACCTGCTCGATGCGTTGGCAGGTGCTGGCCAGCGCCAGAGGAATCAGGTCATTGACGAAGCCAGGGTCGACGCCACTGATAAAAAGACTCGAATTGCCTTGTTGCGCCGCATCTTCCACGCGCTGGATGTATTTGTCAGGCATCACACCCCACGGGTACTGCAGCAACCCGGGCGAGGAACCCACCACGTTGATACCGGCGCCGAGAATGCGCATCACGTCGGCCATCGCTTCCGGTAGGCGAGTGTCGCCCATCGCGCAGTACACGATGGCCTCGGGCCGGGCGGCGATCAGGGTCTCGAGGTCGTCGACTGCGGTGATCCCGGTGGACACATCCAGACCGGCGAGTTCACCAGCATCCTTGCCGACTTTGTCCGGTGTCGAGACGCAGAGGCCGGTCAATTCGAATTGCGGATTGGTGATCAGTTCGATCAGCGCCAGACGACCGACGTTCCCGGTGGCGACGTGGGCGACTCGAATCGCCATGGAAGTACTCCATCCCTGGATGCGCGCGACAGATCGTCCTCGACGCTAGTCCACAGCGAATGCTGGCGCGACGAAGCCCGTCATCGACAAAAACCTGCGATGCGAGCCTTGTCGCGGGCACGACCACACGTCACGACTCGATTGCTCGACGTCAGCGGGCGGAGCTCAGTTGCCGAAACCGCCGCGGTGCGGCGCCGCGGCAGTGCCACCGGGCCCCTGCAGGTGGCTGGCAGCGAAGTCGGCGCCCTGAGCGATCACGCTGCCGTCATCCACATAGCTGTTATGCGCGGCGAAGTTCACTCCTTCGGAGCACACGGGATCCTCGACTGCGCACACTTCGATGGTCTTGGACTGATACAGCGGCCCGATCACGAGCTGCGGCTGACCGAGGAAGTTCATCGCGCGTACGTTGGGTGTACCGAATAGCACAACTGCGGCAACATGATTGGCGACCGCGGGGTCAAGCGGCTTGGGTATGGATGCGGGGTCGATGTCTTGTGGCACTGAGTCCGGCACGGCGGGGGACGTGACGAAGCCGGCGACGGCGGCGCCCTGTGAATATCCGCCGAGCACGATCTTGGTGTTCGGGCAGGACGCGGCCTCGGATACGACATGCCCGCCGGCGTCCCTGATGCTCGTCGAGTCCGGTCGACCACTGGTCGCTGGCCGGATAGTTGACCGGATAGACATCCACCGACTTTCCGGGCAGTCGGGCGCGCAGCGCGTCGACGAACGCCTGGCCGGTCGGCCCGACGCCCGGGTCTTCACCGGTGCCGCGCGCGAACACCACTTGGGTGTCTGGACATTGCGGGTCAGCCGCCGGAGCGGCATGGGCGGATGCTGCGGAAATCCCGAGCCCCCACAGGGCGGCGAGCGCAGCACTGACTGGACGAGTGAGGCGATGCGCATTCATGAGGCAAAAGGTTCCCATACACATGTTTCTCCAAACTAAGAACTTGCTGGGTAAACCCTGAGTAGGCAGGTGAGTTGGCTGAGATCGCTCGCTCGAACGGATTGGCCGCCAGTTAAGTGGTGGGACAGGTCATTTCAGGAGTGGGTGTCGATGCCGGTGGGCGCATCAGTCACTTTCACCAATTGAACCTGGGGCAGCGCTGGAACGTCGTCGCTGAGAAACCATCGAAAGGCCAGGTTGCCGCGTGGATAGTCAAGGGTGGTCAATGAATTCGGGTGGGTCGTCATCCCTCGAGACAGCACAACGGTCACCGAACCGTCGGCGTTCGGCACCGCGGTGTGGCCGTTGACCGAGCAACGCGCATCAGTGATGCCGTGCGTAGCCATGAACTGGTTCCACACCACCAGATTCCAGAATCTGCAGGACGGCGGGTGGTGCGTGATCACCAGCGCCTCATCGTCATCGAGCACAAAACTGCCGTAGGAGTAGCAGGCATCGCGGGCCGACCATCCGAAATTCGCGTCCGGAACCTGGTAGGGGTCGGCGAATTCGTTTGCTGAGTGCGCGATCTGGTGTCCTAGGGAGAGTGACTTGTCCACCCGGGCACCCACGGCCAACGGGACGATCGCGAACATCGTTCGCATCCAGGTGGCTGCGGCACGAAGCTTTGCCGCGGTCTCGGCATCGCCATGTCGGACGGGCTCGGGCTCGTCGAGCGATTCGATGTGCCAGTCAATCGGGCGACCCGTCCGTGGGTCGGCCTGGTAGTCGCGGGTCATCAGTACTGCCGCGTCCGGTGTCGGCCCGAGCTCGAAGGAAAAATTGCCGTCAGCATCGAAGTCGATCTCGTCGTCACGCACGATGGCCACCACCCGATCCGACCAGGCACCTGGCGAGGGCTCGTTGTACGCGGTTAGAGAGAAGTAGACACTGTCGCCGCGGTTGCCGCTGATGCGATAGCGACGGTCGGGGTCGACTGGACAGATGTAGTAGTAGGCATCGGTGTTGTCGCCACCCCACCGGCGGTCACGCCGGAACGGGGTATTGACCGCCACGAACACAGGTCGGCTCGGCTCACCGAACAAGCAGGTGTCGAATGCGACGCCCAAGGTGGTGGCCAACATTCGGTAGCCGTCGCCGATCTGCTGGTCGTCGGTGACGGCACGCTCGCCCTGCAGAAACGCGCGATCCAATTCGCCTAGAGCCCCCAGCAGCTCACGCCATGCTGCGGTGGACTCGTGCTCGCTTGTGGTCATCCGCTGATTCCTCTCGCTATCAATGCGGCCGTCCGGTCCACCCAGGACTCGTCGAGGGCATCGCCGCGAGTCAGCAGAGCCAAAAAGGTGGTACCGGCAACGACTTCGACGACCTCGGCGGCGGTGACATCCGACCGGGCCTCGCCACGAACGACGGCGTCGGCAAGGCGATCCGTCAACCCCCGGGACAGAATGTTGCCGAAGCGCTCCAGTAGTGCTGCATGCAGCGTCAGATCGGCTGCCATCTCACCGACCAGGCCGGGGAGGGCGGCGCGGGCCGCCGGGGTGGTTAATACGGCCGCGGTCCGGCCAACCATCTGGCGAACATCTCCTGCCAGCGAACCGGTATCCGGGAGCGCGGTCGCGTCGCTGATCGGGAAAACGGCTTCGTGAACAAGGTGCGCTTTGCTCGGCCAACGGCGGTAGATCGCCGGCTTGCTGGTACCGGCCAGCCGCGCGATCGCATCGACCGAAAGCTCCGCATAACCGGTCTGGGCAAGGAGTTCGACGGTCGAGCGCAGCACCGCGCTGTCGATGCGCTTATCGCGTGGGCGGCCAATCTCTGTCGTCATTACGGAACTCAAAGTAACATAAGTCGCCATGATCGACTCCGGGGCTGTCCCTGTGCGTCTTGACGACCTTGCGGTGCCGCGGTTCAGCCCCGACATCGACCAGATTCGGGGACTGATGGCCACGATGGCACCGGAATGCCCGCTGGACGCCGACGTACTGCACGCCAAGGCGGTGGCTGAGACGGGCCTGACCGACTTCGGCCCCGACGACTACCGCGAACGCCTCGAGGTGTACCTCGCATCGCTGCGCGAAATCGAGGGCTTGGATAACCCGGGGATCGTCAACTTCCACGCGCAGGCGTTGCAATTACTCAAAAATCGGCTGCTGCTCTACGACCTGCTGGCACGCCATCCCGAGATTCGCGAAATTGACCTTTTGCCGCCGGTCGTGATCGCCGGTCTGCCTCGGACCGGCACTACCCACCTGCACAACCTGCTGGCGGTGGGCCCGACCTTTCGCACCATCCCGTACTGGGAGAGTGTCGAGCCGTTCCCGCTGCCGGCGGAGAACGGAATCGAGCCCGATCCGCGCAAGGTCCGTATGGACATGGCGGTCGACTTCATGAACGCGGCGATGCCGCACTTTCCGCTGATGCACGAGATGACCACCGAGCATGTTCATGAGGAGATTCAGCTTCTGGCAAACGATGTGTCGACGATGCTTTTCGAGACGCTTGCCCATGTGCCGCGTTGGCGCGACTACTACCTCGCGCATGACCAGACCTCGTCGTACGAGCACCTCAGCCTGCAGCTGCGAGCCCTGCAGTTCCTCAGAGGTGGCCGCCGGTGGCTGCTGAAATCGCCCCAGCACCTCGAACAGCTGCCGGTCCTGGACGCGGTGTTCCCCGGCGTCGTCGTGGTGTTCACGCACCGCGACCCAGTCCCCGTCGCGCTTTCGATGCTGGCGATGCTGACCTACACCGCACGGATGCACCGCTCCCCGGTGCCGGTTCGCGAAATAGCGGCATCGTGGTGCGACCGCTTGGAGCTGATGCTGGACGCGCTGGTGCGAGATCGGGACCTCATCCCGCCCGAGCGCTCGGTCGACGTCCGCTTCGAGGAGTTCCTGACGGACGAACTCGGCGCGGTGGAACGAATTTACGAATTGGCGGGAGAGCCGCTGACCGGCCCCGCCCGCGCCGCCGCGGTCAGTTATCTGGACCACCATCAACGCGGACGGCTGGGCGTGATCGCGACGTCGGCCGAAATGTTCGGACTCGACGAGCACGATCTGCCCAGCCGTTTCACCCGCTATCGCGAGCAGTTTTCAGTCTGACGCGCTCAGGCGGCTTCCGGGGGTGCCGGCGCATCGTTCGGTACATCCGCCGCAGGGGCGGCCTCGGGTGCCGGCGGCGGGGGAGGCGGCGCGTCGGGCGCGGGCGGCGGCGGCGGGGCGTCCGGGGCCGGCGGGGCGTCCGGCGGCGGGGGCATCGGCGCCACGGCGTCCACCAGGACAGGCGCTGGATCGGCCGGTGGCGGCGCATCCCCATCGACGGGCAGATACATGTGGTGGCTGAACTGGGGCTGGAAGGCGCCGCCGCCGCCGATGCGCACGCCTCCGCCCCCCTCACCGCTTGAGACAGGAGTGCCGTCGGGCAGGGTGACGGCGGTGTGGCCACCGTTCCAGCCGATCACCAGAGCGCCCGGTGCGGTGCCGTACTTGAAGCCGCGAGCAAGCAGTGCCGACTCTTCGTTGCCGGTGTTGAACCGTCCGCTGAAGGCGGGCCGGTCTGTCGCCACGTTCGAAACCAAAGAAGCCAGACCGGAGCAGTCCGTTCCCGCGGGTGAGTTACCGCCGGTGATGTACGGGGTACCCGACATCTGTTGCAGCAGCGTCATCAGCGTAGCTAAAACAAACATGAGCCGGGACGGTACTTACAAGATCAAATTCCGACCAAACTTTGTGCAGGCCATCACTTTTGCGCGCAGAACATGACGCAGATCTCATCTTGGGATGGAAAGTGCTGGTAGAGCGGGTCTCACAAAGTCAATTCGACACGGGTGGAAGAGTAACTGGTTCTTGACTTTTCGTCGTAAAAAGCCGCAGAAGCAGCAACTTTAGGCCAAAAACGGTCTTTAGCAAAGTGTTATTCGTCACCCATCTCAAAATCGCCTGAAACGCCTCATTCTTCACATCGCGCCCAACCAATTTTTTGGCGCGCGTTAACCTTTCGCCAGGACGACTCGAGTGTCGTTCGTTATTTGCACACCCGCCGCCGATCAACGCGCGATCCATGCTCGGGCACTATCGTGTTGACGAAGTAGATTGCATCGCAGCAGTTTTCATTCCTTTGACGCGAATGATGTTGTAGTACAACTACTTATTGCGAGCGACCTTGTTGATCATTCGCGCGGTGGCACGCTCGATCAGTTCGCGCCGATCCTCTGGGTTGCGGTTGTGTTCCGCTCGGCGCAGCGCACTCGCAATGGTCAGCCCGCGCTCGTAGGCGGTCACTACGCGCGGATCGACATATGAGCGTCGCGCCACCGCGGGAGTGTTCCCCAGCTGATCAGACACCGCACGCATGACGGCGGCCTCTTCGCGGCGACGGGCTGTCTTGGAGGTTGGGTCACTGGCAATGGCGAAGGCCTCGGCGGCCAGCACGGTGCCATGCCACGTTCGTAGGTCTTTGACGCTGAACTCATCACCCACGAGTTCCCGGAATCGTTCGTTGATGTCGTCGGCATGCACTTCCGACCAACCGTCTGAGCTCCGGTACGCAAGCAAACGTGGCGTCGTGGCGTCGGCTCGCAACAATGACCCGACCGCGCGGATCACCAAGGGATCCTCGAGGGAAATCGTCCGGCGCACACCGCTTTTCGCCGGATAATCGAACTCGACGCAGTCACGCTTCAGGTGCACGTGCTCGCGCAGCAAGGTGGATAGTCCGTAGGAACCGTTCTCGTCGACGTACTCCTCGCCCCCGGCGCGGAAGTACCCCTGATCGATCAGGTGCTGGGCGAGCGCCAGAACGCGGTCGCGTGCCACGCCGCGACGTCGCAGGTCGACAAGCAGAGCGAGGCGCCAATCGGGCAGCTGCTTGGCAAGCCTGAGCGTGCGCTCGTACTTCTCCTCGGACCTCTCGTCCTGCCAGCTTTCGTGATAGATGTACTGCCGGCGTCCGGCAGCGTCGGTGCCGACCGCCTGAATGTGGCCGTTCGGGTGCGGTGAGATCCATACGTTCCTCCATGCCGGAGGAATCACCAGGGCTTCGATCCGGGCGAGCACGTCGGCATCGGAAACACGGGCGCGGTCGTCGTCGACGTAGGAGAACCCGCGGCCACGGCGCATTCGGTGCAGCCCCGGTCCGCTGACGTTGCTCGTACGCAGCTTCATGGCGACCCACTTGCACGGCATGAGCGTCCGCCCGGATTCGCCTCGTACTCCACCGCTCTGAATTACCCAGCGGACAAGCCGCGCTAACGCCGCTGCCTGCGCCGCAGGCCCGACACGACCGGATCATCCGTCGCGTTGAGAGTCGACATGAGACGGTAGTTACTCATGCAGGGCTTTGAGTACGTCAACTACGAGACCTTCGGACGGCGCTTCTTCGAAGTGGCCGTGACCGAAGAACGCGTCGGCGCCGCGTTCGCCGCGATCGCCGGTAGCCAGTTCGAGATGCCGCCGATGGCTCAGGGGCCTGGAAAGTTCGCCCGAGTCAGCGCCGCCGTTACGATCAAGCAGCCCAAGGTCACCCGGAATGTCGCCGAGACCATCAGTTTTGACATTCACATCCCGCTGCTGATCGACCTGCTCGTCGACCTCCGGATCGACAAGCAGCGATTCACGGTTGACGGCGACATCGCGCTCAGCGCCACAGCGCGGGCCGCCGAACCGTTGTTGCTGATCGTCGACGTCGCCAAGCCGCGATCGTCGGATATCGCGGTGCACGTGTCGTCGAAAAGCCTCCGCGGCGAGATCGTGCGCGTGATCGGCGGCGTCGACGCGGAAATTCGCCGTTTCATCGCTCAATACGTGAGCGAAGAGATCGATGCGCCTCAATCTCAACAGGCGCAAGTCATCGACGTCGCCGAACAACTCGATCAGACCTGGACCGGCATCTGATCACTGAGCCCACGGTTTACCACGCTGGGACGTCAGGGTATGTACTCACCCGCACGCGGACCGGGTTTTCACCCACGGCAGGAAGTGAGACGGCGTGGCTCAAGTCAATGTTTCGACGACCTCGAGACTCTCTCCGGAGTCTGCGTGGAAGTTGGCGTCGGACCTGAGCCGGTTCGGCGACTGGATGACCATTTTCGGTGGCTGGCGCGGCGAAGTTCCCGACGTCATCGAGAAGGGCACCTGTGTCTCATCGCTGATCAAAGTCAAGGGATTTCGCAACGTTGTGCACTGGACGGTCACGCGATACGAAGAGCCCAAAGAGATCGAACTCTCCGGCCGCGGCCGCGGCGGGATACGGATCACGGTCGCGATGCGGGTGAGTGACAACAACCCCGGATCGACGTTCGACCTCACGGCTGACCTGAATGGCGGCCTGCTCAACGGCCCGGTAGGGCGGCTGGTCGCCCGAATCATCACCTCGGACGTGCGAAAGTCGGTGTGCAACCTGGCTTCTCTGGAATAACCTCACGCTGCTGGGTGATGGGCGCAATCTCGCACGACCTGGCGAACGCGTCGGCCCCCGGAACCCGTGCCGCGTTTTCGTGCTGTCGCCCGGCAGAGGCGGGGCGCTGTGCTGATCGATGAGGCCGCGTGCGGTGTTGCCCATAGAGTGTCTCCTTGTATCGCCTGCGTCTTTAGCGTGCAGGGCATCGAGGGACGCGAAACAGGGAGCGCAGCCGGGGGCTAACGGTTTGTGCCAGGGTGCAAGGGGCTACAGAGGAACAATGACGTCAGTCGTGGTCGTGGGCAGTGGGTTTACCGGATTCGAGTGCGCGCGGCGGTTGGCCCGCCGATTACGCAGGACCGACGTCCAAGTGACGATCATCTCCCCGGTCGACTACATGCTCTACACGCCGCTGTTACCCGACGTGGCCGGCGGCGTGGTCGACGCGCGATTCGTCGCGATTCCGTTAGCGGGAACCCTCAAAGGTGCGCGGGCCATTCGCGGCCGGGTAGACAACGTCGATCTCGACCGGCACCGCCTGGAGTTCACCGATCTCGAGCAGCGCACCCGCGAGCTTTCGTGGGACCGATTGGTGTTGACGCCCGGCTCGGTCACGCGTCTGTTCGATATTCCCGGATTAGCCCACTACGCAAGGGGTTTGAAGTCGACAGCAGAGGCACTCTACCTCCGCGACCATGTGCTCGAGCAACTGGAACTGGCGTGTCTGGAAGAGGACCCCGAGTTGGCCCGGGCGCGCCGCACCGTCGTGGTGGTCGGCGCTTCCTATTCCGGTACCGAGCTGATATTGCAGCTCCGCGCGTTGGCCCATGCTGCCGCCAAGCAGATGAATTTCGATCCGGCAGAAGTGAAATTCCTGCTCCTCGACCTCGCCGAGCAAGTGATGCCGGAGGTCGGTGAGAAGCTCGGCGCCCGCGCTCAACGCGTACTGCGGAAACGCAATGTCGACGTCCGATTGGGGTTGACGCTCAACGAAGTTCACCCGGATCACGTTGTGCTCAGCGACAACGCGCGCGTCGGCACCTACACCGTGGCATGGGTGACCGGGGTGACGGCCGCGCCGCTGATCGAGACGCTCGGCCTGCCGACCGAGAACGGTCGACTCAAGGTGCAGACCGACCTGTCGGTGCCGGGACATCCCGATGTCTTCGCCGCCGGTGACGCGGCCGCGGTGCCAGACGTAACGCAGCCGGGCAAGATCACGCCGCCGACGGCGCAGCACGCTACGCGTCAAGGCAAGACGCTCGCTACCAACGTTGCGGCCAGCCTCGGTCACGGCAAGACACGTGAATACAAACACCACGACATGGGGTTGGTCGTCGACCTGGGGCCGCACCAGGCCGTAGCGAACCCGTTGAAAATCCCGCTGTCCGGATTTCCGGCCAAGGTCGTCACACGCGCCTACCACCTGTATGCCATTCCGCGGGGCGTCAACCGCTGGGCCGTCACCCTCGCGTATCTGACCGACGCGATGTTCGCGCGTTCGGTAGTGTCGCTCGGACTCTCGGCGCAGAGCGACGCGGAATTCTCCACCAGCGAAGGCATTCCCCTGCCGGAAACCGGCTGACGCCAAGACAACTACCGCTCCAGCGCGACCCACCGGCGCAGGCTAGGTTATGCCGGTGAAGTTCGTCCTTGCCGGATACGGCAGTCGCGGCGATACCGAACCGTGTGTCGCGGTGGCAGCGGAGCTGCAGCGCCGTGGACATGACGTGCGAATGGCGCTCACGGTCCCGCCGGAACTACGCCCCTATGCCGAGTCCGAAGCGCTGGTCAGCGTTCCCTACGGGCGGCACTGGCAAGAACTCTTGAGCGATGAACACTTCACTCGAATGCTGCAGCACCCGATGAGCGCGATCCCGCAGGCGGTGGAATACGTGGCTCAAATCGTGGCGGAGAAGACCGCCACGCTGGTGTCGCTGGCCAAGGATGCCGATCTGATCGTGGCGGGGATGACGGAGCAGGAGCCGGCGGCCAATGTCGCCGAGTACTACGGCATCCCGCTGGCCGCACTGCACTTCTTTCCGGCGCAGATACTCCGGCGCGGATCCCCGGAGGACAGCGTCTCAGCGACGTCAGACCAGGCGCAGCGCCGGGCTCTGGCATTGCCGGAGGAGCCTCGCTCCGGGCGAGCGTTGGAAATCCAGGCCTACGAGAAACTCTGCGTTCCTCGGCTGGCAACCCAATGGGAGGACAGTGACCGGCCATTCGTAGGGGCGCTGACGCTGCAGTTGGAAACCGCCGCCGACAACGACGTGCGATCGTGGATCGCGAGCGGGCCACCACCGGTGTACTTCGGTTTCGGCAGTACGCCGGTCGAGGCACCCGTTGACACGATCGCGGTGATCGCGGCGGCCTGCTTCCAAGTCGGCGTTCGCGCGCTTATATGCATGGGGCACAATGACTTTGACGGTATTGCTGTAGGGGACCACGTGAAAATCGTCCGGGAGGTGAGCCACGCGACCGTCTTTCCCGCCTGCCGCGCCGTGGTCCACCACGGCGGGGCCGGGACCACCGCCGCCGGCCTACGGGCCGGGGTGCCGGCTCTGCTGCTGTGGAACGGTCTCGACCAGCCGATGTGGGCAACGTCGGTCACATTCCTCGAAGTTGGTCTGGGACGCCGTTTTTCGGATTCGACCTTGGATTCCCTGGTGGCCGACCTGCGCGCGGTGCTCGCCCCGCACTACGCGCGCCGCGCCACAGCAGTCGCGGATCAGATGACCTCGCCGTCCGAAAGTCTCTGCCGAACGGCCGATCTGCTCGAAGCGGCCGCCGCGCGGGGTTGTCAGGACGGATAAGGCCGTACCTGACGGACCGGACGCGTGTCGATCGCGTCTATCGTCAAGACCCGGCGGCGAATCCGCCAACTCCCGTCGGCGGTGCGCTGGTAGTCATCCGCATAGCGCAGGTGCCACGTGATGTCGCGGAGCCGATCGTCGCGCCGGACCCAGTGATGCGCGATGCAGCCAATCCGGCCGCGGGCTGACCCGGGCTGGAAGCCGGCGTCGTAGACCTCGCCGACGATGGCATGCTGGGTGCGGACGGTGGCCGCGACACTGCCTAGCGCTGCGCCGATGGCGGGGTGGCCGCGATGCGTGGTGACCGGATCCAGGACGGCAGGCGGATCGGGCAGCACCAGCTCCGCGTCGTCGGTGAAAAGATCTGCGAGCGCAGTGAATTGACGGTCATCGACCCGGGCGGCGTAGCGGTGCACCAGGTCGGTCAGCGCCGCCCGGTCGTCTGCGCTCAGCATCATGACGCAAGGGAGAGTCGTTGGGCACACGCGGACAGCTCGTCCTTGGCCTGCTCGAGATCGGCGATCGGCGGCATGGCCAGCACGATCCGGTTGGCGCCGGCAGCGGCCAAACGCTCGGCACGTTCCTGATCGATCTTGCTGACCGAATGCCCCAGCGTCAGTTCGATGTCGTCGCCGTCGCGGCCGGCTTCCGCAGCCTCATCGCGCATCAGCCTCAACAGGCCTTCCAGCTGCGCACCGGCCACCCCCAGCGGCTGGAAGCCGTCGCCCAGGCGCCCAGCCCGTCGCGCCGCGGCCTTACTGTGACCACCGATGTGCACGGGAAGACGTTGTCCGTGAACGGGTTTCGGGCTGCACACAACGTTGTCGAACTCGAAGAATTCACCGTGATGGCTGACGCCGCCCGGTCGTGAATCCCATAGTGCGCGCAGCACCGCCAATTGCTCGTCGGCACGGCGCCCTCGGCTGGCGAACTCGGTTCCGCAGGCCTCGATCTCTTCGCGCAACCAGCCGACCCCGACGCAGAGACGAAGGCGCCCGCCCGACAGCACATCTACAGTGGCTGCCCGTTTGGCCAACACCACCGGGTGGTGGTTGGGCAGCACCAGGACGCCGGTGGCCAGACCCAGTCCGTGGGTGTGGCCGGCCAGAAAGGACAGCAGATCAAGCGGATCGGGCACCTGGCAGTCCGGCGCCAACTCCACCCGTCCCGAGTCGTCGTAGGGATACACGCTGTCGTAATGAGTCGCAAGAACGGTGTGCTCGACGGCCACGATTGACTCGAAGCCGCACGCTTCGAGATGCCGAGCGAAGGCGGCCATCCAGTGCGGGTCCGCGGTCACTCCGGCGGCGACGGGAGCGACCACGCCAAACGTCAATCGATTCATGGCAAATCGAAGCTAACAGGTCGGCTCGGGCGAACCAGCCAACTGCGTACGCATCGCGGCGGCCAGGGTGTTCGCTCGGCGGTCGGCGAACACATCTTCCAGCGAAATCGGGCGACCGTCGGGAGCGCTGAGCGGAACCCGCCAGTTCGGATATTCATCGGTGGTGCCCGGTTGGTTCTGGGTTCGCTTGTCACCGACCGCATCGGTCAGCGCAAGACCGAGCAGCCGCGACGGTGTGCGTCCCAGATACTGATGCAGGGCAAGCACGGTCTGCTCCTCGTCGGCGTGCTTGGACAGCAAGCCGACCCGGCGCAGCTCCGCCAGCCAGGCCGCCTGCTCGGCTTCCGCGGACGCAAGCTCCTGGTCCACCGGTCGGGTCAGGAGTCCGAGCGAATCCCTCAGTCGCACATGCTCATTGGCGAGGTAGCCGGCCGTCGGCGGCAAGTCGTGGGTGGTCACCGAGGACAGGCAATACTCACGCCAGCGTTCCGCCGGCAACGGACCTCCCGCCCCGCTGCGGTCGAGTTCGAACCACAGAATCGACGTGCCCAGCACGCCACGCGCCCGCAGATAGTCGCGGACCCATGGCTCGACCGTGCCGAGATCTTCGCCGACCACCAGCGCCATCGCCCGGTGGGCCTCCAAGGCGACGATGCCGATCATTGCATCGTGGTCGTAACGCACATATGTGCCCTCGGTCGGCGGCTGACCCTGCGGGATCCACCACAACCGGAACAACCCGATGATGTGGTCGATACGCACTCCACCGGCGTGCCGCAGCACGCTGCGGATCAGGGCGCGGAACGGCTGATACTCCAATTCGTCGAGGCGATCCGGTCGCCATGGCGGTTGTGACCAGTCCTGGCCCAGCTGGTTGAACTCATCCGGGGGAGCGCCGGCCGACACGCCGAGGGCCAGCGCCTCCTGCAGTGCCCAGGCGTCGGCGCCGTCGGGATGCACCCCGACGGCGAGGTCGTGCATTACGCCCAACGACATGCCCGCCGACACCACCTGGGTCTGCGCGGCGGCCAACTGCTCGTCGAGTTGCCACTGCAGCCAACGATGGAAATCAATCGCAGCCGAATGCTTTTTGACGAATTTGGTGACGCCTTCGGCGCCCGGATGACGCAACGACTCGGGCCATTGATGCCAGTCACCGCCGTGCTTTTCGGCAAGTACGCACCAGGTGGCGAATTGGTCGAGCGCCGTGCCCTCCCGCGCGCGATACGCCGCGAAGGCGAGGTCACGGCCGGCGGTCCGCGGAACAGCGAAAACCAGCTCAAGGGCCGCTCGTTTGGCCGCCCACGCCGCGTCCCGGTCAATCGAGTCGAGCGCCGCGGCGTGCTTCTGGACGCCGTCGCGCAGCCGGCGCACCCGGGCTGGCTTGGACAGCTGAGCGAATTCGGGAACGGCTTCTACCCGCAGATACAGCGGGTTGACGAACCGGCGCGAGGTCGGCAGGTACGGCGATGGCTCCATCGGCGCGGTCGGTCCGGCGGCGTGCAGCGGGTTGACCAGCACATAACCGGCGCCGTGCACCGATGCCGACCAGACCGCCAGGTCCACGAGGTCGGTCAGGTCGCCGACGCCCCAGGAATGGCGGGATCGGACGCTATATAACTGTGTCGCCAGGCCCCAGGTGCGGCGCGCGCCCAGCCGCTCGGGCACCCCCAGCCACGCCGGTGTCACCACCACCGCGGCGTCCGCCTCGTCCTCGCCGGAGCGCAGGTGCACCCGGTGGTAGCCCAGCGGCAGATTGTCGGGCAACACGAAACTGGCTTCGCCGATCCGACGGCCGTCCAGCTCGAACGGCGGGGTGAAGTTGTCGACCTGACGGATTCCGGTACGGACGGTGCCGTCTTCGAGCTCGAGCCACACCTCGGCCGGCTGGCCGTCCGTCACGTGCACCCAGAACGTCGTCTGGGCGCCCGCTTGGTCCAGGATCGTCGGCGGCAGCGCGCGCGACCAGTGCGCCCGGTCGTGCGCCGCCAGCGCCGCGTTGCGTTGCGCTTCGTCCGCGGCGTCGACGCCGAGCGCGGCCAGCACGGCGATCACGGTGCTTTCCGGGACGTCGACCCGCCGGCCGCTCCAGTCTTCGTATGCAGTGGAGATCCCGAATCGTCCCGCGAGTTCGAGCAAGGACGGCGCCATCTGGCTCATGCCAATATCTTGCTGGTCGAGATGTCCGAGACGCGACCCGAGTGTCCATCTCGGCGTCACTTTTCCGTCGGGTGCAGTTTGCTTCTCGCCGTACTATGCGCAAAGA
>CAWIKT010000018.1:0-195080 GCA_963836555.1 uncultured Actinomycetota bacterium | reverse complement strand
TGTCGACGCAGGTGACGACCGGATATTGACCAATCCGGAAGTTCATGGAAACCTATTGATCAAATTTGAGAATCAGATTCTCTTAGTTGAGGAGCCCGTATGCGTTTGTCCCCGTTGCCGGCGGAGGAGTGGGACGACGCTGCCCGGCATGCGGTGTCGGTGATGCTTCCCGAGGAGCGGCGCAACCCCGACGACGCCGGCACGCTGCTGTCCACGCTGGTGCGCCACCCGAAGCTGACCCGCGCCTATCTCAAATTCAGCACCTACCTGCTATACGGGTCGACGTTGCCGCCGCGGGTACGCGAGCTGGTGATTCTGCGCGTCGCGCATCGCCGCGAGTGCGGCTACGAGTGGACGCATCACGTCAACATGGCCAAGAAAGTCGGCCTGGCCGACGCTGACGTCGAGGCCGCGCAGCGCGGCCAGTCGACGGATGCCTTCGACAGCGCGGTGCTGCGCGCCGTCGACGAACTCGACGAGAAGAGCAACCTCTCCGATCAGACCTGGGCGGCGCTCGGTGAGCGGCTCGACGAGCAGCAGCGGATGGATCTGGTCTTCACCACCGGCAACTACATAGCGCTTGCACTGGCATTGAACACTTTTGGCGTCGAGGTCGAAGACCACCGCGCCGGCGACGATGCAGAGCGAAGCGATAGAAGAAGCGGCGCTAAGAACCGCGCCGTAACAGAAGAGAGGTAAGAACGTTGGCACACTTCCCCAAGCCCGCCGCAGGCAGCTGGACCGAGAATTACCCGGACCTAGGCACCGATCCGGTGGACTACACCGACTCCATCGACCCGGCGTTTTTTGAGGCCGAGCGCGAAGCGGTCTTCAAGAAGACCTGGCTCAACGTCGGCCGCATCGACCGGCTCCCCCGCACGGGCAGCTACTTCACCAAGGAGATGCCGTCGGCGGGTAAGGGCACGTCCGTCATCATCGTCAAGACCAAGGACGGCTCGGTCAAGGCGTATCACAACGTGTGCCGCCACCGCGGAAACAAACTGGTGTGGAACGACTTTCCAAATGAAGAGACGTCCGGCACCTGCCGGCAGTTCACCTGCAAGTACCACGCCTGGCGCTACAGCCTCGACGGTGAGCTGACCTTTGTTCAGCAGGAAGAGGAATTCTTCGGCCTCGACAAGGGCAACTACGGACTGGCACCGGTCCGCTGCGAGGTGTGGGAAGGCTTCATCTTCATCAATTTCGACGACAACGCGGCGCCGCTGGTCGACTACTTGGGCCCGCTGGCCAAGAGCATCGAGGGCTACCCATTCGGCGAGATGACCGAAACCTACTCCTACCGTGCCGAGGTCGGCAGTAACTGGAAGCTGTTCATCGACGCGTTCATCGAGTTCTACCACGCGCCGATCCTGCACCAGAAGCAGGCACACCAAGGAAGAAGCCGCCAAGCTCCAGAAGTTCGGCTACGAGGCGCTGGCCTACGAGATCGCCGGCCCGCACAACCATGCGTCGACCTGGGGCGGTCATGTCGCCGCCCAAGGACATGAGCATGGTCAAGCCGATCGAGCAGGTGCTGCGCAGCGGGCTGTTCGGCCCCTGGGACAAGCCGGAGATCATCGAGAACCTGGAAATGCCACCGGGTGTCAACGCCAAGCGGGTGCCGCAGTGGGGCATCGACTCGTGGTTGTTCTTCCCGAACTTCATGCTGCTGATCTGGGAGCCGGGTTGGTTCTTGACCTACCACTACTGGCCGACCGCGGTCGACAAGCACATCTTCGAGTCGACGCTGTACTTCGTTCCGCCGCGTAACGCGCGCGAACGGCTGGCCCAGGAGTTGGCTGCGGTGACGTTCAAGGAATACGCGCTGCAGGACGCCAACACGCTGGAGGCGACCCAGACCATGATCGGCACCCGGGCGGTCAAGGAGTTCCTGCTGTGCGACCAGGAAGTCTTGATCCGCCACCTGCACAAGACGACCGGCGACTACGTGAAGGAGTACCAAAACAATGGCGCTACCGTCTGAATTCGCCGCTCTGGAACCGATATCTCGACTGGGATCTGGCCACCGAGCCCGAGCGCTACGCCAAACGGCTGGCCTCGTCGATGGCCGAGATGCAGGCGTTCTACGACGTGGCATTTCCCAAGCTCAACGACGTCATCGCGTACTGCGATAAGTTTCCCTTGGACGATCTGCCCGAGGACGCAAGGACGCTCATGCACATCATGCAGTCGCTGGTAATGGTGTCGTTCCCGATCGAGGCGTGGAAGCAACCGCGTGTCCCCGACAGCGGGGCGGCCTGGGTAGAGCTGCTTCGGGAGCCGGTGATCTAACCGGTGCTCACGCTGAAGGCCGCCGGGCTGCTCGACATCGATGCCGGCGATATCATCTCGCCCGGCATCCTGCGCGTCGAGGGCGACCGGATCGCAGGCGTCGGCGGCTCGGGCCCGACGGCCCGAAGACACCGTCATCGACCTCGGGGACTCGATCCTGCTGCCCGGCCTGATGGACATGGAAGTCAACCTGCTGATGGGTGGCCGCGGGCGAGAACCCCGGCCTGTCCCAGGTGCAGGACGACCCCGCCGACGCGGGTGCTGCGCGCCGTCGGCAACGCCCGACGCACGCTGCATGCCGGCTTCACCACGGTGCGCAACCTCGGCCTGTTCGTGAAGACCGGCGGCTACCTGCTCGACGTTGCGCTCGGCAAGGCCATCGACGCGGGCTGGATCGAAGGGCCCCGAATCGTGCCGGCGGGCCACGCGATCACGCCGACCGGCGGACACCTCGACCCGACGATGTTCGCCGCGTTCATGCCGGGCGCGCTCGAGCTCACGGTCGAGGAGGGCATCGCCAACGGCGTCGACGAGGTCCGCAAGGCGGTGCGCTACCAGATCAAGCACGGCGCCCAATTGATCAAGGTGTGCGTGTCGGGCGGTGTCATGTCGCTGACCGGCGAGGCCGGCGCGCAACATTATTCGGACGAGGAACTGCGGGCGATCGTCGACGAGGCGCACCGGCGCGGGTTACGTGTCGCCGCGCACACGCACGGCGGCGCGAGGCGGTCAAGCACGCGGTCGCGTGCGGCATCGACTGCATCGAGCACGGCTTCCTGATGGACGACGAGGCCATCCAGATGCTCGTCGACAACGACCGCTTCCTGGTGACCACCCGCAGGCTCGCCCAGGCGATGGACGTCTCCCGCGCTCCAAAGGAATTGCAGGACAAGGCCGCCGAGATGTTCCCGAAGGCGGAGACGTCGATCAAGGCCGCCTACGAGGCCGGGGTGAAGATCGCGGTCGGCACCGACGCGCCGGCCATCCCGCACGGCAAGAACGCCGACGAGCTCGTCACGCTGGTGGAATGGGGCATGCCGCCGCTGGCGGTGTTGCGGGCGGCCACGACCGTCGCGGCCGAGTTGATCAATGTCACCGACCGCGGCCGCCTCGTCGAGGGGCAACTCGCCGACATCATCGCGGTGCCGGGAGATCCGTTGTCGGACATCGCCGTAACGCAGAAGGTGAACTTTGTGATGAAAGGCGGCAAAGTCTATGTCGGAGCGAATTGAGGACCTCGTCGAGATCCAGCAATTGCTGGCCCGCTACGCGGTGACCATCACGCAGGAAGACATCGACGGGCTGGTCGCCGTCTTCACCCCGGACGGCACCTACAGCGCGTTCGGCGAAACCTATTCACTGGACCGGTTTCCCGTGCTGGTTGACGCCGCACCCAAGGGTCTGTTCATGACCGCGACCCCGGTGATCGACCTCGATGGCGACACCGCGACCGGTACCCAGCCGCTGTGCTTCATCGACCACGCCACGCACGACATGCGGATCGGCTATTACAAGGACAACTACGTGCGGACCGATGACGGCTGGCGGTTGAAAACCCGTGCCATGACCTTCATTCGGCGCAACGGCACCCACGACTCGGGTCGCCCGCACGCAATCGGGCGACCATCGGCGTCCGCCGACTCTGCATGAGGGTCGAGCAGTTCCGCGCGGATCTTCGGGCCTGGCTCGCCGAGCATGACCTGACTCCCGGGCCGGATCATTCGCTCGAAGGCCACATGAAGCAGATGGCCCGCGTGAGCCGGGAGCTGTACGACGCCGACTGGATGCGCTACGGCTGGCCGGTCGAGGTGGGCGGGTTGGGCGGTCCCGCGATACTCCGCGCGGTCGTCGGCGAAGAAGTGGTGGGTCGTCGCCTGGCCGAACCGGGGCCCTATTCGATGCTCGAAGTGCTGACGCCGACCATGATCGACTACGCGCCGGCCGGACTCGCCGCGGAAATGGTGCCGCGCCTCCTCCGGGGTGAAGAGCAGTGGTGCCAAGGCTTTTCCGAGCCCGGGTCAGGCAGCGACCTGGCGTCGCTGACGACCCGCGCGGTGCAGGACGGCGACAACTGGATCATCAACGGACAGAAGGTCTGGACCAGCTACGCGCAATTCTCCACCCGGTGCATCCTGCTCACCCGAACCGCGCCCGGCTACGACGGCATCACCGCGTTCTTCGTCGACCTGGACACCCCCGGAATCACCGTGCGCCCGCTGCGCACCATGCACGGGGTCGACGAGTTCTGCGAGGTCTACTACGACGACGTGGTGGTGCCGGCCGAACGCATGCTCGGCCATCCCGGCGACGGTTGGCGCCTGGCGATGGACCTGCTCCCCTACGAGCGCTCCACCTGCTTCTGGCAGCGCATCGCCTACCTCTACTCGCGATTCGACGAGCTGATCGCCGAGGCCAACGAGCCGGACGAATTCGAGCTCGGCGCAGCCTATCTCGCACTGCACACGCTGCGTTGTCGGTCACGTGCCACCCAGCACAGGCTGGCCGACGGCGAGTCGTTGGGTCCGCAGACATCGATCGACAAGGTGCTGCTGGCCGGCGCCGAGCAGCGGCTCTACGACACGGTGCGCGATCTGCTGCCCGGCGTGGTCGAGCTGGATGACAGCCCGTGGCGGTCGGAATTCCTCTATTCCCGGGCGTCGACCATCTACGGCGGTACCGCCGAGATCCAGCGCAACATCATCGCGCGCCGGCTGCTGGACCTGGGCAAGGAATAGCGGTGGACAGCGAATCCTGGCAGCTGCTCGAAGACGGTCTGCGCAAGACGATGACGACGGTGTCGGGCCGGCGGCTCGACACCGCGCTGACGGAGTTGGGCTGGCTCGAAATGCTCGACGAAATGCCCGACTCCGCGGTTCCTTTGGTGTTCCGGCTGCTCGGCGAAACGGGCGCCCACGCGCCAGTGCTCAACGATGTGGTGTTACGTGCGGCCGGCCGCGAGGGCGGCGGCACGGTGCCGCTGCGATATACCGGCGACTCCTGGGTGGTGTGGGCCCGGACCGGCGAGCCGGGCTCGGTGCTCGGCGACGACTTGCCGATACACCCTGTCGCCGAGGGCGACTCGACTCCGCTCGGACCCGGACGGCAGGCGCTCGGCTGGTGGCTGGTGGGCGCCGGTCGCGCGATGCTGGCGCTGGCCCGTCAACACGCCTTGGACCGCACACAATTCGGGCGGCCCGTCGCGTCGTTCCAGGCGATCCGGCATCGGCTGGCTGAAACGCTGGTCGCGATCGAGGGTGCTGAGGCGACGCTGGTGGCGGCCGCGGCCGAAGCCGACGATCTGGGCTTCGTGCTCGCCAAGGCCGCCGCGGGGCAGGCCGCGCTGACCGCGGCCCGGCACTGCCAGCAGGTGCTCGGCGGCATCGGGTTCACCGCCGAGCACGACCTACAACGCCACATCAAGCGCGCGCTGGTGCTGGACGGCCTGCTCGGCAGTTCCCGCGACCTGACCCGTGAGGCCGGAGCGGTGTTGCGCGACAAAGGCTTTGCGCCGCGCCTGATTGCAACTCTAGTTTCGCGGCAGACCCAGGATCCGCTGCGCAATGATGTTGCGCTGGATCTCCGACGTGCCACCGGCGATGGTCGCGGCGAAGGTACGCAGGTAACGGTCGAACCAACTGCCGAAGTGCGAGTCCAAATTCAGCGGGGCGTAGGGCCCGGTCAAGGCCGGGTGGACCAGCCCGTCGACGCGGCTGGCGCCCAGCACGTGCTCGGTCCCAGACTGGACGGCCTCGGACCCGAGCAGCTTGAGCACGGACTGGCCCGCCACGTCCTCTTCGCCGCGGGCGGCCCGTGCCAGCGTCACCGAACCCAGTAGCCGCAGCGCCTCGTGATCCATCACCAGGGTGGCGTACCGATCACGCTCGAATTCCCCGATGGGCTCGAAATCGACTGTCATTTCCAGCAGTTGGTCCGCGTAGCCCATCCAGAGCATGTTGCGCTCATGTCCGAGCGAGCCATTGGCCACTCGCCAACCCTCGTTGAGCGGGCCGACCAGATTCTCGGCCGGCACGCGCACGTCGGTGAAGAACACCTCGTTGAAGTCTTCGTCGTCGCGAGCGGCGGCCGAGGCGAACGGCCGGCGCGTCAGGCCCGGACTGTCGGTCGGGATCAGCAGCACGCTGATCCCCTGGTGCTTGGCTGCCTCCGGGTCGGTGCGCACGAAGGTCAACAACACGTCGGCGTCATGGGCGCCCGACGTCCATACTTTTTGTCCGTTGACCACGAAGTGGTCGCCGTCGCGGACCGCGGCGGTGCGCAGCGAGGCGAGATCGGAGCCGGCGCCCGGCTCGCTCATACCCAGCGATGCGGTGATCTCGGCCCGCAGAATCGGCACCGCCCACTGCCGCTTTTGCTCCGGCGTCCCAAATGACAGCAGCGACGCCGCGATGATACCGACGCCTTGCGGATTGAAGCTCTTGTAGATCCGGCGCCGGGACAACTCTTCGGCGTGCACGTACTGCTGCAACACTCCTCGCATTGCGGCCGCCGAACTCGGGCGGCTGCCCGGGCAGCAGCCAGCCGCGGTCGAACAGCAGCCGCTGCCATTGCCGGGCCCACGGCGGGACGTCCGACGACGACCGGGAACGCTGCACGGCGTCCGCTTCGGCCGGCCGGTGCTCGTCGATAAATGCGACGAATTCGGCCCGGAATGCTTCGACGTCCGCGTCGAAGGTCAGCTGCATATCCGCTCCGTAATTCGCATTCCGCTTCCCTGCGGAGCGGTGAGAGAATACTATTCTCGCCAAGGGAAAGTTACAATCTCAGACACGTCGTCCCGCGAGGGGGATAGCACACCAATGACGCGGCGTTCTCCGGTACAGTCCAATCATGTTCTTCCCTCGCGGCAATCTCTGAGCCGCCCGTGACCAGCCCCAGCGAAGAGCCGGCCTGGAAGCAGCGCGCCGTCGAGCGGTCCATCAAGACAGCGAAGCTACGGGCCGCGCAGCGCGTCCAGCGTTTCCTGGATGCCGCCCAGGCCATCATCATCGAGAAGGGCAGCACGGACTTCACCGTGCAAGAGGTCGTTGACCGCTCCGCCAGTCGCTGCGAAGCTTCTACCTGCAGTTCGACGGCAAGCATGAACTGCTGCTGGCACTCTTCGAAGACGCGCTGAGCCGCTCGGCCGACCAGATCCGCGCCGCCACGGCCAATCACAGCGATCCCGATCGAGCGGCTGAAAGTCGCCGTCGAGCTGCTGTTCGAGGCGTCGCGTCCGGACCCGGCGCGCCAAACGGCCGTTGTTCACCGACTTTGCTCCGCGGCTGCTGGTCTCGCATCCGGACGAGGTCAAGATCGCGCACGCGCCGCTGGTCACTTTGCTCACGGAGCTGATGGAAGCCGCCAGCGAGGCCGGCGAGCTGCGATCAGGCATCAACCCGAAGCGGATCGCGGCGATGACCATGCAGACGGTGATGTTCATCGCCCAGTCGAGCGGCGGCCCCGACGAGGCTACCGTGCACCCCATCACCGCCGACGAGGTCTGGGACTTCTGCTCGCGGGGCTTCGTCGGCGACTAGCCGGCCGAGAATCAGCTTACCGGTCGGCGAGAATTTAACTTACACTCGCTGCGTGCCGGACCTCTGGACAGACCTGCTCGGCTGCCTCGATCTGCACCGCGCGAGCGGTCCCGCCGGCGCCGACGACGTGCTGGAGTTCGACGGCGTCAGCCAGCAATTGGATTACCACCGGGTGTTCGGCGGGCAATTGCTCGGACAATTCATCCGGGCCGCGTCGCTGACCTGCCCCGGGAAATCGGTCAAATCGCTACATACGGTGTTCGCCCGCGAGGGGCGGGCCACCGAGCCGATCCGCTACCGGTCGACCCGTCAGCACGAAGGCCGCTCGTTTGCCTCGCTGTCCATCACCGCCCGCCAACCGCACGCCGTGCTGGCCAGCGCCGCAGTATCGCTGCACGCGAGTGAGGACGGCCCGGAAAACCAAGACTGCGAACCGGTTTCGACGCTGCTGGATGCGACGTATCGGGTCGAACTCGACCTGATCCCGTGGGAGACCCGCAGCGCCGACGACATCAGCACGACCACCACCGGCCCACCGCGATTCGAGGTGTGGATGCGGACCCCGGCCGTCGACGCCGACTTCGCACCGGCCCTGACCGCGTATGCCACCGACCTCACCCTGATCGGCACCGCCCTGCGCCCCCTCGAAGGATTCAGCCACCGGGGCAACGGAACGCACTTCACGTCCGCCGTGACGTCGCACACCGTGTGGTTTCACCGGCTATTCCGGACCGACGAATGGCTGCTCCTGCGACAACACAGCCCGGTATTGGCGCACGGCCGCTGCTACGGCCGCGGCGACGTCCTCGCTGAGGACGGGACTCTGGTCGCGTCGTACGCCCAGGAGGCTCTGCTGCGCTTCCGTCGCGACGGCGATGCGGGCGGCCCATGAGGTACAAGCGTTCGCATATCGCACATCAAGGCGGTCTTTGAGAAGGTGATTCTCGCTATCAAAGAATGATAGGTAGCGAAAATGGATCTTGCGTTGACACCCGCTGCCGCCTGATGACAGAGTTGCCGCAGATTCTTAGCGCCACCACCTATGCGCGCGCGGCGAGAGGCGAAACTCAGTGACGGTGACTGCACCCGACGGCGTCTACTACGACCCGTACGACGTGGAGATCAATGCCGACCCGTACCGGGCGTTCCGGGCGATTCGCGAAGAGGCGCCGCTGTACTACAACGAGCAGCATGACTTCTACGCGCTGAGCCGGTTCGCTGATGTGGACCGGGCTCTGGTCGACCACGAGACCTTCAGCTCGGCCCGTGGCGCGATCATCGAGCTGATCAAGGCCAACATCGACATCCCGCCCGGGGTGATCATCTTCGAGGATCCACCGATCCACGACGTGCACCGCAAACTGCTGGCGCGGATGTTCACCCCGCGCAAGATCAACGACCTCGAACCCAAGATCCGCGAATTCTGTGCGCACAGTCTGGATCCGCTCATCGGCGGCGGCAGCTTCGACTTCGTCGGCGACCTCGGCGCGCAGATGCCGATGCGGGTGATCGGCATGCTGCTCGGCGTTCCCGACGAGTACCAGGAAGCCGCGCGCGACCGGACAAATCGACCAAATGCGCACCGAGGCAGGCAAACCGATGGATGCCTCCTCCGCGATGGACACCGGCGAGTTCTTTGCCGACTTCATCGACTGGCGCGCCAAGCATCCCTCCGACGACATCATGACCGATCTGCTCAACGTCGAATTCACCGACGAGAAGGGCATCACACGACGCTTGACCCGCGAGGAGCTGCTCACCTACATCGCCGTCGTCTCCGGCGCCGGTAACGAGACCACCACGCGGCTGATCGGTTGGGCCGGCAAGGTTTTGGCCGAGCACCCCGATCAGCGACGCGAGCTGGCCGACAATTCCGCCCTGATCCCCGCTGCCATCGAGGAGCTGCTGCGCTTCGAGCCGCCGGCGCCGCACGTTGCCCGGTACGTGACTCGCGACATCACCTACTACGGGCAGACCGTGCCGGAGGGCAGCGCGATGATGATGCTCATCGGTGCCGCCAACCGAGACCACCGTCAGTTCCCGCCCGACGGCGACGTTTTCGATATTCATCGCCCAGCCCGTCAGCACCTGTCCTTCAGTGTCGGTACCCACTACTGCCTTGGCTCGGCGCTGGCCCGGCTGGAGGGACGCATCGCGCTCGAGGAAATTCTGAAGCGCTTCCCCGAATGGCAAGTCGACCTCAGTCGTGCCGCATTGTCTCCGACATCCACCGTGCGTGGCTGGGACACGATGCCCGCGGTCATCGGTTGAGCAATCACACTAGGAAATGAGGTAACGATGACGGGTCGAGTCGAGGGCAAGGTCGCGTTCATCACCGGCGCGGCGCGTGGTCAAGGTCGCGCGCATGCGGTGCGGTTGGCCCAGGAGGGCGCCGACATCATCGCGGTGGACATCTGCAAGAAGATCGACACCGTTGATCTGATCGCGGCCTCCACACCGGAGGATCTGGCCGAGACCGCAGACCTGGTCAAGGGCCACAACCGCCGGATCTACACCGCCGAGGTCGACGTCCGTGACTACGACGCGCTCAAGAAGGCGGTGGACACCGGCGTCGAGCAACTGGGCAAACTCGACATCATCGTCGCCAACGCCGGCATCGGCAACGGTGGTCAGACGCTGGACAAAACCAGCGAGACCGACTGGACCGCAATGATCGACATCAACCTCGGCGGCGTCTGGAAGACCGTGAAAGCCGGTGTGCCGCATATCCTTGCGGGCGGCAACGGCGGATCGATCATCCTGACCAGCTCGGTCGGCGGCCTCAAGGCCTACCCGCACACCGGTCACTACGTCGCCGCCAAACACGGCGTGGTCGGCCTGATGCGCACCTTTGCGGTGGAACTCGGCGCGCAGAACGTCCGCGTCAACTCCGTGCACCCGACCAACGTCAACACCCCGCTGTTCATGAACGACGGCACGATGCGGCTGTTCCGTCCCGATCTGGAGAACCCGGGCCCCGAGGACATGAAGGTCGTCGGCCAGCTGATGCACACCCTGCCGATCGGGTGGGTCGAGCCCGAGGACATCGCCAACGCCGTGCTGTTCCTGGCCTCCGACGAAGCGCGCTACATCACCGGCGTCACGCTTCCCGTCGACGGCGGCAGCTGCCTGAAGTAGTCGTGACCATCGCCGAAAACGACGCCAACGTGACGACACGCCGAGGCGGTGCGCGCTAGCGTCGATTTCGATGCGGCAAGGGGCCGCCGTCACCCGCGCAGACTGATCGGCTACGGTCGCGCGATGGCTGACATTCACGCGCAGTTCGCTGGAAAAAGTGCCGTCATCACCGGTGGCGCCAACGGCATCGGTCTTGCTACGGCAACCGAATTGGCAAGGCGCGGTGTGCGTCTCGTGCTCGCGGACGTTGACAAGCCTGCGCTGGAGCAGGCGGTCGCACATCTGCAGGGCCAGGGCTTCGAAGCGCACCCGGTGATGTGCGACGTCCGCTCCTTCGACGAGATGAACCAGCTGGCCGACGAGGCGTTCCGGCTGCTCGGCCGGGTCGACGTGGTGTTCAGCAATGCCGGCATCGTGGTCGCGGGACCGATCGCGCAGATGACCCACGACGACTGGCGCTGGGTGATCGACATCGACCTGTGGGGCTCCATCCATACCGTCGAGGCGTTCCTGCCCAGGCTGCTCGAGCAGGGCAGCGGTGGCCATGTCGCGTTCACCGCGTCGTTCGCCGGCCTGATGCCCAACGTTGGTCTCGGTGCCTACAGCGTCGCGAAGTACGGCGTGGTCGGCCTGGCCGAGAACCTGGCTCGCGAGGTCAAAGACAATGGGATCGGGGTGTCAGTGCTGTGCCCGATGGTCGTCGAGACCAAGCTGCTCTCCAACTCGGAGCGCATTATGGGTGCCGACTACGGGCTGGCGTCGGCCGGCGCCCCAGCCCAGCCGGACACCCTTAACGTCGACGAGGTGGCCCGCTTGACCGTCGATGCGATCGCGGCCAATCGTCTTTACGTGCTGCCACATTCGGCGGCCCGCCGGTCGATTCGCAAGCGGTTCGATCGCATCGACCGAACGTTCGACGAGCAGACCAACGAAGGCTGGAGCCACTGACCAGCCGGAGCCGATGTCAGTTCACCGGGTCGCGGCCCGCCGCCCGATGCCGGGCACGTGACCGATCACGCCCTCAGCCTCCAACTCGGCGATCTCGCCTGCGCTGAGCCCTATCTCGGTCAGCAGCTCATGGTTGTGCTGGCCGAGCAACGGCGCCGGGGTTCGATGAAAGTGGTCGGGTCCGGCCGAGAACCGCACCGGGACGGTGCTGTGCGGTGTGGTGTCGTTGATCGGGTGCCCGACGTTCTCGAAGAAGTGGCGGAAGTGCAGCTGCGGGATCTCGGTCTGCCGGTGTGGCTGCATCACCTTGGCGACCGGGACGCCGGCATCCCACAGGCAGCGCACGATCTCATCACTGCTCCGGGTTTCACACCAGGCGGCCAGCTGCTCGTCGACCAGATCGTGGTGTGCGCGGCGTCCATCAGCGGTGGTCAGTGCTGTATCGCGCGCCCAGTCGGGTTCATCGAGCGCGGCACGCAACCCGGCCCACTGATCGTCGTCGGCGACCGCGATGGCGACCCAGCTGTCGAGGCGCCCGAACTCGTCGATATCGGCTGAGAGATAGAGGTTTTGGGGCGCAGCGGCCGGACCACGGTTGCCCGCGCGTTGCAGCAGCGCCCCGTAGGCAGAGTATTCGATGACCTGTTCGGCGGCGATGTTGAGCGACGCGTCGATCATTGCGGCCTCGATCATCGCACCCTGTCCGGTGGTCCGCCGGTGCTCGAGTGCGAGCAGCAGGGCGTTGGTGGCGTGGATGCCGGCGTTCGGGTCGCCGACCGAGTACGGCTCGTAGGGGTTGCGGTCGGGATAGCCGGTCAGCCAGCTCACCCCGGACGCGGCCTCGATGACGTAGGCGAACGCCGGGTTGTCTCGCCATGGCCCGTCCAGTCCGAAACCGGGCATTCGCAGCAGGATCGCATCCGACCGAATCGCCTGCAGCGCATCGAAATCCAATCCGATCTGGTCGAGCACCCGAGGCGTGAAATTCTCCACCAGCACGTCCGAGGTCGCGATCAGGCGGCGCAGCAGATCTCGACCGGCATCGGTCTGCAGGTCGACCGTGATGCCCCTCTTGTTGGTGTTCAGCGCCGAGAAGATCGGCGACTTCTCCCACCACCGGTCCTCGGTGACCGGGATGCCGGCGATCATCCGCGTACCGTCCGGCTTACGAGTCGACTCGACGTGGATCACGTCGGCACCGAGCATGGCCAGAAAGTGCGTGCAGCTCGGACCGGCCCAGAAGGTGGTCAGATCGAGGATGCGAATGCCGTTCAGCGGCAAACACTTCGCGACGTTGACTGCGCGTCGCGCTGCCGGTATCGGCCGTGACTCCCGGTAGTGCGCGGTGTGCTCACCGAGTCGTGGCGCCGGCTGCGGCGCGACGAGCATTGCGGGCTGCACACGATAGGGCGGACCGGGCTGATTGAATCCGCCGCGGGGATTGGCGACGAACGAGCCCCGATGCCGGAACTGTTCGAGCTCGGTGATGTTGGCGCCGTTGGCCACTGGTGCATTGGGAATCCGGAACGCGGTGGCGAGCTCGCGGATGTCATCGGCGTTCTGCGTTTCGAACCAGGCGTAGATCTCGGTGGCCTTCTCGTTGGCCATCTCGGTGATCGACAGCGGCGAGTCCTCGTCGATCCAGTCCTGCTGTCCGATCATCGCGCACAGGTCGAACCACTGCTGCGCAGTACCGCACCCGACGTCGACCAAACCGTCCTTGGCGCGGGCGATTCCGGGGATGGTGAGCTTGCGGGCATCCCGCCACGGCCGGCCGAGCATCTCGAAGAACGTGACCGGGTAGTAGGTGAGGCCGAGAATGTGCGCTTCGAGCATCGACAGGTCGAGAAGCTCCCCGCTTCCCGTCTCCAACTGTCGCATCCGCGACGTCAGGGTCGCGACGCTGGCGTACGCACCGGTCAGATAGTCACCGACCTGCCCGCCGACGAATACCGGTGCGCGATCAGCAGATCCGCGGCCCAGCCCGACAATGCCGCCGGACCACGCCTGCAGGGTGAACTCGGTGGCCGGGCGATCGCGCCACGGGCCGTCCAACCCGAACGGGGTGATCGCCGTAACCACCAGATGCGGATGGGACTCCCGCAGCGCCGCCGGGGTGAACGACTCGGCCGCCGCGGATCCGCGCGACCACACCACCGCGTCCGCGGCGGCCAGCAGGTCGTTGACGAACGCGGCGTCTTCGGCTGGGTCGGCCACCACGCTGTGCTTGGATCCGGCCAGGAATCCGAACAACGCCGCATCGCCGTCGATGTCCGAGCCGGACGCCGACCACCGGCGCAGTGGATCGCCCTGCGGCGCCTCGACTTTGATCACCCGGGCACCGCCGTCGGCCAGCAGCTTGGTGCAATACGCGCCGGCGATCCCGGTGGAAAGCTCGACGACGGTGTAGCCGTGTAGCGGTGCCACGCCTAGTCCTTCTTCGCCCGGCCGGACTTGCTCAACCGGAAGTCGGGCGGAAACTTGGCGTCGTTACCCCTGACCGAATCGGCGAGCCCGCTCGCGATGGCGTCGCCGAGCATCATGTCATCACCGTCGGGAGCGACCAGGCGGTGATCGTGGCGATCTTGGTCTTCGGGTCCTTGTCGTAGAGGATGATTTCCTCGGCCGACGGACGGCTCGCCCTCTGCCACGGTCAGGCGCCCACCGCGATGGTGGCCGAGGGGCTGGACGTGAGGACCTCAGGACCGTCGGGGGTGATCAACACCGCCTCTCGCCCGAATACCGCACCTACACCGGACTCCCAGACGTAGCCGGTGACCGCCAGCACCATGCCCGCCTCCAGTTGTTCCTCGGCGGCGGTCGCCGGCAGGTGGTGAGACACCACGGGCGGGTCGAATCCCAGACCCAGACCACGTGCCACCGGCATCGGGGGTAGTTCTTCGCCGGCCGCCTGATAGGCGGCAAGTAGGTCGATGGCCGGGGCACCCTGCTGGCAAGCTTCATATAGCCTGTCCCACAGCGCATCCCAGCGCCGGTACAGCTCGCTGGCGCCCGCGACGTCGCCGACTGGCCAGGTTCTGCCCACCTCGCCGGTGTAACCACCGTCCAGTACACCCGCCGAGAAGGCCACCAGGTCGCCGTCCCGCACCAGCCCGTCCTCGCTGGCGCGCCGCCACGGGTGCTCGCGTGCGGTCACCCAGGCGGCGTCCTGGGTGGACGGAGTGCTCACGCCGCCGGCCGCCATCGCCTCCAACAGCACACCGGCCAACGTCTTTTCGCTGATTCCGGGCCGCAGCTCGGCGACCGCCGCGGCCAGGCCGGCCTCGGCGACCCGAATGGCTTCCCGCAGCGCTAACACTTCGTCGACCGTCTTGATCCGGCGCGCCGCGCGCATCGCCAGTTCGCCGTCGACCAGCTCGGCGTTCGGGAAGGCAACCGGCAGCAGCTGCGCAAAACCGGGCGACAGTGCGTCGGTGCCAACCCGTTTGGCGTCGGCGGCACCGTCAATGCCTTGGAGAACCGAGATGGTGTTCATCGGGTTCCAAGAGATGCCGTACAGGTTTTCGTGTGGGATGTCCTCCGGCACACCTTCATCCCAGGTGCTGAGCAGGTGGATCGCGCCGGTCTTGCGGACGATCACGCAGGTCGGCCCGAACGGCCGGGTCCCGGCCACCCAGAGCTGCGGTGCGCCGGACACGTAGCGGACATTGGCCTGCCGGCCCAGCACCATCACGTCGAGGTCGTGCTCGGCCATCTGGGCCAGGGCGCGTTCCCGACGGCCAATGCGCAGCGCGCGGTCGTCGGCCAGAACCTCAGTGCCCATGTGCGCTAATCCTTCTCATCGCTGCGCTCTGCATGTCGTCAACGCTCGCCATACGGGTCATAGGGGTAGTTGGTCAACGGAATCCAGCCTTCCTCGGTGATGACGACGACCTCTTCGCTGCGATAGCCACCGGTGCCCTCTTCCCACACGACCGGCTCCAGCACCATCACCATTCCCGGCTCCAGGATGAAGTTCTCGTCGAACTCGTCACCGAGATCCGTTCCGATCATGGGTATTTCGGCGGCATTGACGCCGATGCTGTGACCCAGGTAGAAGTGCGGCAGCCAGGGCCGGGTGCCGCCGTTGGCCTCGGTCGCCGTTCGGCCCAATGCGGCGATGCTGGTCCCGCTGCGCGTCACATCCAACACCGCGTCGAGGATGTCGCGCCAGCGGCGGAACTGTGCGTTCTGGCGAGGTGTCGGGTCCTGACCGACGATCCAGGTGCGGCCGAAGTCGGAGCAGTAGCCCTGGTAGGTGATGCTGACGTCGGTCCACAGCACGTCGCCCGCGGCCAGTTCACGCTCAGTAGTCAACAGCGGCAAAGCCAGATCGCCGTGTGTGGTCCAGACGCCGTCCGCCTTGTATTTCGGCATCACCTGCCAGATCGGCTCCAGCATGCTCGCCATCGCGCCCAATTCGAAGGCACGGCGCATGAATCCGGCTGATAGGTCGATCTGACGGATACCGGGTGCCAGTGCGGCCTGCACGTCCACCATCGCCGTGTCGGTGATCCGGCAGGCGGTACGCATGCAGGACAACTCGTCGGGCGTCTTGATCAGCTTCGCGGTGCCGATGATCTGCGCGGCGTCGGCCGGTCGACCGGACCGGAACAGCAGGTCGTGCGCCCGCCGCATGGCCCCGGTGAGCTCATCGACCGCGATCACGGCGGAGGCCGGGATCAGATCCTGCAGTATCCGCGCGAAATGCTCGACGCCCTCATCGAATTCGAGGTACACCGGCCCGTGCAGATGATCAGACGGCAGACCCGACTCCGACGCGGCGCCCTCGCGGAACGGCAGAAACAGGTGTGGATGCGGGTCGTCGGCGGTCACCACCGCGACCGGTCGCTCGACGTAGGACAAACCGGCGTCCCCCAGGGGCCAACTGACCCCGGTGGCATACACTACGGCGTTGTTGCCCAACAAGATCAGCGCATCCACACCGCGGTCGGCCATCGCCGATCGCAGCCGCGCCCCGGTTTCGCGACGCATCCGATCGAGGTCCGGGGTCTCCGGAATGTCCAGCGCAGAGGAGGGTGCCGGCAAGAAGGTCGTCATGCGGCCCTATAAGCCCAGGAACTTGGTGACGTTGCCACTGACGATGCGGGTGGCGGCTTCCGGACCGACCGCGTCGACGACCGAGGCCAACGACTTCTCCGAATAGCCGAAAGTGCTTTCGTTGTGCGGATAATCGCTGGACCACATCACCTTGTCGACCCCGATCTGGTCGATCAACTGCAACCCCAGCGGGTCGACCATGAACGACGCGCTCATGTGGGTCTGCCAGTAGGAGCGCACGTCGTGCTCGAGCGGCCGGTTGAACATGTGCTGGTAGGACGCCACCAGGTGCTCGGCGTCCTGCAACGCCCATGGCACCCAAGAGATCCCACCTTCGAACCAGCCGATCCGCAGACTCGGGTGGTCGTCGAGAATGCCGGTGAACAGGTACTTGGCAAACTGCTCGCGGAAACCGTCGATGTTGATCATCATGCCGACGACCACGCTGTTGAATTGACACGGTGTCTTCGGCGGCGTCTCACCGATGTGGTGACTGATCGGCAGCCCCGCGGCCTCGATCTCGTCCCACACCGGCTTCATCGCGTCGCTGCCGTAGTCGATGACATTGCCGTCGTCGTCCTTGCCGGGATTCAACGGAAGCAGAAAGGTTTTCAGGCCGAGCGACTTGCACTCGGCCAGCGTCTTCTTCGCACCGGACGGGTCCCACCAGTTGATCAGCCCGGCGCCGTAGAAGTGGCCGTTCGACTGCTCCTGCAGTTCGGCGATGTACTCGTTGTAGATCCGGAACGCCAACTCGCGCAGTTGCTTGTCCGGGTAGTGGAACAACGCCAATATCGCGTTGGGGAAGGCGAGTTCCTTCTCGACGCCGTCCTCACGCAGCTCCTGAATCCGAGCCTGGATGTTGGTGCTGGCGGCACCGGGAAGGTCGTCGTACTGCATCAGCACGGCGCTGAAATCACCCGGCAGGAACGACTGGCCTTTCCGGCCGACCTGGTAGGCACCGTCCTCGTACCAGATTCGCGGCGCCTTTTCTTTCAGCTCGTCCGGGAAGCGGTTGTAGAAAATGTCGTCGGCGATCGAGATGTGGTTGTCCGCCGAGAACACCACGGTGCCTTCGGGCAGTCCGGTTTTGATGCCGTCAGCCTGGCCGTGCCGATCCTTCGGCGCGCCAAAGCCTCCGGGCGGGTAGAGCGAAAGGGTGCTTGTTTGAGGCGACATCAGTGGCCCTCCATTCGGATCGTGTTATCGAGAGTAGTTAGCCCGGGTCGGCTGGCGAGCGTATTCACCAGGTCACCGGTAGTTCGTAGACGCCGTATGCGAGCCGGTCGTGCTTGAGCGGAACATCCTCAATCGGCACCGCGAGTTCCAGCGTGGGCACGCGGCGAAGCAGCGTGTGGAAAACGATCTGCAGTTCGGCGCGGGCGAGCTGCTGGCCGACGCACTGGTGCCGGCCGTAACCGAAGGCGACGTGCTGGCCCGCCCCCGACCGATGCAGGTACAGCCGGTCCGGCTCGCTGAACTCTGATGCGTCCCAGTTCGCCGGCGCGTTGTCGATGATGATGCCCTCGCCGGCGCGGATGACCACGCCCGCGATCTCGATGTCCTCGGCGGCGACCCGGCGTTGGCCGTTCTGGATGATCGACAGGTACCGCAGCAGTTCTTCGACCGCGTTGGCAACGACATTGGGGTCGTCGGTGTCTCGCAGCACCGCCGCCTGGTCGGGGTGCTCCAGCAATGCCAGCACTCCGAGGCCGATCATGTTCGCGGTGGTCTCGTGTCCAGCGATCAGCAACCCGGTACCGAGCTGCGCGGCTTCCTTGACGCTCAGTTCGCCCGCCTTGACGCGCTCGGCCAAATCCGACACCGCATCTTCAGCCGGGTTTTCCATCTTGGCCTCGACGAGCTGCGCGAGATATTTGTGCAGGCTCATCGCACCCTTCATGGTGTCCTCTGCGGCGGCGTACCGCGCGAGGCCGACGTTGGCGTGGTGCTGGAACATCTCCGCGTCTTCGTACGGCACCCCCAGCAGCTGGCTGATCACCAGGGAGGGCACCGGCAGCGCCAACGCGGTGACGATCTCACCGGGCTTCGGACCGGCCAGCATCGCGTCGATCGCGTCGTCGGTGATCTGCTGGATCGCCGGTCGCAAACCTTCAACCCGCTTGAACGTGAACGGTTTTGACAGCATCCGCCGGAACCGGGTGTGCTCCTCGGCATCGGAGGTGAAGACCGACCGGGGCCGCTTGTGCACCGTGGACAGCATGCCCTCATTCCAGTGTGGGAAGCCGGGGCGGCGATCATCGACGCTGACCCGCGAGTCGGCGAACAGCGTGCGGGCCTCCTCGTACCCGGTGATGAGCCACGGCGTGCTGCCGTCCCAGATCTTCACTCTGGACAGCGGCCGCGCCTGGGCCAACTGCATCACCTGCGGCGGCGGCGCGAAGGGGCAGCCGCCAACGCGCTCCATCGGATAGTCGGGGACCTCAGAGACCGCCTGGGTCGTTGTACCGGTGAGCGTGTCGGGCACTTCTCACTCCTCGATGTGGATGGCCAGTGCGGGGCAACCCGCCTCAGCCTTGCGGGCGGCGCCGGCCTGCTCGGCCGGCGGGTTCTCGTCGAGCACGATCACGACGCCGTCGTCATCGCGCTGATCGAAGATTTCCGGCGCATGCATCACGCAGTTGCCTGACGATGCGCACTTGTTCTGTTCCACAGAGACTTTCATGATCTTGTGCAACCAACTTCTTCTAATCGTGGGGCGTGACGGGCGCTAGCCACAGCCCGACCACCGCGTCGATGAGGCGCGTGCCGGCCGCCTCCCAGGATGTCCACGGCGCGGATGCGCCTGCGGCCAAAGCACGTTCGCGATCGGCGCAGGTGTGCACCAGCAGGTTGCGCGCCATCAGGTTGCGTTCCACCCGGACGTCGATCGGGAGTTCGGGGAGGCAGCGGTTGATCCCGTCGATCACCTGGACCAGGGACGCGGACGTCAGCGCGTCCTTGACGACGATGTTGTAGTACGCCGGGTCGGTCATCACTTGGGCGGCGAATCGCGCGTACCAGCTCGGGTTGCCCAGCGCCGCCAGGTGGTCGGTCAGCGGGCGCACCAAGCAGGCGACCCAACTGCGCGGGTCGTCGGAGTCGCAGGTCCGCGCGACCATGTCTTCGCGCAACCGCTCGATGGGCTCGCGGTGCCGCTGCTCGATGGCGCGCACCAGGTCGGTCTTGGTGCCGAAGTGATAGCCGACCGCGGCGTTGTTTCCCTGCCCGGCAGCCTCGCTGACCTGGCGATTGGAGACCGCGAACACGCCGTGCTCGGCGAACAACCGCTCGGCGGCGGTGAGGATCGACTCCTGGGTGGTGCTGGCCCGTTCGCTACGCGCGGCCCTCGCGGTGGTCACCCGGCCAGTCAACGCGCTCACCTTGGTTAAGTCAAGCGATTGATTTAATTATCCTGCTCGCTGCGGCGCCGAAGCACTTTTCCGGCGGCCGTCCCGCCGTCGACGCGCATCACCGTGCCGGTCACGTACCGGGACCGGTCACCGGCGAGATAGAGCGCCGCCTCGGCGACATCTTCGGGTGTGCCTTCGCGCTGCAAGGGGCGGTCCGCGCGCATCTGCGCGCGAAGCTTCTGCTCGAATCGCTCGAGTTCTTCACGGGACTTGCCCGAGGTCGACGATGCCAGAATCGGGGTGGGTATGCTGCCTGGCGCGATGGCGTTGACGCGTATGTCGAAGTGCGCCAACTCAATTGCGGACGACTGGGTGAACATGATGACGGCGGCCTTGGATGCGCGATAGGTCATCACCCCGCCGCCGGCCTGGATGCCGCCGATCGACGACAAGTTGATGATCGAGCCGCCGCCGTGGGTCGACATGTGCCGAGCCGCGTCGCGGGTTCCTGCCATCACGCCCAGGACATTGACTGACATCACGCGATGGAAGTCGGCAAGGTCGTCCTCGAGGAAGCTGCGGTGCATCTTGCTCGACACCCCGGCGTTGTTGACCATCACATCGAGGCCGCCGAAGGTCTCGACGGCATGTGCAACCAGGGCGCCGACCTGTTCGGGGTCGGAAACGTCAACAGGCCGGAAGGCGACATCGCCACCGAGTTGCGAAACGAGGGTCTCCCCGCGTTCGCGTTCGACGTCGGCGATCACCACCCGCGCGCCCTCCGCCAGGAACTTCTCGACGATGCCGGCACCGATGCCGGAGGCCCCGCCGGTGACGATCGCGACCTTGCCGAGCAGTTCGTTGACCATGCACTGAGTTAATAAGCGCGGCGTCGCTTAAGTCAAGCGATTGATTTACAGCGCCCACAGCCTTCGGCCAGACCGCGGTGCTACGTTCGGCCGGGTGAGCCGATTTGTTAACGTCGAATTTCCACGGCGTTGGCTTGAGGCCGCCACGCTTCCGCCTGTCAGCGCTGTCCGGTGGCCCGCGTTGGCCTCGCTACGCAGTGGAAGCAGCCATCAACCCGACCGTTCGAAGGAACTGATGTGAGAATCAATCGATTTGGTGCTGCGATCAGTGTGCTGGCTGCCGGCGCGCTGACGCTGTCCGGGTGCGGAAGCAATAACAACAACGCGTCCAGTCAAGGCGGTCCGACCTCTGGTTCGACAGCTGCGAACGTCGGTTGCGGTGGCAAACAAAGTCTGAAAGCCAGTGGTTCAACCGCCCAGGCGAACGCCATGGCTCGTTTCGTCAACGCGTTCGAACAGGCCTGCTCAGGCCAGACGATGAACTACACGGCCAACGGCTCGGGCGCCGGAATCAACGAATTCCTTGGAAAGCAAACCGATTTCGGCGGCTCGGACGTGCCGCTGAGCGCCGAGGAGGCCAGCAAAGCTCAGCAGCGCTGCGGGTCGCCGGCATGGAACCTGCCAACGGTATTCGGACCGATCGCGGTCACCTACAACGTCAAGGGCGTCGACTCCCTGGCTCTCGACGGACCCACGACCGCCAAGATATTCAACGGCGCGATCAAAACATGGGACGACCCGGCGATCAAGGCGCTCAACGGTGGCGCCAACCTGCCCGCGGAGCCGATCAATGTGGTGTTCCGCAGCGACGAGTCCGGGACGACGGCTAATTTCCAGGAATACTTGGAGTCCGCCGGCACCGGCGCGTGGGGCAAACGCGGCGGAAAGGCGTTCAACGGCGGCGTCGGAGAAGGTCGTAAAGGCAACGACGGAACGTCGGCGGCCGTCAAGAGCACTGAAGGCTCGATCACCTACAACGAATGGTCGTTCGCTCAGGCCCAGAAGCTGCAGATGGCCAAGATCGTCACATCGGCTGGTCCCGATCCGGTGTCGATCAGCAGCGATTCGGTCGGTAAGACGATTTCTGGCGCCACGGTGAAGGGGCAGGGCCACGACTTGGTGTTGGACACGGACTCGTTCTACAAGCCGACCCAGGCCGGCTCGTACCCGATCGTGCTGGCGACTTATGAGATCGTGTGCTCGAAATATCCCGACCCGCAGACCGGGACAGCGGTCAAAGCGTTCCTGAAGGCCACGATCGGTCCCGGCCAGAATGGCTTGGCGGACAACGGCTACATCCCGATTCCGGACAAGTTCAAGTCGAAGTTGTCTGACTCCGTCAACGCCATCTCTTGATCTTCGCGGCGCGATGGTTCGAGGATTGCTGTCCCGGCCCGCGCCGGCCGCCGAGACGGTAACGGTGGATTTACACACGGCACGGCACGGCGACCGACTGTTCAAGTCGGTGGTCGTGGCCGCCGGTTCGACGATCGTGCTGGCGATTGTGCTGATCGCGGTATTTCTGCTGGTGCGCGCCGTCCCGTCGCTGCGAGCGGACCATGTCAACTTCTTCACCAGCGCGCGGTTTGACACCACCGATCCCGCGCACCTGTCCTTCGGCATCCGCGACCTGTTGATGGTCACGCTCCTGAGTTCGGTATTCGCCCTGGTATTGGCCGTGCCGGTCGCCGTCGGCATTGCGGTGTTCCTCACCCAGTACGTGCCGGCATCGCTGTCGCGGCCCTTCGGCGCGGTTGTCGACTTATTGGCCGCGGTGCCTTCGATCGTCTTCGGCCTATGGGGCATCTTCGTGCTCGGACCGCAGCTCGAGCCGATCGCAAAATTCCTCAATCGAAATCTGGGCTGGCTGTTCTTGTTTCATCAAGGCAATGTCTCGCTGGTCGGCGGCGGCAACATTTTCACCGCCGGCGTTGTGCTGGCGGCGATGGTGCTGCCGATCATCTCGTCTGTCGCGCGAGAAGTTTTTCGGCAGACCCCGTTGATCCAGATGGAAGCTGCCCAAGCGCTGGGCGCGACGAAATGGGAAGTAGTGCGAATGACCGTGCTGCCGTTCGGTCGCAGCGGTGTCGTCGCGGCCTCGATGCTGGGTTTGGGCCGTGCGCTGGGAGAAACTGTGGCGATGCTGGTCATCATCAGCGCGGCGGCCAGCCCCGGCCATTGGTCGTTGTTCGACGGCGGCTATACATTTGCATCTAAGATCGCTTCCGCGGCAAGCGAATTCACCGAGCCTCTGCCGACCGGGGCCTATATTTCCGCAGGATTCGTGTTGTTCGTTCTGACGTTCCTGGTCAACGCGGCGGCTCGCTGGGTCGGCGGTGGGAAGGTCAACGGATGACGCCCATCGGCACTCTCAGTCGGCCGATCAAAGTGCCGACCCCTCGACAGATCAGCATCGGACGCCGAATCAAAAACGGCGTCGCAGCAACACTTTTCCTGACTTCGTTCATGATCGCGATGGTGCCGCTGATTTGGTTGCTGTGGGTGGTTGTCGGAAGAGGTTGGCACGCCATCGTCTCGGTTGACTGGTGGACCCACTCGTTGCGCGGCGTGATGCCCGAGCAATTCGCCGGCGGGGTCTATCAAGCGTTGTATGGAACCCTGGTGCAGGCGGGCGCAGCCACCGTATTGGCAGTGCCGCTGGGCATCTTGACGGCGATTTATCTGGCAGAGTACGGCTCTGACCGGCTGGCCCGAGTGACTACCTTCACCGTCGACGTGCTCGCAGGAGTGCCTTCGATCGTTGCGACACTGTTCGTCTTCGCATTGTGGATCGCCGGCTTGGGATTTGCGCAGAGCGGTTTCGCAGTGTCCCTGGCTTTGGTCTTGTTGATGCTGCCTATCGTGGTGCGCTCGACCGAAGAAATGCTCAAGCTGGTGCCCGACGAATTGCGGGAAGCCAGTTACGCATTGGGCATTCCCAAGTGGAAGACCATCATGCGGGTTGCCATTCCCACCGCGCTGCCCGGAATCATCTCCGGCATTTTTCTGTCGATAGCTCGCATCATCGGCGAAACCGCGCCAGTGCTGATCCTGGTCGGATACAGCCGCTCGATCAACTACGACATCTTCCACGGCAACATGGCCACGTTGCCGCTGCTGATCTACACCGAGTTGAGCAATCCAGAGCACGCCGGCTTCCTGCGGGTGTGGGGCGCGGCGCTGACGCTGATCATCGTCGTCGCCGCGGCCAACTTGATCGCGGCAGCGGCGACCCGTTTTCTGGCGTTGTCGCGTCGCTGACTCAACTCGGCGCGAGCTTCACCACCCGGTTGTTGCCCCGGTCGGCGACGTAGATAGATCCGTCTTTGCTCACCACAACGTCCAGCGGGGTATTGAGGCCTTCGAACGGCAGCTGCGTGGGTGTGCTCGACCCGGCCGCGAGTTTCAGCACCGCGTTCTTGTTGTGTTCGGTGACATAGACGGCGCCGGCGCTGTCCACCGCAATCCCCCACGGCACGCTGACACCGGTGAACGGCAGCACGCTCTGCGTGTTCGACCCGGCCGCCAACTTCAGCACCCGGTCGTTGTCGGTGTCGGCGACAAAGACGTTGCCATCGGCATCCACCGCTACGCCGTCGGGATGCGCGAGGCCCTCGAACGGAACATCGGTCTGGTCATTCGACCCCGCCGCCAATCTCACCACCCGGTTGTTGCCCCGGTCGGCGACATAGATATTGCCGCCGGTGTCCACCGCCACCCCCTCCGGGTAGTTCAGGCCACTGATCGGGAGCTCGGTTTGGTCGTTCGAACCGGCCGTCAGCTTCACCACTCGGTTGTTGAAGTCGCTGACGTACATTGCACCCGAACCGTCGACCGCCAATCCCTGCGGTTGATACAGACCGTTGAAGGGCTGCACTGCGGGCGTATTCGACCCGGCCGGCAGCTTGACCACCCGGCCGTACATGCCTTCGCTGGCGGCGTAGACGTTGCCATCGCCGTCCACCGCGACCGCCCCCGGCGAGAGCCGGAAATCCAGGCCGGTAAATGGCAGTACGGATTGTCCGGATGCCGAACTCGCGGAGTGCGGTCCGCGGACCACCAGGAAACCGGCGACGACACAGGCGATCACCGCGGAAACTACGGCTGCGGTGACAATCCACGACTTGTACCGGTCGCGAACCGCGGGCGCAGCGGGCGCGAAGTCCGGGGCGTGAGACGGCCGACCATACGTCGAGGGTCCCGGTCGGCCGACGGGATACGACGCACCAGATCCGCGCCAACTGGCACCGCCAAGGCTTGAGGGCGAGGGACTGGCCATGGTGTAGGCGTCCCCCGCGGGTTGCCGCAACGTGGCTTCCTCGCCGTGCTGCAGGATCCTGACGGCCTGGTGCTGCTCCGGAGCGGTCAAGGCATCATGCGCCGCTGCGGCCAGATCACCGGCGGTGTGGTACCGGTCCTCCGGCCTTTTCGCCATGCCCTTGGCGATCACGTGATCCATGGCCGGCGGCACCGTGCCGGGCCGTAGCTGACTGGGCCGCGGGGGCGGCTGCGTCAGGTGCGCGCCGATCGCCCGTTCGACACCATCCGTCCGAAACGGAGGCGACCCGGTCAGACACTCGGCCAAGACGCAGGCCAACGAATAGATGTCGGCGTGATACGTCACCTCATCGGCGGTGAACCGTTCCGGAGCCATATATCGATAGGTGCCCATCGCCGTCCCGGTCTGGGTCAAACCCGGATCGCTGGCCGCGCGAGCGATGCCGAAATCCACCAGATAGGCGAAATCATCCCGTGTGACCAGGATGTTTTCCGGTTTGATGTCACGATGTGTCACACCAGCGGCGTGCGCGGCATCAAGCGCGGATGCGACCTGGCGCACGACGGCCACCGCCCGCGGCGCATCCATCGGCCCCTGCCGCTTCAACAACCTGGACAAGTCGGTGCCGTCGATCAGGCGCATCTCGACAAAGAACTGCCCGTCGATCTCGCCGTAGTCGTGAATCGGCACCACGTGTGGCTCGTTCAGTCGCCCGGCCGTGTCAGCCTCACGTTGCATCCTGGCCCGAAAGACGGGATTGCCGGTGAACTGCTGGGAGATCAGCTTCAACGCAACGGCGCGGCGTTTTCGGGTGTCCTCGGCCTCGTAGACCTCTCCCATCCCGCCTCGGCCCAACAGCCGCAGCAACCGATAAGGCCCGAACCGCGAACCCTCCCGCGAACCTGGCCCGCTGATCACCATCGACGCTCCCTTGGCCTGATCACGAGATCGCGTTCACCGCAGTCGCCAGCTTGTCTTGGAACGACTGCGGCAACGGGATCGATCCGTACTGGTCCAAGCCATCTTGCCCGGGGCCGATAGCCGCCTGCATGAAAGCTTTTACCGCCGGGCCCGTCGCGGGATCCGGGTACTTCGAGCAGACGATTTCGTAGGTCGCCAACACGATCGGATAGGCGCCGGCCTGCGTCGGCTTGTAAAACGACGAGGTGTCCAGCACCAGATCATTGCCCTGCCCCGCGAAGGTGGCCCCAGCAATGGTTTTGGCGACCGTGTCCTTGGTGATCGACACCGGATCCGGGCCAGCCGACGTGATGATCTGAGCCATGCTCAACTGCTTACCCACCGCGAACGACCATTCGTTGTAGGTGATCGCGCCGTCGGTGCTCCGCAACGCAGCCGAGGTGCCGTTGTTGCCGTCGGCGCCCTGCCCGACGCCGCCGTTGAACACCTCACCGCTGCCTTTGCCCCACGCGCCATCGGATGCGCCGTCGAGGTACTTCTGGAAATTGGCTGTGGTACCGGACTTGTCGCTGCGGAAGACGACTCGGATCGGCGTCGACGGCAGCGTGACACCTCGGTTCAGCGCCGTGATCGCCGGGTCATTCCACGTCGTGATCGCGCCGTTGAAGATCTTCGCCGTCGTGGGTCCGTCCAGGTTCAGCTGATTCACGCCGCCGAGGTTGTAGGTGACTGCGATGGGTCCGAACACCGTCGGCAGATCCCAGGCCGGCGAACCGCACCGCGCTGACGCCCGGTCGGAGTCTCCCTTCGCGGGGTCCAGGGGTACGTCGGAACCAGCCAGATCGGTTTCATTACCGATGAACTGCTGCACTCCTTTGCCGGATCCAATCGCGGCGTAATCCAAGGTAGAGCCGGGACAGGCGCGGATGTATGCGTAGACAAACTGCTCGACCGCGTTCTCCTGGGCGGTCGACCCACTGGCATGAAGTTCCTTCTTGCCACCGCAGTCCACTTTTGCGCTCGAGCCCGACGATGAGGAGCCCGAATTACCGCCGCAAGAAGCCGCCACCAGGACAACAGCCGTCAACAGGCCCGCCGCTGCGCTCGACCGTATGAATTTCACCGAACTCCTCTGCCGAATCAGAATGACGAACCCATTCCCTCGCCGCCGGATCAACCGAGGCCTCGAAACCGTCTTTCGCCGCAGGCATGCGCTGCTCGGCGACACTCGGGTCATCAGACCGCCGAGTTTACCGTGAACAACTACCCCATCAACGATGAACACAGGATGAACGGCTGTCGCGTCGGCGCCGCGCGGCTGCGGCTCGCCGCCCGGTCACGAGCCCGACAGCTTCACCACCCTGTCATTGCCACGGTCAGCCACATAGATGTTTTCGTCCTTGTCCACCGTTACGTCCAGCGGGGTGTTGAGGCCATCGAACTGCAGCTCGGTCGACGTGTTCGCCCCCGGCGCTAAATTCGCGATCTTGTTTTTGTCGTGTTCGGTGACGTAGACGCCACCCTTGCTGTCCACCGCAATACCCCACGGCGCGCTGACGCCGGTGAACGGCAGCACGCTCTGCGTGTTCGACCCGGCCGCCAACTTCAGCACCCGGTTGTTGTCGGTGTCGGTGACGTAGACATTGCCGGCCGGGTCCACCGCCACCCCGTCCGGGTCTTTGAGACCGTCGAACGGCAGGTCGGTCTGGTCGTTCGAACCGGCCGCCAACTTCACCACCCGGTTGTTGCCCCGGTCGGCGACATAGACGTTGCCGCCGGTGTCCACCGCCACCCCTTCGGGATAGTTCAAACCATTGAACGGCAGGTCGGTCTGGTCGTTCGACCCGGCCGCCAACTTCGCCACCCGGTTGTTGAAGTCGCTGACGTACACAGCGCCCGTACCGTCGACCGCCAATCCCTGCGGCTGATACAGCCCGTTGAACGGCAGCTCGGACGGCGCGGTCGACCCGGATGCCAACTTCAGCACCCGGCCGTACATGCCCTGGCTGGCGGCATAGACGTTGCCGTTACTGTCCACCGCCACCGCACCCGGCGACAGCCGGTAGTCCAGACCGGTGAATGGCAGCACTGTTTGGCCGGACGCCGAGGGCGATGGTCCCGAAGAGCCGACTACCAGATATCCCACTGCGACGACGACGGCAACGGCCACGACGGCCGCCGCGCCGATGAGCATTCGCCGTTTACTTCTGCCGTCGAGCGACGCCCGCGCGGGTGCTGATGGCCTGAAGTCCGCCGGCCGCGCGATGGGGGGCGGTGGCGGTCCAGGTTGCTGGCGCCAGCCGCTCGACCCACTGGTGGCCAAAGGCGCCGGACCACGACGGATGACACCGGACGGCACGGGACGGGCCATCGTCTGATGGTCGTTCTGCGGCGCTGCGGACGGTATCCGGGCGGTGTCCGGATCAAGATAGCCTCGGCGCAGAATCCTGGTCTCCTGGTGCTGCTCCGGTTCCGTCAGGGCGTCGTGAGCGGCCAACGCCAAATCGCCGGCGCTGCTGTAGCGGTCGCTGGGGTTTTTGGCCATCCCCCGGGCGATCACCTGGTCCAGCGCCACAGGGACCCTGCCGGGCCGAAGCTGACTAGGCCTTGGAGCGGGCGCCGTCAGATGCGCGGCGATCAACCGCTCGATGCTCTCCCCGCGATACGGCGGCGAGCCGATCAAGCACTCGGCCAAGACACAGCCGAGCGAGTAGATATCAGCGCGATAGGTGACATCGTCGCTACTGAATCGCTCCGGGGCCATGTAGTTGCATGTGCCCAGCGCCATTCCCACCTGAGTCAGACCTGGGTCAGCGGCAGCACGGGCGATACCGAAATCCACCAGGTACGCGAAATCGTCATCGGTGACCAGAATGTTTTCGGGCTTGACATCGCGATGCGTGACGCCGCTGGAGTGCGCGGCGTCCAACGCCGCCGCGACCTGGCGCACAATGGCCACCGCACGCGGCGGGCTCAGAGCGCCAGAACGTTTCACCAGCGTGGACAAGTCGGTGCCGTCGATCAGGCGCATCTCGAGAAACAGCTTCCCGTCGATTTCGCCATAATCGTGGATCGGCACCACGTGCGGCTCCGTCAGCCGCCCCGCGGCATCGGCCTCGCGCTGCATCCGCGTGCGAAACACCGAATCACCGGAAAATTGCTGCGAGATCAGCTTCAGCGCCACCACCCGGCGTTTTCGGGTGTCCTCGGCCTCATAGACCTCGCCCATCCCACCGCGGCCGATCAGACGCAACAGATGATAGGGCCCGAACTGCGACCCCTCCCGCGAACCTGGACCGGCATCGCTCACGCTCGACACTCCCTTCACCTGGCTACTAGATTAACCAGGTACAAACGGGACGTCGCCAGCGAGTGAACGCAAGCCGGCGTCTATCGCGCCGTCAGCGCAAGAACTCCAGCAAAAGCGCGTTGAGCACGGCCGGCTGCTCGATCTGAGGACAGTGGCCCGCGGCGTCGACCACAGCCGACCGTCCGTCCGGAACCTGGTCGGCGATCTCCTTAGCCCAGCCCGGCGGCAGCAGTTTGTCGCCGGCGCCCTCAATGACCAGCACCGGAACGGTGACGCGGTCGTACGCCCGGGTGCTCGAAGGTGCGGGTGGCGGTGGCGCGCCGGGCCGGCGAAAGCGGGCCGCGGCGAGCGTCTCCCAGGCCCCGGGCGCGATGCTGGATTCATACCGCCGCCTGACGTAGTCCTCGTCGGCCGGATATGTCGGATCGTGAAACAGCGCCTCGACGATCAGCCGCATGGCGGGCAGGCTGGCGTCGTAGTCGTAGAGCGCCTGCATGTGCTGGTTGCGCTGGATCTCGCCGCCTCCGCAGATGGCCACCAGGCTGCGCATCGGCAGCACCGGCACCTCCGACGTGGCGTCGACGAGCAGGTTGATCGCGCCCATCGAGTTGCCGACGAAGTGCGCGGGGCCGACGCCGAGCTGTTCGCAGAATCGGGCGATGTGCCGGATCCGCATCCCGCGGCCGTCGTTGAAGTCGATGACTTTGGCCGACTTCCCGAAGCCCAGCATGTCGGGCGCCAGCACGCGGTAGCGCTCTGCCAGCACCGGCAGCGTTGCCTCCCAGCTGATTTCGGCGCTGATCCCGAATTCACCGCCGTGCAACAGTATTACCGGGTCGCCCTGACCGGCCTCCAGGTAGTGCGTGGTCAGGCCGTCGATCGTGGTTGTCCTGCTGTGGATCTGCACTACTTGATCGCAATCGGGTTGACCGGAGAGCCCACCGCGCCGGTGAATCTCAGCGGCGGCGCGATGAGCTGAAATTCATAGACGCCGTCGGCGGCGCAGTCCGCGGCCAACGCGTTGAGGTCCCAATACTCGCCGAGCATCAATCCCATGTCGCGCAGGCACAGCATGTGCATCGGCATGAAGGTTCCCTTGACCGCGGAGATCGGATCTTCGACCATCAGGTTGTCGGCGGCCACCGCGGCGACGTCGTGGGCATGCAGCCAGGACGCACACAGCCAGTCCAGCCCCGAACCGGGCTCGCCGCCGTCGCCGGTCTCGGAAAACCTTGCCCACCAACCGGTCCTGACCAGAACGATGTCGCCGCGTCCGATCGTCACGCCCTGCGCCCGGGCCACGTCGTCCAGTTCCTCCGCGGTGATCGGATTGCCCAGTTCGATGAACGTCGGCACGCCGCGATGCCGGGCGACGTCGAGCAGGACACCGCGTGAGGTGATGCCCTTGCCGTCGACCTTGTCGATACCGCAGTGCCGCGCGCCGAAGCTGGTGACCGAGTCGGCCGGGAATCCGTTGTAGAGCTTGTCCTCGTAGTAGACGTGCGAGAGGGCATCCCATTGGGTGGCGCACTGCAGCGGCATGACGATCATGTCGTCGTTGAAGCGGAACAGGTCGTCCTGGAAGTACTTCCCCATTTCTTGGGCACTCGGGTTGCCGGCCCACTCGGGGCCGAAGCGCGGCAGCGAATACGCGTCGCCGCCGTCCACAGTCATTGTGTGAATCGGGTTGTGCCGGAACTTGAAAGCTCCCTGCGGTCCCGAGGATCCGAAGTCGACGCCGAGCGGGAAGACCTTGCCGTGCTTGACCAGACCGGCCGCCTCGGCGACCTTCTCCGGGGTGATGAAGTTCAGCGTTCCGAGTTCGTCGTCGTCGCCCCAGCGCCCCCAGTTGGAAACCTCGCCGGACACCCGGCGGAAATCGGTCAGGCTGGCCACACTGCTTGCCCTTCCTCGAGTTCGCGTGCCACCGCGGCACCGATATTGCCGCCGTCGACCCACAGTACTTGGCCCGAAATATAGCTGGCGGCTTGACTATTCAGGAACACCAACGCGGCGGCCTGTTCGGCGGGATCGGATACCCGGCCCAACGGCTTGGGGATGTCGTCGAGGAAATTCTGACCGTAGGCTCCGCGCAGCTGCTCGAGGATCGGAGTTTCGGTGACGCCCGGTCCCGTGCAGTTGATCCGGATGCCCCGGCCACCGAGCTCCGCGGTCTTGCTCATGGTGTAGAGAATGATCGCTTCTTTGGACAATCGGTAGCCCCCGTCGGCCAATGCCTCGGGATGGCTATGGCACCAGCCGATTCCGTCGGACATCGCGTGAGTGCGCAGCAGCCCCGCGGTGACCTGCTGATGTTCCCGATATCCTCTGGCGGCAAGCGACGAGACGCTCACGATCGACGATCCAGCGGGCATCCTGCCCACCAGCGACTCGGTGAAGTAGCGCAGGCCGAGGAAATTGATCGTGACGACCAGCAGCGGATCACCGACCCCGGACGACACCCCGGCGACATTGAACAACGCATCGATCCGATCGCCCACCGACGCCAGCGCGCGGTCGATGGCTGAGGGGTCGGTGAGATCTATCGCGTGGAACTCCGCGATGTCGCCGGTTGGCTGTTGCTTGTCCAAGCCGACGACATGCGCGCCGAGCTCAGTGAGCTGGCGCACCAGATGCGCACCGATGCCGGACGCACACCCGGTGACTACCACGCGGCGGCCGTCGTAACGCCACAGCTCGTCGATCTGTCCCAACGACTACTGCTTCGGCTCGTCTTTGAGGCGCCGGGCGGCCTGGACGCGTCCCTCGTTGATCTCGGCCATCGCCTCGGGAATCTCACTCGCGGTGAACTTTCCGCCGCGGCCGGTGGGCAGCCCACCGAAGGAGTAACTCTCGTCGAATTTCGGCGCGGTCGGCTCCGGACGGCGCGACTCGATCTTCTCGATGATCGGCTCCAGACGCTTGGCCTTCTCGGCCACCGCCTTCTTGTCCCGTTCGATGAACTCCGGCAGCACCTCCTTGCCCATCAGCTCGATGGACTCCATGCTGCCTTCGTGGCTGCGCGGGTTGAGCAGCAGGATGATCTCGTCGACACCGCTTTCCTCGTAGCCTCGCAGGAACTCGCGCACGGTGGACGGCGAGCCGATCGCGCCGCGTCCCGGTCCATAGGCCAGCGTCGGATCCTTCTCGCACTCCTGGAGATAACGCTCCCACACGCCGGTACGACCGGGCGTGTGCATGCCGGTCATGTAGTAGTGCATGATCCCGAACGAAAAGAACCCGCCGCCCATGCCGAGACGCTGCACGGCCTGCTCGTCGGTTTTGGCGACCATCATCGACAGGTCACCGCCGATTGCCAGGATGTTCGGATTCATCGCCGGGGTCACGGGCACACCGACTTCTTCCAGCTCTTTGTAGTAACCGTTCACCCGCTCGGTCAGCGGGCCCGGCCCGGTGTAGGCGAAACTCAGTGCGCCGAGGCCTTTTGGGCCGCCATTTGTACCGACGCCGGCCGGGTGCAGGCGACCCACACCGGCGGGTGCGGCTTCTGCAGCGGCTTGGGCACGACGTTGCGGGCCGGCATCTGGATGTGCTCGCCCTTGAAACCGGTGAACGGCTCCTCGGTCATGCAGCGGATCGAGACCTCAAGCGCCTCCTCCCACTGCGCGCGCTTGTCGGCGGGGTCGATGTTGAAGCCACCGAGCTCACCGATCGAGGAGGATTCGCCGGTACCGAATTCGACACGGCCATCGGAGATCAGGTCCAGCGTGGCGATCCGCTCGGCGACCCGGGCCGGGTGGTTGACCGCCGGCGGCAGGTGCATGATGCCGAAGCCGAGCCGAATGTCCTTGGTCCGCTGGCTCGCAGCCGGCCAGGAACATCTCCGGGGCGGTGGAGTGACAGTACTCCTCGAGGAAATGGTGCTCGGTCAGCCAGACGGTGGAGAAGCCTGCCTTGTCGGCGGCCTCGACCTCGTCCAGGCGTCCTTGAGCAGGACGTGCTCGTCGTCGTCCGACCACGGCCGGGGCAGGGCGAATTCGTAGAACAGTGAGATCTTCAACTGGTACCTCCGGAACAATTGATTGGTGCTGAGTTTTGACTGACGAGGTGTTTGGCCGCGACGTAGCCGAAAGTCATTGCGGGTCCGATGGTGGCGCCGGCGCCCGCATAGCTGCGGCCCATAACCGCAGCCGAGGCGTTGCCCACCGCATAGAGTCCGCGGACCACGGTGTCATCGGCCCGCAGGACGCGCGCATACTCATCGGTGCGCAGACCACCCGAGGTGCCCAGGTCGCCCAGCACCATCCGGAACGCGTAGTAGGGCGGCTTGCCCAATGGGTACAGATTGGGGTTCGGCAGCGTCGGGTCCCCGTAGTAGTTGTCGTAAACGCTGTCACCTCGGTTGAAGTCGTCGTCGTGACCCTTGTGCGCCAGTTCATTGAAACGCGCTGCCGTACGGTTCAATTGATCGGCCGGCACGCCGATTGTGGCGGCCAGCTCGTCCCAGGTGTTCGCCGCCTTCACCACGCCGGATTCCAGCCAGGCCTTCGGGATCTTACGACCGGTGGGGACGGGCGCGAACGGGATCTTGGGGATCGGCAGGTGTCCGGCGACCACGTAGCGGAGGAATGAGCGGTGGTCGGTGATCAACCAGCACGGGATGTGGGTGACGCCCGATTCCTGGCCTTCGAGCATCGCATGAGCGAAGTCCATGTAAGGGGCAGCCTCGTTGATGAACCGCTTGCCCGCACCGTTCACGATGAACTGCGAGGGCATCATCCGCTCGTTGAGCATGAATTGCATTCGGCCGTCGGGCCATTGGATGGCGGGGAACCACCAGGCCTCGTCCAGCATGTCGGCCGCGGCGCCGACCTCCTGGCCGGCCCGGATGCCGTCGCCGGTGGCCGCGGGATTGCCGAAGCTCCAGTCCTGGTCCACTGCCGGCTGGTGTTCCTTGCGCCAGGCCATGTCGTGGTCGAAGCCCCCGGTCGCGACGATCACGCCCCGGCTGCGCGCCGATGCGTTGCGGTGTGCCGTCTTTCACCACGACGGCGCCGATCACCGATCCGTCGTCGTCGGTGAGCAGTTGCGTCATCGGCGTGTCCAGCCATAGCGGGATACCCCGGTCTTTCAACGCCAGCCGCATCCGCGCGACCAACGACTGGCCGATGGCGGCCATCCGGTCGCCGAATATGCGGGCCCGGACCATCCGCCAGACCAGCTTCACCAGGACGCCCTTGCCCGCCCAGTACTGCCGTACCTGATAGAACGAGCGAAGTTCTTTGGGACCCAGCCAGATTCCGCGCGGCGCCAGCGCCAGCGGCGTAAGCAAATCCTGCTCCTCGTCGGCCAGCACGCGCAGGTCGATCGGCGGCACGTTGATGGTGCTGCCGAGTTCGGAGCCGCCCGGTAGCTCCGGGTAGTAGTCGGCGTAGCCGGGCTTCCAGACGAACTCCAGCCATGGGCTGAGCTTTTCGAGGAAGTCCATCATCTCCGGCGCGGAGTCGACGTACTGCCGGATCCGGGCATCGCTGACCAGGCCGTCGGTGATGCGCCGCAGGTAGTCGACGACCTCGTCCGGCGCAGGTGTGTAGCCGGCCCGACGCTGCGCAGGCGCGCCCGGCACCCAGATGCCGCCGCCGGACAGGGCGGTGGAACCGCCGAACTGGCTGGACTTTTCGACGATCAGCGTCGTAGCCCGGCGGCATCCGCGGCCAGCGCGGCGGTCATGCCTCCGCCGCCGGAGCCGATCACCAAGACGTCGACCTCGTGGTCGAAGCTCGGGTCGGTCATGCGGGCACCGCCGTCCGGACCGCGAAGCCCGCGATCAACTCGGGACTCGGCCGGTAGTAGCGGACGCCTGTCGTGTACGCGCCGCTGGCCGCCAGGGCAGCGAAAGCCGCTACCCAGGTGCGGATTTCATGCGCGGAGTTTCCCCCCTCGCCGGCAATGAACGCATTCGACCACGTATCCAACTCCTCGAGTTCCCCACTGTCGACGATCTCCAGGAACTTCCGGTCCAAGTCGGGGTTGAGCTGCCGCAGGGGGCTGTCACCGGACGCGAAGTTTTTGGCCGCCGTCGATGACTGCCGTTTGCCGCGCCGCTCGCTGCTCGGGCGTCATCGGCCGACCGTGCACGATCCGCTCGACGACCTGTGCCGTCGCGGTCGCCAGCGTGGGGACCGGCGGATCGTGCGACAGCCCACCGGAGCCGATCACCAGGACCCGCTTCTTCAGAGTGGCCAGGTAGCTGCCGACCGCTGTGCCGAGCGTGCGGCAGCGATGGAGCGGACCCAATGGGGTGGCGACCGAGTTGATGAAGATCGGGATCACCGGTCGCGCCGTCGCATTGCCGAACAGTTTCTCCAGCGGCTGCACGGTGCCGTGGTCGACGTCCATGGTCGCCGAGATGGCGATGTCGACGCCTGCCGACAACACCGCCTCCGCGCAGGCGACCGCGGTGGCTTCGGGCACATTGAGCGGACCCTGGTGCGTCCCGTAGTCGCCGACACCCTGGGCCTCGGTGCCGATGCAGAACGGCGGCATCGTCCGGTAGAAGAACCCGTTGTAATGGTCGGGGGCAAAGATGACCACAAGCTCCGGATCGAAACCCGCGGCGAAATCCCTTGCTTGCGTGAGTACGCCGTCGATGTCATCAAGAAGGTCCCGCGACGGCCCGGGCAGATTGAGCAGTGGACTGTGGGACATGCAGCACAGGGCGATTGGCACTTCGAAGATCACCGCCTCCCGTTGTCAACGTGAGGACGTCGAAAAGCGAAGCGCTCAATTCGGGCGCGAGTTGGGCGATACATGCGCCCGCGATGCAACGGTCAGGGCGCAGGAACAGCACGGATTCCTGGTGGCCGTCGAACCATGCTTTGAGCTGGCCCGTCCGGTCGCCGACCACCGTCACATCGGGGTCGTCGTCGCCGTCCCAGTGCAGCTGGGTCAATGGCCGGGCCGCGACGAGCTTCGCCCCCACCGCCTGCCAATCCGCAAAGGCCTTGGCGCCGAGTAACTCTCGTGGATTATTGTTCCAGCACATGACGGCGAACCCGCCGCCCAGTACGTCGTCCAGCAGGACGTCCTGCTGCTCGCGGGTATCTATCCGGGGTTGCACGAACAACGTGCCCGCCGGCGAGTCGGCCCGTCGCGGCTCGGGGTGCACGACGGCGCCCTGCTCGTAGCGCGGCATCGGCTTGAATCGCATCTCGAGCACATACCGCTTGAGCGAGGGCACAATTGACGCCGACCGCACCAGCAGGTCGCGGGCCGCGGCGACGCGGGGGTTGGTCGGTGAGATGACCCGGCCGACCATGGTCGACAGGTCGATCATCGCCCGGGCGTGCTTGCGGCGCTCGACGTCGTAGGTGTCGAGCAGGGCGTCTCCGGCGTAGCCGTTGACCACGCGCGGCCAGCTTCCAGCCGAGGTTGGCCGCGTCGCGGATGCCGCTGTTGTAGCCCTGCCCCTGCCATACCGGCATCAGGTGGGCGGCATCGCCGGCCAGCAGCAGTCGGCCCTTGCGGAAGGCGCCCGCGATCCGGGAGTGGTGGGTGTAGAGCCGGTGGCGAATCACGTCGACGCCGGTCGGGGTGCGGCACCATCGACGCCAGCATCTGAGCGAGGAAGTCCGGATCTTCGGCCTGCTCGTCGGTCTCGTCGGCGTGAATCATGAACTCGAAACGGCGAATTCCGTGCGCGATCGAGATCGAGGCGTACGGACGGGCCGGGTCGGCGCCGACTTCGCTGTTCGGGTGTCCGAGCGGATCGTTGGCGATGTCGACGACCAGCCAGCGGGTCGGCGAGGTGGTGCCGTCGAAGGACACCCCCATCAGCCGCCGGGTGGCACTGCGGCCGCCGTCGCAGCCGACGACGTAGCGGGCGCGCACGCTCGTGGGCCCACCGTCGCTCGTCGAGCTCGACGGTGACCGCGTCGGCCGTCTTCGGTGTAGGCTCCATGCGTCGGCCCCACTGCACCTCGACGTGCGTCGAATCGCTCCAGGCCGCGCAGCAGCTCGGCATCGACCAGCGGCTGGACGAAGCCGTTGCGCTTGGGCCAGCCGAAACGTGCATCGGGCGGCGCCATTTCGGCAAGGATCCGGCGCTTGGCGTCGACGAAGCGCAGGATCTGGTTGGGCACCGTGTGCGGCAGGACCTGGTCGACCAGGCCGATCGCCTGGAAGGTGCGCAGCGACTCGTCGTCGAGGCCGACCCCGCGGGGGTAGTCGATCAGGCGTTTCGCGTTCTTCGACGACGAGGGTGCTGACGCCTTGCAGGCCAAGGATATTGGCCAGTGTCAGGCCGACCGGCCCGGCGCCGACGATCGAGTACGTCGACGTCGACGTCCTGGACCGCTCGCCTCGCCATCAGTCACGTCCCAGCAGGAAGTCGATGTGCAGGCGGTCGAATGTCTTGGCGTCCTCGTACTGCGGCCAGTGGCCGCAGCCGGCCATCACCTCGAACCGAGCGCCGGGGATCATCGAGGCGATTCGACGGCCCTCGGTGACGTCGGCGGTCGGGTCGTCGCTGGTCCACAAGACCAGGGTGGGCGCGGTGATCGACGCCATAATCATTGGCGCCCAGCAGGTTACGGGCCCGGATCTCGGGATCCTGCAGCGCCATGATGTCGCGCATCGCCGAGACGAAGCCCGGCTGGCGGTACATCGCGCTGCCGGCTGGCGACGAGGTCGTCGTAGTCCTTGGACTTGTCGGCCATCAGCCACTTGATCCGCGCCTGCACGGTTTCCCAGGTCGGGTTCTCGGCGGCCGCCATCGACAGCGTGATGATCCGCTTCATCACCTCGGGATCGGCCTGCGAGCCACCGGCGGTGTTGAGCACCAGACGGTCGACCTTGTCGGGATGGTCGGCGGCGGCGCGCGAAACCACCCAGCCGCCAAGGGATTCGCCGGACAAGTGGGCGCGTTCGACGCCGATCGCAGTCAGGAACGCGAACAGGTGGTCGACGTAGTGGCGAATTTCCAACGGGTGACCGGGTTTATCGGTGTAACCGTGGCCCAGCATGTCGATCGACCAGGTCGAGAAATGCTCGGCGTGCGCCTCGAGGTTGCGGACGTAGGCCTCGGCGTGACCACCGGAGCCGTGCAGCAGGATCAGTGGCGGCTTGCCCTCGTCGCCGGCATGCAGGTAGCGCGTACGCACACCGCCGGCATCCAGATAGCCCTGCACGAACGGGACAGCCCTGCAGGTCACTCCACACGCTCTCGTGCTCGACCACCGGTTCCTCTCTTGCCGTCTGCAGAAATCTGGTTCTCGTATCGGGTCAAGTAGTGTGTGCTAAAATCGCACACTAATGTGCACTATGTATAGAGCATCACTCTCCCCGGAGCGTCTGTCAAGCACGATCGCGGCCCGCTGACATGCGCGAGGTCCCGACGACCACCGCGCCCGGGTCGCAGACCCTGGCCCGCGGACTCACCGCGTTGCAACTGGTGGCCGACGCCCCCGCGGGCATGACCGTGCAGCAGGTCGCCGACGGCGTCGGCGTGCACCGGACGATCGCGTATCGCTTGCTCGCCACGCTGGCTCAGTTCCGGTTCGTCGCCAAGGGCGAGGACGGTCGCTACCGTCCGGCGGCCGGCCTGGCGCTGCTCGGAGCGTCGTTCGACCGCAACGTGCGGCAATTGAGCGTGCCGATCTTGCGGGCCTTGGCCGACGATCTGGGAACGACGGTGTCGCTGCTGGTGGCCGAGGGCGACCAGCAGGTCGCCATCGCGGTGATCGTCCCGACCCAGGTCTCCTTATCAGTTGGCTTTTCACGAGGGCAGCCGCTACCCGTTGGATCGGGGTGCGGCGGGTATCGCGTTGCTGGCCAGCCTGCCCCCCCGGCCGGACGAGCGCGACCTGGTGATGAGCGCACGCGACGCAGGGCTGGGTGATCACGCACGGCGAAATCGAGCCGAACACCTATGGTTTGGCGGTGCCGGTGCATCGCGATCCGCCGTCGCCGCCGGCGTGCATCAACCTGATCTCGCACCGCGAGGACGTGGTGATGAGCGGCAAGGACGCAGTTGTCAAGGCAGCCAAGGAATTATCGGCGATCCTGGGCTGACCCACAGAAAGGACCGGAGAACTCATGCCGTCTTGGGAGCATGAAGTCGACGTCGTCGTGCTGGGCAGCGGCGGCGCCGCGCTGGCGGCCGCGCTGACCGCCGCCGCCAGCGGCGCATCGGTGGCGCTCTACGAGAAGGCTGCGACTGTCGGCGGCACCACTGCGGTTTCGGGTGGCGTCGTGTGGATTCCGTGCGCACAACCGCTCCCCCGACGGTGAACTCTCAGTCGAGGATGCGCTGAGTTACCTGCATGCTCAGTCGCTCGGATCGATGGATGACGCTCTGGTCGAGACGTTCGTCCGGACCGGTCCGGCGATGCTGGACTTCATCGAGGCCAACAGCGGCCTGCGCTTCGAAATCGCAGCCGGTTTCCCGGATTACAAGCCGGAGCTGCCCGGTGGACGGCCCGGTGGCGGGCGCTCCCTGAGCGCGGCTCCGTTCGACCTCAACCAACTCGGCGAGTGGAGCGACCGGATCACCGCGTTCCCGCAGGACTGGTCGAATGTCGGGTTCGACGCCGAGACCCGGGCCCGGCTGTACGCAGGTGGCGACCCTAATGCCGACCTGTGCGTGGCCGGCACCGCGCTGATCGCCGGACTGCTCAAAGGGTTGCTCGACGCGGGCGTCACCCCGCAGACCAACGCGCGCGCCGAGGAACTGATCGCCGAGAACCGGCGCATCGTCGGCGTCCGGATCTCCGCCGAGGGTAGGCAATTTGCGGTGCGCGCCCGCCACGGTGTCATTCTCGGCACCGGCGGCTTCGAGTGGGATCCGGCTCTGGTCAACGCTTTTCTGCGCGGCCCGATGCACGGCGCCGTTTCGCCGCCGAACAACACCGGCGACGGCCTGCGCATGGTGATGGCGCACGGCGCCGACCTGGCCAACATGGGCGAGGCATGGTGGGTGCCGATCGTGCAGATCCCCGGCGACACGATCGACGGGCACCAACGCAGCCGCAGTGTGCGACTGGAGCGCACCCGGCCGCGCAGCATCATCGTCAACCGGCTCGGCCGTCGATTCGTCAACGAGGCATGCGATTACAACTCGATGGCAGGCGCCTTCCATTACCTCGATCCTCGCGAGGGTTATGTCAACGACCCGGCCTGGATGGTGTTCGATTCCCAGCACCTGAAGCGCTACGGATTTTTGGGCATCGACCCCGACGGCCCGGTCCCGGACTGGTTCTGCGAATCCGCGGACCTGGGTAAGCTGGCCGCCAAAACCGGCATCGCCTTCGACGGGCTCAACCGCACCATCAAGGCCTGGAATCACAACGTCGGCGAGGGCGCGGATCCCGACTTCGGCCGTGGCTCAAGCGCTTACGACGGCTACTGGGGCGACGAGCACGCGACCACGCTGGCTGGCAAGACACTTGGCTCAGTGGACACCGCGCCCTTCTACGCGGTTCCGGTGTCGGTGGGCGCAATGGGCACCAAGGGCGGACCGCGCACCGATCGGGACGGACGCGTCCTGCACGTCAGCGGCCAGCCGATCCCAGGCCTGTTCGCCTCGGGCAACGCGATGGGCGGCGTGACCGGACGCGCCTACGGCGGCGCTGGCGGAACGATCGGCCCGGCAATGGTTTTCGGCTATCGCGCGGGCTACGCGGCGGCGACCGGAAAGTCGGTCGACTAGCCAAGGTGGGCGACCCGGCGCGATGTCAACGGTCGGCAAGCGCCTCCGCCAGATCGATTGTGCCGGTGCTGATCGCGCCGATCACGCCGCCATCGACCAGCAAGTCGGTGCCGGTGATGAACGACGCGGACGGGCCCAGCAGGAATTCGACCGCGGCGGCGATGTCCTCGGGCGTGCCGAGACGTCGGAGTCCGGAGTTGTCGACCATGGCCCGCATCAACGTGCCTGATTCGCTGTCAAGCTCCAAGCGCCCCATCGCCGTCGAGATCACGCCCGGGCTGATGGAGTTGATCCGCGCGCCGCGTTGACCCCAGATTCCGGCTGCTGCGGCCACCCGAATTTGGTTGGCCCGCTTGGCGAATGGATAGGCCATCTGGCTGCTGGTGATGCTCGAGCACGCGTCGATGCCGAGCAGCTCCTCGGCGGGACGAGTCGCGAGCTGTCGCGCGATCTCGGCATCCGGTGGGGGCAGCATGTGGCCGGCCATGCTGGCGATGACCACCCCGGCGCCACCCGGCTCGATCACCTTGCCGAATTCGTCGATGCTCAGCGCGACGCCGAGCAGGTCGACGGCCAGGACCGCGTCCGTGGATGCCTGCTGCGGCGAGAGGCCCGCGGTGTGCACCAACGCGGTGACGCGTCCAGCGCCGGCGGCGGCCTCGGCGACCGTGGCCACCGAGGCGCGGGAGGTGACGTCGACCTGACGCGTTAGCACCTGGTGACCGTCTTCGGTGAGCGCCGCGGCGGTAGCCTCGAGGCCCGCGGCATTGATGTCGGCCAGCACGATGGTCCGGCCCGCCCCGCAGCGTCGGGCCACCGAGACCCCCATGCCGCCCACTCCGATGATGACCAGAACGTCGTTGTTCACTGGGCCTGCACTCCAGGCATTCGGCAAGCAGGGACCCTACGGCTCCTGTGGCGCTATGAGAACATTATTCTCACAGACCGAGAGTATGAGTTGCAAGAAGGGGAATCACAATGCAGATCAGCGGGAGTTCGGCGGTTGTCGTCGGCGGCGCGGGCGGCCTGGGTGAGGCCACGGTTCGCCGCTTGCACGCCGCGGGAGCAAAGGTAGTGATCGCCGATCTGGCCGACGAGAAGGGCGCGGCGCTGGCTAAGGAACTCGACGCCCGCTACGTACGCACCGACGCCACCAAGACCGCGGACGTGAACGCGGCGTTGGCCGAAGCGGAATCGCTTGCGCCGCTGCGTATCTCGGTCGACGCCCACGGCGGGCCCGCCAGCGGCGGACGTCTGGTCGGCAAGGACGGCTCGCCGCTGGACCTGGATGGCTTCAAGACGACCATCGACGTGTATCTGACCGGGGTGTTCAACGTCCTGAGGCTGGCCGCTGCCGCCATTGCCCGGCAGGAGCCGCTCGATGAGGGTGGCCGCGGCGTCATCATCAACACCGCATCGATCGCGGCCTACGAAGGCCAGATCGGCCAGTTGCCGTACGCGGCGGCCAAGGGCGGCGTGGTCGGCATGACGCTGGTCGCGGCTCGCGACCTGTCACCGCTCGGCATTCGCGTGGTCACCATCGCGCCCGGGACATTCCTGACACCGGCGTACGGCAAGGCGGGCGACCAACTCGAGGCGTACTGGGGTCCGCAGGTCCCCTTCCCCAAACGGATGGGACGGTCACCCGAATACGGCGCCTTCGTGCAGAGCATCGTCGAAAACGACTATCTCAACGGCGAAGTCATCCGATTGGACGGCGCGCTGCGCTTCCCGCCGAAGTAGGCGTCGCGCTGCGACGCTCGAGCGTGCAGCCACCTTACGCTCGGCGCCGAACGTGCGAGCAGCTTCACACTCGAGGTGGGATTAGTTCTTGCCGGCCGACAGCTTGGCGACGATCGCGCGGAAGTCCTCGGTCTGCATGGTCTGGCTCTCCGCCGACAACGCGTAGTCGATGGTGTCCAGCACCGCACGCTCGAGATGCAGGTTCAACACGCGCTTGGTGCTCTCGACCGCCTGCTGCGGCAACTCGAGGATCTTCTTCGGCGGCCTTGATCGCCTCGGCGACCGGGTCGTCCACCACGTGATTGGCCAGACCCAGTTCAACGGCTTTCGCGGCGGGGATCCGAGCGCCGGTCAGCGCGTATTCCTTGGCCAGCAGCAGGCTGATGTGCAGCGGCCAGGTCAACGGCCCGCCGTCGGCGGCGACCAGTCCGACCTGCACATGCGGGTCGGCCAAATACGCATCCTCGGCGATGTAGACGATGTCGCTTAGCGCCACCAGGCTGCAGCCCAGTCCGACGGCCGGACCGTTCACCGCGGCCAGCACGGGAATCCGGCAGCGGGCCATGCCCAGCACGATCTCGCGTCCGTCGATGATGGTCTTGGCGCGCAGTTGAGCATCGCCGGCCAGCTCGTTGAGGTAGACGAAGTCGCCGCCGGCCGAAAACGCCCGTCCCGCACCGGTGATCACCGCGACGCGAGCGCTCAGATCGTCACTCAGGCGTTGCCATAACTTGGCCAGCCCGTGGTGCAGGTCGTCGTTGACCGAGTTGAGTGAGTCCGGCCGGTTGAGCGTGATGATCCGCAGCGGACCATCGGCCTGAACGTCGATTTCCTTTGGCATGTCGTACATATCAGGCTCCTTCGATGGTCGTGACCCGCTTCACCCGGGCTTCGCCCGCGTTCGCGATCACTCCTACTCCAATGGTCGTGACCCGCTTCACCCGGGCTTCGCCCGCGTTCGCGATCACTCCTACAACCCCAGTATTCGTGAGGCGATGATGTTCTTCTGAATCTGCGACGTGCCGCCCATGACGCTCTGCGCCCGGCTGTAAAAATACGCATCGAGAAAATTCGGATCGTCGATCCCGGACACCGCCAATGCGGCATGGCCGACGGACTGCTCGACCCAGGTCATCAGCAACTTGTCCAGCGACCCGTCCGAGGTGTGCGTCACCCCGTCGAGCTGCTCGGACAACCGCCGCCGCACGTGATGAGTCAGCATCTCGGTTTGCACTGCGGCCCAGGCAAGTTCCTCGCTGGGCGCACCACCGCTGCGCGCGGCCAGCTGGCGAACCAGTTTGCCGTAGCGCGCCGCAAAACCCAGCGTCGAAGGCTCGCGTTCGTGACCGACCACGGTCATGGCCAGCGGCCAACCCTCCCCGGGTTCGCCGACCATGTTCTCGGCCGGAACCTTGGCACCGTCGAACAGCACCTGGCCGAATTCCTTGGTCACGCCACTGATCATCTGCAATGGACGCTGTTGCACGCCAGGCTGTTTCATGGGGATGATGAACGCCGAGATGCCGCGGTGCCGTTTGGCCTCGGGATCGGTGCGCGCCAGCAGCAGACACCAGTCGGCGACGTCGGAGTAGCTGGTCCAGATCTTGTGGCCGTTGACGACGTAGTGGTCGCCCTCGCGGACGGCCGTGGTGGTCAGCGACGCGAGGTCCGATCCAGAGCCCGGTTCGCTGAAGCCCTGGCACCACCGCTCGGTGCCGTTGATCATGCCGGGCAGGAAGCGGTCGCACAGCTCCTTGCTGGCGTGCCGGCTAAAGCCCGCAACCAGATAGCCGAGGCTGGGCCGGGCCGGAGCCTCGGCGCGAGCCAGCTCCTCGTCCAGGATGACGTCGTACACCGGCGGCAATTCCTGGCCACCGTATTCGCGCGGCCAGGACAGCCCGAAGAAGCCACCTTCATAGAGCGCGCGGTGCCATTCACCCTGCCGGGCCCAGTACTCGTCACCTGAGGTGGGAAACTCCTTGGCGTGCAACGACAGCCACGAGCGCAACCGGTCCCGGAAAGCCGCTTCTTCGGCCGAGTCACGGAAGTCCAACGCTGATCTCCTCCAGCTTGACGGGCCACAGTTGAGTCGAGGTGAGCACGCGGCGCAGAAAGACATGCGCCAGACACTCCCAGGTGTTACCGATGCCGCCGTGCACCTGAATGGCGGTCTCGCAAACCGTCCGCGCCGCCCGCGCGCAGTAGACCTTGGCGAACCGGCCGGCGCGGATCGCCTCGAGCGTCTCCAGTTCGTCGACCGCCCACGCGGCGTGCCGCGCGATGCTGATCGATCCTTCGATTAGGGCCAGGCTTTCGGCGAGCAGGTGGGCGATGGCCTGATACGACCCGATCGTCTTGCCGTACTGCTCTCGGATTTTCGCGTATTCGACGGCCAGTGTGTGTGCCCCGCGGGCCGCGCCGACCAGGTCGGCCGATGTGGTCGCCAATCCCAGCGCCAGCCAGCGCTGCGCGCCGTGGGAGTCCAGATCGCCTACCCGCGTGGCATTTCCGGTGAGCTCAGCGGTGGTCCGGGTCAGGTCGACGGCATCGAGGGCAGCGCCCACCTCGACGGCCGACACGGTGGTGCCGTCCAGGCTCAGTGCACGGCGATACCCGCGGGCGTCGATTGCGCGACCGTCGAGAGCGACGGTCGAGCCGGAGCCCTCGTCACCGACCCGGCGTGCGAGATCGTCGGCCAGTACCGGGCCGAGGAACGGGGCGTCCACCAACCCACGGCCGAATTCCTCGGCAACGATCGCAACTTCAACCGCCGACGCTTCGTCGGACCGCAGCGATCGCCAGCCCGTTATCTGAATCTGCTTGTCCAGGCGGGCAATTCGATTACTATCGTCGAGATCGTGCACCGACCCCGGACCGAGATCATCGGCGAGTTTCGCCGACGCGTCCCGCAGTTGTTGCTGTTCAGCTGTCAGACGTACATCCATAGCGCTCCTTGAGAACTCGGCGCAGCACCTTTCCCGAAGGCAGCCGGGGAATTTCGGGCACAAACACGACACGACTCACACGCTTGTAGGAGGCTAGGCGCTCACCGACCCGAGTCGTGAGCTCGGCGGCGTCGACCGGCTCGCGCGTGGCGACGGCGGCGACCACGAGCTCCCCGTCGGCGGCGTCGGGGATACCGAACACCGCGCAGTCCTCGACGGCCGGGTGCTCGTGCAGGACTGTCTCGATCTCGGCGGGCGCGACCTGAAACCCGCGGACCTTGATCATCTCTTTGGACCGGTCGGTGATCCGCAACCAGCCTTCGGCATCCAGATAGCCGACGTCTCCGGTCCGATACCAGCCGTCGCACAACACTTCTCGGGTCGCCTCGCACGGCAGGTAGCCGGCCATCAGCGACTCGGCCTTCGCCTGTATCTCGCCGACTTCACCGGGGCCGATCGGCTCGCCGCTGTGCAACGACGTGACCCGTACCTGCACGCCCGGGACCGGCCGGCCGACGGAGTCGAGCCGCGCGGCGTCCAGGGGGTTGCAGGCGATCACCGGTAACTCCGTGGTCCCGTAGGCCGGAACCCACTCAACGCCGGTGCGGCGGGTGACCGTCTCGGCGACGCTGGCGCTGACCGGCGTCGCACCCCACATGATGAACCGCAGAGAGGACAGATCATAGGACTCGAGCCGCGGATGCGCTGCGATGGCCAAAGCGATTGGTGCCACCGCCATTTCGACGGTGATTCGGTCGTCCTGGATGTTCTGCAGCATCCGGTCGACGTCGAATCGGCGCTGCAAACGCATCCACACCCCGGTCTGCAACGCTGTCACGATGTTGAGCAATCCCAGGATATGCGACGGTGGTGTGGCGATCTGGATGCGATCGGCGGCGGTCAGACCCATCGCAGCACGCCAGTGCCCGACGGCCACCTGCAACGAATGATGGGTGTGCCGAACAGCTTTCGGCAGCCCTGTCGTGCCGGAACTGAACGCCAGCACCGCGTCGGCGTCCATCGGCGGCGGCGGGCTGGGCGCCGAATCCCCCGGCGAGATCGGCTCGTCGAGGTGCAGCATCGGCATCAGATCCGACAACACCTCGTGGTCGCCGACGGCGTGCGTCGGCTTGGTCAGCGCTAGAGCGTGCTCCACCTCATGCCGTTTCCACGCCGGGCTGATCAACACTACGACTGCGGCCAGTCGCCAGATGGCGTGCAGGGCGACGACGAATTCCGGACGGTTGGAGGACATCACCGCGACCCGCCCGCCGGCCGTCACACCCCGCGCACGCAGACTGGTGGCGAGTCCGTCCGCCAACGCCTCGAGCTGCGGCAACGTGAAGTGCCGCTCCTCGAACACCAGCGCCGTCCGGGACATTGAGAAGATCCTATCGTTTTGAGAGAATAGTATTCTCTCAAGCGAAGAACGCAAAGTGTGGAAGGTGCAGGGATGGCGGAACGCCACGTGTTCCAGCGGGCCACGGTGACTCGCATCGTCAAGGAGACCGCCGACAGCCGAACCTATGTGCTTGCCCCTGAGGACCAGCCTTTCCACTACCGCGCCGGGCAGTTCTGCACGTTCAAGGTGAGGGTCAACGGCGAGGATCTCTACCGGTCGTACTCGATGTCGAGCGCCCCGGAGACCGACACCGAGCTGATGACCACGGTCAAACGGGTCAACGGCGGCAAAGTGTCGAACTGGCTGATCGACAACGTGGTCGAGGGTGACGAGCTGACCATGACCCGGGCTGCGGGCACCTTCGTGCTGGGCCAATCGTCGGCTCCACTGCTGGCCTTCGCCGGCGGCAGCGGCGTCACGCCGATCCTTTCGCTGGCCAAGAGCGCGTTGGCGAGCACGAACCGCTCGGTGCGCCTGCTGTGCGCCGACCGCGACCGGAGTTCGGCGATCTTCGACGCGGTGCTCGACGACCTGGTCGAGCGGTATCCCGGCCGGATCTCGGTGCAGCGGCATCTCGACGACGAGCGCGGGCTGCTCGATTCGGCGGGCGTGCGGGTGTTCGTCGGCGAGGACACCGGCGCCGACTGTTATGTCTGCGGGCCGGAGGGGTTCATGGCCGTAGTGCGATCCGCCCTGCCGGACACGGCGAACGTTCTCATCGAGGACTTCGACGCGTCACCGCCGGTCAAATCGCCGGCGCCCGAGGTAGCCGAATCAGCCGGCGACGTCGACTCCGGCGGCACGGTCACGATTCGGCTGGATCGCAAGAAGGCGTCCGTGCCACGGGTGCCCGGAGAGACGCTGCTGGAGAGCGCGCGGCGCGCTGGTCTGTCGCCCCCGTTCAGTTGCGAGGCCGGCAACTGCGGGACGTGCATGGCCAAGCTGATCGACGGCGAGGCCACCATGCGCACCAACGACGTGCTCGAGGAAGACGAGATCGCCGACGGCTACATCCTGACCTGCCAGGCGGTGCCGGACACCGCCTCGGTCACCGTGCTTTACGAATAGGGAATGGAAATCGGCCGTTGTGGTGACTGAAGCACACATGACCGACCTACCTGCTTTCGAAAAGCTCGCCTCCGATGACAAAGGCCTCGTCGTTTTCACTACGTTGCGACGCGACGGCAGCGCGCAGTCGTCCGTCGTCAACGCCGGAGTACTTGCCCATCCGCTGTCAGGAGAGCCGGTCGTTGGGCTGGTGGCCATTGGGGGCGCCCGCAAGCTCGACCACCTGCGCGCCGATCCGCGTACCACCGTCACCGCACGCGCCGGATGGCAGTGGGCCACCGTCGAAGGGACCGCGGAACTCATCGGACCCGACGATCCGCACGTGGGAGTAGACGACGAGCGGCTGCGGGTGATGCTCCGCGAAATCTTCACCGCGGCGGGCGGCTCTCACGACGACTGGGACAGCTACGACCGGGTGATGCGCGAGGAACGCCGCACCGCTGTGCTGATCTCGCCGACCCGCATCTACTCCAACCCCTCGCGCGGCTAGCCGCGAAGCTCGCCGCCGAGCTCCGAAATCACTTGACGGGTACGTCTTTTCGAGGCTATTAGCTCTTCGCGGTTGTCGCCGATCGGCAGCAGCCGCACCGACAGGTCGGTCACGCCGGCATCGGCGAATCGGCGCATCCGCGCCAGGATGGCTTCCTCGTCACCGGCGGCGCAGATGTCGCCGACATCGCGGGCGTCGCCGTAGTCCAGCAGGCGCTGATAGTTCGGCGACACCTCGGCCTCGCCCAAAATCCGGTTGGCCCGCTCCTTGGCCGCATCGACTTCGCTTGTGGCACAGAGGCATACCGGAATCCCCGCGACGATACGAGGCGCTGGGCGGCCGGCGTTGTCGGCGGCCTTGGTGATCCGGGGAACCACGTGGGTGGCGACGGCGCGCTCGTCGGCCATCCACAGCACGGTGCCGTCGGCGTGCTCGCCGGCCAGCGCCAGCATCACCGGGCCGAGTGCCGCGACGAACACCGGCAACGGCGCGACCGGGGCGAGATCGTTCGGGTTGTGCACGGTGAAGTGGTCGTTCTCGACGTCGATCTGCCCCGGGCCGGCGAATGCGGCGTGCAATACCTCCAGGTAGTCGCGGGTGTAGGCGGCGGGCTTCTGGTAGGGCAGGCCAAGCATGTCCTGGATGATCCAGTGGTGTGACGGCCCGACGCCCAGCGCCAGTCGTCCCCCGGTGGCGGCATGCGTCGACAACGCCTGACGCGCCAACGCAACCGGATGCTGAGCCTGCAGTGGGACGACGGCGGTGCCGAGCTCGATGCGGGTGGTGCGGGTACCCATCAGCGCAACGGCCAGCAGCGCGTCGAAGTCGTTGGGCACTTGTGGGATCCACGCGGTGTCCATGCCCGCGTTCTCGGCCCATTCGATGTCGGCGAGCATCCGGCTGACCTTGCGCGCGGAATCGCCACGCTCGGCGCCGATCATTACTCCGAGACGCACGGCTCCTCCAAAGTGTCGTTATCCGTCAGGGATAACGTACTTGCCAAAAAAGAGAATGCCAATACCGTCTCGTTGACCTGCAAGGATAACTCAGACGCGGCAAAGGATCTCGCCGTGCGGGATCCCGATCCAGCCGTCGGGCGCGACTGCCCATTGCCGCCAGGCCGTAGCGATGCCGTCCAAGTCGGTGGCGGTGGCCATCCCGCTGTCGATCAACTGCCGCGCCAGGGCCGACTCGACAATGCGGTCCGCCCACATTCCGCCCCACCAGTCACGGGTCTCCGGTGTGGCGAAGCACCACAGGCCACCGGTCGGGGTGATGTTGTCGAATCCGGCGTGCTGCGCCCACGACAACAGCCGCCGGCCCGCGTCGGGCTCACCACCGTTGGCGCGCGCGGCCGCGCAGTACAGCGTCATCCAGAGATCGAGCGCCGGGGAGTTGCGGGTACCAGGTGAACCCTGCGTAGTCGGCGTCGCGGGCGGCCACCACACCGCCCGGCTTGCACACTCGACGCATCTCGCGCAGCGCTTGCACCGGGTCGGCGACGTGCTGGAGCACTTGATGGGCGTGCACGACATCAAACGTGTCGTCGGGGAAGACAAGCGCGTGGACGTCCGAGGTGACGAATTCGACGTTCGACCGGTTTTGCCGCTGCGCCTCGGCGCGAGCCAAATTCAAAGCGTCGTCGGTCATTTCGACCGCGGTCAACCGCCCGGGCGCAATCCGGGCGGCGAGGTCGACGGTGATCGTCCCGGGGCCGCAGCCGACGTCGAGCAGGGATACCCCCGCCCGCAGGTGCGGCAGGAGATAGCCAGCCGAGTTTTCCGCCGTGCGAACACGATGACCGCGCAGCACCGATTCGTGATGGCCGTGGGTGTAAACGGCCTGATATTCACTGGACATGCGCGTCCTCCCTTGAATCTCGTTCGACGCCAAGGTACCGCCGCCTATTCCATAATGAGAAATGGTTCTCTCATATTCTGAGATGCCTAGTTGACCGGAACGTCGAGGATGGAGCGCTGAGTCCCGGCACCGGGGCCGTCGAAGTGCCACCACTCTCCGGAGTACACCGACAGTCCGCCGGCACTCATGGCGTCGCGCAGCCTGGTCCGGTTCGCCCGCTGAGCGGCGCTGACCCCGTCGCTCGCGAAAGCGGTTGCATGCGGCGAGAAGTCGTCGAAGTCGGTGCCCATGTCGACGAGGCATCGAGGGCACTGCTGAGACTGGTCGGCCAGCGTCACATCCACCGACCGTCCCGCTTCATGGCTCTTGGCGAAGTTGCCGGGCTTGGCCACCCAGGCTGGATTCGGAACGATCTCGAACATCTTGACCTGCACATCGTGCGGTCGATAGCAGTCCCAGAAGACGAGAACGTTGCCCTGCGGCGCCAACGCCTTGGCGGCCGACGCCAGCCCGGACGCCATGGATTCATGGACCAGGCAGCGCGCGTTGGCTGGGTACAGCTGAGTGTGAGTGAAATTGTTCGGGGTCGCGTAGCGCAGGTCGATCAGAGCGTTCGGGACGACGGAGCGGACGTCGACGAATCCCGCTGCCCGGGCCTCGGGACTCAGCGGCGGCACGTCGGCATAGGCGGGCGCCACGCAGGCCGGGGCGAGCACGAGTATGGCGGCCAAGAAGCGGAGCATGGCTTCAGTATGCGATGGCGGTGCTCAGCTCCAGTCGATGGCCGCGGCGCGCTGCTGGACACCCTCGACGCGGGCCGCTACCTGCGCGCCGACCGCGAATTACATGTCTGTAGTTTACCGGCGTTTCCGAGCGGGCGGGAAAGCCGGATTTATGCTGGCAGGGCTTTGTCGGACGCGTCAAAGGAGACCGTCATGGCCGTCAGTGCCGCCGCGCGGATGCTTGCCGACGCCGATCTGCCGACACTGGACTACAGCGCCGACGAGAACCCGACGCAGGTCTATCCCCGCTTGCGCGAGGCACAGGAGCACGCGCCCGTCGCGATCGGCCCGTTCGGGCCCGAGATTCTCTCCTACCATATGGTCCGAGCCGTGTTGCGCGACAAGCGGTTCGAGGTACCGCAGGGCATCGTGCTGCAGGCGCAGGGCGTCACCTCGGGCCCGTTGTGGGACAAGGTGGTCACCAGCCTGCTGTGCCTGGAGGGCGACGAGCATCGGCGGCTGCGCGGCCTGTGCTCCAAGGCGTTCACGCCGCGGACGGTGGCCCGTCTGCACGACACCATGACCGAGGTGTTGACGGACCTCGTCGACGGCGTCGCGGTCCGGGGCCGCTGCGACGTGGTCGCCGATATTGCGCGGCCCTATCCCGTCCCGATCATCTGCGCGCTGCTCGGCGCGCCGCCCCAGGATTGGCAGCGATTTGCCACCTGGGCCGACATCATCTTCCAGGCGTTCAGCTTCACCGCCGACATCGAAGCGCTCGAGGAGAGCGTCATGAGCGCGTGGGGTGAACTCGACGACTACGTCGACGACATGATCGCGCAGCGGCGGCAAAGCCTGTCCGATGATCTGATCTCCGACCTTATCCACGCCGAGGACGACGAGGGTCGACTCGACGCCACCGAATTACAGATGCTGGCCGGCGGCCTGCTGCTGGCGGGCACCGACACCACCCGCAACCAGGTGGCCGCTTCCGCGCAGGTGCTCTGCGAGCATCCCGAGCAGTGGGAGCTGCTGCGCGACAATCCCGACCTTGCCATGCAGGCCGTCGAGGAGACCATGCGCCACTCGCCGGTGGCGGGCGGCGCCCTGCGGGTGGTCGCCGAGGACGCCGAGCTCGACGGCTTCATCTTCCCGGCCGGCTCGATGGTGTTGCTCAATACCTTTGCGGCCAACCGCGATCCGAGCGTCTACGACGACCCCGATCGCGTCGACATCACCCGCGAGGGCGCCCCGGCGATCCTCACCTTCGGCGGCGGCGTGCACTACTGCCTGGGCGCTAACCTGGCCCGGCGCGAAATCGCCGAGGCACTGAATGTGCTGACGTCCCGGCTTCGTAACCCGCGAATCGTCGGGCCGGTGCCCTGGAAGCCGATTGTCAGCCTGAGCGGACCGAGAAGTCTCCCCATCGAATTCGACTAGCTTCTGGCGGCTCGGACGATCGCGCCGATCTGGACCGCTGCGTCGCCTTTGGAAGACGGCGACGGAATCAACTCGGCATGCACCGTGTGTCCGTATTTGGACCGCATCAGGCGGTGTATCGAGGGGACCACCACGCCATGAAGGACGGGATACTTGCGCCGCAGCAGTCGCGCTGCTTGGCGATACTCGGCGCCCTCCAGGAGACGCGTCTGTGCCGGCAGCATCGGCCCGATCGGCTTGCCTGACATTGTCGCCGAACCGAATTCGACGTTCGGGTTGCGGCGTATCCGCCGTGCTTTGATCGCCCTTTCGTATGTGCGAAAGTACGCACGCTGTCCGTCCACCGCGATGCTGACAGGACTGGTCCCAGCGGTTCCATCCTTGCGAAATGTGCTGAGCCTGATGGTTTTCTGCCGAACGAACGGGACCAACAGCGGCTCGGTTGCCACGCTGACGTTGCCCAGGACGTAGCCGAGCTGATGCAGCCGCAGCGCGAACGCGATCACCAACGCCACCGAGGCCGCGCTCAGTGCCCACGCCTGGAGGACCGAACCGCCGAGGTCGAGGTCCTCGAAGTGGTTCACGGCATGCACGGTATTTGCCACAAGGTAGCCGGCAAGTATGGTGGCCAGCGCATCCGACCAGATCAGCGCGAGCAGCAGCGTGACGCCGAGGCCCACTTGAAAGGCGCCGGCATCGTGCACAAAGTGCTCGTTGGCCGGGAAACCGACGGACTCGGCAAACGAGCGCGGATCGATCAGACACCAGACTCCTATGCCAGCGGTGAGCAATCCGATCAGTGCCGTAATCGTGACCACGTATATCCGTGCCGGAGTTCCGATAGGAATCATGTGCCGTCCTCCCACTCGTTTCGTCTTCGATTGCTAGACGAGACGGCACGTCGATGTGTGACATGCGCGGTGGTATGCGGTTTGTGCAACACCGCGGCGGCAGCGCGCGGCGTCATACTTCGCAACATTTGCTGGCGGATTGAGCCGTTTACGAACGGGCGGGTTTCGATGGTGGCCAGGGCCGGGATCGAACCGGCGACCTTCCGCTTTTCAGGCGGACGCTCGTACCAACTGAGCTACCTGGCCGGAAGGCACCGCGGTTCTCTGAAGTGCCTCACAACGATGGCGACCCTGACGGGACTCGAACCCGCGACCTCCGCCGTGACAGGGCGGCGCGCTAACCAACTGCGCCACAGGGCCTTGCTGTTACTCCGCGTGTGCCGCGTCGCACGTACCCCCAACGGGATTCGAACCCGTGCTACCGCCGTGAAAGGGCGGCGTCCTAGGCCACTAGACGATGGGGGCCAGAACCGAATCTCTTCGGGGGTACTCGCAACGTGGTTCGTTGGAGCCACGCTAGCTTAGGGCACCGGGGGCCGAATCCTCAAACGAGCACCCAGTATCCTGGTGCGTCGCCGCCCCTATAGCTCAGTTGGTAGAGCTACGGACTTTTAATCCGCAGGTCCTAGGTTCGAGTCCTAGTGGGGGCACCAAACGTTGTATGACGTCTTCCCTCCAGTTTTGACAACGGTTTACCACCGTCCGGTGCTCTCGCATCGGAGCGCCCTTGACCCCCAGCCACCACACAAGACGAGCGGGTTCCACCGCAGCCTGCGCGCTGAATTCCTCAGCAACACTGCATCGTTCACTAATCTGAAGGTCGCCCAGCGGGCTCTTGATGAGTGGGTGGCCGACTACAACACTGCGCGGCCGCACCAGGCGCTCAAGATGGCTACCCCCGCCGAACGGTTTCACGCCGGCGCCCCGCCGGCACCGCCGTCGAACTCGACCACCGGCGACCGCGACCGCAGCGGGCAGGACTGGGTGAGCCGCCGGGTCTGCGCCAACGGCATCGTGTGCGTGTCCTGGCAGCAGGTCTGCATCGGGCGCCACTACGCCGGCGCCCGCTGCGACGTGCACGTCGACGGCGAGCTACTGCGGTTCTGGGTGGGCGACCAACTGGTCAAAACCGCCGCGTGCAAAAGCACCGGTGCGGTACGAAACAAACGGGCCCTGCGCACCGGCGCACAGCCCTAAAACACAACACAGAGTGTCAAGGATCAACCGAAACAGATTCGTCAACAATCAACCGACTCTGAACAGGGGCACCAAACGTCAGCGCTCCTTCACGGCATTCAAGTACGTGATGTCGCCGAAGGCCTGGGCGAGCTCGTCGTCGGCGTAGGCGAAGCCGTTGGCCGCATGCATCTCGGCGACGCTGCGATGCGACACCTGCCAGCCCCGCTTGGTCAGGTCTTCGATGATGTGACTGCGCTCATAGTGATAGACCAGTTCGTCGAAGTCGACCTCGAAGCCCAGCTCGGTCATCCGGTCGTGGTGCGCGCGCCACCGCGGGTCCTTGAAAATCGTTGTGTCAGGGACGAATTCAGAGGCAACCTGGCTTGTGGGAGCGCTGAGCGCGGTGATGTTGCCGAACAGCGCGTCCTGCGCCTCCGGCGGCAGGTACACGACCAGTCCCTCGGCGCTCCATGCCGACGGGGCCTGCGGGTCGAAGCCGGCCGCCCGCAGCGCCGCAGGCCAGTCGTCGCGCAGATCGACGGCAACGGTGCGGCGCTCGGCCGTTGGCTCGGCATCGAGGTCCTGAAGGGTGGACGTCTTGAACTCGATCACGTCCGGCAGGTCGACCTCGTAGACCACGGTGCCGTCCGGCCAAGGCAGACGGTAGGCCCGCGCGTCCAGACCGGCCGCCATGATCACAGCCTGGCGGATGCCGCTGCGGGTCGCCTCGATGAAGTAGTTGTCGTAGAACCGCGTCCGGACGGCCATCCCCCGGGCCATCCGGGCCGGGTCGAAATCGGTTCCATCGGTGACGGGAATCTCGCCGTTGACCAGTCGGGTGTAGACGTCGATGCCGACGGCGCGGACCAACGGCGCGGCGAAGGGGTCGTCGATCAGACCCGCGTCCGATGACAAGGCCCGCTGAGCGGCGACCATGGTTGCCGTCGCACCGACGCTCGTCGCAAGATCCCAACTGTCGCTCTCGCTGCGTATGGACATGAAATTAATATAGAACAGCTAGTTATTTGCTCGGCTCTCGGATGGAGGAACCGTGATCGACTTCGCGCAACGAACCATCGACCTGGCTCGACAAAACGTCGAAGAGGGCGGCCGGCCGTTTGCAACTGTGATCGTCAAAGACGGTGGGGTTCTGGCTGAGAGCGCCAATAAGGTTGCGCAGAGCCATGACCCGACGGCCCACGCCGAGATCCTCGCAATCCGCGAGGCATGCATGAAGCTGGGCACAGAAAACTTAACCGGCACAACAATTTACGTGTTGGCTCATCCCTGCCCGATGTGCCTGGGTGCGCTGTACTACTGCTCACCGGATGAGGTCGTGTTCCTCACGCAGCGCGACCAGTATGAGCCGTTCTACGTCGACGATCGCAAGTACTTCGAGCTGTCGACGTTCTACGACGAGTTCAGCAAAGACTGGCGGCACCGACGCCTGCCGATGCGCTTCGACCAGCGCGACGCGGCCATCGACGTGTATCGCGTCTGGCGTGAGCGCAACGGGAGTAATACCCCTTAAACGTTGGGGCAGTAGTGCTTTGGGTTGTCGCGCTCGTCGATCGGCGGCAGGTTGCGGGCCGGGGTCTGCACCAGTGGGGTGTCGGCGGGGATCCGGCCCTTGGCGCGGTCGAAGCCGGCCCGTGCCCGCGGGTGCTTGCGATAACGCGGCGGGACGGCGGCGAACACCAGCCGGACCAGGTCTCCGAAGCGACGGTGCAGCCACTCGTCGCGAGCCGACCAGCTGTAGCCCATCAGCTTTCGCACCGGCGGGTCGTAGAGACCGACCGTCACCCAGACAAAGAACGGATGAAGCAGCTTACGCTGCAGCGCCCATAGCGGATCCGGAATCCATTCCGCGAACGGCGGTTTCGGTAACTCGGCGAGGTTGAGCACCTCACGGGCGGCAAAGTTACTCTCGAGCACGTCGCTGCACATGTGGTCCCAGTAGACCTGAAAATCTTCCCAACTCTTCGGGACCGGCCGCATGCTCATGCCGTACATCCGGTACCAATCGACGTGTTCGTCGAACAGCTGACGCTTCTGCGATTCGGTCAGTCCGCCGCAAAACCGTTCGGCCACATGGATTGTGCCCATGAAGAACGTGGAGTGTGCCCAGTAGAAGACGTCCGGGTTCATCGCGTGATAGCGCCGCCCCTGACTGTCGGTGCCCTTGATGTCCAGATGGTAATCCCGGACCTCGGCTCCGGTTGTCGGTGCGCGGTCGCCGTCGAACACGACACCGCCGATCGGGTACAGCGAACGCAGCAACCGCGGCCAGCGCTCACGAAAAAACGTCGAGTGTTCTTCGACCGCTGCGCCCAATTGCGGGTGCATGTTCTGCATCGACCCGGCCCACGGCCCCTGCAGCATGCCGCGCCAGTCACCGAAATACCGCCAGGTCAGGGAGTCGGGGCCGAGCGGTTGCGGCGGGGCCTCGTATCCCAGCGGCGAAACCGGGCAACCGGACGCAACCGGGGACGCCTCAGACGTATCTTGAGTCACTAGCGAGATTTCCTGTCCATGTCAGGCAAACTGACTACACGCGTTGTCAACGTGAGTCTAGGAGGACCGTGCCGTCCGGTCAACGTTCGCGCCGCTGGTCCGGCGTTCCCCTGGAGAATCGCCAGGCTCTGCGACGCGATGAACTCGTCGCCGCTGGCGTGCAACTCCTCGGCGAGGCCGGCGGTCCGGCCGTGACCGTGCGGGCGGTATGCCGACAGGCCGGTCTGACCGAGCGCTACTTCTACGAGAGCTTCGCCGACCGCGACGAGTTCGTACGGGCCGTCTACGACGACGTCTGCGCCCGGGCGATGTCGGCGCTGATGTCGGCGGCGACCCCGCGCGAGGCGGTCGAGAAGTTCGTCGCGCTGATGGTCGACGACCCGGTGCGCGGGCGGGTGCTCCTTTTAGCCCCGGCAGTGGAGCCCGTGCTGGTCCGGTCGGGCGCGGAGTGGATGCCGAACTTCATCGACCTGCTGCAGGGCAAGCTGACCCAGATCGGCGACCCGGTGCGCCAGAAGATGGTGGCCACCAGCCTGATCGGCGGCCTGACGGCTCTGTTCACCGCGTACTTAAACGGTCGATTGGCGGCCAGTCGGGAACAGTTCATCGACTACTGCGTCGACATGCTGCTCAGCAGGGCCGCAACGGGCTGACGCCGATACCCGCCGACACGTAATATCGTGGCGGAACCGAAACTTGATGTCACCGATATACACAGATATATTGACTGAAACCGACAGACACAGATATCTGGGAGGTGCCGTGCCGGCAGACCTGAGCGACCTGAAGCTGCTGCACGAACTCGAGCCGTTCGTTGAGAAATACATGAACCGGCATTTGAGCGTGCACAAGCCCTGGAACCCGCACGACTACATCCCGTGGTCGGACGGCAAGAACTTCTACGCCCTCGGTGGCCAGGACTGGGAGCCTGGACAGTCCAAGCTGACCGACGTCGCGCAGGTCGCCATGGTGCAGAACCTGATGACCGAGGACAACCTGCCGTCTTACCACCGCGAGATCGCAATGAACTTCGGCATGGACGGCGCCTGGGGCCAGTGGGTCAACCGCTGGACCGCCGAGGAGAACCGGCACGGCATCGCGCTGCGTGACTACCTGGTCGTCACCCGCGCCGTCGACCCGGTCGAGCTGGAAAAGCTTCGCATGGAGGTGGTGAACCGGGGATTCAGCCCGGGCCAGAACCAGCAGATTCGAGAAGACCTGTTCGCCGCGAGCCTGTTCGACTCGATCGTCTACGTCACCTTCCAGGAGTTGGCCACCAGGATCTCGCATCGCAACACCGGTAGGGCCTGCAACGAGACCATCGCCGATCAGCTACTGGCCAAGATCTCGCAGGACGAGAACCTGCACATGATCTTCTACCGCGACGTCACCGAGGCCGGATTCGAGGTCGCACCGAACCAGGCGATGGCATCGCTACACAAGGTGCTGCGTAACTTCCAGATGCCCGGCTACCAGGTGCCCGAGTTCCGGCGCAAAGCCGTGATGATCGCCGTCGGCGGCGTCTACGACCCGCGCATCCACCTCGACGAGGTCGTGATGCCGGTGCTGAAGAAGTGGCGCATCTTCGAGCGCGAGGACTTCACCGGCGAGGCCGCCGCGATGCGGGACGACCTGGCGGTGCTGATCAAGGAACTCGAAGTGTCCTGCGACAAGTTCGAGATCTCCAAGCAGCGCCAACTCGACCGCGAAGCCCGGACGGGCAAGCGTGTCACCGCAGCCGAGTTGCATCGCACCGAGGGCACGCTCAGCATGAGCCGGCGGTAGCCGCTCGTGCGGATCGGACCCATCGAGCTGGCCAGCCCGGTGGTGCTGGCCCCCATGGCCGGTGTGACGAACGTGGCCTTCCGGACGCTGTGCCGCGAGCTCGAAAAGGAGCGCGTCGGCACCGTCAGCGGACTCTACGTCTGTGAGATGGTGACCGCGCGCGCCCTGGTCGAGCGCCACCCCGTCACCATGCACATGACGACTTTCTCCGCCGACGAGACGCCACGGTCGCTGCAGCTCTACACCGTCGACCCGGCCACCACCTACGCCGCGGTGAAGATGATCGCCGACGAGGGCCTGGCCGACCACGTCGACATGAACTTCGGCTGCCCGGTGCCCAAGGTGACCCGTCGTGGCGGCGGGGCCGCGCTGCCGTACAAGCGGCAGTTGTTCGGACAGATCGTCGCCGCGGCCGTCCGCGGTACCGAAGGCACCGACATCCCGGTGACCGTCAAATACCGGATCGGTATTGACGACGAGCACCGCACCCACCTCGAGGCGGGCAAGATCGCCGAATGCGAAGGCGCAGCGGCCGTCGCCCTGCATGCTCGCACCGCGGCTCAGCGGTATTCGGGAACCGCGGACTGGGAACAGATCGCCCTTCTCAAGCAGCACGTCCAAACCATCCCGGTGCTGGGTAACGGCGACATCTTCGAAGCCAACGATGCCTTGACCATGATGGCGATGACCGGCTGCGACGGCGTGGTGATCGGCCGCGGTTGCCTGGGCCGGCCGTGGCTGTTCGCCGAGTTGTCAGCGGCGTTCACCGGAAATCCGGCCCCGACCCCGCCCAGTCTTGGTGAGGTCGCGACCATCATCCGGCGCCATGGCGAATTGCTCAGCGAGCACTTCGGTGAGGACAAGGGCATGCGTGACATGCGCAAACACATTGCCTGGTACTTGCACGGCTTCCCGGCCGGCTCGGATTTGCGGCGCGCACTGGCCCTGGTCAAGACCCGCGACGAGCTGGACCGGTTGCTGGACGAGCTCGACGGCGACATCCCTTTCCCGACCGCCGCCACTGGACCGCGCGGCCGGCAGGGCTCTCCGGCGCGGGTGGCGCTGCCCGAGGGCTGGCTGGCCGACCGCGACGACTGCACGGTTCCCGCCGGCGCCGACGTCATGCACTCGGGCGGCTAGTCCAACGGGACGAGGCAGGCCGGGCCAGTCGATCGATACCCTCCTGAGATCGCGTTTCCGGTGTCGTCTCTATACGATGTGGATCTTGTTGCATCATCCGCCGGTGGCCGAGACCGGAGCCATCGTCACGGCACGGCTGTACAGGCACGACGCACCCGCAAGTGTTGCGCTGCATCGAGGTGCGCACTCGAGCAACACCAGATTCGGAGGCCGGTTAGGACATGAGTGACGGCGATTCAGCCACTCACGGCCCCGATGCCGATGACATCGGTCATACCGGAACCCCACCGAGATCGCGAGGCACCGCGCCGTGGGAGCGATTCGGGACGACCAGGCAGACGACCACCATCGCTCATCGCTGGGTCGGCCCGTCGGCGACGCCCGGACGCGCTGAACCGGAAGCGCCGCCCCAGCCCGCCCGCAAAGGGAATGGCAATGGCAATGGGGGCCTCGATACCTCCGGATGCCACGCTGAGGGTGGCCTCAGCGTTGCGGACCTGATCGCCAAGATCGGCGGACCCACGGCTGATCGGCCTCGCCATCACCACGCCGCGCCGGACACCGAGACGCTCGACCCCGAACCTGCACTGCCCGCCGACGAGCCGGAGGACTACGACGCCTTCGAGTTGCTGAGCCCGGCCGACTACGCCGCCGAACTGCCCGACCTGGATGCCATTCGCCGCACGGCGGTGCTCGGTGCCACCGACGCCGAGCAGACCGCGGTGTTGCCGACCGCACCGGCCCGCCTGCTCGAGGCCACCCCCGCCGAAGCGGAAGACGACGCCGCGCCCGAGCGCACCCGCAAGCCGAAGCCGAAGCGCCGTAAGCACGGCGGGATGATGCTGGCCGGGCGAATGGCAGTCGCCGCGACCGCTGCGGCGGCGCTCGCAATGACCGGCGGGGCGTACCAGTGGAGCACGTCGAAGAACCATCGGCTCAACACGATCAGCGCCCTGGACCTGGGCTCGCGCGACATTGTCGACCCCAACGCCCAGTACGGCGACGAAAACTTCCTGATCGTGGGCATGGACTCGCGCGCGGGAGCCAACGGCAACATGAACGTCGGCACCACCGAGGACGCCGGCGGCGCCCGCTCGGACACCATCATGCTGGTGAACATCCCCGCCAACCGGAAACGTGTTGTCGCAGTGTCGTTTCCGCGCGACCTGGCGATCACGCCGATCCAGTGCGAGGCGTGGAACCCCGACACAAGCGAATACGGCCCGATCTACGACTCCGACACCAAGAAATGGGGACCGAAGAACGTTTACACCGAGACGAAGCTCAACTCGACGTTTTCGTTCGGCGGCCCGAAATGTCTGGTGAAGGAAATCCAGAAACTGTCCGGATTGAGCATCAACCGCTTCATCGCCGTCGACTTCGCCGGCTTCGCGAAGATGGTTGACGCCCTCGGTGGCGTCGAGGTGTGCAGCACCACCCCGCTCAAGGACTACGAGCTGGGCACCGTGCTCGCGCATGCCGGACGGCAGCTCATCGACTCGAAGACCGCATTGAACTACGTGCGTGCCCGCAACGTCACGACCGAGAACAACGGTGACTATGGCCGCATCAAGCGCCAGCAACTGTTCCTGTCCTCGCTGCTGCGTTCGCTGATCTCCAAGGAGACGTTCTTCTCGATGAGCAAGCTGAACAGCGTGGTGAACATGTTCATCAGCAACAGCTACGTCGACAACATCAAGACCAGAGACCTTGTCCAACTGGGCCAGTCGGTACAAGGCATGAACGCTGGTCACGTTTCTTTCGTGACGGTGCCTACCGGCGTCACTGACGAGAACGGCGACGAGCCGCCGCGCACCTCCGACATGCGGGCGCTGTTCGACTCGATCATCAACGACGACCCGCTGCCCGGCGAGAACAATATGAACGCCACCTCGAGCCCGCCCACCACGACGCCGAACGGCAAGGCCCAAACCACCCAGCCCGCCGGCCCACACCCCGAGCACCTACAGGCCGTTGCCGCCGCGCCGCAGAACGTCACCGTGCAGGTGTCGAACTCCACGGCCAAGTCCGGCCTGGCGGGGACTGCGAGCAGCCAGCTGAAGCGCCGCGGCTTCCGGGTGAAGTCACCGGACGACTATCCGAGCCCACTGAAGACCACCAAGGTGCTGTACTCGCCGGGCAACGAGGAAGCCGCCGCCACCGTCGCGGGATCTTTCCCGAACTCCAAGGTAGAGCGGATCACCGGGACCGGACATGTGGTGCAGGTGGTCCTCGGATCGGACTTCACCGCCGTCGGCGCTCCCCCGGCCGCCGGCTCGCCGGTCAGTTTGCAGGTCGAGCGCAACGCGAGCAGCCCGACGAGCAAGCTGCCCGACGACCTCACGGTCACCAACGCCGCCGACACTCACTGCGAGTAACTCCACCGGCGCGGATGCGCAGATCAGCCCGCATTAACCGCGAGTTCATGCGTCACTTCGTGGCGGTTAACGTCACTCCGGAGATTCGGAACGTACCCTTGCAACATGCGCACCGCCTACCACGAGCAGCTCTCTGAGCTGTCCGAACAGCTGGGAGCGATGTGCGGATTGGCCGGCGCGGCGATGGAGCGGGCAACCCAGGCGCTGCTGCAGGCCGATCTGGTACTCGCCGAGCAAGTCATGTCCGACCACGAGAAGATTGCCGAGCTGAGCGCGCACGCCGAGGAGAGCGCCTTCGTGCTGCTCGCCTTGCAGGCGCCCGTCGCCGGCGATCTCCGCTCGATCGTGAGTGCCATCCAGATGGTCGCCGACATCGACCGGATGGGGGCGCTGGCCCTGCATGTCGCCAAGATCGCCCGCCGACGTCACCCGCAGCATACGCTGCCCGAGGAAGTCAACGGCTACTTCGCCGAAATGGGCAGGCTCGCAGTGGAATTGGGCAACAGCGCGCAGGAAGTGCTGCTGTCGCGCGACCCGGAGAAGGCCGCCCGGATTCGCGAAGAAGACGACGCGATGGACGACCTGCACCGACACCTGTTCACGGTGTTGATGGACCGGGAATGGAAGCACGGCGTGGCCGCGGCCGTCGACGTGACGCTGCTGGGGCGCTTCTACGAGAGGTTCGCCGACCACGCCGTCGAGGTGGCCCGCCGGGTCATCTTCCAGGCCACCGGGCACCTCCCCGAAGACGAGTCCGTCGCCCAGTCGGGCTAGGTGGGCTCAGCCGAAGCGGCCCGAGATGTAGTCCTCGGTGGCCTTCTGCGTCGGGTTCGAAAAGATCTTTTCGGTGTCGTCGATCTCGATCAGTCGGCCCGGTTTCCCGACGGCCTCGAGGTTGAAAAACGCGGTGTGATCGCTGACCCGCGCCGCCTGCTGCATGTTGTGGGTGACGATCACGATGGTGTATTCCTGCTTCAGCTCGGCGATGAGGTCCTCGATCGCCATCGTCGAGATCGGGTCCAGCGACGAACACGGCTCGTCCATCAGCAGCACGTCGGGTTGCACGGCGATCGCCCGCGCGATGCACAGCCGCTGCTGCTGACCGCCGGACAACCCGCCGCCGGGCCGGTCCAGCCGGTCCTTGACCTCGTCCCACAGGTTGGCCCCGCGCAACGCGTATTCAGCGGTGTCGTCGAGCAGCTTGCGGTTGCGCACGCCCTGCAGCTTCAGGCCGGCCACGACGTTATCGCGAATCGACATGGTGGGGAACGGGTTCGGCCGCTGGAACACCATCCCGATCGCGCGCCGCACACCAACCGGGTCGATGCCGGAACCGTAGATGTCGTCGTCGTCGAGCAGCACGCTGCCCTGCATGCGCGCACCGGGCGTCACTTCGTGCATCCGGTTCAGCGTCCGCAACACCGTCGTCTTGCCGCAGCCCGACGGCCCGATGAACGCCGTCACGCTACGCGGCAGAACCGACAGCGAGACGTCGGCGACCGCCTGAAACGCGCCGTAGAAGATGTTGACCTCTTTGAGGTCCAACCGCTTAGCCACCGGGACTCCTGCCTGACCTTTCGGGAGCAAAGACTCGTGAGGCGAGCCTGGCCACCAGGTTAATGACGGCAATCAGGACGATCAGCGTCAGGGCAGCGCCCCACAGCCGATTGGTAGGAATCGGACTGGTGTCGGCCCCCGCCGAGTTCTGGTCGTACATCATGCCTGGCAGCGACCCCATGAAGCCGCCGAAGATATTGAAGTTCATCGCCTGCGAGTAGCCGACCAGAATGAGCAGCGGCGCGGTCTCGCCCATCACCCGGGCCAGCGCCAGCAGGATTCCGGTGATGATGCCCGACATTCCGGCCGGAAGCACGATCTTGGTGATCGTCCGCCAATTCGGCACGCCCAGTGCGTAACTGGCCTCGCGCAGTTCCACCGGGACGATGTGCAACATCTCCTCGGTGGTACGAACGATCACGGGGATCATCAAAAGCACTAGCGCCAGCGAGACCGCGAATCCCGATCGCGGGAAACCAAAGGTGGCAATGAACAACGCATAGATGAACAGGGCGGCCACGATCGACGGCACCCCGGTCAAGATGTCCACCATGAAGCTGGTGAGCTTGCCCATCGCACTCTCACCGGCGTACTCCACCAGATAGATGGCGACGAACACCCCGATCGGTATGGAGATGGCCGCGCACACCAGTCCTTGCAACACCGTCCCGACGATCGCGTGATAGGCGCCGCCACCAGCCATGAACGACGTCATGTCGGCTTGCGAATGTGTCCACCACACAGTGGATTTGACCGTCTCGAAGCCCTTCACCACCACGGAGTACAGCAGCCAGATCAACGGTCCCAACGCCACCGCGACCGACAGCGTCACCAGCACGGTGGCGACGGCGTCGGCAGCGCGTCGACGCCGGCTCACGCCGGTGAACCTGCGCGCCTTGAGCGGGCGGTCCAGCATCGACGTCATCGGACCGCCCTGCCCGCGACGGCGCCGCGCGCCATCGCGTTGACGACCAGGGTGAGCAGGAACAGCACCAGGCCGGCGGCGATATAAGCGCCGGCCTTGTACTCGTTGTTGAGGTCGTAGGCGGTCGCGGCGATCTTGGTGGCGAAGGTGTAGCCGCCGTCGAACAACGACCAGCCGAACGCCGCCTGGGTGCCGCGCAGGATGACCAGCAACGCGATGGTCTCACCCAGCGCGCGGCCCAGGCCAAGCATGGCGCCGCTGATGTAGCCGGACCGCCCGAACGGCAAGACGGCGGTCTTGACGACTTCCCAGCGGGTGGCGCCGAGAGCCAGCGCGGCTTCGATGTGCCCCTGCGGGGTTTTCATGAAGACCTCGCGGGTGACCGCCGTGATGATCGGCAGGATCATCACCGCCAGCACAATCCCGGCGGTGAAAATCGTGCCGCCACCCGACACCGACGCGTTGCCCGTCGCGAATAGAAATACCCCGCCCAGGTGCTGGTTGAGCCACGTCGCGAGGGGCCGCAGCCGTGGCGCCAGCACGAACAGGCCCCAGACCCCGTAGATGATCGACGGGACCGCCGCGAGCAGATCGACGACGTAGGCCAGCGGCCCGGCGATCCGCCGCGGCGAATACTGGGACAAAAAGATGGCGATTCCCAACGCAATCGGCATCGCCAGCAGCAGGGCGAACAGCGCGACCATCACGGTCACCTGAACCAGGTCCAACACCCCGAAGCGCAGCGCCTCGGTGTTTGTGGTCGACCAGTTGCCGCTGTAGGTGAAGAAGTTGACCTGATTACGCGCCAGTGCGGGGATCGCACGCATCGACAGGAACACACCGATTGCGACGATCAACACGACGATCAGCGCGCCGGAGCCCTCGGCCAGGCCGCGAAACAGCCGGTCGCCGCGGTTGTGTCTGATGACGCCCCAGTCCAGCGGGGTGGGAGCCAGACTCCGGGACGAATCCGCGACGATCTCACCCGAGCCGGTACCGGCCGGATTCGGTGTCGTCACGGTCTCCCCATCAGTCGTCAGTCCTGGGCAAGAGGGTAATCCGTTCGGTCACTGGATCGCGTTGATCGCTGTGAGCAGGCGCTTCTTGAACTTGTCCGGCAGCGGAATGTAGCCGGCGCTGGACAGGTCGGCCTGGGCGTGGTCGGCGGCCACCGTCAACAGCGAGCGGATGGCGGCGCTGGTGGCGCGGTCGTAGCCCTTCGAGCAGACGATCTCGTAGGTGGCCATGACCAGCGGATAGGCACCCACTTCCCGGGTGCGATAAATCGAATTCAAGTCCAATTCCAGGTCGTCACCGGCGCGCGCGAACGTGGCGGCCTCGATGGCCGAGCGGGCGGAGTCGTCGCTGAGCGTGACCGTCTCGCGGCCATCGTCGAGCTGCGCGTAGGACATTTCGCCCTGGTCGGCGAAGCCCTTCTCGACGTAGCCGATCGCACCGGGTGCGGAGTGCACAGCCTGGATGATGCCGGCGGACTTCTGCACCCCTTCGCCGACGCCGCCCTGAAACTCGCTACCAGCGCCGCGGGTCCAACTGCTCGGGGCGGCGGCGCCGAGATATTTCTGGAAATTGTCGGTGGTGCCCGAGGAGTCCGACCGGTAGATCGGCGATATCTTGATCCTCGGCAGCGACGCGCCGGGGTTGAGTCTGGCGATCGCGGCGTCGTCCCAGTCGGTGATCGAGCCGCTGAAGATCTTGGCCAGCACGTCGGCGTTGACCACGAGATGTTTGACGCCGTCGAGGTTGAAGACGACCGCGATCGGCCCGAACACCAGCGGCAGGTGCCAGGCCGGATTGCCATTGCAGCGAGCGGTGGCCGGTTCGATCTGGTCGCGGCTGAGCGGCGAATCCGAGCCGGCGAAGTCGACGTGCCTGGCGATGAACTGCTCGCGTCCGGCGCCCGAGCCGGTCGGGCTGTACGCCAGTTGCTTACCGGGACACAGCTGCGACCACTCCATGTTGATCAGCGCGATGGCGTTCTGCTGAGCGGTCGAGCCCTCGGCGGTCAGGTCTTTCTTGCCGTCGCAATTCACCGGGTGCGACGGTGCCGACGGACGATGCAGGTTGTTGTCGCTATCGCAGCCGGTGGCCAGGCCGGTCGCGATGACGGCGGCCGCGAGCGCAGTACGCACCGCGTGACGCTTCACCGATCTCGCTTCCTCGAGGATTCTGTCCGTCATCGGCTCTCGCGACTACATCAGCCCCGCGCGTACGCGGTGTCAACGCTGTACTGCGAAAACCCCAGACGGCGATAGGTCCGCAGCGCCGCGGTGTTGTCCGATTCGACGTAGAGCATCACGGTCGGATGGTCGGCGGCGCCCAGCCTGCGCGACAGGTGTGCGAGGCCGACCGCGGTCAGCACGCCGCCCAGCCCACTGCCCTGCGCCGCGGGGTCGACGCCGACGACGTAGACCTCGCCGAGGCCGTCCTGGTCGCGGTGCACCTTCGTCCAGTGGAAGCCGAGCAGGGCGCCGGTCTGTTCGCTGAACGCCAGAAACAGACCCTCGGGATCGAACCACGGTTCGGCGCGTCGCTCGGCCAGCTCGGCATGGGTCCACCCGCCCTGCTCCGGATGCGTTGTGAATGCGGAGTTGTTGACGCGCAACAACTCCGCGTCGTCGGCGGTACCGGCGTAGGTTCGGATGAGCACGCCCTCCGGCACCGTGGGCCCGGTGATCCCGTCGAGACTGCGGCGCATCTGCACCAGCTCGCGGACCGTCGCCAGCCCCAGTGCCGACGCGGTCGCCCGCGCCGGCTCCAGCGTCCCGTGCGCCCAGAAGCGGTTCTTGCCATCGGTTTTCGCCAGCGCGGTGTGGATCATCGCCGAACCGATACCGCCTCGGCGGGCCTGCGGATGCACCACCAACTCGGCCATCGCGGACTCGTCCTCTGCGGAGAGGTTCAGATAGCCCAGCACGCCACCGTCGCCGGCGGCCACCAGATGTCCCGTGCGGTCGTGCGGCAGCTCGCGCAGCACCTGCTCGCCGACGGGTGCCACGTCGTCGAATTGCGTTGCGGCAGTGACGAGTTCACGAATCTGTTGCTGCTCGTCGGCGGTCAATCCGGCGCGCCACTGGGGCGCCGTCACTGGCTGTGCAGCGGATCGGCCAGCGGCTGGCTGTCGGCTTTGTCATCGCCCTCGTCGGCGGCGGCTTCGGCACTCGGCGGCCGTCCCCGGGTTGGGCGGACCGCTTTGTACCCCACGTTGCGGACCGTGCCGATCAACGCCTCGTGCTCCGGGCCCAGCTTGGCCCGCAGCCGTCGCACGTGGACGTCGACGGTGCGGGTGCCGCCGAAGAAGTCGTAGCCCCATACCTCGTGCAGCAACTGCGCGCGGGTGAACACCCGCCCGGCATGCTGGGCGAGATACTTCAACAGCTCGAACTCCTTGTAGGTGAGGTCGAGGGGACGTCCGCGCAACCGTGCGGTGTAGGTGCCTTCGTCGATCACGAGCTCGCCGAGGTTGATCTTGCCGACACCCTCCTGGTCCTGCAGGTTGCCTCGTCGGCCGATGAGCAGCCGCAGCCGGGCGTCGATCTCGGCCGGCCCGGTGCCCGGCAGCATGATCTCGTCCAATCCCCAGTCGGCGTTGACAGCCACCAACCCACCCTCGTTGACCACGACAACCACCGGGATCGACCGGCCCGTGGAGCCCAGCAGCCGGCACAGGCCACGCGCCGCCGGAAGGTCCTGACGCGCGTCAACGATCAGGATGTCGGCACTACCGGCTTCCAGCAAAGACGAGACGTCCGGCGGTGCGGTACGCAACGTGTGGGCGAGCAGCGACAAGGACGGCAGAACCACATCCGGATTCGGCTCGGGGGTTAACAACAACAGGTCCAAGCGAGCCCCTCCAGCTTTCGTGGGAAAGGCGTCTCCCAAAATTCATGGTGAGATACGAAGTTTAACGGCCAGGTGATTAAACGATAGCTTGCAACCAGGTCTTTCGCCTGTCGACGCCGGTGACGATGCACACCACGACACGCGGGTAAGCCACAATATGCGGATGCGTAACGCGCTGGTCGGAGTGACGGCGGTGCTAGTGACGGTCGTCGTCGTGCTGCTGGCAGCGGTCGGCGCCGACTTCGGAACCAGCATCTACGCCGAATACCGGCTGGCGCGTGTGGTCCGCGACAAGGCCCACCTGGGATTCGACCCGTTCGTCGCGATCATCGCCTTCCCGCTGATCCCCCAGGCGATGCGCCACCGCTACGAGGATGTCGAGATCAAGGCGACCGCGGTCGAGCGGCCGGTGATCGGCAAAGCCACGCTGGAGGCCACCATGCACTCGGTCGACCTGACCGAGGCGTCCTGGCTGATCAGGCCGAATGCCAAGCTGCCCGTCGACAGGCTGGAAAGCCGGATCATCATCGACTCGCTGCATCTGGGCCGCTTCCTGGGCATCCGGGACCTGATCGTCGAGGCGCCCGCCAAAGACACCAACACCGCCAGCGGCGGTACCACTGAGTCCGGCATCTCGGGCAACCACGACCTGGTGTTCAGCGGCACCCCGTCAGCCTTCGACAAGCGGGTGAGCGTCGCGGTCGACCTGTCGATGACCGGCGAGGGCAACACGACGCTGGTGTTCACCCCCACCGGCATCCTGACCGGCCCCAACACGGCCAACCAGAACGTGCCCGCCGACAAGCGCGACGCTGTGTTGGCCGCGTTCGCCGGCAAACTGCCTAACCAGAAGCTTCCGTTCGGGGTGGCGCCGACCAACGAGGGTGCCCGCGGCTCGGACGTGATCATCGAGGGGATCACCACGGGACTAACGATCACGCTCGACGGGTTCAACCGAGCATGACTCGCGTCGGCGACAATTCAGAGCGCAGCGGTGGCGGGGAGCGGCGCCGATGACCTCGGCGATTGTGGCGGTTGCGCTGGCCCTGGCTGGCGCCGCAATCATCGGCTGGCTGCTGACCCGCCGATCCGGCACCGTCCAGGCGACCGATCCGGCGGCATTCGACGGCGTCGACACCTCCGACCTGGGGCTGTCGTCGCACGGCCCGACCGTCGTGCATTTCAGCGCATCGTGGTGCGGGCCGTGCACGCAGGTACGCCGCGTGGTCAACCAGGTATGTGACGGTCTTGGGCAAGTTGCGCACGTCGAGATCGATATGGACGCCAATCCCGGCGCGGCGCGGCGCCTTTCGGTGCTGTCGCTGCCGACGACCTTCATCTTCGACGCCGACGGCAAGCAGCGCTACCGCACGTCGGGTGTGCCGAAAGCCGATGACCTGCGATCGGCCCTGATGCCGATATTGGCCTCATGACGTCGGGATTGGGTAAGCTGCATCGCGTGTCCGCCCGCGTCGAGCTCATGCTCACCAACCGCCGCGCAGTCGTACTGTGCCGCGCCGCGGGCTGCTGCTGTTGTTGTAGCTGCTGAGTAGCCGCGCCTTTTCGCGCCGCGCTCGGAGCAACCAGAACCCCCGTGGCGCGTAGCCACGAAAGTCGTGCATAAGGCAATCAGGAGCAGCATCTTGTCGGAGACCAACACCCACGATCAGGTGGACGTCCGGGGTCCGCGCTTCGCGGCCTGGGTCACCACCGCAGTTCTGGTCATCGTCCTTCTCGTCTCCGGTGTCAGCGCATTCGCCGCCGGGGAGATCCTCGGCCTGCAGTCCGTCGTCTTCGCGATCGGCGCGCTGGGCGGACCGCGACGCCACCCCTACGGCCAGGTGTTCGCCAAGCTCATCGCCCCGCGGCTGAGCCCGGTCCGCGAGCGCGAGCCGGTTCCCCCGCTGAAATTCGCTCAGCTGGTCGGGCTGATCTTCGCCGCCCCGGCCGCGATCGGGTTCGTCAACGGCGCTGTACTCTTCGGGGTCGTGCTCACCGGGGCGGCCCTGGTTGCCGCCTTCCTAAACGCAGCCTTCGGCATCTGCCTCGGCTGCCAGCTCTACCCCCTCGTGGCGCGGCTGAAGCCGGCCCACAGCACCTCGTAGCGATCGAAAGGATTCTCCCTATGGCACGCTCCGACGTCCTGGTCTCCGCCGACTGGGCCCAGAGCAATATCGGTGCCGACCACGTGGTCTTCGTCGAGGTCGACGAAGACACCAGCGCCTACGACGACGGTCACATCGCCGGCGCGGTCAAGCTGGACTGGCGTACCGATCTGCAAGACCCGATCCGCCGCGACTTCGTCGATGCCGCGCAGTTCTCGAAGCTGCTCAGCGAGCGCGGCATCGGCAACGACGACACCGTCGTGCTCTACGGGGGCAACAACAACTGGTTCGCCGCCTACGCCTACTGGTACTTCAAGCTCTACGGCCACGAGGACGTCAAATTGCTCGATGGCGGCCGCAAGAAGTGGCAGCTCGATGGTCGTCCGTTTACCACCGACGTGGTGAGCCGGCCCGCCACCAGCTACACCGCGAAGCCCGCAGACAACACGATCCGCGCCTTCCGCGACGAGGTGCTGGCCGCGATCAACGCGAAGAACCTGGTCGACGTGCGCTCGCCCGACGAGTTCTCCGGCAAGATCCTGGCCCCGGCGCACCTGCCGCAGGAGCAGAGCCAGCGGCCCGGCCACATCCCGAGCGCGATCAACGTGCCGTGGAGCAGAACCGCCAACGACGACGGGACCTTCAAGTCCGACGAGGAGTTGGCCGCGATCTACGCCGACGCCGGGCTGGACGGCTCGAAGGAAACGATTGCTTACTGTCGGATCGGGGAACGTTCGTCGCACACCTGGTTCGTCTTGCAGGAACTGCTAGGACACCGGAATGTCAAGAACTACGACGGCAGTTGGACGGAATACGGCTCCCTGGTTGGAGCCCCAATCGAGTTGGGAAGCTGATTATGTGCTCTGCGCCAAAGCAAGGACAGACTCTGCCGGCCAGCGTCGACCTGGAGAAGGAAACGGTGATCACCGGCCGGGTCGTCGACCGTGACGGTCAGGCGGTGGGCGGATCGTTCGTGCGACTGCTGGACTCCTCGGGAGAGTTCACCGCCGAGGTCGTGGCGTCGGCCACCGGCGACTTCCGGTTCTTCGCCGCTCCCGGGTCGTGGACGTTGCGCGCCCTGTCGGCAGCCGGCAACGGCGACGCCATCGTCGAGCCTGTGGGCGCCGGTATCCACGAGGTCGACGTAAAAATCGCCTGACGGATCCGTCGAACTAGACTCGTCATCGTGGTTCTGTTCTACGAGATCTTGCTCGTCGCGGCCGTTGTGGTCATCTCCTGGTTCGCGCTGTACACGCTGTATCGGCTCATCACCGACGAATCGTGACGCCGCCGGCGACGATGCAGAGCGCAGCGATGCGGAGGAGCGGCGCATGAGGTCCGCCGGCGACGATGCAGAGCGCAGCGATGCGGAGGAGCGGCGCATGAGGTCCGCCGGCGACGATGCAGAGCGCAGCGATGCAGAGGAGCGGCGCATGACATCCGCTGGCGACGTTGACGGCGGGGGCGACTCAGGTCGCGCGCCGAACTCCGGCGATCGCGCGGTGGCCGCAGCCGCCGAACGCGCGAAAGCGACAGCAACGCGCAACATCCCGGTCTTCGACGATCTCCCGATCCCCGCAGACACCGCCAACCTGCGTGAGGGCGCCAACCTCAACGACGCCCTGCTGGCGTTGCTTCCGTTGGTCGGCGTGTGGCGCGGCGAAGGCGAAGGCCGCGGGCCCGACGGCGATTACCGGTTCGGCCAGCAGATCGTGGTCTCCCACGACGGCGGTGACTACTTGAACTGGGAGTCCCGCTCGTGGCGGGTCAGCGAGACCGGCGACTACCACGCCCCCGACCTGCGCGAGACGGGCTATTGGCGTTTCGTCAACGAGCCCGACGACCCATCGGAATCGCAGGCCATCGAAATGCTGCTGGCGCATTCCGCCGGCTACGTCGAATTGTTCTATGGTCGTCCACTCAACCAGTCGTCGTGGGAACTCGCTACTGATGCGCTGGCCCGCAGTCGGTCTGGTGTGCTGGTCGGCGGCGCCAAGCGGCTCTACGGCATCGTCGAGGGCGGCGATTTGGCGTATGTCGAAGAGCGGGTCGACGCCGACGGCGGACTGATTCCGCACTTGTCCGCGCGACTGTCGCGATTTGTTGGCTGATCGGTTGCCGGACAAGGGCTTCCGGGGATGCCGTAGAAATGGGCAGCCCCCGAGCCGTAGTTCCAGGTTGGACAAACCGGAGGCTCGGGGGCCGGGTGACTGCGGGGAATTCGCCAGCGCGCGCAGGTGATTCCTCGCCTGGTACTGCTAGCGGGCAGCCACCTCACAAGTCCAATAAGCTATCAATTTCCCGGACCACCTCCTCTCCTGTGTACTCGCGAAGGTACCCGCTGCGAGCCACGCCGACAACTGATTTCAGCGATCACTGACGATCGCGGCGTCCACCAGCGCCGCGAATTCAGCCGTCAGCGAAGCGCGCGGCAGAGCCTTCCCGTCCAGCGTGTGAACCCGAGCGGCGAGCGTCATGCTTGACACCAGCCAAATGCCTTGCGCGGCAACCAGATCGCTGACGCGCAAGGCGCGGTAGTCACAGTCGTAACCCTTGGCGCGAGCGACGGTGAACAGGGCTTGCTGGGTGGTGCCCCGCAGAATCGGATACCAGGGCGGCGGCGTCAACAGGCACACGTTACCGTCGTCCCCGTCGACGGCGATCACGACAGTCGAGCGTGGGCCTTCCAGGATGTAGCCGTCCGAACTGACGAAGATGACGTCGCCGGCGCCGTGTCGGTCGGCATGCCGCAGAGCCGCCATATTGATGGCGTACGACAGCGTCTTGGCGCCGGCCAATAACCACGGCATGGCCTCGACGCCGCTCGACGGCAGCTCGCGGGGCAGCGTGATCGCGGCCAGCCCGTCGTTGCGGACCGCGGTGATCCGATCGGCGACCGGGCTGACCATCACGTATGCCGTTGGCGCCGAGCCGCGCTCACGGCCGCGGCTGTACACCAGACGCATCGCGGCCTCGTCGGTGGTGCCGCTCACCCACTGTTGTGTCGCCAGGTCGATCGCGCGCCGCCAGCTGGTCAGGTCCGGCTCGGGCAACTCGAGCAGTTTCGCCGAGTGGCTCAGCCGGCCCAGGTGTGCCTCGACCAGGCAGGCGCGGCCGTCGCGGACCAGCAGCGTCTCGAAGACGCCGTCGCCCCGCACGGCGGCCAGGTCGTCGGCGAACAACAGCGGTGCACTCGGCGAATGCACTTCGCCGTCGAGCGTCACGATCACGCCCGGGTGCCCAGTCATGGAGGGAAACACTAGCCGCGCGACCCGTAGAGTTGATGCGTGTCCGCAGTTCCCGCACCCGAGACCGGCCCCGACGCCGGCGCCACGTGGCATTACGGCGATCCGCTGGGTGAGCAGCGCGCCGCCGAAACCGGTGCCGCTCTGGTGGATCGCTCGCATCGCCGGGTGCTCACGCTGACCGGCGCCGACCGGCAGACGTGGCTGCACAACATCTCCACCCAGCACGTCAGCGAGCTCCCCGACGGCGCGTGCACTCAAAACCTCAGCCTCGATGGGCAGGGCCGGGTCGAGGACCATTGGTTCCAGACCGAACTCGACGGCGTCACCTATCTCGACACCGAGCCGTGGCGTGGCGAACCGCTGTTGGCCTACCTGCAGAAGATGGTGTTCTGGTCGCAGGTGACTCCCGCCGCCGCCGATCTGGCGGTGCTTTCGCTGCTCGGGCCGCAGCTCGGTGACCCGACGGTGCTTGGCGCGCTCGGCATCGACGCTTTGCCCGCCGAGCAGACCGCGGCCCCGCTGACCGGTGGTTTCGTGCGGCGGATGACCGCGGCCGATCCGGGCCAGATCGAGCTCGATGTCGTGGTCGATCGCGCTCGGTCCGGGGACATCCAACGGCGGTTGACCGACGCCGGGGTACGCCCGGCCGGGGTGTGGGCCTACGAGGCTCACCGGGTGGCGGCGGTACGCCCGCGGCTCGGCGTCGACACCGACGAACGCACCATTCCGCACGAAGTGGGCTGGATCGGCGGCGCCGTCCACCTCGATAAGGGCTGCTATCGCGGCCAGGAGACCGTCGCCCGCGTCCACAACCTGGGCAAACCGCCCCGGATGCTGGTGCTGCTGCACCTCGACGGGTCGGTGGACCGGCCCGCCACCGGCGACCCGGTGCTGGCCGGCGGCCGCGCGGTGGGCCGGCTGGGAACGGTCGTCGACCACGTCGATCTCGGTCCGGTGGCGCTGGCGTTAGTCAAGCGCGGCATTCCCGCCGACACGGCCCTGAGCACCGGTGGCGACGCCGAGGTGGCGGCCATGATCGACTCCGGATCGCTGCCGACGGTCGACGGGCCGGGCGCCGGTCGGGTGGCCGTCGAGCGATTGCGGGGAACCGCCCGATGATCGCCGCGCAGCGGTGCGGGGCGCAACAGCACGCAGCCACCGGGCACGCTAAACTATCGGCAGGACAATAAAGACAAGAGATCGGAGCCGCCTACTTGTTGGGCCGCTCCGTTATTGCGCGAGGGGGTTCCCCCATGGGCCGTGGCCGGGCTAAGGCGAAGCAGACCAAGGTCGCTCGAGACCTTAAATACAGCTCACCGCAGACCGATTTTGATCGGCTACAGCGCGAGCTGTCCGGTTCCGACGGTGATGACGCGGACCCGTCGGAGAGCGACGATCCCTGGCATGATGTGCACCGCTAGCGCTCTACGGGGCGCGCCTCATCGGCGGGCCGAAATCTAGAACCTCGGGTGTTGCCCGACGAGTGTTGCTCGCGGACCGTCTTTTTCACCTTTGTTGATCGTGCCGAGGACCCAGCAGTCCAAGTGTCGGGCCGTCAGGATCGCCAGCGCGCGGTCCGTGTCCTCCGGTGCGACTACCGCGATCATGCCGACGCCCATGTTGAAGGTCTTCTCCATCTCGGCGCGCGAAACCCGGCCACGCTGCGCGATCATCGCGAATACCGGTGCGGGCGTCCAGGTTCCGCGGTCGATCTCGGCGAGCAGCCCGTTCGGGATGACGCGCTCGAGGTTGCCGGCCAGCCCGCCGCCGGTGACGTGGCAGAAGGTGCGGACCTGGGTTTCCGCGGCCAGAGCCAGGCAGTCCTTGGCGTAGATGATGGTCGGCTCGAGCAGTTCTTCGCCGAGTGTGCGGCCGAACTCCTCGACGTAGCCCTCCAGGTTGCCCCGGTCGATCTCCAGCAGCACCTTGCGGGCCAACGAGTAGCCATTGGAATGCAGGCCGGACGATCCCATCGCGATCACGACATCGCCCGGCTTGACCCGGTCGGGCCCCAGCACGTCGTCGGCCTCGACCACGCCGACCCCGGTCGCAGAGATGTCGTAGTGGTCGGGCTCGATCAGGCCGGGGTGCTCGGCGGTCTCGCCGCCGAGCAGCGCGCAACCCGCGTCGCATACAGCCTTCGGCGATACCCCCGACGATCGCGTTGAGGCGCTCCGGCACGATGCGGCCGAGCGCGATGTAGTCCAGCAGGAACAGCGGTTCCGCCCCGCAGACCACCAGGTCGTCGACGACCATCGCCACCAGGTCCAGGCCGACGGTGTCGTGCTTGTCCATCGCCTGCGCGACGGCCAGCTTGGTGCCTACGCCATCGCTGGACGCGGCCAGCAGCGGCTCGCGATAGTCGCCGCGCAACGCGAAGAGCCCGGCGAACCCGCCGAGCTTGCCGACGACTTCGGGTCTGGTGGCTTTCGACGCCAATGGCTTGAACAGCTCGATTGCGCGGTCACCGGCTTCGATATCGACTCCGGCCGATGCATATGTCGCGCCCGGCGTGGCCGGGTCTTTTCCGCGGGCGGTCATCGCGCTAAAGGCTACCGGTCGACGCCCGGCACGGGTATCTGCCACTCGCCCAGCGACGCCGTTTGGTTCAGGGATGCCGCAGCACGGCGGCCTGCTCCGCCTCCGGCGACATCGCGGGGGCGATCTGCGGATGCGCGGCCTCGCGGGCGGCGTTGGCCAGCATCTGCTCGATCACGTTCTTGCCAAGCGCTGTCTCGCTTGGCAATTCGATCGGGTACTTGCCGTCGAAGCACGCCGAGCAGAGCCGCGAGGTGGGCTGTTCGGTCGCGGCGATAAGGCTCCGCAGCGAGATGTATCCCAAAGTGTCGGCGTTGATGGCGTGGCGCACCGCTTCGAGCATTTCGTCTTCGTCCTCGACGGCGTTCGCGATCAGCTCCGCGGGCGAGGGGAAGTCGATGCCGTAGAAGCACGGCCACTTCACCGGCGGCGACGCAATCCGCACGTGGACTTCGACCGCCCCGGCCTCGCGCAGCATCCTGACCAGGGCGCGCTGGGTGTTGCCGCGCACGATCGAGTCGTCGACGACGATCAGCCGCTTGCCGCGGATGACTTCCTTGAGCGGGTTCAGCTTCAGCCGGATGCCGAGCTGACGGATGGTCTGCGACGGCTGAATGAAGGTACGGCCGACGTAGGCGTTCTTCATCAGGCCCTGGCCGTAAGGGATGCCGGACTCCTGCGCGTAGCCGACCGCGGCGGGTGTGCCGGATTCCGGCACACCGATCACCAGGTCGGCGTCGATCGGGTGTTCGCGGGCCAGTCGCCGGCCGATATCCAGCCGGGCGCCGTGCACCGAACGGCCGGAGATCGTGCTGTCGGGACGGGCCAGGTAGACGTATTCGAAGATGCAGCCCTTGGGCTCGGGGCTGGCGAACCGGCTCGAGCGGACGCCGTCGGCGTCGATCGCCAGCAGCTCGCCGGGCTCGATCTCGCGGACGAACGAGGCGCCGACGATATCGAGCGCGGCGGTCTCCGACGCGACCACCCAGCCGCGGTCCAGCCGGCCGAGGCACAGCGGGCGCACGCCGTAGGGGTCGCGGGCGGCATAAAGGGTGTTCTCGTCCATGAACGTCAGGCAGAAGGCGCCGCGCACGGTGGGCAGCAGCGCGAGCGCGGCCTGCTCGAGGCTCGAATCGGCGGCGCCGTGCGCGAGCAGTGCGCCGAGCATGTCGGAGTCGGTGGTGGCCGCACCCGGGACCTTGCTGTTCAGCAGTCCCGCGTCGCGGCAGCGGGCGACCAGTTCAGCGCTGTTGACCAGGTTTCCGTTGTGCCCAAGCGCGACTCCGGTACCGGCCGCGGTGTTACGAAAGACCGGCTGGGCGTTCTCCCACGTCGGCTGGCCGCTGGTGGAGTATCGGCAGTGCCCGACGGCGACGTGACCTTCCATCGCGGCCAGCGTCTGCTCGTCGAAGACCTGGCTGACCAGGCCGAGATCCTTGAACACCAACACTTGGGAGCCATCCGCGACGGCGATGCCGGCGGCCTCCTGGCCGCGGTGCTGCAGCGCGTAGAGGCCGTAGTAGGTCATCTTGGCGACTTCTTCGCCGGGGGCCCAGACTCCGAATACACCGCATTCTTCGCCAGGTGGGTTCTCTACATCCTCAAAGGCAACGGCTGTCTGGTCGGTCACAGTGCGGCGGCTCCCCGGGGAACGGATGGTGACGTGGTGAAGTCTACGGACACACTCGGCTTGTCCACGAATTGCTCCGAGCGTGTTGCGGCATGTCGCGGACATTTTCCCAGCTCAACAGCCCCACGAGGGCGCAGTTGTCGCATGCGCCACAGTTGCATCGTCAGGTGTGATCGGAATCGCTCAGCCCCACCACCGGGAGCCAGGCCGAGATCTCCGCGGCGCGCGAACCCGACAGGCGTAACGCCCCGGCGGTTGTCGCGTCGGGCACTCGCAGCAGCCCGGTCGCCAGCAGCAGCCAGGTCCGCGGATCGGTCTCGACGACGTTGGGTGGAGTGCCGCGGGTGTGCCGTGGCCCGGAAATACATTGGACGGCAACGAAAGGCGGGATACGGACTTCCACGCTGGCGCCGGGCGCCTCGGTGGCCAGGGTGCGTGCGGTCAGCCGGACCGCGGCTGCGAGGTCGGCGCGACAGGGCGCGGGACGGCTGTCGTCGCGCAACCAGTCTGCGATCGCGTGGACGGCGGCGCGGGTCTGCGCCGGGTCGGCGTTCTGACGGGACGGCACTGCTCAGCCCTTGAGCGCAGCGCGGACGCGTTCGGTATCGGCCGGGGTCCAACCCTCCGGCGGCGCGACCGCGGCGAGCGCATCGAGGATGTCGTTGCTGTAGTTGTGGCCGTGACCGCCGGGGACGCTCTGGGCTTTGGTCAGGTCGGCGCTGACCTGCCAGAAGGTGACCACCGGAGTCCACCGCATCGCCGGGCTGCGGTCGTGACCGCGCGGTTCGACCAGCCAGTCGGGCCGGCTGAACAGCAGATCGGGCGACCACCAGACCACCGGATCGGACGGGTGCTGCAGGAACAGCACTCGGGTTCCATCCCAGGGCGGGCGGGTGACGCGCGTGACGTCAGACGCATCGTTGGCTTCGGAGAAGCGCACCGTCCGCCCGTTGTCGTAGCGCGGCTGTACTTCGGTGCTGCCGGGATCGCGACGCGTGATCAGCGCGTGCCACAGCGTGCTCTCCTGTGGTGGTCCGACCCAGAGCACCGCGTCGAAGTCCATCCGCCGGATGTCGGGCAACCAGCCGAAGGCGGCCTGACCGGCCATCGACCCCAGGCTCTCGCCGTAGAGCACCAGCTTCGGCCGGTGCTGCGGAGGTAACTGTGTCCACCGATCGTGGACGGTGTGGATCAACGCCCGGCCGGCGTCCATGGACTTCTGCCGGTCCGCGAGGAACGAAATCCAGCTCGGCAGAAAGGAATACTGTAGACCGACGATCGCGGTGTCGCCGTTGTACATCGTCTCCACCGAGCTCGCCGCCACCGGGTCGACCCAGCCGGTGCCGGTGGTCGGTGCGATGATCAGGACCTTGCGGTTGAAGGCGCCGGTGCGTTCGAGCTCGTCGGCCAGGACGTCCAGCCGGCCCTGGTCGTCAGGGGCGGTCCGCAGCCCGACGTAGACCCGGATCGGCTCCTTGGCGGGTGTGCGGTTGATCTTGGTCAGCTCGACCGCATGCGGCCCGGTGCCGACGAAGGCGCGACCCTGAAATCCCAGTGTGTCCCACGGCACCAACGACTTTGGGCTGCCGGACTTTTCCGGCACTTGCGGCTGCACGACGCCGTCAGGCGTCGAACCGTCCCGCGGCTGGAACATCGCGTTGGCGCCGGCAAAGAAACCGCGGACGAGCACACCGTCGAACAGCAGGACCAGCAGTGCCACCACCACCGCAGTGCCGATGAACAGCGCTACCTCGTCATGCAGATGCCAGCGCCGAATCAACATGCGCGCCAGCGTCTTAACGATGTCGAGCAGCACCCGGAACGCCGCCACCAGCAACGCGCCGACGAGCACCGCGACCGCCAACGTGCGTAGGTAGCCCGGGTTCGTCGGTCCCTCGATGCCCATCAGCGCCGACAACTGCCGCTGCCAGGCCGCGGCCGGGATCAACATCAACACACATGCCGTCGGTGCGAGCACCACGACCGCCGCCTTCGTCCACCACAGCACCCGCGGCGGCGGCGGCCACCACCGCGCGCCGCGCAACACCAGGCGGTAGAGCACCCTGCCGATCAGCACACCGAGGCCGTAGCCGAATGCGGCGTTCACGCCGCCAATCAGGCCCTGGAACAACCACTCTCGCGGTACCAGCGACGGCGTCAACGATAGACAGAAGAACAGCGCGCTGAACGCCACTCCGACGAACTTCAGCCGTAACAGGCCCCAGGCCCACACCAGCAGCGGATGGCGTCCGCCCGCCTGCGCGCTCATCGCAGTAAAGCGGCCAGCACCCCTTCGGACGTGCTGCGCAACTCCGCCAGTGACACCGTGAACAAATCCTGGACCTCGACCGCATCCGAACCCTGGTCGACGACGCCGATCCGGGTGGCGGGCAGTCCCCGCGCCTCGCACATCGATGCGAATCGGCTCTCCTCGGTGCGCGGGACCGCCACCAGGACCCGACCGGATGATTCGGAGAACAGCATGACGAACGGGTCGGCGCCCTCGGGAAGCATTATGCGGCAACCGGTTTCACCGGCCAGCGCCGATTCGACGATGGCCTGCGCCAGTCCGCCTTCGGACAGATCATGCGCCGCGGACACCAGGCCGTCGCGAGATGCCGCGCTGAGCACGTCGGCCAGCAGCCGCTCGCGAGCCAGATCGACCGCGGGCGGACGGCCGCCCAGGTGATCGGCGGTGACCTGCGCCCAGATCGAGCCGTCGAATTCGTCACGGGTGTCGCCGAGCAGGATCAGCGTCTCGCCCGGTTCGGCGCCCATCGCGGTGGGGATCCGGCGGGTGACGTCGTCGATCACACCCAGCACCCCGACCACCGGCGTCGGCATGATCGCCGTCGTCCCGGTCTGGTTGTAGAAGCTGACGTTGCCTCCGGTCACCGGAATGCCCAGTGCCGCACAACCATCCGCCAAGCCGCGCACGGCCTGCGAGAACTGCCACATCACACCCGGGTCTTCCGGCGAGCCGAAGTTGAGGCAGTTGGTCACCGCGACCGGGGTCGCACCGGTGACCGCGACGTTGCGATATGCCTCGGCCAGCGCGAGCTGCGCGCCGACGTAGGGATCGAGCAACGTGTAGCGGCCGGACGCGTCGGTCGACACCGCGATGCCGCGGCCGGTGGACTCGTCGACGCGTAATACCCCGCCGTCGGCATGCTCGGCCAGCACGGTGTTGCCACGCACGTAGCGGTCGTACTGCTCGGTGATGAACGAGCGGCTGCACAGGTGCGGACTGCCAAGCAGCGCAAGCAAAGTCGCACGCAGCTCGTCACCCGAGACCGGACGCTGGAGGCCGGCCGAGGTGTCGGCGATCAGCGCGTCCTGCGACTCGGGCCGCGCGACCGGGCGCTGGTAGACCGGGCCCTCATGGGCGACGGTCCGCGGCGGCACGTCGACCACTGTCTCGCCGTGCCAGGTGATCTGCAGCCGGTCGCCGTCGGTGACCTCGCCGATCGTGGTGGCCAGCACCTCCCACTTGCGGCACACCGCCATGAATGCGTCGACGTTCTCCGGCGCGACCACCGCGCACATCCGCTCCTGCGACTCGCTGGACAGGATCTCGGCGGGCGTCATGTCCTTGGCCCGCAGCGGCACGGTCTCCAGCTCGATCGCCATCCCACCGTCGCCGGCCGATGCGAGTTCCGATGTGGCGCAGGATAATCCAGCCCCTCCCAGATCCTGGATGCCGATCACCAGGCCTGCGGCATACAGCTCCAGGCAACATTCGATGAGCACCTTTTCGGTGAACGGGTCGCCGACCTGAACCGAGGGCAGCTTCTTGCGGCCCGAGCCCGACTCGTCGCCGCCGAAAGTCTCCGACGCCAGCACCGACACACCGCCGATGCCGTCGAGGCCGGTCCGCGCGCCGAACAGGATGATCTTGTTGCCGGCGCCCGAGGCGAAGGCCAGATGGAGATCTTCCTTACGCAGCACACCGACGCACAGCGCATTCACCAAGGGGTTGCCGGCGTAGCACGCATCGAAGACGGTTTCGCCGCCGATGTTTGGCAAGCCCAGCGAGTTGCCGTAGCCGCCGATGCCCCGCACCACGCCGTCGAGCACGCGGCGGGTGTCCGGGGCGTCCGCCGCGCCGAACCGCAACTGGTCCATCACTGCGACCGGGCGCGCGCCCATCGCCATGATGTCGCGGACGATGCCGCCGACCCCGGTGGCCGCGCCTTGGTAGGGCTCTACATAGGACGGGTGGTTGTGCGACTCCACCTTGAACGTGACGGCCCAGCCGTCACCGATGTCGACGACCCCGGCGTTCTCGCCGATGCCGGCCAACATGCCGGCCCGCATCTCGTCGGTGGTGGTCTCGCCGAAGTACCGCAGGTGCACCTTGGACGACTTGTAGGAGCAGTGTTCGCTCCACATCACCGAGTACATCGCCAGCTCGGCATCGGTCGGCCGTCGGCCGAGGATGTCGCGGATGCGCTGATATTCGTCGTCCTTGAGACCGAGCTCGCGGAACGGTTGCGGCTGGTCAGGGGTGCCAGCGGCCCGCTCGACGGTATCGATCGCGTGAGTGAGCCCAGACGTCACACGCAACAGTCTAGGTGGCGCCGCCCATCAGCCCGTGCCGGCGACGCAGAACGCGTTGCCCGCCGGGTCGGTCAGCACCACCCAGCGGAAGCTGTCGCCGATACTGTGCCGGCCCACCTCGGTCGCACCCGCGGCGGTGAGCCGCTCCACCTCGGCGTCGACGTCGGCGGCGCCGAAGTCCAGGTGCACCCGGTTCTTTCCGGGGGTCGGATCGTCGACTTTTTGGAAGCCCAGCCGCGGACCGTCCTGGCGGACGACCGCGATGAACTCCCCAGGTATCAATTCCTGTGTCTCGCCCTCGAACTGCCGTGCCCACCACTGGGCCAGCGGCAACGGGTCGCTGCAATCGAAGGTGACCATCTCCACGTTCAGCGTCATGCCCGTGAGGCTAGTCCGGCGACGATGCGGGCACATCGGGAAAGCTGAGGAGTCGGACACATCAGATCTGGTCCCGGCGGCCATGACCTCGGAGGTAATTGTGCGGCGTCGTCACACCGGGACAGACTTTGATCCGAACCACTCAATATCTGGAGGGAATCATGACCGACACTCAAACCGCCTCTCCCGCACAGCGATTCAGCCCGCAATTCTTCGCCGCGTTCTGGGCGGCGCCCAGCATGTCGCAAAGCATGGACATCCTGGCCGATGACATCATCGGTTACTGGCCGGGTGACAACGAGCCGGTCCGCGGATTCGATGCCTACACACAGAAGATCGCCGACATCCTCGCCGCCGCACCGGACCTGAAGCTCGAACTCGTTGACAGCGCTACCGCTGCGGGCGCCGTCGAGGGCGAGGAGCTGTTCTTCCTGCACTACGTCGGGCACGGAACCGGACCGGACGGGCCGATCGAGATCCGCGGGCTGGACCGCGTCCGCACCCGCGACGGCATCGTGGTGGAGAACGTGATCCGTTACGACCCGCTGTTCGTTTAGCGGTCGGCGGGCGACAGAAACGCTTGTAGCGCCGCCGCGTACGCCGGAACGTCGTTGGCGCCCATCAGTTCTCGGGCGGAATGCATCGCGAGCTGAGGGGCGCCGACGTCGACCGTCGCGATACCGGTCCGAGCCGCGGTCAGCGGCCCGATCGTCGAGCCGCACGGCAGGTCGGCCCGGTGTTCGTAGCGCTGCAACGGCACCCCGGCCTGCCGGCAAGCCAGCGCGAACGCCGCGGCGGTCCGGCCGTCGGTGGCATACCGCAGATTCGGGTGCACCTTGAGCACCGGGCCGCCGTTGATCGCGATGAGATGACCCGGCTCGTGCCGTTCCGGATAGTTCGGGTGAGTGGCGTGTGCCATGTCCGCCGAGGCCACCATCGATCCCGGCAGCCTGCGCAGGAAGTCGCCGCGTCCTCCGCCGCCGGCCAGTTCGATCCGTTCCAGGGTGACCAGCAGCAGATCGGAGTCGGCTCCGTGATCGGAGGTCGAGCCGACCTCTTCGTGGTCGAACAGCGCGAGCACCGGCAGGTGCTGGGTGGGCCGGGCGTCGAGGAATGCTTCCAGACCCGCGTAGCAGGACGCCTGGTTGTCCAGCCGCGGCGCGCTGACGAACTCGTAGTCGGCACCCGTCAGCCGTGACGGAGTCAGATCGTGGGTCATCAGGTCGGCGCCTAGGACCTCGCCGGGATCGACGCCGGCGCGGCGGGCGACGACGTCGACGAACGCGCCGGACGCGGCGCCGTCCCCCCATACCGCATTGACGTGCCGTTGCGGATCGAGCGTGAGCGACTTGCGATCCTCGGCCAGGTGGATGGCCAGCTGCGGCACGCGCAGGATCGGGTCGTCGATGCGGACCAGCCGATGCGCGATGGCGGCGCCGTCGCGCACCGACAACCGTCCGCTGATGCCCAGGTCGCGGTCCAGCCAGGAGTTGAGCCAGGCGCCCCCGTAGGGCTCCAGCGCGACCACCTGCCACCCGGCGACCTCGCGGTCGGGATGTTGCTTGACCCGCAGATTGGGGCTGTCGGTGTGGCCGCCGATGATCCGAAAGGGCCGTCCACCGGCATCGTTAGCGCTGTTCCAGGCAATCAGCGAGCCGGCCCGGACGATGAAGAACTTGCCGCCGCGTGGCCATTGATCCGCCTCGGCGAGTTCGGTGTAGCCGGCCGAGCGCAGCCGAGCCGCCACGGTGGCGCAGACATGAAACGGCGACGGCGACGCGTCGATGAAGTCGCAGAGCCCTTGCGGGGTGGCCACCATCGACACATCCTTTCATCACGGGGCAGTCCAAGACGTTAGGGTCGAACACGTGCCCGATCCGCAGCCGGTGCTCGCGCCGTTGACTCCGGCCGCGATCTTCTTGGTGGTCACCATCGAGGAGGGCGGCGAGGAGATCGTGCACGACGCGCTGTCCGGAATCTCGGGGCTGGTGCGCTCGATCGGTTTTCGCGATCCCAACAAACGACTGTCGGTGGTGGCCTCGATCGGATCGCACGCGTGGGACCGCTTGTTCGAGGGTCCGCGGCCGGCCGAGCTGCACCCGTTCGTCGAGTTGGTCGGCCCCCGCCACACCGCCCCAGCCACGCCCGGCGACTTGTTGTTCCACGTCCGAGGCGAGACGCTGGATGTCTGCTTCGAGTTGGCCAATCACATCCTGCGGTCGATGGCCGGCGCGGTGACGGTGGTCGACGAGGTGCACGGCTTCCGGTTCTTCGACAACCGGGATCTGCTCGGATTCGTCGACGGAACCGAGAACCCCAACGGCACACCGGCGATCGCGGCAACCGAAATCGGCGACGAGGACCCGCAATTCGCCGGCGGATGCTACGTGCACGTGCAGAGGTATCTACACGACATGGCGTCCTGGGACGCGCTGTCGGTCACCGAACAGGAGCATGTGATCGGCCGGACCAAGCTGGAAGACATCGAGTTCGACGACGACGCTAAACCTGCTGACGCGCACGTCGCGCTCAACGTGATCACCGACGAGGACGGCACCCAGCTTCAGATCGTCCGGCACAACATGCCGTTCGGCGAGCTCGGCAAGGGCGAATTCGGGACCTACTTCATCGGTTATTCCCGCACGCCTCGGGTCACCGAACAGATGCTGCACAACATGTTCCTCGGCGATCCGCCCGGCAACACCGACCGGATCCTGGACTTCTCCACCGCCGTCACCGGTGGACTGTTCTTCTCCCCCACCGTCGACTTCCTCGACGACCCGCCGTCGCTGCCGATCTCGTCGGCACCGGCCCCGGCGATACTCACTACCTCCGCGGATGGCTCGTTGGCGATCGGCAGTTTGAAAGGAACCCCGCAATGAATAACCTGTACCGCGACCTCGCTCCGATCACCGAAGAGGCTTGGGAAGAAATCGAAGTGGAGGCGAGGCGAACCTTCAAGAGGCACATCGCCGGCCGCCGCGTCGTCGACGTCAGCGATCCGGCCGGACCGAGCGCCGCCGCGGTCAGCACCGGCCGCCTGATCGACGTCCAAGCTCCGTCCGACGGCGTCGTCACCCATCTGCGAGCAAGCAAACCGCTTGTTCGGCTTCGGGTTCCGTTCACGCTGTCACGATCGGAGATCGACGACGTGGAGCGCGGCTCGCAGGACTCCGACTGGGATCCGGTGAAAGCCGCAGCCAAGAAGCTGGCATTCGCCGAAGACCGCGCGATTTTCGAGGGCTACGCCGCCGCGTCGATCGAAGGCATCCGAAGCTCGAGCAGCAACCCGCCGCTGACGCTGCCCGGGGACCCGCGCGCGATTCCCGACATCATCACCCAGGCGCTGTCCGAACTGCGCCTGGCCGGCGTCGACGGCCCCTACTCAGTGCTGCTGTCCGCCGAGGTGTACACCAAGGTCAGTGAGACCACCGAGCACGGTTATCCGATCCTCGAGCACATCAACCGGCTGGTCAACGGTGACATCATCTGGGCGCCCGCGATCGACGGCGCATTCGTATTGACTACTCGCGGCGGGGATTTCGACTTGCAGTTGGGCACCGACGTGTCGATCGGCTACCTGTCGCACGACGCCGAGTCCGTTCAGCTGTACATGCAGGAGACCCTGACGTTCCTGAATTACACCGCCGAGGCTTCGGTCGCGCTGACCGCGTAGCCGCTACTCCTTCGGCGGCTCGAACAGCTGAAGATCGTTGCCCTCGGAGTCCTTGAAAGCCGCGATATTGCCCCAGGGGTGCGTGCTGACGTCGCCGGCGAACTCGACACCGGCCTCGGTCAACCGCACGACTTCGTTGTAGAGGTCGCCGTCCGGCTGGAACGTCAGAACCGCCCCGCCGGTGCGCCCCTCGTGCGTCGCCTCGCGCGCGTTCAGGCCGATCGTGACGCCGTTGGCGTCTAACTCCGACCAATCCTCACCCTCGCTTTTCACCGGTAAGCCGAGGGTCTCGCCGTAGAACTGAAGCGCCCGGCGCATGTCGTCGACCGGCATCCACACCGTTGCCACACCACTGGCCATATTTCCTCCACTAACAAATCTTTGAGCTTGACTCCGCACGACTACCCACTGCGCTCAATTTTTATTTAAGAGATTAGGGACATTTGAGCCCGGGCATCCGAAGGCGTGCATAATGGGCTGTGCATCCCAAAATAGGGGTGAACAACTCAGGAGGAACGCTATGTCCGTCGTCCACTATCGCTATGCCACGGTCGACGGGCACAAGTTGTTCTTTCGCGAGGCCGGTGCCCCCGAGGCACCCACTCTGGTTCTGCTGCACGGGTTTCCCAGCAGCTCCTACATGTTCCGTGGGCTGGTCCCCGCGCTCGGCGACCGCTACCACGTGATCGCTCCGGACCATCTGGGTTTCGGCCTTTCCGATGCGCCTCCGGTCGGGGAGTTCGACTACACCTTCGATGCCCTGACCCGATTGACCGAGGGGCTGCTGCGCAGCCTCGATATCTACCGGTACGCCATCTATGTCCACGACTACGGCGCACCCATCGGCTGGCGCCTGGCGCTGCACAACCCATCGGCGATCACGGCGATCATCAGCCAGAACGGCAATGCCTACGACGCCGGCTTCGTCGAGAGCTTCTGGAAAGGCGTGCGCGCCTACCAAGAGCAGCCCACCCCCGAAAACGAGGCGCCGTTGAGGCAATTCCTCACGCTGGACGCGACCCGCTGGCAATACGTGACCGGCGTGCCGGACGAGACCCTGCTGAATCCCGAGGCCTGGCACCATGACCACGCGCTGTTGTCCCGACCGGGCAGTGACGCCATACAGCTGGCGTTGTTCCGCGACTACGCGACCAATGCGCCGATGTATCCGCTCGTCCACGAGTACTTCCGCTCCAGCCGCGTGCCGCTGCTCGCGGTGTGGGGTCGCGGTGACGAGATCTTCGGTCCGGCGGGCGCGCAAGCATTCGCCGATGATCTGCCAGACGCCGAAATCCACCTTCTCGAGGGCGGCCATTTCCTCCTCGAATCGGCCCTCGACGACGTCACCGACCTCATCGGCGCGTTCCTGGCAGGCGTCCATTCGACGGCTTGACGAAACACGAACTGCTCCTATGGGTTGAACGTCCCATAACTAGTGGTCAGGCGGATTAACCTGACCCCATGGTCCAGGCCGAACTGCACGACGAGCGGCGCCTGACGGCTAAGGGTCGGGCCACGCGCGACCGGATCGTCCAGGTCGCGGCCGAACTCATCCTGCGCGAAGGCCTTTCGACGCTGAGCATGGATGCACTGCGCAAGGCAGCGTCGGTGAGTGGGTCGCAGCTGGCCCACTACTTCGCCGACAAGCAGGCGTTGATCCGGGCGGTCGTCGCCCGCCAGATGCAGGTCGTGCTCGACTTCCATCGACAGCCCAGGCTGGGCGCGCTGGACACCTTCGACGACTTCGAGCGGTGGGCCGATCTGAACATGCGCTACCTTCGTCGCATCGGCTACTCCGGCACGCCGACCTACCACGCGCTGGCCGGACAACTCGGCAAATCCGACACTGTCACACGCGAGACGTTGGCGGCCGGATACCGGCAGTGGATCGACTTGTTGCAGAATGCAATTCAGCAGATGAAAGATCGTGGCGTCATCGTCGCCCAGGCCGAGCCACGAAGGCTGGCGCTGGTCATCGTCAGTGCCCACCAAGGTGGCGGCACGCTGTCCTTCACCTATCAGGCCGACTGGCCGCACGCCGACGCCGTCCGATTCGCGGTCAACTACCTGCGAACGTTCGCCAGCAACCCCGCCGAGCGGGTGCCGCGGCCCGCGCGGCGGCCACGAGCGAGGCGACCCGTTGCCTGACGACGACTCATCGCAATTGACCCGCAAGGGACGTGCCACTCGTACCCGCATCATCGATGCCGCCGCGCGGCTGATGTTCACCCGTGGGGTTGCCGGCACGAGTGTCGATGACGTGCGGAAGGAGGCAGCCGTCAGCGGTTCTCAGATCTCGCACTACTTCGACGACAAGCGCGACCTGACCCGCAACGTCATCAACGCACGCCGCGACGGTGTCCTGGAATTCCACGCACGGCCCGAACTGGGCGCGCTTGACAGCGTCGCGGCGCTCGACGCGTGGGTCGAGGCGATCCTTGCCGACCTCGACCCGGTTTACCGCACGGGCGGATGCGTGTTCGGCTCGCTGGCAAGCGAATTGGTTGAGGCTGACGACGAAATCCATCACGACCTCGCCGAGGGCTACGACCGGTGGATCGAGTTGTTTCACCGCGGCCTGACCGATATGCGCGACCGTGGCGAGCTCCGGCCTGACGCCGATCCACGCCATCTCGCGGTCTGCCTGGTCGCCGCCCATCAGGGAGGGGCCCTGCTCACCTTCATCACCGGCGACCCCGAACCGCTGCGCGCCGCGCTGACCTCAGCCGTCGACTACGTCCGTTCCTTCGCGGTTGCTCCCAAGCGCCGCAGACCCGGACCCCGCAAGCGGCCGGGCTGACCCCGTGGACAAAATTGGGCCGATTCACCCATAATACTGGGCGGAATATCCCAATAAGTCAGCACGGAGGAAGACGCACCATGACCAACGCACTGCCCACCGCACCCGCAGTGGTGCGCGAACGTCCAGGCGGCGAGACCATGCGCGCGATCGTGCTGGAGAAATTCGGCGGACTCGACAGCTTGGTGTACACCGACATTCCCAAGCCGCTACCCAAAGTGGGCGACGTCCTGATCAAGGTCCACGCGTTCGGCCTCAACCACGCCGAGACGCACATGCGTCGCGGAGAATGGGCCGAAGCCGCCGAAGTCAGCGGAATCGAATGTGTCGGCACCGTCGATGCCTGCCCGGGCGGCGAGTTCCCGGTCGGTGCCAAAGTCGCGGCGCTGATGGGCGGTCTCGGGCGGACCATCAACGGCAGCTACGCCGAATACACCCGGGTCCGCGCGGCGAACGTCGCTCCCATCGAATCGAACCTGCCGTGGTCGCAATTGGCGGCACTTCCGGAGACATTCTCGACGGCGTGGACCTGCCTCTTTCACAACCTGAAGGTGACCTCCGGTCAGACGCTGGTAATCCGCGGCGCCACTTCCTCATTGGGCCAGGCGGCGGTCAAGCTGGCGGTAGCCGCGGGTGTCCGCGTCATCGCCACCGCGCGCAAGCGGGAGCGTTTCCCGCTTCTGGAATCTCTCGGCGTCACACGGGTAGAACTGGAATCGCCGACGCTGGCGGCGAGCATCGCAGAAGCCAAGCAGATAGACGCGGTGCTCGACTTCGTCGGCAACAGCACCATCCTCGACTCGCTGGACATGCTTCGCCGCGACGGCACGGCCTGCTTGGCCGGGTGGCTGGGCGGACTCGCGCCCATCGGCGACTTCAATCCGTTGCTGCGCATGCCCAGCGGTGTGAACTGGACTTTCTTCGGCAGCTTCATGTTCGGCGAGCCGGGTTTCCCGGTGTCCGATGTGCCGCTACAGGACATCGCCGACCAGGTGGCGCAGGGCAAACTGGAAGCGGCGCCGTCGCGCGTCTTTTCCTTCGATCAGATCCGAGAAGCGCACCAGGTCATGGAGGACGGCGAAGCTGGCGGGAAAATGGTGGTGGTTGTCCAATGAGCACCAGATGATGGGTCGATGACCCCAAAGGTTCTGGTCTTCGATGTCAACGAGACACTGATCGACATCGAGTCGATCGCACCGATTTTCGAGCAGATCTTCGGCGACCCGGCGGTCATGCGAGGGTGGTTCGATCAGCTACTCGCCTATTCGATGACGGTCACCGCGTCGGGCCACTACGTGGACTTCTTCACGCTCGGTCAGGGTGTGCTGCGGATGCTAGCGACCACACGCGGTATGGACGTCAGCGACGACGACGAGGACACGTTGAAGCATGCGATGCTTTCCATGCCCGCTCATCCCGACGCGGCTGACGGTCTGACGACTCTGCACGACAACGGTTTTCGGCTCGTCACGCTGACGAACTCGCCACCGAATCCGTTTGGTCCGAGCCCGATCGAACGCGCTGGGCTGGGCCATCTGTTCGAGCGTCAGTTCAGCGTCGACGCCTGCCGTGCCTTCAAGCCCGCGCCGGCACCCTACCTGTATGCATGCGACCAACTCGCCGTGGCACCGGCGGAGTGCATGATGGTCGCCGCGCACGCGTGGGACACCATCGGGGCGCAGTCGGTCGGTTTCAGCGCCGCGCTGATCACCCGGCCCGGGAACGCGGCGTTGCCCGTCGCGGGCTTACCGGAGCCGACGGTCGTCGCCGCGGATGTGCGGGATCTGGCGGCCAAGCTCACACATCGGGCGGGCCCGACGTCTACCGGTTAGATCTCAACAAACACCGGAGGCCAGCATGACCGCAACGACTCGGCACGTCGTCGCCGATTCACCGATCGGACCGTTGACCCTGGTCCGCGATGACGACGGCCTGACTGGGCTCGAGAAGGCTATACCCGTTGCACCACAGACACGTTGGTAGCAATGGTCAAGCCTCCTTTCGACAGTGTCGTGGCCCGACACGGCGCGACCGTGCTGCGGGTGGCACGCGCGGTGCTCGGCCACGCCGACGCCGACGACGCTTGGTCGGAGACCTTTCTGGCGGCTATGAAGGCCTACGCAGCCCTGCCGGCCGACGCGAATGTCGAGGCATGGCTGGTCACGATCGCTCACCGCAAGGCGATCGACATCATCCGGGCCACCACGCGCCGGGCCACACCGGTCGCGGAGACGCCGGACCGGCCGTCGCCAGATCGCGCCGACGGTGAGCACGCCGACCTCACCGACGCGGTCGCCGCACTGCCCCCCAAGCAGCGGCAGGCGGTGGCCTACCACTACTTGGCCGGCCTGCCGTACGCCGAGATCGCCCCCCTTCTCGACAGCAGCCCAGCCGCCGCCCGCCGCGCGGCCGCCGACGGTATCGCCACGCTGCGCCGCACCTACTACACAGGAGGTCGACCATGAACAGCTTTGACCTGGCCGCGCAGTATCCGGTCGACGACAACGACATCGCCCGCCTGCGCGCCCGCTTGGCCGCTGCCGCCGACCGCGACGCCTGCTCGACATCGCCTACCGGACCGTCGACTCCCCTGTCGGCACGCTGCTGATCGCCGCGACACCGGCGGGCCTGGTACGCGTCGCGTTCGGCAACGAAAGTCACGACGGCGTGCTGCAGAGCCTGTCCGACCGGATCAGCCCCCGCCTGTTGCACGCCCCGGCACGCCTCGATACCGTCGCACGGCAACTCGACGAGTATTTCGCCGGCCGGCGCCACAGCTTCGAGGTGCCACTGGACTGGCAGCTGTCCAAGGGATTTCGTCGCACCGTGCTCGAACACCTGGTCGCCGACATCGGCTACGGCACCACCGCCAGCTACGGGACGCTCGCGCGGCTTTCCGGTTCTCCCAACGCAGTTCGCGCCGTCGGAACCACCTGCGCCACCAACCCCATCCCGGTCGTGGTGCCCTGCCATCGAGTAATCCGATCCGACGGCACCATGGGCAATTACCGCGGCGGCCCGGCCGCCAAGCGCGCGCTGCTCGCCCTAGAAGGCGTCGCGTGAGCCCGCTCGCGATACGGCGCGCCGGGTATCCGGTGCAGACCGATCAGTCCGGCCTCGGATCGCCTAGCCGGGAACGAATCGCGCCCCACGGGTCGGCGTAGCGACCCGGCGCGTCGCGGTACGCGCCTTGGCGGGTGAGGAACATCCGGGCGGCGGGGGCGATCAACGCCATGGGATAGCGTCGCCATCCGACGATCGCGTGCATTTCGGCCAGCATCTCCGGCCACGAGTGGTGCTGGAACGACAGCGCATCTTGGGCGCGGGTGGTGTCCAACCAGTCTGTGACAAACCAGTTTTCGTCGCTGTCCGGATCACCGGGACGTCCGGCGGGCAGCACGTTTGACAGCCCGCGCGCCGACGCCAACGCCTGCCCGACGTCCTTCTGCCGGTGCAGGTGCGAGTCGTCTCCGGCGATCAACAACGTCTCACCGGCAACGTCCGCGGTGGTCGCCGCCGCGAACGCGGTCGCGACGTCCCGGACGTCGACGGTGTGAATTCGTCCGTCGGCCGGCAGGGTGTTCTCGAAGAACAGCGCGTCGCGGCTGAACGGAATCGCTCCCGGCACGACACTGATCACCCCGCCAAGACGCAGAATCACCCACTCCAAAGCCGAAGCACGCAAGAGCCTTTCGGCCTCGACCTTGTGGGCCCCGTAGAGGTCGGCCGGCCGCAGCGGAGAATCCTCGGTCAACCGCTCGGGGTGACGATGCGGGTTGCGCGACCCATAGACGGCGTTGCTGGATGCCAGCACGAAACGCGGCGGCTGCGACTGCGACTGCGCGGCGCGGAGCAACGCGGCGGTGGCCTCTACGTTGACCCGGCGACCGAGTTCGCGGGCGCGGTAGATGGCCGGCGGGATCACGGCGGCCAGGTGCACGATCGCGGTCGGCGACACCTCGGCGATCGTCCGGTCGACCTCGTCGGCATCGGTGAGGTTGGCCCAGTGCGCCTCGGCCCCGGCCGGCAGTGACGCCGCGACCTTGCGCTGGTCCGGGGTCCCGAGGTCGGTTGCGATTACCCGGTGGCCGTCGGCGGCCAGTCGGCGCACGACCTGCGATCCGACCAATCCGAAACCGCCCGTGACAAGCACCTTCTCGGTCATCGTTCCTCAGCTACAGGTTGGGCCACAGGCAGCGGATATGACATTCTCCAAATCCGAGAGTAACATGCTCGTGACGACGACCAGCGGAAACTCAGAGGGCTCAGATGGCGGGCAGCAGCGCGAAGGCGCCGAAAAATCGCGAGACCGCCCAGTGGGATCCGGAGTTCACCCGGCAGGTCGCTAACACCATCGGTCCCCTGCTCAAGCAGTATCACCGCGCCGAAGTCCGCAACATCGACAACATCCCGGCGACGGGCGGGGCGCTGGTGGTGTCCAACCATTCCGGCGGAATGCTCACTCCCGATGTCTTCATTTTCTCGCCGGCCTTCTACAACCACTTCGGTTACGGCCGGCCTGTCTACACGCTCGGCCACTACGGGATCTTCATCGGACCGCTGGACGGGATTCTGCGTCGGCTCGGCGTCATCGAGGCCAGCCGCGAGAATGCCGCCATCGCACTGCATTCGGGCGCGGTGGTGCTGGTGTTCCCCGGCGGGGATTACGACTCTTACCGGTCTACGCTCAGCGCCAACGTCATCGACTTCAACGGCCGCACCGGCTACGTCCGGACCGCAATCGAGGCCGGCGTCCCGATCGTGCCGACGGTGTCGATCGGCGCCCAGGAGACCCAGCTGTTCTTGACGCGCGGCAACTGGCTGGCCAAGAAGCTGGGAATCACCAAGGCGCGCATGGACATTCTGCCGCTCAGCGTCGGCTTTCCGTTCGGCCTCAGCATGATCTTCCCGCCGAACCTGCCACTGCCGTCGAAGGTGGTCACCGAGGTCCTCGAACCGATCGACATCGCCGCGCGTTTCGGCGACGACCCCGACGTGGCCGTCGTCGACGAGTACGTCCGCTCGGTGATGCAGGCCGCGCTCGATCGGTTGGCCAAACAGCGGCGTTTCCCGATCCTGGGCTGAATCCGCCATTCGGCCGAATCGCCACGGGCTAAGTGCTTGCATGAACGCACGGAGGTGGGCGGGTGAAAAGACTCAACGGCATGGACGCCATGCTGCTCTACAGCGAGACGCCCAATCTGCACACGCACACGCTGAAGGTCGCGATCGTCGACCCGTCCAAAAGTGATACCGAGTTCAGCTACGAAGCCTTCCGGCGCCATCTGCTGCGGCGCCTGCACCTCTTGGAACCGTTGCGCTACAAGCTCGTTGACATCCCCTGGCGTCTGCACCATCCGATGTGGTTGGAAAACTGCGACGTCGATCTCGACTACCATCTGCGCCGAGTCCAAGTGCCCGCACCGGGCGGGCGCAAAGAACTCGACGCCGTCATTGGCGAGGTAGCTTCCACGCCGCTGGACCGCACCCGCCCGCTGTGGGAGTTCCATGTCGCCGAAGGGCTGGCGGGCGGGCGGTTCGCCCTGATCGGCAAGATCCACCACGCGCTGGCCGACGGCGTCGCGTCGGTCAATCTGCTGGCCCGGGCGATGGATCTCAATGGTGCCCCGATCGACGAGCGCGACAACGACGAGGCCGGCGTCAGCCCGACCACCACAGGCCTGTTGCTCGCGGCCGGCCGCGACCACATCCGTCAGATCGCCGGGCTTCCCGGGCTGATCGGCGATGCCACCAGGGGCTTCAGTCGGGTCCGTCGGCGCACCCGGGAACGCGGCGAGCACCCCGATCTGGCCGACACGTTCGACGCGCCTCCCACGTTCCTCAATCACGTGGTGTCGCCGCAGCGCCGATTCGCCACTGTCGCACTGCGACTCGACGATGCCAAGGCGACCGCGAAGGCTCTCGATATCACGTTCAACGACCTGATCCTCGCGACGGCGGCCGGCGGCTTGCGGCAGCTGCTGCTGCGTTACGACGGTGCGGCCGACCGGCCGATCATCGCGTCGGTGCCGACCGCGACGGACCGGTCGGATCGGGTCACCGGCAACGAGATCAGCGGCCTGTCGATATCACTGCCCGTGCACGTCGCCGACCCGCTCGAGCGAGCCCAACTGGTCGCGCTGGCCACCAAGATCGCCAAGGAGGACCACGAGATCCTTGGACCGCGACTCTACGGCCAGCTGATGGGCTATCTACCGACGGCTATCGCACCGGCGGCGTTCCGATGGCTGGGTAGACGAGACGCCCCCAACAAAATGATGAACGTCGCGGTCTCCAGCGTGCCCGGTCCGCGCGAGCGCGGACACTTCGCCGGCGCCCCGGTCACCGAGATCTACTCGACGGGAGTGCTGTCACCGGGCGCCCCGGTCAACATCACCGTGTGGAGCTACGTAGACCAGCTCGGCGTCGCGGTACTCACCGACGACGAGACGTTCGACGACCCGCACGAGGCCACCCAGGCCCTCAGCGAGGCATTCAGCGAATTACGCAGCGCCGCAGGGCTTTCGGTTGGCAACAGCACGGTCGGCCTGATGGCCGAGCACGCGCTGCGCTAGGCGGTCAGGACGGCGTCGAGCGCCGAATAGAACAGACCCAGCCCGTCGTCGGACGGCCCGGTCAACGCCTCAGTGGCGTGTTCGGGGTGCGGCATCAGCCCGACGACGCGGCCGTTGGCCGAACTGATGCCGGCGATGTCGCGCAGCGAGCCGTTGGCGTTGTCGTGGTAGCGAAACACCACACGGCCTTCGCCTTCCAATTCGTCGAGCACTTCGTCGGAGGCCACGTAGCGGCCCTCGCCGGACTTCAGCGGGATCAGCAGGTCGGCACCCGGCTCGTAGCGCGAGGTCCACGCCGTCGATGTCGACTCCACCCGTAACCACACGTCGCGGCAGATGAAGTGCAGCCCCTGGTTTCGAGCCAGCGCGCCGGGCAGCAACCCGGCCTCACACAGCACCTGAAAACCGTTGCAGATACCCAGTACCGGCAATCCGCGGGCGGCGGCGGCAATGACCTCGGTCATCACCGGGGCGAACTTCGCGATGGCGCCGCAGCGCAGGTAGTCGCCGTAGGAGAAGCCGCCGGGCACCACCACCGCGTCGACGCCCTTGAGGTCGGCGTCGGCGTGCCAGAGGCTGACCGCTTCGGCACCGGCCAGGCGCGCCGCACGTGCGGCGTCCACGTCGTCGAGCGTTCCGGGAAAGGTGATGACGCCGATTCGTGGCGTCACTGCGGCTCTCGGCTGACTGTCCAGTCCTCGATCACGGTGTTGGCCAGCAGCGACTCGGCGATCTCGGCGAGTGCGGAATCATCGACGCTGTCGTCGACCTCGAGCTCGAACCGCTTGCCCTGCCGAACATCCGAGATACCGCCGTGGCCGAGTCGCCCCAAGGCGCCGACGATCGCCTGGCCCTGCGGGTCGAGAATCTCGCCCTTGGGCATCACGTGCACAACCACTCGGGCCACGCGCGCTCCTCCTACTGTTTCGGCTGCTCGGCGCCAACTCTACCGGGCAGCGGACGGCAGGTCGTGCTAGCACGAGCCGAGATAGGCCGCGCACAGCGACGAGGACATGGCGTCCAGTACTCGAGCGTCAGAGATGATCGGCCAGGGCAGCTGGGCCGGGGCGGGCGTCCACAGCGTCAACTCGCTGATCGAGCTGTTCTCCGGATGGGCCAGGAGATAGGTGTGCATGATCGTCGGCCCGCTGACCACTGCCGACAATCGATACGGCTCGTCGACGGTGATCGACGGCGACTCAGTCGCCACACCCAGCTGGCAGCCGCGCAACGCCGCGACGGCGATATCGAACACCGAGGTCGCGCTCTGCCCGCCGCGGCCCGTGTCGCCGCGCCAGTGCACCACCTCGGCCCGCAGCTGCCACTGTCCCGGGGGGTTGTCGACGGTGGTCTGGGCGGATACCGCGGCATCGCGGGTGTCGCGCGGTAGGGCCGGCGTCGCGCACACCTCTTCGAAGCGGAAGCGCGGCGTCGCGGCACCGGTCGTCGATACGGCTGCCGCCGCGAGGGCCGGCCAGTGGTAGGTCGCATTCAACGGGATCGCCGATTGCGGCATCCACGCCGTGTCGGGAATCTGGTCGCAAACCGGCGGGCAGGTCTGGGAATCGGCCTGGCCCACCGCCGACCACACGCACGCGACCAGCAGGCCGCCGACGATCAGCGTCATTACCACAACTAGGCGCATGCCCCTGCACCTCATGAGCGCACAATCGTAGACATGCAACTCACGCATTTCGGTCATTCCTGTGTTCTTGCCGATTTCGGCCACACGACGGTGTTGTTTGATCCGGGCAACTTCTCGCACGGGTTCGAGGGCATCACCGGCCTGTCCGCGATCGTGATCACCCACCAGCACCCCGACCACGTCGACCCGGAGCGACTACCCGCGCTCCTGGACGGCAATCCGGGCGCCGCGCTTTACGCCGACCCGCAGACGACCGAACAGTTGTCGGCGCCGTGCCAGGCGGTGCACGTCGGCGACGAGCTGTCGGTCGGTCAGCTGACCATCCGCGCGCTCGGCGGCAAGCATGCCGTCATCCACCCGGAAATCCCTGTGATCGACAACATTTCGTATGTGATCGACGAAGGCGGCCAGCGGGCGCGCTTCATGCACCCCGGCGATGCGCTCTTCGTCCCGGATGAACCGATCGACGTGCTGGCCACGCCCGCCGCGGCGCCGTGGATGAAAATCTCCGAGGCGGTCGACTACCTGCGCGCGGTGGCGCCGGCCCGGGCGATTCCCATCCACCAGGCCATCGTCGCTCCGGAGGCACGCGGCATCTACTACGGCAGGCTCACCGAGATGACCGACACCGACTTTCAGGTGCTGCCCGAGGAGACCGGCGTCGCGTTCTAGGTCTGCTGCGCCAAGCGTGAAGCTGCCTTCACGCTCAAGGTCGAACGTACAGCTAATTTCACGCTCGGTGACAGAGACCGAATCAGCCGATGTCGGAGACAGCGCCGCGGCCGGCGGCGCGGCCGGAGAAGATGCAGCCGCCCAGGAACGTACCCTCCAGCGCCCGGTAGCCGTGCACGCCGCCGCCACCGAAACCGGCCACCTCGCCCGCCGCGTACAACCCGTCCATCGGGGTTCCGTCCGCCCCGAGCGCCCGCGAATCCAAATCGGTCTCCAAGCCGCCCAACGTTTTTCGCGTCAAGATGTGCAGCTTCACGGCGATCAACGGCCCCGCCTTGGGGTCCAGCAGCCGGTGCGGAGCCACCACTCGGCCCAGCTTGTCGCCGAGGAACTCGCGGGCGCCGCGAATTGCGGTGATCTGACTGTCTTTACTGAACTTGTTCGTCACTTCGCGGTCGCGAGCGGTCACCTCGTCGGCAACCGTGGCGTAGTCCAGTGCCGTCACGTCAGGCAACGTGTTCATCGCAGCGACCAACTCCCGCAACGAGTTTGCGGTGACGAAGTCGACGCCCTTGTCCACGAAGGCCTGCACCGGCCCGGGCGCGCCCGATCCGGCCCGCGACGCCAGCAGTTGACGCACGCTGCGACTGGTCAGGTCCGGGTTCTGTTCCTGTCCGGACAGGCCGAACTCCTTGCCGATGATCTTGCTGTTCAACACGAACCAGGTGTAGTCGTAACCCGACTTGGCGATGTACTCCAACGTCCCCAACGTGTCGAAGCCGGGAAACAGCGGCACCGGCAACCTCTTGCCGGTGGCGTCGAGCCACAGCGACGACGGGCCCGGGATGATGCGGATACCGTGCATCGGCCAGATCGGGTCGTAGTTGGTGATGCCCTCGGTGTAGTGCCACATCCGATCGCGGTTGATCACCCGGGCGCCCGTCTTCTCGCTGATCGCGATCATCCGGCCGTCGACGTGCGCGGGCACACCGGCAAGCATCTTCTCGGGCACCCGACCCATGCGCGTCGGCCAGTTAGCCCGCACCATATCGTGGTTGCCGCCGATCCCACCGCTGGTAACGATCACCGCCTGCGCACGAAACTCAAAGTCGCCGATTATATTTCGGGACGACGGGACACCGCGCGGCTCTGACGACGGCTCAAGCACGCTACCCCGCACCCCGGTCACTGCGTTGCCCTCGACGATCAATTCGTCGACCTGATGACGATAGGCGAACCGCACCTTCGGATGGTCGATCAGCCGGCGTGCGAAGATCTCGACGATGGCCGGGCCGGTGCCCCAGGTGATGTGGAACCGCGGCACCGAATTGCCGTGTCCCTGAGCGCCATAACCGCCGCGCTCGGCCCAGCCCACCAGCGGGAAGATCTTCAAACCGCGGTCGCGCAGCCAACTTCGCTTTTCCCCGGCCGCGAAATCGACGTAGGCATGAGCCCATTGCCTGGGCCAGTAGTCCTCTTGACGGTCGAACGCCGCGGTGCCGAGCCAGTCCTGCAGCGCGAGTTCGTGGCTGTCGTGCACACCGAGCCGCCGCTGTTCGGGGCTGTCGACGAAGAACAGTCCGCCAAAGGACCAGAACGCCTGCCCGCCGAGGTTGGCGCTGTTCTCCTGGTCGACGATCAATACCCGTTTGCCGCGCTCGGCCACTTCGCAGGCGGCCACCAGGCCGGCCAGGCCCGCCCCGACGACGACGACATCAGCTTGGGTATCGCTCATGGCGCTACACAGTAGCGACCAGACGGGTCAGGCTGCGTCGAGAATGGCCTGATCCGCCCGCCACTCGTAGGTCATCGGTTCGCATCCCTGCAACCGGGCGATGTCCACCGAGTCCAGCATGGCCTGCAGCGGACCGGGCTTGCGCAAGTGGCTGGCTGCCACCGCGACCCGCACAACGCCGTCGCGGCGTGCGACGCGCTCGGCCGAGAGCACCAGCATTCGGCACCACCACGGCTCGGACAGGAAGCCTTCGCCGATGCCCAGCACCCGCGCGCGCACGGACGTCTTCCGCACCAGATCGCTGATCTCGTGCAGATCGGCGAGTAGCCGGAAACCGTTGCGCGGCAATGCCATAACCGTACCCGGCGACGCGGTCCACCGTGGTGCCGCGAACAGTCGGGTGCGCAGGCCGAGGTGTTCGAGCACTCGATCGGCGGCCATCAGCCGCAGGTTGGCCTCGTGCGCAGGCAACGCGGCGAACTCGCCGCGGCGCTTCTTGGTGGCAGCGTCGTCGTATCCGTTGAGCACGATCGCGTCACCGCCCGCACGGCGGGTCTGCAGCCATTCGACGGTCACCGGATCCTGGTCCAGCCGGTAATCACCCTTGAGCCGTGGGGCAACCAGCAGCGACACCGGTACCGACCGGTCATCCATTTTCTCGCAGAACTCGGCGACGTCGTCGAGCGTGCGTTCGCCAATCCCGGAGACCGAGACGATCAACTTCCCAGACACGCCACAATTCTGACAATGTCAGGTGTCCAGATAGTGACGTACACGCGGACAGGAAGCATCAGTTCGCCATAGCGACCAGCTAATCCGGGAGCACGGCCTCCACCGCGGCGATCACCTCGGGTGCGTCAGGCACGGTCTGTGGGCGAAATCGGTTGACCACCTGCCCGCCCGGGGCGATCAGGAACTTCTCGAAGTTCCACTGCACGTCGCCGGCTTGGCCGGCCGCGTCCGGGGTCTTGGTCAGTTCGGCGTAAAGCGGGTGCCGTTCCGGCCCGTTGACGTCGGTTTTCGCCAGCAGCGGAAACGTCACGCCGTAGGTGGTGGAGCAAAAAGTCTGAATCTCTTCGGCGGTGCCTGGCTCCTGGCCCATGAACTGATTGCACGGCACGCCGAGCACCGTGAGCCCGCGCCCGCCGTAGTCGCGCGCCAGCTGCTCCAACGCGGCGTATTGCGGGGTCAAACCACACTTGGACGCCACATTGACCACCAGCACGGCACGGTCGTTGTAGTCGCCCAGCGACAAGGGTTCGCCATCAAGGCCGGTCAAAGCGATCTCGGTCACAGTCATAGTCGGAGGCTACCTGCATCGCATCCGCCGCAACTTAGATTGATCAGCTAGCTAGTTTGTGGTTACGCTGGCGCATATGGTTTCTCGCGCGGCTCCGCCGACGGACATTGCACCGGACGCCGACGATGCACTCGACTACCCGGATTCTCTCGACGCCGGCCTGCTGAGAATCGCCGGGGTCTGCATCCTCGCTTCGGTGATGGCGATCTTGGACGGCACGGTCGTCAGCGTCGCGCAGCGCACGTTCATCGCGGAGTTCGCATCCACCCAGGCGATCGTCGCCTGGACGATCACCGGCTACACGCTGGGGCAGGCCACCGTCATTCCCCTGGCGGGCTGGGCCTCGGATCGCTTCGGCACCAAGCGGCTGTTCATGGGTGCGGCGTTGTGGTTCACGTGCGCGTCGCTGCTGTGTTCGATGGCGTCAAACATCAGTCAGCTCATCGCATTTCGAGTCATTCAAGGTTTCGGCGGCGGCATGCTGGTGCCATTGACCCTGATCATCTTGACCCGCGAAGCCGGTCCAAGACGACTTGGCCGATTGATGGCGGTGCTCGGCATTCCGATGCTGCTGGCCCCGATGTGCGGCCCGGTCCTGGGTGGCTGGCTGATCAGCGCCCACGGCTGGGAGTGGATTTTCCGGATCAACCTGCCGGTCGGCGCGATCCTGCTGACATCCGCCGCGCTGATTTTCCCGAAGGATCGACCGCGTCCGTCAGAGGCGTTCGACTTCGTCGGAATGTTGCTGCTCTCACCGGGATTGGCGTCGCTCCTATTCGGGATTTCCTCGGTGCCGCGACGGGACAGCTTCACCGACAACCACGTATGGATACCGGGGCTGATCGGCATCGCGTTGATCACCGCGTTCGTGCTGCATGCGCTGCACCGCGCCGATCATCCGCTGATCGACCTGGCGTTGTTCAAGAACCGAGTGGTGACGCTGTCCAACATGTCGATGTTTCTGTTCTCGGTGGGATTCTTCGGCGCCGTCCTGGTCGTGCCCAGCTATCTCCAGCAGCTTCTGCATGAAACCCCGCTGCAGTCGGGGCTGCAACTGATCCCCGAGGGGCTCGGCGCGATGCTGACGATGCCGCTGGCCGGCACGTTGATGGACAAGCGCGGGCCCCGCAACGTGCTGCTGGTCGGAATCGCGCTGATCGCGGCGGGGTTGAGCATCTTCGCTTACGGCGCATGGCAGCAGGCGGACTACCTGCCGATCCTGATGGTGGGCCTGGTGACGACCGGTATCGGTCTGGGCTGCACCCTGACACCGCTGTCCGGGGCGGCGGTGCAAACCCTGGCGCCGCACGAAGTAGCCCGCGGGTCAACGCTGCTCAGTGTCAATCAACACGTCGCCGTGGCCGTTGGCACCGCGTTGATGTCGGTGATCCTGACCAGTCAGTTCAATCGCAGCCAAACCATCGGTGCCGCAGAGAAACTCGGCATTCTGCGGGGAAAGTTCACCAAGCATGGCGTACCTGCTCCGTCGCATCATGAGGTGTCCGCGGACTTCACCACTCGGCTCATGCACGATCTCACCCACTCCTACACACTCGTTTTGGTGGTGGCGATCGTCGTTGTCGCGGTAACGCTTCTGCCGGTGGCCTTCCTGCCCAACAAGCCGCCGCCGCCCGGCCGCGCCCAGTCGACGGTGCCCCTGTAGGGGCGACCGCTACGCCGACTGTGCATGTTATGGATGCCGATCCGCAATTTTCCACGGCCACAACCTGCACACTCGATGCAGCTAAGCCTGTGCTCCGCTAGCTGCCAGCAGCCACGCGTACTGGTAGGCGGTCTCTTTCCAGCGCTCGTAACGTCCGCTGATACCACCGTGGCCCGCGGTCATCTGGGTCTTCAACAGCACCGGGTTACCATTCGCATTGTTATGGCGAAGTGCGGCAACCCATTTGGCCGGCTCTACGTAGTAAACCCGGGTGTCGTGCAGCGACGTCATCGCCAGAATGGCCGGATAGCTCTGCTCAACGACGTTCTCGTAAGGCGAATACGATTTCATGTAGTGGTACACGTCGCTGTCGCTCAACGGGTTTCCCCATTCGTCCCACTCGGTGACGGTCAACGGCAGCGTCGGGTCGAGGATCGTCGTCAGTGGATCGACGAACGGCACCTGCGCCAGGATGCCCGCGAACAGATCGGGTGCCATGTTGGCCACCGCACCCATCAACAGGCCACCGGCGCTTCCGCCCAGCGCCACCAATTGCTGCGGGCGGGTCTGTCCGGTGTCGACCAGGTGTTGTCCGACGGCGATGAAATCGGTGAAGGTGTTCTTCTTCTCGAGCAGCTTGCCGTGCTCGTACCACAGCCGACCCATCTCCCCGCCACCACGCACGTGCGCGACGGCGAAGACCATCCCGCGGTCGAGCAGCGAAAGCCTTGCGATGGAGAACCGGGGGTCCTCACAGATCTCGTAGGCGCCGTATCCGTATACCAGTGCCGGAGCGGGGAATTCGATACCCGCCCGGTGCACGATCGAGATCGGGATCTTGGTGCCGTCCGCGGCCACCGCCCACTCGCGACGTTCGACGTAGTCCTCGCGCCGATAGTCACCGAGCACCGGTTGCTCACGCAGCAGCGTGCGCTCACCGGTGACGAGGTCGAGGTCGTAGATCCGAACCGGAGTCACGAATGATCCCGCGCCGATCCGCAGCTTGGGGGAATCCCAGTTGGGGTTGGCGCCCAGGCCGGCCGACATCAGCTCGGAGTCGAAGGCGATCTCCTCGGGCTGCCCGTAGCCATCTTCGGTGATGGGCCACAACTGGATTCGCGGCAGCGCCTCGCGGCGATAGCTGACCACCAGGTTGTCACCGAACGCATCGACGCCGTCGAGCCGGACGTCGTCGCGGTGCTCGATAAGGGTCCGCTGGGCGGCAGGGTCGTCAACCGGAGCGTCGGTCAACATGAAGTTGACCGCATTGTCGTTGTGCAGGATCAGGAATCGATCCTCGCCGCCGACGATCGCATGCTCAACCGAGTACTCGATGCCGTCGCGGCGCGGCAGCACGGTGACGAATTCGGCTTCCGGGTCGGCGGCGTCGGCGTAGCGGACCTCCGAGGTGATCGCCGATCCCGCCGCGATCAGCACGTACTTGTCGCTGCGGGTCCGACCTACGCCGACCCAATACTTCTCGTCGGCCTCGTGGTAGACCTTCTCGGCCGGCAGGCCGGACGCCAGCCGGTGCCGCCAGACCGTGTCGGGGCGCCATGCCGCGTCGACGGTGACGTAGTACACGGTGCGGTTATCGGTACCCCAGGTCGCGCCCGCGCCGATGCCGACGATCTCGTCGGCGTACTGCTCGCCGGTGCGAAGATCCCTGAACCGCAACGTATACCGCTCGTCGCCGACCACGTCGACGGAGTAGGCCAGCAGGTTTCCGTCCGGGCTGACGCTGGCCGCTCCCAGTGAGAAGAAGTCGTGCCCCTGGGCTTCGACGTTCTCATCCAGCAGCACCTGCTCACCGGGAATCTCGGTGTGCTCATCGAGCACCGGAGGATTCCAGTCAGTCGGATCGGCTACCGCACAACGGCATTGGACCCCGTACTGCTTGCCTTCGAAGCTGCGGGCGTAATACCACCAGTCGCCGCGCCGAACCGGTACTGACAGGTCGGTCTCTTTGGTGCGGGCTTTGATCTCGTCGAAGATCTTCTGGCGCAGCGGCTCGAGCGAGGCGGTCGCGTCGTCGGCGTAGTCGTTCTCCGCCTCGAGGTAACCGATCACGTCAGAGCTGGACTTGTCCCGCAGCCACTCGTAGGGATCGATGAAGATGTCGCCGTGGAACTCTCGTCGCGAGTCGACGCGCTTGGCGATCGGAGGGTTGACGCTCATGCGGCCAGCCCAATCCAGTCGTCGAATTTCAGGCCCGAAATGCGTTCGTACGCTTCAACGTAACGGGCCCGGGTGGCGTCGATAATGCCTTCCGGTAGCGGCGGTGGCGGCTGTGACCCGCCGCGGTCCCAGCCCGACTCGGAACTGAGCAGCCAATTGCGGACGAACTGCTTGTCGAAGCTGTTCTGGACCTCGCCGACCCGGTATTCCGCGGCCGGCCAGTACCGTGACGAGTCCGGGGTGAAGACCTCGTCGGCCAGGATCAGGTTGCCGTTGTCGTCCACGCCGAACTCGAATTTGGTGTCGGCGATGATGATTCCTTTGGTCAGCGCGTGGTCGGCGGCCTGCACGTAGGTCTGCAACGTGCGGTCGCGCAGTTGGTTGGCGCGGACGCCGCCGACCATCTCGATCACCCGAGGGAACGAGATGTTCTCATCGTGTTCTCCCAGTTCGGCTTTCGTGGCCGGGGTGAACAGCGGGGTGGAGAATCGGCTCGCCTCGACAAGGCCGGGCGGCAGCGTGATGCCACAGACCTTGCCGCTCTGCTGGTAATCCACGAGACCTGAGCCGGTCAGGTATCCGCGCGCGACGCACTCGACGGGGACCATCTCGAGCTTCCGCACCACCAGCGCCCGACCGAGCACCTCTTCGGGAATGCGCGGGTCGTCGGGCGGACCAGCCAGGTGGTTGGGGGCGTCGACGAGTCCGAAGAAGAACACGCTCATCGCGGTCAGAATGCGCCCCTTGTCGGGGATCATGCTGTCGAGCACGTAGTCGAACGCCGAGATTCGGTCGGTCGCCACGAACAACAGGTGACCGTCGTCGATGCGGTATAGCTCGCGGACTTTGCCACTGGCCAAGTGTTGGTAGTCGGACAGAGCGGGACGCATCGGGACAGCGTAGCCGGACGACGATGCGGGCCCGACGGCCCGCTGAGGAGCCCGGCAATCAAACGTAGCCGGACGACGATGCGGGCCCGACGGCCCGCTGAGGAGCCCGGCCATCGAGCGGAGCGGTCGACGTATTGCCGACCCGCCCACTGACCTTGTGCTGGGATCAGCAGTATGAACTCGCGGTTTGTCCCCTACGCCAACACACCGGGCCGGCTGCTGGCTCAGTTGTTCAGCGACACCATGGTCGTGATCTGGTCGTTCGTGTGGGCACTCGTCGGCCTGGCCGTGCACAGCGCGGTCTCGACGATCGCTGACGTGGGCCGTCAGGTCCAGGGCGGCGCCGACGGCGTCGCCGACAGCCTGAAGTCGGCCGGGCATAGCGCCGACCACATCCCCCTGGTCGGCAAAGCCGTCAGCGACCCGCTGACCGCGGCCAGCAGAGCCGCGCTCGACATCGCCGGCGCCGGCCACAACCTGGACACCACGGCGAGTTGGCTGGCCGTCGTGCTGGCACTGGCGGTCGCAGCGCCGCCGACGCTCGGGGTGGTGGTGCCGTGGCTGGTGTTGCGGATCCGATTCGTCCGGCGCAAGTTGACCGTGGGCGCCCTGGCGAGCACGCCGGCCGGCGCCCAATTGCTCGCATTGCGCGCGTTGGCCAACCGACCGCTGGCCAGGCTCACCGCGGTCACCCCCGACCCGGTCGGCGCCTGGCGGGCAGGCGACCCGCACGCCATCCACGGGCTTGCCGCCATCGAATTGCGTTCGGCGGGAATGGCGGTCAGAACGCGCTAGGCCGGGCCGGCCGCAGCCGCAGCAGACCCGCGACGACCACGATCAGCCACACCGCGAAGGCGTTCCAGAAGAAGACGAGCGACACCGTCCGCATCGCATCGGCACCCAACTCGATCCCCATCGCGCCGGTGGCTGCGGAATACATGCCGAGCGGGAAGACCATCGACCACCAGGCACCGGTGAACTGCAATACCTCGGGCCGCTGCGTGATCCGGTGCAAACCGAAATAGATCAGTGGCGGTATCCACAAGGTCGCGGCGATCCAGGTGACGCCGCTGACGGCGCGCACTGCCGAGGCCGGCCATCCGGAAAGCTGTTGCTGCAATTGGTCGCCCGCCAGTGTCGCAATCGCCAGACCACCCATCATGATCCAAGAGTCGGGCGCGAAGCCGTCGTGATCGCGCCGCTCGACAACCGTGCGCCACAAGATGAGCCACGTCATCAGCAGGTAGATTCCGATCGCAGCCAACCAGACCGGACCGGCAACTATCAGCCACTCGCGATGGCCGGTGTGCGAAGAGAGCTGCGCCATCACGATCGCCAGGCCCGACGTGCCGACGCTCGCCAATTCCCAAGCGCCATGGGCGTGATCGCGCAGCGCAGCCAATCGGTGCGCCGACATGTTGCGGGCAGTGAGTACGATCAGCACCAACCACGCCACTAGCGCGGTGACACCGAGCACACGCAGCATCGCCGAGTTGAACGACAACCGGGTGTCCAGCACCGCACATGCGGCGACGAAAGTGAACATCCGGAGTGTGACATCTGGATCTGTCATGTCCCAAAACAACTTTCGCCCGGTCCCGACCACCGCTGCGATGACAACGACGACCAACACCGCGAGTCCGAGCGAGGCGACGATGCCCAGCACGCCGCTGAGCATCGTGTAATGGTGGTCGCGCGCGGCGATCGAGACGATTCCGGTCGCCATCACGGTGGCGAACACATCCGGCGTCGGCTCGATGGCGGCCGCGCGCAACGTCACGAGTCTCCGCGGAGTTCCACGATCAAGTGCCGGATGCCGGTGTGCCGGTTGCTGCGGGTCCACTCGACATCGCGAACCACCTGGATGTCGCCGAAGCGGGTCAGCAGTTCCTCGAACAGCACCCGCAGTTCCAGACGAGCCAGATTTGCGCCCAGGCAGTAGTGCACGCCTTGTCCGAAACCCAGGTGCGGATTGGGCTTTCGCCCGATATCGAAAACGTCGGCATCGTCGAACACGCTCTCGTCGCGATTGGCCGAGCCCTCCCAGATCTGGACCTTCTGCCCGGCTGCGATCGACACGTCGCCGAGTGCCACGTCGCAGGTTGCGGTGCGCCGCTTGGACGGCGACGGCGACGTCCATCGGACGATCTCCTCGACCGCAACCGGCAACCCATCCAGATCTTCACGCAGACAACGTAGTTGCTCCGGATGCTCGGCCAGGGCCAGCAACCCGCCCGCGACCGCGTTTCGGGTGGTCTCGGCGCCGGCACTGAACAACAAGCTGAAGAACAGATACAGCTCGAGGTCGGACATGGCCGGCCCGTCGCCGTCGTCGGCGTTCGCGACCACCGAGAGCATATCGTCGGTCGGCTGCGCCCGCTTCGACGCGATCAACTCCTGCCCGTAGGTATACATCCGCGAGCCCGCCTCCTCGGCCGTCAACTGCGACAACGCAGCCGTGCGCGACCCACCGAAGTCGAACTGCGGTTCGATCGCCTCGAACAGCCAATGCCGTTCGGACTCAGGCACTCCCAGCAGGATGCAGATCATCTGCATCGGCAACTCGGCGGCGATGTCGACCAGGAAGTCGAACGGCTCGCCGGGCACCACCGCGTCCAGCAGGCGTCGGGTCCGGGCTCGCAGGTCTTGTTCGACAGAGGAGATCATCCGCGGGGTCAGCCCAGAGCTGACCAGTCGCCGAATCTGCGAATGCCGGGGGTCGTCCATCATGTTGAGCACCTGGCCGGCGATGGACAAATCCTGCAGCAGGGTGCCGCCGAACGGGCGGTCGCCGCCGGTGACTGACGAGAAAATCACCGGATCCCTCAGTACTGCAAGGGTTCCCGCATAAGATGCGATGGACCAGAAGCCCTCCCCGTCCGGGGTGTGCTCGGTCGGGTGATGCCAGTAGACCGGTGCGTCACGGCGATGGATGGCGAAGAGGTCGTGGGGAAAACCGCTGGCGAAATTGTCCAGATCGGTGAAGTCGACCTCCGCGAGGGTCACAGGATGGCGCCCGGCGTGTACTTGGCCGCGTCGGGGTACCGGGCGACCAGCGCATCGACCTCCGCGATCACCGCGTCGACCTGATCACCGGCCGCGCCGATGAAGGCTTTGCGGTCGGCCAGCGCGGCGTCGATCGCGTTGCGATCCAACGGCAGTCGCGGATCGTCAGCCAACCGGTCCAGCAGATTGGGGTCGACGCCCTGCTCACGCATCGCCAGTGCCGCCGCGACCGCGTGCTCCTTGATCACCTCGTGCGCGGTTTCCCGGCCCACTCCGGCGCGCACCGCGGCCATCAGGACTTTGGTGGTGGCCAGGAACGGCAGGTAGCGGTCCAGTTCGCGTTGGATCACCGCAGGGTAGGCGCCGAATTCGTCCAACACGGTCAGCATCGTCTCGATCTGACCGTCGATGGCAAAGAAGCTGTCCGGCAACGTGACTCGTCGCACGACGGAGCAAAACACGTCGCCCTCGTTCCATTGCGCGCCGGCGAGTTCGGCCGCCATCGAGCCGTAGCCGCGCAGGATGACCTGAAGCCCGTTGACGCGCTCGCAGCTGCGGGTGTTCATCTTGTGCGGCATCGCCGACGAGCCGACCTGCCCCTGCGCGAATCCCTCAGTGACGAGGTCGTGGCCGGCCATCAGCCGGATGGTGTGCGCAAGCGACGACGGCCCCGCGCCCAGCTGCACCAGGGCCGATACCACGTCGTGGTCGAGCGAACGCGGGTAGACCTGACCGACGCTGGTCAAAACCGTTGAGAATCCGAGGAATTCGGCGATCCGCCGTTCCAGGTCCGCGAGCTTGGCCGCATCGCCCTCGAGCAGGTCGAGCATGTCCTGAGCGGTGCCCATCGGGCCTTTGATGCCGCGCAGCGGGTATCGATCGATCAACTCGCGCAGCCGGGTCAACGCGACGAGTGTCTCCTGCGCGGCCGAGGCGAAGCGCTTGCCCAACGTGGTGGCCTGCGCGGCCACGTTGTGGCTGCGGCCGGCCATCACCAGGTCGCGGTACGTCGCGGCGCGTTCGGCGAGCCGGGCCACTACGGCGACTCCGTGCGCGAACACCAATTCCAGTGCGCGGCGCACCTGCAGTTGCTCGACGTTCTCGGTCAGGTCGCGACTGGTCATGCCCTTGTGCACGTGCTCGTGGCCGGCCAGCGCATTGAACTCCTCGATGCGGGCTTTCACATCGTGGCGCGTCACCCGCTCGCGGGCGGCGATCGAGGTCAGGTCGACGTCCTCGAGTGCCCGTTCGTAGTCGGCGATCGCGGCGTCGGGAACCGCAATGCCTTCTGCACCCAACTCCTTCTGGGCGCGCAGCACCGCCAGCCAGAGCCGCCGCTCGGCAACGATCTTGGCCTCCGGCGACCAGATCGCCACCATCTCGGCGCTGGCGTAGCGGCTGGCCAAGACGTTCGGGATTGTCACAAACACACAGCTTAATGGCGTGGAGATCGGGCACAGTGACCTCATGCACTTTGTCGGGCTCGATCTCGCCTGGGGCGAGAAGAACAACACCGGCGTCGCCGTCATCGACTCGGACGGTCGACTACTGCACGTCGGCGCCGCGCATGATGACGAAAGCATCGAGGCGGCGATCGAGCCCTTCGTCAGCGACGACTGTCTGGTCGCGATCGATGCGCCGCTGATCGTCGCCAACCGGACCGGGTCGCGGCCCTGCGAGGCGGCGCTCAACCGCGACTTCCACAGTTTCGAGGCCGGCGCGCACCCGGCCAATACCACTAACCCGGCGCTCACCCATCCGCGCGCGGCCCGCATCGCGACAGCGTTGACCCTCGACATGGATCCGGCGTCGAGTGCGCCGCGGCGGGCGATCGAGGTGTACCCGCATCCGGCGACCATCGCGTTGTTCGGTCTGGAGAAGACCTTGAAGTACAAGAAGGGGTCGTTCGAGACCCGTCGGCACGATCTGCTGACGCTGATGACGCTGATCGAGGGATTGGACAAGGAGACGCCCCGGCTGCGGGTGAACCACAACATGTCCTGGGTGGAGTTGCGCAAGCGGGTCGAAGCCGCCACCCGTCCTGTGCAACTGGATCGCGACGAGGATCCCGTCGACGCGGTGTTGTGCGCCTACGTCGCGCTGTACTCGTATCACCGGCCAGAGGACGTCACCGTCTACGGCGACTACGCAGGGGGCTACATCGTCACCCCGACGCTGCCCGCCGACCTGACGCCGAGCCGTCGGCGACGCGCGGCGCAACCGAACAACGGTGAGCTGCGGCTCCGCGTCGCACAGGTGGCCGCGCTTCTCGACGAAGCGCAGCGCGGGCTGGCCGCGATCCGCCAGCAGCTAGACGGTTAGCGCAGCCTCGCGAGCTCGCACGGCCAGGTAAGGCGCACTGCGACAACCGATTTCAGATGGCGCGGAATCAGACCTGCACCGGTCGCCGGTCGAACGGCGCCACCGCGTCAATGACATCGATCACCGTCGATCGCGCGACGGCGCGCGGATCCTGGAGCTCGTCGACCAGCGCCGAGACCACCGCGCCGTCGACAGTGCAGATCAGCGCCGAGACGAGTTCCGGCCGAACGGACCGTCCGGATCGGTCGATGACATCGGCGACCGCGTCGACGCGCTGACGCATGTTGCGGCGCTGAATTTCCCGCAGCCCGGGCAGGCGAGCGCAGGCGATGTGCCGCTCGTAGCGGGAGATCAGTTGCTCGGTCAGACGCGGGTCGGATTCGCGGCCGACGAGCAGGTCGACCAGCAGGTCGGCCGTCTTGTCGGCGCTGCGACGACGACGAGTCAGGGACGCCACTTGAGCGCGTAGCTGTGCGACCTCCAGCATGCCGATGTGGGCCACCGCGCTGGCGATCAGGTCGTCGAGGCTGGAGAAGTAGTAGGTGGTCGATGCGAGCGGCAGGCCCGCGCGCCGGGCGACGGCGCGGTGTCGGACCGCTTCGAAGCCGCCTTCGCATAGCAGTTCGGCGGCGGCACTGACCAGCGCGTAGCGCCGGCGCTCACCCTTGGGGGTGACGGCACCCTTCGGAACCACCACAGCCTTTGGCGCCGACGCGGAAACGACCTGGGTGGCGGCGACGGCTCCCCCGGGAGCGAAGGCTCCCTCGGAAGCCACTGCTGCTGTCACCTAGGACATGGTGCCAGCCGAAATGATGCCGCATCGGGCTTTCGCCCAAACCATCCTCAGTCGTTCGGAGGACGATGGCCACCGACCGGCGCTTTATGATTGCCCGCATGCCGGAGATGAGTCGTCGCGCTGTTCTGCGCCTGGGCACCGGCGCGGCCGCCGGAGCGCTCGGCGCCTGCGCGATCGACAGGCTGCTGCCCGGTCGGCCTCCGGTAACCACCCCTGTCACCATGACCGGCACCGGGATTCCGCTGGCGCCGCCGCCGCAGGCACCCCACCCGGTCGACACACCGCCGGCCCCCACCATGGTCACCGGTTCGTTCGTATCGGCAGCACGCGGTGGCGTTGCCACCAACTGGGCGATCGCGCGTCCGCCGGGTCAGACCAAGCCGCTGCGACCGGTGATCGCACTGCACGGCAAGGGAAGCAGCGCGGCCACCGTGATGGAAGGTGGCGTCGAGCAGGGGCTGGCCCAGGCGGTTTCTGCCGGCCTGCCGCCGTTCGCCGTGGTTGCCGTCGATGGTGGCGGAAGTTATTGGCACAAAAGGGCTTTCGGTGAAGACTGCGGCGCCATGGTGCTGAACGAGCTCATTCCGATGCTGGCCGGCCAGGGGCTGGACACCTCTCGGGTCGGCTTTCTGGGTTGGTCGATGGGCGGCTACGGCGCACTGCTGCTCGGCGGCCGACTCGGACCGGGCCGCACCGCCGCGATTTGCGCGGTGAGTCCGGCGCTGTGGATGTCGCCGGGGGCGGCCGCCCCGGGGGCATTCGACGGACCCGACGATTTTGCGGCCAACTCGGTCTTCGGGATGCCCGCGCTGGCGTCGATCCCGATCAGGATCGACTGTGGCAACAGCGATCCGTTCTACGGCGCGACCAAGCAGTTTGTCGCGCAGCTGCCCAATCCACCGGCGGGCGGGTTCTCACCGGGCGGACACGACGCGTCCTTCTGGAGTTCTCAGCTGCCGGCCGAACTGACCTGGATGGCACCGCTGCTGACTGCGTAGCACGCTCCTGGGAGCGCTACCAAAAGCCTTACGATATTTGTTACGATATCGCGCCATACTGCGCGACTGTGCACGGAGGTGACCCGAATTGGCCAGGCAGGCCGTCGCGGACAAGCGGCAACGGCGTGAACGCGGATCGATCAGCGTCGACGAGATCATCAACGGCGCGTTCGAAGTCGCCGGCGAGGTGTCGGTAGACGGCCTGAGCATGCCATTGCTGGCCAAGCACCTCGATGTCGGCGTGACAAGCATCTACTGGTACTTCCGCAAGAAGGATGACTTGCTGAACGCGATGACCGACCGCGCCCTGGGCCAGTACGACTTTGCGACACCATTCGTCGAGGGCCAGGATTGGCGCGCGTCGCTGCGCGATCACGCGCATAAGATGCGCCAGACCTTCCGCGACAACCCGATCCTGTGCGATCTGATCCTGATCCGCGGCACCTTCGGCCGGGAGGCGACGCTGGCGGCCTTCGAGAAACTGGAGAAGGCGATCGCGACGTTGGTGGAGGCCGGCCTGTCGCCGGAGGACGCGTTCGACACCTACGCCAGCATCTCCGTCCACACCCAGGGGGCGGCGGTTCTCGAGCGGCTGCAGGACAAATCGGATGGCGCCGAGACATACCGTCGCGGCGGCGCTTCAGTCATCGACCCCGACACCATGCCGCTGATCGCCGAACTCACCGCGCGGGGCCACCGCATCGGGATTGCCGACGACATCAACTTCGAGTACGGCCTCACCTGCATCCTCGATCACGCCAGCCGGCTGATCGAAACGGGTTGATTCGACGCTTCGGCCGCCACCCGGCGGCCGGGTTTCGCCGGGTTGCGAACCGGGAAGGCCCGGTTCATGCCCCTGCGCGTTGCCGTCACCGGACCAACTGGCGAAATCGGAATCTCGGTCATCGAGGCGCTGGAGAGCCACCCCGACGTCGAGCGAATCGTCGGCATGGCGCGCCGACCGTTCGATCCGGACGAGCGGGGGTGGACGAAGACCGAATATCGGCAAGGCGACATTCTCGACCGTGACGCCGTCGACGCACTGGTCGCCGACGTCGATGTCGTGGTCCACCTCGCTTTCATCATCATGGGTTCGCGCGAGGAGAGCGCGCGAGTCAATCTGGCGGGCACCCGCAACGTTTTCGAAGCGACGGTGGCGGCACAGCGGCCGCGCCGACTCGTCTACACCTCGTCGGTCGCCGCATACGGCTACCACCCCGACAATCCCGCGCCGATCACCGAAGATGTTCCGCCGCGAGGCTCCGCCGAGCACTACTACTCGGAGCAGAAGGCGACGTGCGAGGCGGTGTTGAGCGAGGTTACGGCCGGCTCCCCGCTCGAGGTCTTCGTGCTCCGGCCGTGCATCGTCGCGGGGCCCAAAGCGACCTTGCTTGCCGACGCGATGCCGTGGAACCAGCTTCCGACCAGCTTCAAGCGACTGACGCAGGCGCTGCCACTACCCAAACCGTTGCTGCCCGATCCCGGGATTCCGATGCAGTTGATCCACCACGACGATGTCGCGAGCGCCGTGGCCTTGGCGGTCACGACGACCTCCGCTCCCGCGGGCGCTTACAACCTGGCCGGAGACGGTGTGCTGTCCGTGTCGGAGGTTGCTGAAGCGCTCGGTGCGAGGTCGATCAGAGTTCCTCGTGCCGCCGCGGTGGCGACGTCGGAGGTCATTTCTCGGCTGCCCTTCCTGCCGTCGGCGCTCGAGTGGCTGCACGCGGGTCGCACATCAGTTGTCATGGATATCAGCAGGGCCAGAAATCAACTAGGGTGGAGGCCGAAATACTCGGCGGCAGCGACACTTTCGGCGCTAGCCGATAGCTTGGATTAGGTGCTTCCTGAGATCATCGGACGGTCAACGACAGCACCGCGCGGTTGAGTTTCCGTCGCGGCCATCCTTTCCAACCGGCCGCGGCGAGAGCAGCGTTGGCGGCATTGCGGCCGCACACGCCGTGCACCCCTCCGCCGGGAGAAGCACCGGCGCTTCCGAGATATACGTTCTGCACCGGGGTTTCGGCGCGACCCAGGCCCGGCACGGGGCGGAAGATGAGCTGCTGGAAGAGCTGCGAGGTGCCGCCGTTGACCGCGCCGGTGTGCAGGTTGGCGTCGTTGGCCTGCAAATCGGACGGCCGTTGAATGGTTTTGCCAACGATCTTGTCGTGGAAACCGGGCGCGTGCGCTTCAAGCACCCTGTCGACACGCTCGCCCAGGACGTCAGCTGCGTCGTCGTCCGCCACGCCCCGAGGCAAATGCGTGTACGCCCATGCACTTTCGGTGCCGGCCGGTGAACGCGTGGGGTCCGCGGTAGTCATCTGGCCGAACAACATGAACGGGTTCTCGGGGATGGTCGCCGTGTTCAGGTCCGCCATCCACCGGATGAGGCCGTTGTGGTCAGCGCCCAAATGCACGGTCCCGGCTTCGTTCAAGTTCTTCGAACGCCAGGGGATCGGCGCATTCAGCGCGTAGTCGATCTTGAGCACCGGGGTGTCCCAGACGAAGCGCTCGAAGCTGCGTAACAACGCCGCCGGCAAGGCGTCAGCCGGCAGCAACCGTTTGTAGAGTTGCGGCGCGGAGGTGTCCGCGATCACCGCTCGGCGGACGCGAATGCAGTCACCGTCAGCGGTCCGAACCGCGACGGCGCGCCCGTCGCGGACTTCCACCCCGTCGACCGGTCGAGCGCACTCGATGTGCGCGCCGGCCGCGGTGGCGCGCGCGACCAGTGCCGCGGTCAACTGGCCGGCACCGCCGACAGGCACCGGGAACCCGCCATCCTGAGCCATCATGATCAGCAGATATCCCATGACGCCGCTTCCGGGCGCGTCGATCGGCACATCGGCGTGCATCGCGTTGCCCAGCAACAAGAGTCGTGCCGCTTCGCTCTTGAACAGAGTCTCGGCCAGCACTCCAGCGGGCAGCAGCAACTGATGGACGAAACGCAGCGACCCGGCGGTACCCAGTCGGCGCAACATCTGGATCGCTCCCCGCACCGGTGGGAACGGCGCGAAAAGGCTTGCCAGCAAGGGCTCCTTGATGTGTTGCCATTGGTCGAATGCCTGCCGCCAGCGAGCACCCTCACCGGCCTCGTGTTCGTCGAGCGCCGCAGCGGTCTGATCCAGGTCGCGGTAGATCATCGCCGCGTTCTCGTCATCCGCGGACTCTGGGTGACCGACGACGGCGGGCGCATGAGTCCAATGCAAGCCGTGATCTTCCAAGTTGAGCGCTTGCAATGCCGGTGAGGCGACCGACAGCGGGTAGAACGCGCTGTACAGGTCGTTGGTGTACCCGGGGGTCAGTTCGGCGCTTTTCACCGCTCCACCCGGTTCGTCCTGCGCCTCGAGCACCACGACGTCCCAGCCGGCGTCGGCGAGCATGGCCGCCGCAACCAATCCGTTGTGGCCGGCTCCGATGACAACCGCGTCGGCGCTCGAGGCTGCCCTACTCATCGACGGGGGACTCGCGTCGTTCGGCCAGGGTCGCCAGTCGCCAGGTGCACTCCCGGTTGCGTGGCCACGCCGCCGCGAGTGCGAGACGTTTGGGCACGAAGCTCATCGGTCCGTTTACCGGGACCTCGGACATCTCGATACGGCAGCCGCCTCCTTCGATATCGAACAGCCGCAGCGTGATCCGTGCAGTACCGAACGGACGTCCTTTGGCCAACAGCACAAGACGTTCCGAGGGAACGCATTCTTCACTGACCGTCTCGTCGTTCAGTACCGCGGGCCAGATGCCGACGGAGTGCGAGATGGTGCTGCCCGCGCGTGGCCACCCAGGATCGACGGCGCGCATCCGGCTGTTGCCCACCACCCACTGCGAGTAGGTCCACCCGTCGGCCATCACGTCCCACACCTGCTGGCGCGTGGCCGCAGTTTCCCGGCGCACGGTCAACGAACTGAACACTTCTTCTGGACTGCCCATGTTTATATCCGTCCGCACGGCTTGGCAATGATCTGATTGGCAGCGGCTTTCACCGTGAAGCGAACGCGCTGCAGCGCAGTCAACCGCGATGCATTGCTGGTCAATTGCTTTGCGGCAGTGTGAATTTCATCGTCCCGCGCGACGACGGTCAATCCGATCCCGCTCGAGGCGCCCGTCACCAGCGCCGTTGCATGTTGCTGCGCCATCCGTTCGAGCTACCCGGCGGCACCGGATGCGAAACCCGGTGCAGGTCACGCGTCGGTCGTCGAGACCCGTGGTTTTGCGGAGGTCGATTAGACCTCGATCACGACAGCGCCGCCCTGCCCGCCACCGGCACACATCGCCGCCACACCGATTCCGCCGCCGCGGCGGCCCAGCTCGTGCACCAGCGTGGTCAGCATCCGGGCGCCGCTGGCGGCGATCGGGTGACCCAGGCTGCAACCGCTGCCGTAAAAGTTGACCAACTCCTCGTCGAGCCCGTACTCGCGGCACGCCGCGATCGGCACCGACGCGAACGCCTCGTTGATCTCCCACAGCGTGACGTCGCCCGGCGACAGGCCCGCCCGCTCCAGCACCTTGCCGATCACCTTGACCGCACCGAGTCCGGTGTCCTTCGGTTCGACCGCGACCGACGCCCAGGCCTTGACCGAGCCCAACACCTTCAGTCCATGCGCCGAGGCGTAGTCCTCGTCGGCCAGGGTCAGCGCGGCGGCCGCGTCGTTGGTGCCGCTGCTGTTGCCGGCGGTGATCGAGAATCCGTCGATCTCCGGGTGCAGAACCTTCAGCGAGGCAAGCTTCTCCAGGCTGGTTTCACGGCGCGGGTGCTCGTCGACGCTGAACTCGATCAGCGCGTCGTCGAGACCCTTGATCTTCAGCGGAACGATCTCGTCGGCGAACGCGCCGCTGTCGATCGCACCAACGGCGCGCTGGTGCGACCGGAAAGCCCAGGCGTCCATCTCTTGGCGGGTGATCCCGGCCGCCTGCGCGGTGTTCCAGCCGACCGTGATCGACATGTCGCGGCCCGGCGCATCGGGTGTCTCGACGTGGGTCGGCGGGATCCACCGCTCCTCGAACTCCAAGGTCGGGCCGGGTATGCGCCAGTTCATCATCGGGGTCATCGACAGCGACTGCACACCGCCGCCGACGACGACCTTCTCAGCGCCCGACCCGATCTGCGCCGCCGCGTTCGCGATCGCGGTGAGGCTGCCCGCGCAGTGCCGATTGACGGCCTGTCCCGGAACCGACGTCATGCCGGACGAGGATGCGGCGTAGCGCGCCATATCGCCGCCACCGTAGTGGGATTCGGCGAAGATCACGTCGTCGATGTCGGACACGTCGACGCCGGACCGGCGGACCGCTTCCTGCAGGATCGTGGTCGCGAGGAACTCGGGCGTGGTGTTGACCAGTGAGCCCTTGAACGATGTCCCGATGGCGGTGCGGACTGCGCTGACGATGACGGGCTTGGGCATGAGATCAACCTTCGGTTCGGCCGCGTGCGGGGTTACAAATCTGGCTCAAAGCGTAAATCGTATCAGCTACCGTTGAGCCGACTGTATCGGCCGTCGACCTGCACGTCCGTAAGCTGTCGGGGTGCAACCGTTCGGCTGGGAACTGCCCTATGCCTGGCCGCGAAAGCCGGTGCTGGCGACGAACGTGGTGTGCGCCTCGCAACCGCTCGCCGCGCAGGCGGGTCTGCGGATGCTCGCCGACGGCGGCAGCGCGGTCGATGCGGCGATCGCCACCGCGATTGCATTGACGGTGGTGGAACCGGTGTCCAACGGGATCGGCTCCGATGCGTTCGCGATCGTGTGGGACGGCCATGAACTGCACGGCCTGAATGCATCGGGCCGGTCCCCCGCGGCGTGGACCCCGGAGTACTTCGGCGACAACGGCGTTCCGTCTTTCGGCTGGAATTCGGTCACCGTCCCGGGCGCGGTATCGGCCTGGGTCGAGTTGCATGCGAAGTTCGGCAGGTTGTCATTCGAGCGGCTTTTCGAGCCGGCAATCTCGTATTCCCGCAACGGCTTTCTGCTGTCGCCGACGATCGCGGAACAGTGGGCCGCTCAAGTGCCGCTGTTCGAGGCGCAGCCCGGTTTCGCCGAGACCTTCCTGCCCGGCGGCCGGGCGCCGCGGGCGGGTGAGCAGGTCAGGCTGCCGGCCCACGCCGGCACGCTCGAGGCGATCGCCGCGACCAACGGCGCGACGTTCTACCGCGGCGAGATCGCGGCCGCACTCGAAGCCCACTCGGCGGCGAACGGCGGGGCAATGCGGGCCGACGATCTCGCGGTGCATCGCGCCGACTGGGTCGGCACCATTGCGGGCGATTACCGCGGCTACACGGTCCACGAGATACCACCCAACGGGCAGGGCATCGTCGCACTGATCGCGCTCGGGATCCTCGAACAGTTCGACATCGGCTCGCTACCAGTCGATTCCGCCGACAGTGTGCACCTGCAGATCGAGGCGGTGAAGCTCGCGTTCGCCGATGCCCAGGCCTACGTCTCCGACATCGACCACATGACGCTGAGCCCGGGCCAGCTGCTCGACGAGGAGTATCTGCGTCAGCGCGCGGCGCTGATCGACCCGGCCCGCGCCCGGCCCGCGTCGGCAGGGACGCCGCGGGGAGGCACCGTGTACCTCACCGCAGCGGACGCCTCGGGTGTCATGGTGTCGATGATCCAGTCGAACTACATGGGCTTTGGCTCTGGCGTCGTGGTGCCCGGCACCGGCATCGCGCTGCAGAATCGCGGCGCGGATTTCGTTGTGCAGCAAGGTCATCCGAATCAAGTCGGTCCTGGCAAACGGCCGTATCACACCATCATCCCGGGATTTCTGACCAAGGACGGCGCCCCGGTGATGAGTTTCGGCGTGATGGGCGGGCCCATGCAACCGCAGGGCCACGTCCAGGTGGTGGCCCGCATCGTCGATCACGGCCAGAATCCGCAGGCGGCGTGCGACGGTCCGCGGTTCCGCTGGGCGCACGGCCTGCAGGTCTACTGCGAGCAAGGCTTCCCGGCGGCCACGCTGGATGGGCTGCGGCAACGCGGCCACGAATTGGCCACCGCCGATGACTACAACCAGTTCGGGAGTTGCCAGGCCATCTGGCGGCTGGACGATGGATACCTGGCGGTCAGCGATCCACGGCGCGACGGCCAGGCCGCCGGTTTCTGATGTCGGTGCTCTTCGCACGTTTAGTACGTCTCTTCGGGTGGGTCGGGGTCGCCTTGCAGGAGTTCTTCGGGGTGGTGGGCGTGGTTGATTTCGGGTGGGCCGCTGCCGTCGGTCCAGCCCAGTCGCCCGCTGGCGGTGACTTCGGTGTGTAGTTCACCGGCGGTGGCCATGCCGTGGTCGCCGCCGCAGCCGAAGAACAGCTTGTCCGCGTCGGTGCGTCCACCACGAGCCCAGTGGTCTGAATGATGAACTTCGCAGCGATACCCCGATACCAGGCAATTGGGGCGGGTGCAGCCGCGGTCGCGGGCATAACAGATCAACCGTTGGTCGGCGGTGGCGATGCGTTTCTGCCGGCCCAGATACAGCGGCCGCTCGGTGTGGTTGTCGAATACCGCCAGATAATGAATGGCGTTGGCGGCCATGGCAATCAGATCCCGCATCGGCAGCCGCGAGCCGCCACCGGTGCGCGCAGGTGCGGACATCGGGGCCGATGGATCAGCCGCGGCGCGGGCGGCTTGCTCGAGTTCGGCCAATGTCGTGGTGACTACCACGGTGACCGGGTGGCCGCGGTGTACACCGAGCCCGCCGGAAGCGATGGCGGTCTTCAGGCCGAGCTTCAACGCGTCGTGGCAGCGTTGGGTTGGGGTGCGATCGTCGCGCGCCTCGGGCCCGCTGCCCGCCGGCTGATGGCGACCCGGCCGCACGGCGGCTTCGATGGCCTCGAAATAGGCGCGGGCCTCCGGGTCAAGCAACCCGGACAACCGTGACATCCCGTCCGGGCCCTGAGCGCCGAGGTGCAGGCCGCGGCGCCGAGCCCTGTCCTTATCGCTGAACTGACCGTCAGGATTCAGGTAGTCGGCGATGCGCTGACCCAGTTTGACCACGATCCCGGCATCGACCATGGCCGCATGCTTGACCAGCGTGCGCTCGGCGGCTTCTACGTCGGCGGGGGAGACGCACGCGGGCAGCACGTCGACCGATCGGCACACGGACCGGATATGGTCTTCGCCGACCTCACCGGCTTGCACTGCGTCCGCCAACGCGGGCAGCTCGGGCGGCAACGGCGGGCCCGTCAACGACCGATGCGGCCGAATCCGGGCGGCCAGCTTGAACCGGCGGGTGATCTCGGCAGGAGTAATACGCAGGCGCTTCCACAAGGCGGTGCGCGTCGCAGCGGTCGACCCACATTCGTCGGGCGGGTCGGCGATCTCGGCGAAGAATCGATACATCAGCCCGCGGTTGGTGCGTTCGTGGGTCTCCAGCCGCTCAGCAACATCGACGCGAAACGCGTTGCCCGCCAACCCCGACGAGGTTTCGCGTATCATCGTGTAGGCAGCGTCGACCGCATCCAAGGCAGCCAGGATCTGTTCCCGTCCATGCTCGGCGCTGATCGCTGAATCCATGGCTCGAAACTACGAACGACCCCCGACATGCCGGCGACCCGCAAACCGCGCCAACGCCGGACTGTGGATCAAATCCCAACTGTGCATAAGTCCGCGGTGGCCGGTCGCCGGGTCCCGGACTGGTCAGTATCAGGGGCTGGGAAGCGCGCCGCGGCTGACTAGAGGTGGATTTTCCCCTCGGCGGCGGCCAGCCCGATGTCGGTGCGAAAGTGGCTTCCGGGCAGCCGAATCGAGTCGATGATCGCGTACGCGGCCGAGCGCGCCGCCGCCAGATCGGGACCAAGGCCCACCACCGACAGGACGCGGCCACCCGACGAGACGATCGCGCCGTCTTCGTCTCGGGCCGTGCCGGCATGCAGCACGCCGGCGGCCTCCGAGCCAACGATGGCGTCACCAGTCCGCGGCTTGCCCGGATAGTTCTCCGCCGCCAGCACGACGGTCACGGCTGCGCCGTCGCGCCAGCGCAGCTCACCGAAGTCCGCCAGGGTGCCGGTGGCGGCCGCATTGAGCAGTTGCCCGAGCGGTGACTCGAGGAGTGCGAGCACCGCCTGCGTCTCCGGATCGCCGAAGCGGCAGTTGAATTCGATGACGGCAGGCCCACTGGAGGTGATCGCCAACCCGGCATACAGCAGGCCGGAGAAGGGGCTGCCGCGCCGAACCAGCTCGACGGCAACGGGTTTCACGACGTCACTGACGATCGACTGGTATACCTCATCTGGCAGCCACGGCAGCGGGCTATACGCGCCCATGCCTCCGGTGTTGGGGCCGGCGTCGCCGTTGCCGACCCGCTTGAAGTCTTGCGCAGCCAGTAGTGGCACCACGGTGTCACCGTCGACAACGCAGAAGAGGGACACCTCGGGCCCGTCGAGGAACGACTCCAACAGCACCGGGTGCCCGGACTCGAGCAGGCTCGCGGCGTGCGCGCGTGCGACATCGCGGTCCGGGGTGACCACCACGCCCTTACCCGCAGCCAGTCGGTCGTCTTTGACCACCCAGGCGGGATCACCGATTCCGGGTCCGAACCGGTCTAAGGCCGCGTCCAAATTCGCTGGGCTGTCTACGATTTCGCTGGAGGCGGTGCGCACCCCGGCGGCAGCCATCACGTCTTTGGCGAAGGCTTTGGAGCCTTCGATCTGTGCCGCGTCCCGGCCTGGCCCGAAGGCCGCGATCCCGGCGGCACGTAAGGCATCGGCGACACCGAGGACCAGCGGGACCTCCGGACCGATCACCACCAGGTCGGCGTGAATCTGACGGGCCAGCGCCACGACGGCGTCGGCGGAGGACACGTCGACGTCATGCTGGTCGGCTATTGATGCGGTGCCGGCGTTGCCAGGTGCAATGGCCAGCGCCTTGACCTGGGGGTCGGCGCGCAGCGCCAGCAACAGAGCATGTTCGCGGGCACCGGAACCGATCACCAGAACGCGCACAAAAGCTCACTCTAGTGGAGGCGCGTTCAGACGATTAGTTCCAGCAGGTCCTTGAACCCTTTGCGTTGGGCGGCAGTGATGCGCGACAGTCGCTTGTCGAACTCGCCGGACAGCAGTGCCAGCCCGTCGGCGGCGACCCGGCGCCCTTCCCGTGTGAGCTCAAGCCGATGGCGCCGAAGATCGGAGGGGTCGATCTCGCGACGCACGTATCCGGCCGCTTCCAAACGCTTCAGGTACGCGGTAACCGTCGCCTTCGGCATGCAGAATGCCGCAGCCAGTTCGGCCGGATACGGATGATCGTCGATCTCGGCCAGCACGAACAACTCTTTGGACTCCAGGCCGAGCGCGCAGATGCCGGGCTCGGCGCCAGAGATGACCGACATCAGTAGCCGGTAGTTCAAAGACCAGATCCTGGCCGCGTCAGACATTGGGTTGCCAGGTCGTTCAGATATGAACTAGTTTAGATATGAACAAGCACATAGCTGAACAATCTACCAGGAAGACGCCATTATGCCTCTGGATCAATACGTGACACTCGGACGGTCTGGCCTGCGCGTCAGCCCGCTGTGTCTGGGCGCCATGACATTCGGCGAAGACCTCGGCTGGGGCACCAGTGTGGAAGAGTCCCAACAAATCATCGATCGATACACCGAACTGGGCGGCAACTTCATCGACACCGCCAACTTCTACACCCGCAGCCACTCCGAGAAGATCATCGGTGACCACATCGGTCAGCACTCCGCGCGTCGCGATCGCCTGGTGCTGGCGACCAAATTCAGCGGGAACCTGTATCCGGGTGACCCCAACGGCGGTGGCTCAGGGCGTAAGTCGTTGATCAATGCTGCCGAGAACTCACTGCGGCGACTGCAGACCGACTACATCGACCTGTACTGGCTACACATCTGGGACGCCAACACCCCCATCGAAGAGACCATGGCCGCACTCGAAGACCTCGTCGCGGCAGGCAAGGTTCGCTACATCGGCGTATCAGACACCCCAGCGTGGAAGATCGCGCAGGCCAACCTGATTGCCAATTTCCGAGGCTGGTCCAGCTTCATCGGCCTGCAGGTCGAGTACTCGTTGCTAGAGCGCGCCATCGAACAGGAATTGGTACCGATGGCCGGCGAATTCGGCCTCGGCATCACGCCGTGGTCGCCGCTGAAGAGCGGGGTGCTGAGCGGCAAGTACACCCGGGTCAATAAGGGCGAGAGCACAGCTGACCGCGGAGCGATGGTCGATGCGTTCCTGAACGACGAGACTTACGCGTTGATCGACGAGTTGGAGGTCATCGCGAAGGCGCATGAGACGAACGTCGCCAGTGTCGCGCTTGCCTGGGTCCACGCGCAGCCGGGTGTCTCATCCGTCATCATCGGTGCCCGCCGGCTCTCCCAACTCGACGACAACATCCGTGCCGTCGATGTGCAGCTCACTGCCGACGAGCTGGATCGGCTCGACGCGCTCACCAGGCCGAAGTTCGGTTTCCCCAACAACATGCTGGACATGGCCCCGGGCATCCTCAACGGCGGGACGACCGTCAACGGTGCGGCGGCCCCGACATCGGAATACGTGATGCCCGAAGGCGTTCAGCCCTACTGAGCTACGCCGAGCCCTCGCCGGAGTGCATCTTCAGCGCGCCCTCGACGTTGGCCTTCTTGTCTTCGCCGGCGCCCTTGGCAGCGGCCTTCTTCCGCTTCGCCACGACGCTGTCGACGGCGCCGTTGAGCGCCGAGCCGAGCGGGAAGCCGAGGTAGTGGGTGAGGAAGACCGCCATCTCCTTGAGTTCGGTCGCGGTCAGTTCCTCGTTGAGAAGTGCAGCATTGATCTGGATCTCGGCCAGGTCGCGGTTGCCGACGGCGGTCACCGCGGTGAGCGTCATGATGCGCTTGTCGCGCATCGACAAGCCCGGCCGGCTCCAAATGGTGCCGAACAGGTGGTCGACGGTCAGGTCGAAGTACGGGTCACCCTCGATGTCGGGCATTTCCCAGCCGTAGACCTCGTTCATCTTGGCCAGGCCCTTGCTGCGCAACTCGTCCATCACGCCTCTTTCTCTGTATGCGGCACCCCGAGTCCGGCGGCCAACCCACGGTAAGCCAGCTGCGCCAGCGGCAGGTCGACCGATACCGAGTCCCCCAGTGCCAGCGCCAGGCTCAAGTCCTTCTCCCCCAGCCCGCGGGCGTGCACGAAGGATTGGTACAGGAAATTATCGGGCTCAATGTCTTTCATGTTGTCGCGCACCATGATCGCACCCGGTCCGCTGGTGAGCGCATCGGTGTGGCGCACCACCCGGCCGAGCGCCTGTAGGTCCAACCCGGCCGCCTCGGCAAGCTTCATCGCTTCACACGCCGCGACGTACGACGTGAACGTCAACATGTTGCGGGCCAGCTTCATTCGGGTGCCGGCACCGGGCTCACCCGCGTGCACGACCATCGCGGCCCAGTGCTTGAAGGCCGGTTTGATTCGCTCGTAAACCTCGCGGTCGGCACCCACCATCGTGGCGAGCTTGCCTTCGGCCGCCGCCGCGCCACCACCACTGACCGGCGCGTCGACGATGTGGATGCCCTGCGATGTCAACTCGGCGGCGAGTTCGGCCGCCGTCGTGTCCTTGATGGTCGAGTGGATCGCGATCACCGTGCCCGGCTTGGCGTGAGTCGCCAGCTCGCCGACGACCTCACGCACCTGCGCGTCATCCAGCACGGTGATGTGGATGATGTCGGCGTCCGCGACGTCGGCCACGCTGTCGGCCAGCCTGGCACCCTTTTCGGCCAGCGGCGTCATCGCCTCGGTCCGGATGTCGTAAACCGTTACCCCGCCCGGCCATTGGGTCATCCGGGTGGCCATCGGCGTGCCCATATTGCCCAGACCGATGTAGCCGAGCTTCAGGCTGTCGCTCACGATCGGATTACCTGCCCGCCGTCGACATTGAAGATCTGCCCGGTGATCCATGAGGCCTCGTCGGACAACAGGAACAGGCACATGCCGACCAAGTCCTCCGGCGTTCCCATTCGAGACAGCGGCATACCCTTGACGATGTCCTGGACGATCTCCTGCGGCGTGGTGGTCCGGTTGGCCTCGGTGTCGATGGGCCCCGGGGCGATCGCGTTGATCCGGATGTTCTGGCCACCGAGCTCGGTTGCCAATTGCTGGGTCAGGCCGTTGACGCCGACCTTGGCCAGACCGTAGAAGTTCGAGTACAGCCATGCCGCAGTGGAGGATTGGTTGACGATCGCGCCGCCGCCGCGCTTGGCCATCTTCTTGTAGACCGCGCGGGTACACCACAGCGCGCCGTCGAGGTTCACGCTCATGAACTTCTTGTAATACTCCGGGTCGACGGTCAGCAGGAAGTCGAGCTTCATGCCGCCGAAGATCGCGGCGTTGTTGACCAGGTAGTCGATGCCGCCGAATTCCGCGAGGGTCTGGTCGGCCATGGACTTGGCCGAAGCCGGGTCTGACACGTCGACCGGGATGCTGAGGGCGGTACCGCCGTCGGCCACGATCTGCTTGGCCACCCCCTGTGCCGCTTCGGCATTGATGTCGGCGACCACGACGGCCGCACCCTCGCGGGCCAGTGCTTCGGCATACGCCTGGCCGATCCCGCCACCGGATCCGGTGACGATGGCAACCTTGTTCTCAAATCGCATGATGTCCCCTCGGCGCGTCATTAGACCGCTGTCGCAATGGTTTTGGTCTCCAGGTATTCCTCGAAGCCGGCCAGGCCCATCTCACGCCCGTTGCCCGATTGCTTGTAGCCGCCGAACGGAGCGTCCGCCGAGTACCACACGCCGCCGTTGACGTTGATCGTGCCAGCCCTGATCCGCGACGCCACCTCGGCCGCTCGATCCGGGTCGGTCCCGAACACGGTGCCGGACAACCCGTATGGCGAGTCATTGGCGATCCGCACCGCGTCGTCGTCACCGTCGTACGGGATGACCGTAAGCACGGGTCCGAAGATCTCTTCCTGCGCACAGCGTGCATCGTTGCCCAGGCCCGCGATGACGGTCGGCTCGATGAAGAACCCGACGTCGCGGTCGGCCGGTCGGCCGCCCCCGCAGGCGAACGATCCGCCCTCGGCGATCGCCGAGTCGAGATAGCCTTGGATCCGGTCGCGCTGACGTGCCGAAATCACTGGCCCGCATATTGTTCCGGCGTCATTGGGGTCGCCGGCTTTGATGCCGCTCATCGTCGCGGCCGCGATCGAGACGGCTTCGTCGTAGTTTGCCCGCGGCACCAGCAGCCGGGTGGTGATGGCACAGCCCTGGCCGGCATGCATGCACACCGAGAAGCCGGCCATGCTCACCGCGCTGGCCAGGTCGGCGTCGTCGAGCACGATGAACGCCGACTTGCCACCGAGTTCGAGAAAGACCTTCTTGATCGTCGCGGCGCCGTCGGCCATCACCGCGCGGCCGGTCGCGGTGGATCCGGTGAACGACACCATGTCCACGCGAGGGTCTTTGGACAAGATGGCGCCGACGCTGTGGTCGCTGGAGGTGACGATGTTGACCACGCCGGGCGGAAAGTCGGTGTGCTCGGTGATGAGTTCGCCGAGAACTGCCGCAGCCCAGGGCGTGTCGGGTGCAGGCTTCAGAACGACGGTGTTTCCCGCGGCCAGCGCGGGTCCGATTTTGGCGAGGTTGATCTGGTGGGGGAAGTTCCACGGCGTGATCGCGCCGACGACACCAACGGCCTCACGCGCGATGGTCCGGCGGGTGGGGATGCCCATCGGTTTGGCCTCGCCGAGATCCTGGATGTACTCGTAGGACTCAGCGGTGTCGGCTGCGAACGACAGGTCGTTCACCGGGACTTCCAGGTGGGCGATGCCGGTGAGCATCCTGGGCGCGCCGACCTCGGCGATGGTCAGCTCGCGCAGCTCCTCGAGATGCTGCTTCATGGCGTCCTGCAATTGGCGGATACACCGCACCCGGAGCTCGGTGTTGCGCGACCAGTCGGAATCGTCGAAGGCCCGACGCGCCGCCTCGATCGCACGGCCCATGTCCTCGGCGTCGGCGTCGGCCGCGGCGCCCAGCACCTCTTCGGTCGCCGGGTTGACCGTGGCAAAGGTGCCCCGCCTCCCGCTCGTCAGCGTGCCGTCGATGAGCAGCGAGCTCACCTTGTCGGCCAGCAATGCCATCGTCGCCTCCACCGCACCTCGTTAATGGACAGTTGTCCGGAATCGTCCAGACGAAGATAGCCTCACCCGCGCGGCAAAGGCAAGTGCCAACCCCTTGCCACCCGTGATCGGAGGCTCCGACACCGCCTCTTAACTGCAATTTTATTGCATGGACTTGCTCGCTGACGTCCGTCTCGGATACCTTGGACACGTGTCCAGCGATCCAGTGGCCACGATCACTTCTACAGCCGGCGGTCCGGCGGGTGACGTGCCGCGCAACCGTCGTCAAGAAGAGACCTTCCGCAAGGTCCTGACCGCAGGGGTCGAACTCCTGCGCGAGACGTCCTACAGCGACCTGACCGTGCGCGCGGTAGCCGCCCGCGCCAAAGTCGCTCCGGCCACGGCCTATACCTACTTCTCGTCGAAGAACCACCTGATCGCCGAGGTGTATCTCGACCTGGTGCGCCAGGTCCCCTACTTCACCGACGTGAACGAGCCGATGCCGACACGGGTGGACAAGGCGCTGCGTCACCTCGCTCTGGTAGTCGCCGATGAGCCGGAAGTAGCGGCGGCGTGCACGACCGCGCTGCTCGGCGGAGGCGGTGATGCCGCCGTTCGCTCCGTACGGATGAGGATCGGCGCCGAGATCCACCGGCGCATCACCTCGGCCATCGGACCCGACGCCGAACCGCGCATGGTGTCGGTGCTGGAGATGACCTTCTTCGGCGCGCTCGTCAACGCCGCCAGCGGCGCCTACACCTACCACCAGATCGCCGACCACCTCGCTTACGCGGTCGGCCTCATCGTCACAACGGAAGCCTGATGACCACTATCGACAAACCTCTTCTCGACCCGTACGACTACGACTTCCACGAAAACCCCTACCCGTACTACCAGCGGCTGCGCGACGACGCCCCGCTGTACCACAACGAGGAACTGGGCTTTTGGGCCTTGTCCCGACACCAAGACGTGCACCAGGGCTTCCGCAACAGCACCACGTTGTCGAACAAGTACGGGGTTTCACTGGACCCGGCGTCTCGCGGACCGCACGCCGCCAAGACGATGTCGTTTCTGGCCATGGACGACCCCGCTCATCTGCGGCTGCGGACGCTGGTGTCAAAAGGCTTCACACCCAGGCGGATTCGTGAACTCGAGCCACGCGTCACCGAGATCGCGACCCGGCATCTGGACACCCTGCTGGAAAAGGCCGAAGACGGACCCGTCGACTATGTCGACGAGTTCGCCGGCAAGTTGCCGATGGACGTGATCTCGGAATTGATGGGCGTTCCCGAGCCGGATCGGGTTCAGGTGCGGGCCTGGGCCGACGGCGTGATGCACCGCGAAGAGGGCGTCACCGACGTGCCGCCCGAGGCGATCGAGGCCTCGCTCAACCTGATCGTCTACTACCAGGAGATGGTGGCCCAGCGGCGCAAGAAGCTGACCGACGACCTCACTTCGGCGCTGCTGGAGGCCGAGATCGACGGTGACCGGCTCACCGACGAAGAGGTCCTCGGTTTCATGTTCCTGATGGTGATCGCCGGCAACGAGACCACCACCAAATTGCTTGCCAACGCGGCTTTTTGGGGTCACCGCAATCCCGATCAGCTGGTGTCGGTCTACGACGACCTGTCCCGGGTGCCGCTCTGGGTGGAAGAGACGCTGCGCTACGACACCTCCAGCCAGATCCTGGCGCGGTCGGTTTCGGGTGAACTCACCCTCTACGACACCACCATTCCGGACGGCGACGTGCTGCTGCTGCTGCCCGGATCGGGTCACCGTGACGAGCGTGCATTCGACAAGCCCGACGACTTCATCATCGGGCGCGACATCGGCTCCAAGCTGTTGAGCTTCGGCAGCGGCGCGCACTTCTGCTTAGGCGCGCACCTGGCTCGGATGGAGGCCCGGGTCGCCCTCACCGAACTGTTCACCCGAATCCGCAAATACGAAGTCGACGAAGCCAACTCGGTCCGCGTCCACTCCAGCAACGTCCGCGGCTTCGCCCACCTACCCATCACCGTGGAGGTCCGCTGAATGCCCCGCTTTGAGCCATTGCCCGATCGCCGCCCGGTCATCGTCGCGGGCGCCTCCTCCGGAATCGGTGAGGCGACGGCGGTCGAACTCGCCGCCCACGGCTTCCCGGTCGCGCTCGGCGCCCGCCGGGTCGAGAAGCTCGACGACATCGTCGGCAAGATCAACGCCGACGGCGGCGAAGCGGTCGGGTTCCATCTGGATGTCACCGATCCGAACTCGGTCAAAGCCTTTGTCGCGCAATCGGTCGACGCGCTCGGTGACGTCGAGGTCCTGGTGGCCGGTGCGGGCGACACCTACTTCGGCAAGCTCGCCGAGATCGCAGGCGACGAATTCGACTCGCAGCTACAGGTCCACCTGGTCGGCGCCTTCCGGCTGGCCTCGGCCGTGTTGCCGGGCATGATCGAACGCCAGCGGGGCGACCTGATCTTCGTCGGTTCGGACGTGGCGCTGCGGCAGCGGCCGCACATGGGCGCGTACGGCGCGGCCAAGGCCGCCCTGGTCGCGATGGTCACGAACCTGCAGATGGAGCTCGAGGGCACCGGTGTACGCGCGTCGATCGTGCACCCCGGCCCGACCAAGACCGGTATGGGCTGGAGCCTGCCGGCCGATAAAATCGGCCCGGCGCTTGAGGATTGGGCGAAATGGGGCCAAGCCCGCCACGATTACTTCCTGCGCGCGGCCGACCTCGGGCGCGCCATCACGTTCGTCGCCGAGACACCGCGCGGCGGCTACATCGCGAACATGGAGCTGCAGCCCGAAGCCCCGCTGGCCGACACCACGGAACGCCAGAAACTCGCGCTCGGCGATGAAGGGATGCCAGGACAGTGACTTCGCGATACGACGATGCGGCGCGAGGTACGAGCGCCGGGGAGGAGTGAGCATATGACTACGACCACGATGGTGCCGCGCGTGTCCGGCGGCGAAGAAGAACACGGACACCTCGAGGAATTCCGCACCGACCCAATCGGTTTGATGCAGCGCATCCGCGACGAGTGCGGCGACGTCGGCTGGTTCCAGCTCGTCGACAAGCACGTCATCCTGCTCTCGGGCTCCGAGGCCAACGAATTCTTCTTCCGCTCCGCCGACGAGGATCTCGACCAGGCCGCGGCGTACCCGTTCATGGCACCGATCTTCGGCAAGGGCGTGGTGTTCGACGCCAGCCCCGAGCGGCGCAAGGAGATGCTGCACAACTCCGCGCTGCGCGGCGAGCAGATGAAGGGTCACGCTGCCACCATCGAGGCTCGAAGTCCGGGGGATGATCGCCGACTGGGGCGACGAAGGCGAGATCGAACTGCTCGACTTCTTCTCCGAGCTGACCATCTACACCTCGACCGCCTGCCTGATCGGCGTGAAGTTCCGTGAGCAGCTCGATCACCGGTTCGCCGAGTACTACCACGAACTCGAGCGCGGCACCGACCCGCTCTGCTACGTCGACCCGTACCTGCCGATCGAAAGCTTCCAGCGGCGTGACGAGGCGCGGGTCAAATTGGTTGCGCTGGTTCAGGAGATCATGAATCAACGGATCGCCAACCCGCCCACCGACAAATCCGACCGCGACATGCTCGATGTACTGGTGTCGATCAAGGACGAGCAGGGTGAGCCCCGGTTCTCCGCCGACGAGGTCACCGGCATGTTCATCTCGCTGATGTTCGCCGGCCACCACACCAGCTCCGGCACCTCGGCCTGGACGATGATCGAGCTGATCCGGCACACCGACATCTACGCCGAGGTGCTCGCGGAACTCGAAGAGCTCTACGCCGACGGCCAAGAGGTGAGTTTCCACGCGCTGCGGTCGATTCCGAAGCTCGACAACGTGGTCAAGGAGACACTACGGCTGCACCCGCCGCTGATCATCCTGATGCGGGTGGCCCAGGGCGAGTTCGAGGTCGCGGGATTCCCGATCCACGACGGCGACTACGTGGCCGCCTCCCCGGCCATTTCCAACCGGATCGCCGAGGACTTCCCCGACCCGGACGCGTTCAAGCCGGACCGCTACAACAAGCCCGAACAGGCCGACGTCGTCAACCGCTGGACCTGGATTCCGTTCGGCGCGGGCCGACACCGTTGCGTGGGAGCGGCTTTCGCCCAGATGCAGATCAAGGCGATCTTCTCGGTCTTGCTGCGCGAATACGACTTCGAGATGGCGCAGCCCGCGGACAGCTACCACAACGACCACTCGAAGATGGTTGTGCAGCTGGCCAGCCCGGCCAAGGTCCGTTACCGCAAGCGCCAGGCGTAAGGCAGCCCATGGGTTTTCGCGTCGAAGTCGACCTGGACCTGTGCCAGGGCCATGCGATGTGCGAGCTGGAGGCACCCGACTACTTCCGGGTGCCCAAGCGCGGGAAAGTCGAGATCCTCGATTCCGAACCGGGTGACGAGGCCCGCGACGATGTCCAGCGGGCGGTCGAAATGTGCCCCACCCAAGCACTACTCATCAAAGAAGATTAGGGAGACCGACAATGGCGTCATCACACTCACGCGCGGAACTCGAAGCTTGGGTCGACCGCTGGCTACAGGCCAACAAGGACTGCGAGAAGGCGGGCGACTGGAAGCCGCTGGCGGACTTCTACGCCCCCGAGGCCACCTACGGCTGGAACATCGGACCCAAGGAAGACGTGATGTGCGTCGGCGTCGACGAGATTCGCGACGTCGCGCTAGGCCTCGAGATGGAGGGCCTGGAGAACTGGGTGTACGAGTACCAGAAGGTCCTCATCGACGAGAAGCAGGGCGAGATCGTCGGCTTCTGGAAGCAAATCGTCAACAAATCCGACGGCGGCCAGGACGAGATCTACGGGATCGGAGGCAGCTGGTTCCGCCTTACCGCCGGTGAAGATGGGCCGCCGCTCATCGAGTGGCAGCGCGACTTCTTCGACTTCGGCCACGTCGCCAAGATGTTCGCGAACCTGATCGAATCCGGTGACCTGAGCGAAGGCATGCAAAACCGGATCCAGCGCAGCGTCGCGGGGGAGAAGCTTGCCTGGTTACTACCCGCTGGGCCAGGCGCCCGTCCCCATCTGGTGACCCACATCCGGCTCCCCTGGTGACCGGGATCACCCCCTGTCCTACACTCAACCAAGCGGTTGCTTGCGTGAAGCTAAGCCGTTCTCAACCGACGTTTCAACGACGAAAGCAGGTTCTTAGATGAAGACCAAAGGCGCGCTGATCTGGGAATTCAATCAGCCCTGGTCAATCGAGGAAATTGAGATCGGCGACCCGCAGAAAGACGAAGTCAAAATCCAGATGGAAGCGGCGGGCATGTGCCACTCCGACCACCACCTGGTCACCGGCGGCATCCCGATGGGCGGCTTCCCGGTTCTCGGTGGCCACGAGGGCGCCGGCATCGTCACCGAGGTGGGCCCGGGCGTCGAGGACATCGCCGTCGGCGACCACGTGGTGCTGTCCTTCATCCCGTCCTGCGGTCACTGCCCGACCTGTCAGGCCGGCATGCGCAACCTCTGCGACCTCGGTGCCGGACTGCTCAACGGCGCTGCCGTATCCGACGGCACCTTCCGGATCAAGGCCAAGGGCCAAGACGTTTTCCCGATGACCCTGCTGGGCACCTTCTCGCCCTGGATGGTCGTGCACAAGAGTTCCGTCGTGAAGATCGACCCGTCGGTGCCGTTCGAGGTCGCCGCGCTGGTCGGCTGCGGTGTCACCACCGGCTACGGGTCGGCCGTCCGCACCGCCGACATCCGTCCGGGCCAGGACGTCGCGATCGTCGGCGTCGGTGGCGTCGGCATGGCGGCCCTGCAGGGCGCAGTCGCAGCCGGCGCGCGTTACATCTTCGCGATCGACCCCGTCGAGTGGAAGCGTGACCAGGCGCTCAAGTTCGGCGCCACCCACGTCTACCCGGACATCTTCGCCGCCATGGGCGGAATGATGGAGGTCACCTACGGCCTGATGGCACACAAGGTGATCGTCACGGTCGGCGAACTGCACGGCGCCGACATCGACAACTACCTGATCCTGACCCAGAAGGGCGGCACCTGCGTGCTGACCGCCATCGGCAGCCTGGTGGACACCAATGTCCAGTTGAACCTGGCGATGCTGACCCTGATGCAGAAGAACCTGCAGGGCACCATCTTTGGCGGCGGTAACCCGCAGTTCGACATCCCGCAGCTGCTGTCGATGTACACGGCCGGCAAGCTCAACCTCGACGACATGATCACCCGCCAGTACAAGCTGGAGCAGATCAACGACGGTTACAAAGACATGTTGGACGGCAAGAACATTCGCGGCGTCATCCGCTACACGGACGCCGACCGGTAAATCTTGGAATCGCCGTCGAGTGGCCACTTATGACACGAAATTCAACGAAAACCGTGCAATAACTGGCCACTCGGCGGGATAGATAGGAGATCAGGATGTCGGCCGAAACCGCTGAAAAGTCACCCGCACTGTCGGCCTCCCAGTCGTCGTGGCGTTGCGTGCAGGCGCACGACCGGGAGGGCTGGCTCGCCCTGATGGCCGATGACGTGGTGGTCGAGGATCCGATCGGCAAGTCGGTGACGAACCCCGAGGGCACCGGCGTGCGTGGCAAGGACGGCGTCGCCGAGTTCTACGACACCAACATCGCCGCCAACAACTTGACGATCACCTGCGAGGAGACGTTTCCGTCCAGCGACCCACGCGAGGTCGCACATATCTTGGTGCTGGACAGCAAGTTCGACAATGGAGTTACCAGCAGCGTGCGGGGTGTGTTCACCTACCGGGTCAACGACGCCGGGCTGATCGCGAACATGCGCGGCTACTGGAACCTCGACATGATGACCTTCGGCCAACAGGAGTGACCTTTTTGCTCGCCGGCCGCGGCGCGGTCGTGGTCGGCGGGTCACGAGGCATCGGCGCGGCCGTCGCAGCATTGCTTGCAAAGCACGGCGCCGGGGTGGTGGTCAACGGCCGTGACGCCGACGCCGCCCGCTCGACTGCCCAGGCCATCACCGCCGCGGGCGGGCAGGCCGTCGCCCATCCGGGTTCGCCGTCCGATCAGCAGACCGCAGAGTCGTTGGTGGACAACTGTATTGCCGAATTCGGGGGCGTCCACATCCTGATCAACTGCGCCGGCATCGCCGAACCCCCCGGCTCATCCATCCTCGACATCAGCGCGGCCCAATTCGCCGAACTGATGGACGCGCACCTCGGCACGGTGTTCGCGACCTGCCGCGCGGCCGTGCCGAAGATGGTCGCGCAGGGCGGCGGCAGCATCGTCAACAGCAGTTCGTTCGCGTTTCTGGGCGACTACGGCGGCACCGGCTACCCTGCCGGCAAGGGGGCGGTCAACAGCCTGACGCTGGCGATCGCCGCTGAGGTCAAAGAGCACGGAGTGCGGGCCAACGTGGTGTGCCCCGGCGCCAAGACACGGTTGTCGACTGGGCCGGACTACGTTGCGCACATCAGCGAGCTGAACCGCAGGGGCCTGCTGGACGATGTCTCGTTGCAGGGTTCGCTCGACGTCGCGACGCCGGACTACGCCGCGCCCACCTACGTCTTTCTCGCGAGCGACCTATCCAGCCATCTGACCGGCGAAATCTTCGCCGCTGCAGGCGGTTTCGTGGGCAGGTTTCCGAAAGCGGCACCGGAGCTGGTCGGTTACCGGGACCATCACGACTCGCCGCCCTGGACCGTCGACGAAATCGCCGCGATGTTCAGTGCCGGCGGCGCCTAGGCATTCGCCCGGCAACCTATGCTGAACTGATGTCGACCATCTTCACGAAGATCATCAACGGAGAACTGCCGGGCCGGTTCGTGTACGAGGACGACGACGTCGTCGCCTTCCTGACCATTGAACCGATGACCCAGGGCCACACGCTGGTGGTGCCACGCGCAGAGATCGATCAATGGCAGGGCATCGACCCGCCGGTGTTCGGCCGCGTCATGTCGGTCGCCCAACTGATCGGCAAGGCGGTCACCCGCGCGTTCGACGCAGACCGGGCCGGACTGATCATCGCCGGACTCGAGGTTCCGCACCTGCACGTGCACGTCTTCCCGGCGAAAAGCCTCAGCGACTTCGGCTTCGCCAACGTGGACCGCAACCCGTCTGCGGAATCACTGGACGAGGCGCAGGCGAAAATCAAAGCGGCACTTGCCGAACTGAACCAAGGCTGATCAGCCGCGGTCTCGGTGTTCGTGCCGAGTCCTGAACAGCCCGGGAAACGACGTGTGCGCAGACTTGGCCCACGTGTCCATCGTGTCGATGTCGATCCCGAACGTCGATTTGTACGAGGCCGCCAGCAGGGTGAAGACGACTGCGTAGACGACCGCCATCGCGCCGGCCAGTTGTTGCCAATCGTGGTTGACGAGAATGGGGACCACGACGCTTGCAATCGTCAGAGCCAGCGCGATCGCCAATAGCCCACCGTAGGTAATGATGGACGCGGCGGCGATCGCATATCGCTTCTCTTTCAACAAGATCGGGATCTCGTTGACCAGCCGACCGCTGGTATGACCGAGCCACAGCCTCGTCGGATAGGTGATGCTGGGGATATGGTCCAGCAACTTCTGCTCGAGGATGACGATCGCCTGATTGTGCGCAAACACTCGACTGTTCAACTGCGAATGCCACGCGATGACCATCCATACGGGTATCGGGACCACCGGAACCAACGCGTGCGGGACGGTTTCGGGTCTGGTCGCCCACACGGCACCCACGACGGTCGAATAAGCGACCAGGATGCTGACCAGCGAAAGGGCGTGTCCCAGAATGTTTTGCACCTCGGCCCGTTCTGCTTGGAACAACGCAACAAGCGCCGGGACCGAGTCCTCACTGCCGATCGAATCATCGTGAGGGGTGGTCATGGCGGTTACGGGACCAGAGCTATCGGTGCGGTCACGTCGGTGATGCGCGGCAGGCTGACAAAAAAGCGGCAGCCCTGGCCGGGGGCGGTGGTCACCTTCACCGTTCCGCCGTGCGCCTGCACCAGCGAGTCGACGATCGAGAGTCCCAGACCGCTGCCACCGCTACTTCGCGTACGCGAGGAGTCGGTGCGGTAGAAGCGTTCGAAGATCCGCAGCGCGTCCTCCTGACTCATGCCGGGGCCTTCGTCGACGACCTCCAGGATTGCGTCCTCGGCGGTGGTTCCGACTCGCACGGTGATCTTGGCGGTCTCGGGAGTGTGTTGCAGGGCGTTGGTCATCAAGTTGCCCAGCACCTGTCGGAGCCGGGCCTCGTCGCCGACCGCTTCAGGGGTACCCGGACCGTCGATCACCTCGATGGAGATCGGGCGTTCGGGCGAGACCGCCCGCGCGTCGTGCACCGCGTCGGTGGCCAGAGCCAGCAGGTCCACCCGCTTGCGCTCGATCGGACGTTGCGCATCGAGTCGCGCCAGCAGCAGCAGATCGTCGATGAGCAGACCCATCCGGCGAGACTCGCTCTCGATGCGCGACATGACCATTTCCATGTCACGCGCCGCGCCCTGCCGATACAGCTCGGCGAAGCCACGCATGGTGGTCAACGGTGTGCGCAATTCATGACTGGCGTCGGTGATGAAGCGGCGCATGCGGTCTTCGGAGATCACCGCCTGCTGCGCTGAGTATTCCGACGAGGCCAGCGCCTGCTGGATCTGGGCGAGCATCCCGTTGAGCGCCGCGGACAGCCGTCCGACTTCGGTACGCGAATCGCGTTCGGGCACACGGCGATCCAGCTGGCCGGCGGCAATCGCCGCGGCGGTCTGTTCGACCTCGATCAACGGCTCCAGGCTTCGGTGGACCACCCATGATCCCACCAGACCCAGGACCAGCAGCACGGCGACGCCGATGCCGAGTTGCAACCAGGCTAGGGATCGGACGGTGTGCTGAATCTCGGACAGGTCGTAGGCGACGGTGACCAGCCGATTGGGCCCCCGCATCGAGACGACCCGCCATTGCACGCCCGAATTGTCCACCGACCCCACGGTCGTCGGCTCGGGTCCGACGTCGTTGTTGGCCGGCAGGACGGGTTCGGCGTGCCGGTCGTTGATGACCGTCCTGCCACGTCCGTCGGCCGTCAGGCTGCGCACGTAGAAGTTCGACGGAGGACGGTCGAGGTTGGCGCCGTGCGGGATCTTCAGCGCGCCCTTGGGGGCCTGCGCCCAACCCCGCGACGCCTCTTCGAGTGTCTGATCGGCCCGCGCGATGAGGTGTTGCCGCAGTATCGAGGTCACCGCGATGCCGGACGCGGTCAGCCCGCACGCCACCAGCAGCAACGTGGCGGCGACCAATGCGACGCGCAGCGGCAGTTCAATCCGGAAACTTCGCGCCATTGAAGTTAACGAGGCTCCCGCAGCACGTAGCCGACGCCGCGCAACGTATGCAGCAGACGCTTCTCACCGGTGTCTATCTTGCGTCGCAGATACGACACATAGGACTCGACGACGTTGACGTCGCCGCCGAAGTCGTACCGCCACACGTGATCCAGAATCTTCGGCTTGCTCAGCACGGTGCCGGCGTTGATCACGAAATAGCGCAACAGCGTGAACTCGGTGGGCGATAACGAGACCGGCTGACCCGCCTTCCACACCTCATGGGTGTCCTCGTCGATCTCGATGTCGGCGAATGTCAGTCGGGCGTTGTGGTCCTTGGTGACGCCTTTTCCGGTGCGCCGCAAGATAACTCGCAATCGCGCGACAACCTCTTCCAGGCTGAACGGCTTGGTGACGTAATCGTCGCCGCCGAGTGTCAAGCCGGCAATCTTGTCCTGCAACGAATCACGGGCGGTGAGGAACAGCGCCGGCGCGTCGATGCCGTCGGCCCGCAGCCGGCGCAGCACTCCGAAGCCGTCCATGCCGGGCATCATCACGTCGAGGATCACCGCGTCCGGTTTGACCTCGCGAGCCAGATCCAGGGCGGACGCACCGTTGGTCGCGGTGTGGACTTCGAAGCCCTGGAATTTGAGGCTGACCGATAACAGCTCGACGATGTTGTCTTCGTCGTCGACGACGAGAACGCGTGCCTCCGGTGCGGCTTCCTGCATTGCTGCTGACATGACGACAATTCCCCCCTATCTAGCTGACAAACGTCTGCATACCGGCTGTGCCCGACCTGTGAGTTTGTTGGGTGGCCGATCAGGGCCAACGACCACGGGATTTGACCTGGCCTGAATACACTCGGGGGATGAACTTGGCCAAGCGTCTGGTAGGTCTCGCCACCGTGCCGGTCCGGGTCGGACTCGCCGCCGCCGACGCCGGGGTGGGCATCGCGACGACGGCCCTCGGGGTGGCCCACCGCAGCCTGGGGGACTCGGGCACAGTCGGCGGACCCAACGCGGTGGCACACATGCTCGGTATCGACGACGCGATGGCCAGAGCCAACCGGCTGGCCCGGTTACTGGACGACGACACGCCGCTCGGGCGCGCGATTGCCACCGACGGGCCGATCGATCGGCTGCTGCGTCCGGGCGGGGTGGTCGACATGCTGACCGCGGACGGCGGACTGCTCGACCGGCTGACCGCCGAGGGCGGCGGGCTCGAGCGGGCGCTCAAGCCGGGCGGATTGGTTGACCAGCTGACCGCCGACGACGGCCTGATCGAGCGGGTGCTGGCCGAGGATGGGCTGGCAGATCGGTTGCTCTCCGAAGGTGGATTGATCGACAAGCTGACGGCGCGCAACGGGCCGTTGGAGCAGTTGGCCGACGTCGCCGACACACTGGCCCGCCTGGCTCCCGGCATGGAGGCGCTGGAGCCGGCCATCGCGACTCTGCAGGACGCGGTGATGTCGCTGACCTTGGTGGTCAACCCGTTGAGCAACATCGCCGACCGGATTCCGCTGCCCGGTCGTCGCCCGGGGCGGCGTTCGCCGAGCCGGACCGTGCGCTCACAGCGGGTGATCGATCACGAGAACACGGTCCAGGACGAGTGACGTCGGTAATTACCGACAAGGTGGAGCCGCGTGAGAGACTCGAACTCTCGACCCTCGCTTTACAAGAGCGATGCTCTACCAACTGAGCTAACGCGGCCTGGGCTGGCTCGATGAGCCATGGCGATTCTACGTCGGGATGAAGTCCTGGTAGCCATGCGCCGAGCGAAGCCGGCAATGGGGGCGCGCCGATCAGGCGGTTGGCGGCGAAGAATACTGTCGATAACGACGTGAGCTCGACAGCAGAGGAGTTCTGATGACGCACCGTCGCCTTGCCTGGGCGCTCGCCACCGCACTGCTGGTCGCGCTCATCCCTATCGCGGCTCACGCCGACCCGTCGGTGCCGCCGGGCCAACCGGTGAAGTGCGTGAGCAACACGCAAAAGGGCAAACAGGTGCTGGTTCCGTGCGATCTGCTCAACGCAGGCGCCAACTTCCCGCCCGGATATCGTTGCCCTCCGCCGCTCGAGCAGTACACGCAGGACGTGCAGGATTGGTGTGGCGTGGGGCCGGGGCTCGGAGCCACGCCCCCGGGCGCTGCACCGCCGGCGCCTCCAACTAGCCCGACCACTCCGACCAGCCCCACGACTCCGACGAGCCCGACCAGCCCGACGAGCCCCTCGAAGCCGGCGACTTCTGCGACGACGCCGACGACCACCACAGGCCCTTCAAGCGCAGCCACGCCGACCACGAGTACAACGACGACGACTCCGAGCGCAACGCCGTGACGGCGTCCACTCACGCTGGATAGCTCCGCCGTCAATGGGTCCGGGGTGGTGGATTCTCGTCGACTCTCGGATCCGTCTGGTTGTTAGTCTTCCGCGATGATCCCGCACCGCTCTGCATTGCTGCGGACCGGCGCTGCTGTGCTCATCGCGGTTGCCGCCAGCGCACCGAATGCGTCAGCGGCGCCTAACGTCGCGGGGATGGCGGTGTTCATCGACCCCGGGCACAACGGAGCGCAGGACGCCTCGATCACCCGGCAAGTTACGAATGGTCGAGGCGGCACCAAGGAATGCGACACCAGTGGCACCGCGACTGCCGACGGCTACTTCGAGCATGCACTCGACTGGGACGTCGCTCTGCAGGTGCGTGCCGCGCTGGACCAGATGGGTGTGCGGACCCAGATGTCGCGCGACAACGACAGTTCCGTCGGCCCATGCGTCGATCAGCGGGCCGCCATGGAGAACGCCATGCACCCAAATGCGGTCGTGAGCATCCACGCCGACGGCGGGCCCCCATCCGGTCGTGGGTTCCATGTCAATTACTCGAGCCCACCGTTGAACGAGGCGCAGTCCGGGCCCGCGATGCAATTGGCCCAAACGATGCGGGACTCGCTGGCCGGTGCCGGTCTCCAGCCGTCCACTTATATCGGGTCGAACGGGATGTACGGCCGCGCCGATCTGGCTGGTTTGAATCTGGCCCAAAACCCCGCTGTGCTCGTCGAATTGGGCAACATGAAAAACAGCGACGAAGCCGCAAAGATGAAGAGCCCCGAAGGACGCGCGGCCTACGCGGCAGCCATCGCGCAGGGCATCGTTGCCTATCTCAGCCACAAAGCGGCTTCCAGTTGACGTTCGCCCGCGCGCGGCAATACGTCGCTTTACAGATCAACCGATTTTTGTAACGATGCATTGGTGAGTACCGTCGTGGCGGCCCTCGGCCTGGCCGCCCATTTGAGCCGCGGACTGCAGCGGGTGGCCACTGACGCCGCGGTCGGTCGGCTGCGCGCGCTGCCTCGATCGACCGACGAGCTTGACGCACAAGCACTCTCGACCATCATGGGTCGCAACGTGACATCGGTGTCGATCATCGACGGCGACGCCGGGACCTCCTCACGCGCGCGGCTGGCCCTGACCGGTGAGGGCGTCCCCAGTTCGGTGTTCGTCAAGATGCCCGCCGAGACCGTCGGCACCCGACTGATGGGCGAACTGGGCCGGCTCGCTCACACCGAAGTGATGTTCTACCGCGAACTGGCGCCCACGCTGACCGGCTTGCCCGAGTCGTACGGATCGGCGTTCGATTCGTTGACCGGGCGGTTCGTGCTGGTACTGGAAGACCTCGCGGTCGACCCCTGCATCTTTCCCGACACCCTGCACCCCCTCGACAAGGACCAGGCGGCCAAGATCGTCGAACTGCTCGCCGTGCTGCATGCGACCTTCTGGGAACGTCTGCCGGCCAACACAAGTCGCTGGGTGTACTCCGCATCGGGTGACGACACCTCGCTGCTGACCGGCCCTCTGCTCAACACGTCGGCCCGACGCCTGGCCGAACGAACATCGATACCTGTCGAAGAAGGCCGGTTCATCATCGACAACTACCGCACCGTCGCGAAACTCATTGACCAGCAACCGAACACGGTGATGCACGGCGACGCGCACCCCGGCAACGTCTACTTCCGCAATGGCGAGGCCGGATTGCTCGACTGGCAGGCAGTTCGTCGCGGACACCCTGGACGCGAACTGTCCTACACCTTGGTCACGGGTATGACCACCGCGGACCGTCAGTCCTGCGAACGCGAATTGCTCACCGTCTACCGACGTACGCTGGCCGCCGCCGGCGGCCCGGAGCTGAGCGCCGACGAGCTGTGGCTGCGCTACCGGCAGGGTGCGCTGTATGCCTACGTCGCACCGCTGATCACCGCGGGAATGGGCGGCATGCAGGACGAAAGCATTGCGCTGGAAGGCGTTCGACGCGGCGTGGCCGCATTGACCGATTTGGAGACCGTCGCCGCACTGCGGCTATCGTTGGCATCGTAGATTCTCTACCCATGCGATTGACGGTCCTTGGTAGCGGTGGATGGATTCCCACTAGCTCCCGGCAGACCAGTTGCTACCTGGTCACCTCTGGAACCGAGGCATTAATTCTCGATGCCGGAACGGGTTTCGGCGCCCTGCACATCAATCCGTCCCTGCTCGACGGCATCGAGAAAGTGACTGTGGCGCTCAGCCACTTTCACCTCGACCACGTGACCGGATTGGCCTTCGGCAGCGCCCGCGCGTTGGGTAGCCGGGAGGTCACCATCGCTGGGCCGGGCTCCATGGCGTACGGCCGGCCCACCCGCTCGATCGTCGAGGGACAACTGCTCGCCTCCCCGATTCAGACGACATCACCGGTGGCATCGTCGCGCTGGGCAGAGCTGGGCTGGGACACGTTGAGTTTCGCCGGACACGAGATCCAGACCTGGGAGCAGACCCGTCATCCTCTGCCGTCTGCCGGCTTTCGTGTCGGCAACGTCTTCGCCTACTGCACCGATACCGAGTTCGACCCGGAGACCATTCGCCAAGTAGCAGGTGTGACCACCCTGCTGCATGAGGCGTGGGAGCCCGATGCTGAGGAGTTTGGCCACACTTCAGGCGTGGAGGCCGGCACGATTGCAGCCGAAGCCGGTGTGTCGCGCCTGCTGGTCATTCACAACCATCCCCTGCCGGGCGTCGCGGAGCGCACCGCCGCGGCCGCTCAGTCTCGGTTCGATGCGGCGCTGCCGGCCGCCGACGGAGCGATTCTGGGGCTCTAGCAGCACGATTTGGCCACAATTGGTACGGACTTACCACAACCGCGTGGCTACGCATTGCCGCAGCTAGAGCGATTTTTTGACTTTACCGTCAAAATTATCCGGTTACCTGGGTCACAGGCCGACCCTCAGCAAGCTGTCGCATACTAGACGTCAAGTCCCACCAAGCGCGCGTTCCTTTCGTCCCGGGTCAGGCGCGAACCCCGAATAAAGCCGAGATGGGTCATGGGAGACCTGCAGCGATCCAGCCCCAAGCATCGCCTGAGTGCGACGACGCGTCGGCGCCGCACGCTGGTGCATGCCGCCGGTGCGGTGATCGCCGTCGCCGCCCTGGTCGTCACGGCCTCGGGTTACTGGATGGCGCACGGCATGCTGAGCGGCATCACCGTCTCCCAGGCCCTGGGGGCCGAGGACCCGAAATCCAGCGGCAACGGAATGAACATCCTGCTGATCGGATTGGACTCGCGGAAGGACCAGAACGGCGACGATCTGCCCTGGAGTCTGCTGAAGCACCTGCACGCCGGCGACTCTGACGACGGCGGCTACAACACCAACACGTTGATCCTGGCGCACGTCAGTCCCGACGACAAAGTCTCCGCGTTCTCCATCCCACGCGACGACTGGATCGCTTGGAACGGTGTGCCCGGCTACAACCACATCAAGATCAAGGAGGCGTACGGCCTCACCAAGCAGTACGTCGAGCAGAAAATGATCAACAAGGGCGTCAGCAACCAGAAAGAACTGGAGACCAAGGGCCGCGAGGCCGCCCGCGCCGCGACGCTCAAAGCCGTCCGGAAGCTGACCGGAGTGCCGATCGACTACTTCGCCGAGGTCAACCTGGCCGGCTTCTACGATCTGGCCAGCAGCCTGGGCGGTGTGGATGTCTGCCTCAAGCACGCCGTGTACGACGAGTACTCCGGCGCCGACTTCCCGGCGGGCCACCAGAGGCTGGACGCCGCGCAGGCGCTGGCGTTCGTGCGGCAGCGCCACGGCCTGGAGAACGGCGACCTGGACCGGACGCACCGCCAGCAGGCGTTCCTCTCCTCGGTGATGCACCAACTCCAGGACGCGGGCACCTTCACCAACATCGGCAAGCTCAAGGACCTGATGGCGGTCGCCCGCAAGGACGTCGTGCTGTCGTCGGGTTGGGACGAGGACATGTTCCGCAAGATGGGCGCGCTAGCCGGCGGCGCCATCGAATACCGAACCCTGCCGGTCGTGCGCTACGACAACATCAACGGCCAGGACGTCAACATCATCGACCCCGCGGCGATCAGGGCCGAAGTGGCCGACGCCTTTGGCTCGTCCTCACAGCCGACGACATCGACCACCGCCGATACGCCGAACCCGTCGACCGTCGTTGACGTGGTGAACGCCAGCAGTGTCAGCGGTCTCGCCACCAAGGTGGCCCGCACGCTGAAGCACGACGGGTACACCACGGGCTCGGTCCGCGACCGGGTCAAAGGTGAACCCACCACCACCACAATCGAATACGGGCCCGGTGCCGACGCCGATGCGCGCGAACTGGCCAGCCTGCTCGGCATCGACGCGCCCGATAAGGCCAACCGCACACTGCAGTACGGGCACGTCGAGGTCGTGGTCGACGACAACTTCTCGGTGCCCACCCAGGACGAGTCTCTGTCTGAGACGACGACCGAATCCACTACGGCGCCAGATCTATACGGCAACTACAAGTGGAAATCCAGCATGACCACCACGACCGACCCGACGCCCGATCGCGGGGCGCCGATCGACGGCGGCGGCGTCCCCTGCGTCAACTGATCTGCTTGCGCAGCAAGAACGCCAACACCGCGCTCTCGAACGCCTCTTTCGCCTCGATCATCGCCCAGTGGCCGCAGTTCGGAAACACGTGCAATTCGGCGTTGGGGATGGTCCGCATCGGGATCAACGCCATGTCAAGGGGACTGACCCGGTCGTCGCGGCCCCAGGTGATCAGGGTCGGAGCCTGCACGCGATGCATGACCGCCCACGGCTGCGGCCCTTTGGACGACGCAAGAGCCTTCATCATTGCGGCGAACGCATCCTTGCCGTACATCCGCCGCGCGCCGGCCAAGGTCTCCGGATCGGTTGCGTGCGTCCAGCGCTCCTCGATCAGCTCCTCGGTCACCCTCGCCGGGTCGTAGACCATCGAATGCAGCCACCGGACCAGTCCCTCGCGGGTGGGGTCGTCGGTGAACTCCTGCAATAGGCGAATGCCCTCCGCGGGACCGGGAGTCAGGAGGTTACGACCGATACCGCCGATGGTCACCAGGCGACGCACCCGTTCGGGATGTGCGATCGCATAATTGATTCCGACTCCCCCACCCATCGAATTACCCAGGACGTCAACGCTTTGCAAGCCGAGCGCGTCGACGAACCGGGCTACCGCATCCAGTGCGGTGATCATCGGGTGGCCGCCGTAGTCGTCACTGACACCGAATCCGGGAAACTCGAGGACCAAACAGCGAAAGAATTCGGCGAACGTGCCCAGCACACCCCGAAAGTTCCGCCAGCCCGTCACCCCCGGGCCGGAACCGTGCAGCAAGACGAGCGGCGGCCCGTCACTCGGCCCTGCTTCGTGATAGCGCAGCACGCCTGGATCAGTGGCAATGTCACGAAGCGTGCTTTCGTACGTGAGGTCTGTTGTCATGGGCGGCGCTCCTCATCACTGCGTTGCGCCTCGTCGCCGCCGCGTGTCACGCGTGCGTTCCGCCGTCGATGCGGATCTCGGTGCCGGTGATGAATGCGCCGTCGTCGGACACCAGCATCGCGATAACACCGGCAACGGCCGCAGGGCTCGCCATCCCCGCGCCGCTGGATTCCTCGGTTGTCGGCAGGATCGGCATCAGCCTGGTGAACAGGCCCCAATCCGCGTCTTGCGGGATGTATCCACCTGTGGCGTCGGTGATTCCGGATTTGATGCTTCCGGGTGCGACACAGACAGCGCGGAGTCCTTTGCTCGCATACTCCAGCGCCAATGCGTGAGTGAAGGATTGAACGCCGCCCTTGCTCGCCGCGTAGGCCGCCATATACGGGTGCGCGAAAGACGCTGAGGTGGAACTGAAGTTGACGATCGCGCTGCGCGAATTCTGCAGCAGGCTCGGTAGCGCTTCGCGGACCACCAGGAAGGTGCCGGTCAGGTTGACCGTGATGATCTGGTTCCACTGCTCCAACGACATCTGCTCGGTGTGTACCGCGCGCAGGATTCCGGCGGCGTTCACCACCGAATGCAGCCCACCCAGCGCATCGACGGCCGAGCGCACGCCAGTGATCACCGAGCTCTCGTCGCCGATGTTCATCTCCAGCAGCGTCAGACGCTCACCATCGCCCGCCTCGGCGGCCATGGCGCGAGTCTTCTCCAGCCCATCAGCGGCGACGTCGGCCGCGACGACGGCAGCACCTTCTTGCAGCAGCCGCAGCGCGGTCGCCTGCCCGATACCCGAGGCGGCACCGGTCACCAGAATCCGGTTGCTGGCTAATCGCTTCATCTGCGCTCCTGTCTAGTATCACTGGCCCATAACGTATTTCAGAGTCGGTCCCGCAGTCCACCCGCCGTCGACCGCGATCTCCGCGCCGTTCACATAGGCGGCGTCGTCGGACAACAGGTAACCGACCGCACCGGCGATCTCCTCGGGCACCGCGATCCGGCCCATCGGGAGATTGGGATAGTTACCCTCGCCGGCCTGGACGCCGATATTCGCGGTCATCGGGGTGGCGGCCATACCGGGGTGCACCGAGTTCACTCGGATCCGCTCTGGACCCAGCTCTACCGCGGCGATCTTCGACAGTCCGCGCACCCCCCACTTCGATGCTCCGTACCCGGCGGTGAAAGCCAACCCGAACAGGCCGGCGGCCGATGAGATGTTGACAATCGATCCGCCACCGACCGAGCGCATCGGATTGATCACCGCCTGCAGGCCGTTGAACACCCCGACCAGGTTGATGTCCAATACTTGTCGGAAATGTGCGAGCGGCTCGTGCTCTATGAACTGCCCGGTCGATACGCCGGCATTGTTCACCAGACCGTTGAGCGAGCCAAACTCGTTGACCGTCAACCGCACTGCCGACGCCCAGTCATCCGGATCGGTGACGTCGAGGTGGGTGTAGCGGGCCTGCGGACCGAGTTCGTCGGCCAGCGCATTGCCCTGGTCGTCGAGCAGATCGGCGAGCACCACGCTGCCGTCGCGAGCGAGAATATGGCGCGCGAACGCGGCGCCCAGTCCCCCGGCCCCGCCGCTGATCAGCACGATCTTGCCCGCGAGTTGACCTGAGTTACTCTGCATCACAACCACTTTCTGCTGCGATCTGCGCCTTTACCAAGTCGAATCCTCTGTAACCGGCATCGGCAACCTCGGCGCAGATGTCGTTGTATGCGGCGAACCCTCCAATGAAGAGCATGAAAACCCTTGGCTTACCTGGGACGTTGGCACCCATGTACCACGAGTTGGCTTTGGTGAACAGCGACGCGTCAGCCCGTCGGGCAAGTTCGACAGCCCAACCATCGACCGCATCCGTTGTCGGCTCGATTGCGGGGTAACCGTGGTTGTCAAGATAGCTGATGGCGTTGGCAATCCAGTTCACCTGGGCCTCGGCGTGCAGCACCATGTTGGCCAACACCGCGGGCGCTCCCGGCCCAGAAATTATGAACAGGTTGGGGAATCCGTCGACACCAAGCCCGAGGTAGGTGCGTGGACCGTGCGCCCAATCATCTCGGAGCGTCGTGCCACCCCGGCCGACAATGTCGATCTGCGCCAATGCCCCGGTCATCGCATCGAAACCTGTTGCGAAAACGATCGAATCGACGTCGAAGCGGGTCTCAGTGGTCACAATCCCTGACGAGTCGATCGACGTTATCGGGGTACTGCGCACACTGACCAGGCTGACATTGGATTTATTGAAGGTCTGAAAGTAGTTGCTGTCGGTGCAGATTCGCTTGGTTCCGATAGGATGATCGGTGGGGATCAGCAAATCGGCGAGGGCCGGATCGTCGATGACGGCACGAATTTTCTCCTCGTAGAACTTTCGGGCCTCGTCGTTGGCGGCCAGGTCCGTCAGCTGATCCGGGAAAGTCTTGGAGAACAGCACCCCGCCGAGCTGCCAGCGCTTTTCGAACGCCGCGCGACGCTCTTGGGCGTCGAACTCGAGCGTTGGGCGGGCTGCGGTGATATGCGGCGACCCGCCGCCGCTGCGCCACGACAGCCGACGGCGTTCGGCGTAGGTCGCCTTGATCTCATCGAGATCCTCGGACGACAGGGGCCTGTTGCCGGCCGGGACACTGTAATTTGCGGTGCGCTGAAAGACGAATAGGTGCTCGGCCTGCTCGGCGATTATCGGAATCGATTGGATCCCAGATGATCCGGTGCCGATGACCGCGACGCGCTTTCCGGTGAAGTCGACAGGCTCGTGCGGCCAGTGCGCGGTGTGGTACACCTCGCCGGCGAACTCCGCCAGTCCCGGAAAGTCCGGGGTCATCGCGGCTGACAGCGAACCGGTCGCCATCAGGCAGAAACGCGCCGTCAGCACCACGCCGTCGGCGGTGGTCAAAGTCCAATGCGTCCCGGACTCGTCGAGCACCGCCGACGCCACGCGAGCGTTGCATGAGATGTAACGGCGGAGGTCGAGTCTGTCGGCTACCCAGTTCAGGTAGCGGAGGATCTCGGCCTGGGTGGCGTACTTCTCCGTCCAAATCCACTCCTGCTGGAGCTGCTCGGAGAACGAGTACGAGTAGTCGACGCTCTCCACGTCGCAACGTGCGCCTGGATACCGGTTGTAATACCAGGTGCCACCGAGGTCCGGCGCGGCCTCGAGCACCCGGACCGAAAGTCCTTGGTTGCGAAGCTTGTGCAGTGCGTACAGCCCGGCGAACCCGGCGCCTACGACCACCGCGTCCAAGGTTTCATCGCGCGTCACAAGGCACCACTGTAGGGAAGGCGGTGCGGCGTTCATGGCGGTTTCCCGGTCATTGGACACCGCAGTCGATTCACAAAGGTTTTCCGTCCGCTCATCGGGATCGGCAGCGGACGGGCCCCGAACTGCGGTAGACCATCAATAGGCCTAAAAACCGGAGGACGGCACCATGAATGAACGTGTAATCGACCGAGTGATGGACTTGGCCGACCAGATCCGCGAGCAGGCCGCCGACGCCGAACAGATCGGCCGACTGACCGACGACACGGTCAAAATGATGAAGTCGGCCGGTTTGATTCGCTTGCTACAGACCAAGCAGTACCAAGGCTTCGAGGTCCATCCACGCGAGTTCGCTGAGACCGTGATGGCCACCGCAGCGCTGGACCCCGCCGCCGGCTGGATCGTCGGCGTGGTGGGTGTGCATCCGTACCAGTTGGCGTACGCCGACCCGAAGGTGTCTGCCGAGATCTGGGCGGACGATGTCGACACCTGGATGGCGTCCCCCTACGCGCCGCAGGGTGTGGCCAAACCGGTCGACGACGGCTACCTCTTCAACGGCCGCTGGCAGTTCAGCTCGGGCACCGATCATTGCGACTGGATCATTCTCGGCGCGATGCTCGGCGACGAAAAAGGCATACCGTTGATGCCGCCGAAGATGCTGCACATGATCTTGCCGCGCAAGGACTACGAGATCGTCGAAGACTCGTGGAACGTGGTGGGGCTGCGGGGAACCGGCTCCAAAGACGTCATCGTCTCCGACGCATTCGTGCCGACCTACCGGACAATGGACGCCACGGAGGTCATGGACGGAACAGCCCAGCGCGAAGCGGGCATGGCCGAGCCGCTGTATCTCATGCCGTGGTCGACGATGTTCCCGCTGGGCATCTCGGCGGCGACCATCGGCATCGCCGAGGGTGCGCTGGCAGCACACCTGGACTATCAGCGGGCAAGGGTCGGTGCCACGGGAACCGCGATCAAAGACGATCCTTACGTGATGTATGCGGTGGGCGAAGCTGCCGCCGACATCAATGCCGCCCGTCAGGAACTGCTGGCCAACGCCGACCGCATTTTCGACATGGTTGCCGCTGGCAAAGAGGTGTCATTCGCCGACCGGGCGGCCGGCCGGCGTACCCAGGTTCGCGCGGTCTGGCGCGCGGTGTCGGCGGTCGACGAGATCTTCGCTCGTTCGGGCGGCAATGCGGCGCGGATGGACAAGCCGCTGCAGCGATATTGGCGCGACGTGCACGTCGGCCAGCTGCACGCCATCCATATGCCCGGGACCACCTATCACGCATCTGCGCTGAGCTCGTTGGGAATCGATCCACCGGACGGTCCGCTGCGGGCCTTGATCTAGGAGAACGCTTCAATGAGCGACCTGAAAAGCTTTGGCTACATTACGATTTCAACCAACAATATCCAGCGGTGGCGGCAGTTCGCCTTCGGCGTCCTGGGCTTCGCCGAAGGCAAAGGACCAGACTCCTCAGCGCTGTATTTGCGGATGGACGAGCGTGCCGCCCGAATCATCGTGGTGCCCGGTGAGACCGACCGGGTTCTCACCGTCGGCTGGGAAGTGCGCGATCACCCGGCCCTGCAACGGGTCAAAGCAGCCCTGGATGGCGCCGGGGTGCCCTTCAAACAACTGTCCAACGACGACGCCGAGGCTCGCCGGGTAGAAGAAGTGATCACGTTCGAGGACCCGGCCGGCACCACGCTGGAGGTGTTCCATGGTGCTGTGCTTGACCACAGCCCAGTCATCACGCCGTTCGGCGCGAGATTTGTCACCGGCGATCAAGGATTAGGCCACGTGGTCGTACCGGCCACGGATCCCAACGGGCTGTTCGACTTCTACATCGAAGTCTTGGGTTTCCGCTCCCGCGGCGCATTTCGGGTGCCCTTGCCGAAAGAGTTTGGGCCGGTTCGGGTTCGATTCCTCGGCATCAACGAACGACACCACAGCATGGCAATTGTGCCGGCCGCACACCAGCGGGACCCCCGCCTGGTCCACATCATGGTCGAAGTCGACTCCCTTGACGCGGTGGGTCAGGCATTGGACCGCGTCAACGCCGAGGGCTTCCAGTTGTCTTCCACCCTCGGACGTCACACCAACGACAAGATGGTGTCGTTCTACGTCCGTGCGCCCGGCGACTGGGACATCGAATTCGGCACCGAAGGCATCCGTGTCGACGAAAACTATTACACCGCAGAAGAAATCACTGCCGACAGCTACTGGGGCCACCAGTGGGTCGGCGAGATGCCCGCGGCCATGCGGTTATGACACCCGATAGCGGTTATTTTTCCGGCGTAACGCCGGTACCTGCGTCCTCGATCAGCTCTTGGGACCACGAAGCCGACGTCGTCGTCGCGGGCTATGGGATCGCCGGCGCGGCCGCAGCGGTAGAAGCGGCCCGCTCCGGCGCTGACGTCCTGGTCTTGGAACGCACCGGGTCCTGGGGCGGCGCGGCGGCGATGGCCGGCGGGTTCATCTACCTCGGCGGTGGCACGGCCCTGCAAAAGGCTTGTGGCTTTGGCGATTCCGTCGACAACATGGCGGATTTCCTCAACGTCGCGATGGGACCCGGAGCGGACGAGAAGCGCATCGCCGATTACTGCGCCGGCAGCGTCGCCCACTTCGACTGGCTTGTCGGCTGCGGCGTGCCGTTCAAAGCGGAGTTCTTCTCCGAGCCCGGCTGGGAACCGATGGGCGACCAGGGGCTGATGTACAGCGGCGGTGAAAACGCATATCCGTTCAACACCATCGCCACCCCCGCACCACGCGGGCACGTCCCACAGATGCAGAACAAGAAGCAAGGTGAAGCCAGCGCCGGCTTCATGCTGATGAAACCGCTCGTCGAGACAGCCATCGCGGCCGGCGCGCGGGGGCTTTTCGACGTGCGGGTGCAGTGCCTGGTCGTCGAATCCGACGGCAGGGTGGTCGGTTTGCGTGCACGCCAATACGGCATCGAGATGACGATTCGGGCGCGCCGCGGCGTGGTGCTCGCGACCGGCAGCTTCGCCTACAACGACGCGATGGTGGCGCAGTATGCGCCGCGGATAGCCGGACGTCCGGCCGCGTCGATCGAGCAGCACGACGGTCAGGCGATCCGGATGGCCCAGGCGCTGGGTGCCGATCTGGCCCATATGGATGCCACCGAAGTCGCGATCTTCGTCGACCCCCAACAACTGGTGCGCGGCATCCTGGTCAACGGCCGCGGTCAGCGCTACGTCGCCGAAGACACCTACCCGGGCCGCATCGGCCAACTCACGCTCTACCAGCAGGACAACACCGCTTACCTCGTCATTGACAGCGATGCACAGGAGGAGGCGATGAACTCGTGGTCGCCCAAGCTCATGCTGCGGCCGGCGACCTGGGTAGCGGACACGGTCGCCGACCTGGAGGGCGAGATTGGTTTGGCGCCGGGGTCGCTGCAGGCGACTGTCGCCGCCTACAACGAGGGCGCCGCGCGCGGCGAGGACCCGCTACTGCACAAGAAACCGGAGTGGCTCAAGCCGATCGGCGCCCCGGTCGGCGCAATCGACCTGCGCGAGAACACCGGCGGCTTCACCTTGGGCGGGCTTGCGACCACGCTGGACGCCGAGGTGCTGCATGTCAGCGGGGAGCCCATTCCCGGGCTTTTTGCCGCCGGCCGTTCGACCGCCGGACTGGCCGCGTGGGGCTACGCCAGCGGCATCTCGCTGGGTGATGGCAGCTTCTACGGCCGCCGCGCGGGCCGCTCGGCCGCCGGGGTTTGACCTGCGCCCTAGTGTCGGATACCGACGGCGTCCGACGTCATTTTCGTGTGGTTAGTGACAACGGCCACATCCGTCGTGTATTACTACTAGGCATATGTCACTCAGTAATGTCTAGGTGGGAGAATCCGATGTCAGCGAGCCTGGAAGCCGCCGCGACCGCCGAGTCAGCTACCCCGACCGCGGTGATCGACCGCATCTCGCTGGTCCTCGATGCTTTCGAGGGACCGGGACGGCTGACGCTCGCCCAGATCGTCCGTCGCACCGGCTTGCCCCGCTCGTCGGCGCACCGGATGCTCGAGCGCCTGGTGCAGTTGCGCTGGCTGCGCCGCAGCGGTCGCGACTACGAGCTCGGCATGCGGCTGGTGGAGCTGGGCTCGCTGGCCGTGCACCAGGATCGCCTGGTGCGAGCAGCCGGCCCGCTGCTGGCCGAACTGCACCGCGCCACCGGGCTCGTCGTACACCTTGCGGTTCTGGACGGACCCGATGTTGTCTACCTCGAGAAGGTGGGCGACCGAATGATTGGCGCGCTGCCGAGCCGCGTCGGCGCCCGTCAGCCGGCGCACTGTACCGCCGTCGGCAAGGCGATCCTGGCCTACGGCGACGACACTGTGGTGGATCTGCAGGCCCGCAAGACCAAGTACTCGATCGCCAGCAGCTCCCAACTCGCGGTCGAACTGGCCAAGGTGCGGGCCCACGGGGTGGCGTTCGAGCGTGAGGAGTCGCTGCCCGGGTTCGGCTGCGTCGCAGCGCCGATCGGGAGTCCGGGGGAGGCCGTCGCTGCAGTCTCGGTGTGTGGCCCGATGAATCGGATGATGTTCGATCAGCGCTTGGCCGCCCCGGTACGGATGACGGCGATGGGCATCTGGCGCAACGTCGAAGGGGGCCCTCAGCGGGTGGCGCCAACCCTTCAGCCGCTGCGGCCACTGCGTCCCGCATCACGGCCCTCCGTGCAGTACGCGTGAAGCACGCCGGCGACGATGCAGAGCGCAGCGATGCGAGGAGCGGCGCAAGTGACCTTAGATCCACAAATCGCCCTGCTGATCGAGGCACTGGACGCCGGCTTCCCGCCCGTCCACACCATGACCGGTGCGCAGGCACGGGCCACCATCCGTTCCCGCTTCGTGCCGCCGGCCGATCCTGAGCCGGTTGCCGAGGTATGGGACGACACGATGCCGGGACCCGGCGGCGACATTTCGGTACGCATCTACCGGCCACCAGGCGATCGACTGCCGATTCTGGTGTACGCCCACGGCGGTGGCTTCGTTTTCTGCGACCTGGACAGCCACGACGGCCTGTGCCGCAACATCGCCAATCGTATTCCCGCCATTGTGATTTCGATTGCGTACCGGCTGGCCCCGGAGAATCAGTGGCCCGACGCAACCGAGGACGTCTACGCAGTCGCCCAGTGGGCGGCCCACAACGCAGACGCGGTCGGCGGCAATGCCCGCCGGGTCGTGGTGGCTGGCGACAGCGCCGGCGGGAACCTGGCCGCTGTCACCGCGGTGATGGCGCGCGACCGCGGCGGACCTTCGATCGCAGCCCAGTTGCTGATCTACCCGGTGATCGCCGCCGACTTCGACAACGAGTCATATCGCTTGTTCGGCAAGGGTTTCTACAATCCGAAGCCGGCGCTGCAGTGGTATTGGGACCAGTACGTGCCGGTGCATGCCGATCGAGAACATCCGTACGCGTCGCCGCTACGGGCGAACCTGGCCGGGCTGCCGCCTGCCGTGATCGTCACCGCCGGTCACGATCCACTGCGTGATGAGGGTAGCGCCTACGCCGACGGCCTCGAGGCCGCGGGTGTGGTCACGGTGCGATGTCCCTTCGAGGGTGGCATCCACGGGTTTATGACGATGCCCATGCTCGACATTGCACACGAAGCCCGACGGCAGGCGTGTTCGGTGCTGTCGCAAGTACTTTGCCATGGCTGACGGTCGGGTATTCGTCGTCGACAGGGTGGTGACCAAGCCCGGATGCGCCAGGACATTCGTCGACACCTATCTTGCCGAGTACGCGCCCGGGGCCCGCACCCGCGGGATGACATTGTGCAACGTCCTCGTCTGTCCCCCGATCTGGTTCGACGATCGATCCAACGTTGTCACTATCATCTGGACGCTGCCCAGCGCCCAGGCATGGTGGGAGATGACATGGCAGGGTCGGCCGGACCCTGCGTTGGGCGAATGGTGGTCCCGTATCAGCGAACTGGTCTCGCAGCGGAGCCGCTCGTTCGCTGCGGCAGCCGACGACGTCGATGGTCTCTGCGATGTATAGCGTGACCAGGCTCATCGACGTCGCCGAGGGAGAGCGAGACCGGGTACTGGCGGTCGTGCGCTCGGGGGCCGAGGCAACCGACGCACGCCACTGGCTGGTCGAGCCGACGCTGCCGGGATCCCGCAACGGGGGTGACATCCTGATCCACTTGAGGTTCGAATCCCGAAGTCAATGGCGTTGTGTTGCAGATGAATTCGCTACCGTGCTGCGGGACCCCGGGATCACCCGAATCAACGGTGCAACTTACTCCGGTGTTCCCACCGGCGGCGACAGCGCGGGTACCGTCTATCGCGTCCTGCTGTTCCGCGTATCGCCCGATACTGACGCGGGCACCGTCGCGAATTTCGAAGACGAGCTGACTTCCATGGCTCGCTACATACCGGCGATCAAAGCGTGGCAGCTGAGCCGTGTCGACGATGCGATCGGGACGTCGCAGTGGACCCACGTGTTCGAGCAGGAGTTCAGCAACGTCGAGGCACTGCTGGGCCCCTACCTGATGCATCCGATCCATTGGGCGGTGGTGGACCGCTGGTTCGACCCGGAATGCCCGGATGTGATCGTCCGAGATCGATTGTGCCACAGCTTCTGTCAGTGCGACGACGCGATCTTGGCTCCAACCCCGGTCAGAGACCCGCAGACTGAATGTTCGGATTAGCGATAGCCGGTGGTTCGAGTGCCGGCAACCGGTACGTGCCGTCGAGGCTGTGCACTGGCAGCTGCTGCGAGCACGGGTAGTGGAGGCTGAACGCCACCAGTCCGGTGCGTTCGGCGGCCGGCAGGTGGCACATCGCGAGCACCGTCTCGGCGAGGTACTCGACCGGTTCGGTTGGAAAACTATCTGGAATCAGTTGCGCCGCACCTGGGGTGCGGACGGCCGTCGACGGGCCCACGCAGTTCACGGCGATGTTGACGTCGAGCAATTCCGCAGCCACGCCTTGGGTAAAGCGATGCAGCGCGGCTTTGCACGATGCGTAGATCACGTCGCCGGCGCTCTTGTTGTAGTCACGGTACGGCCGCGCCGGTGCCACACCGGTGACCGAGCCGATGTTGACGATCCACCCGCCACCTTGGTTGCGCATATGCGGCACAGCCGCTTTCGTAAGCACAAACGGCGTCCGAAGATAGTGTTCGACGGTCCGGTCGAAGGTCTCCAGCGACATGTCCTCGATTAGGGCGTAGTCGGCGAATCCCGCATTGTTGACCAGAATGTCGATGCGGCCGGTGCGACGCACCACGGCGTCGACCAGGCCGCCGCGCGCCTGCGCGTCGTCGAGGTCGGCGGTCAGCCCGAACGCCGATCCGCCAGCCTGCTCGATCAGCGCAATGGTCTCGTCGATGGTCCCAGGTATCGCCGAGCTGGCCCCGGCCCGAGTCGACTGCGACGGCTGGTAGGCGCGCGCGGTCACCGCGACGGTCGCACCCTCCGCGGCGAGTCGCTGAGCGATCGCGCGCCCGATGCCGCGGCTGCTGCCGGTGACCAAAGCTGTTTTACCGCTGAGCAATTGGCTCATCGCAGGGTGAAGTCCTGTTCGATCGGCGCCCGATGCTGGTGCCAGACGTCGACGAGCCGATACGGCGTGGCCACCACCACCCGGCCCGATCCCGACCGGTAGTAGGTGTGCGCATTCGGTGTGTGGCACCACACGGTACGGCTCATCGCCTCGTCGATCTCGGCGACGTAGTCGTCGTAGGCCCGCTGAGTAACCTCCATCGTGGTGGCGCCGCGCAGCGCCATCAACTGCAGACATTCAATGATGTAATGCGCGAGCACTTCCATCGAAAAGTTCGCGCCCGCACCGTGACCGGGGCTGTAGTTCGGCGCCGACATGATGAACAGGTTAGGAAAGCCCGGTACGGTGCCGCCGCGGTAGGCGCGCGGGCTGTCACCCCATTCGTCGGTCAGCTCCTTGCCGTCCCGGCCACGGATGTCGACGGTCGAAAGGAAGTCCAAGTAGTAGCCGGTGGCGTAGATGATCACGTCGAGGTCGATCTGCCGACCATCCTCGGTGACAATGCCTTTCGCGTTGATCTCGGCGGGCTCGCTGGCCTCCACATCGGCGTGATCACGTGTCAACGCCGCGTAATAGCCGCCCGGATCACGGATGATCCGCTTGCCGTACGGTGCGAAGTCCGGCGTGACCTTCTGAGCCAGTTCGGTGTCCTTGCCGAAAGTCTGCTCGATGTACTCCAGGCACATCTGCAGCAACACGTCGTTGGCCGCGGAGATGGACAGGTGATTCTTGGCCCACTCAGGGTCCTGCAGGATGATCGGGTAGTTGTTGTCTGCTGTGCCCCAATACGATTTCAGCCGATGCCAATTCGCGTAGTACGGCAGGTGCCGGCCCAGATAGCGCCGATGCTCGGGTACATCGTCGGTCAGGCGTTTACGGGGTGCCACCCAATGCGGCTGCCGCTGGAATATCGTCAGCTGCTCCACCTGATCGATGCATGCGTCGACGATCTGCACCGCGGTGCAGCCGGCACCGATGATCGCTATCCTCTTACCGGTGAGATCCAGCGACGGATCCCACGAAGCTGAATGAATGCCGGTGCCCGCGAACGTATCCCGGCCCCTGATATCCGGCCAGCGTGGCCGGTTGAGGTAGCCAGCCGCAGTGACGACGACGCTGGCGTAGCTGATGTGGCGCTGCCCGTCGGAATCGACCGAATGTATCTGCCACTGATCGCGGCTCTCGTCCCACCACAGCGCCTCGACCTCGGTGCGGAACCGGGTGTGCTCGCGCAGCTTGTGCTTGTCGGCCAGCGCCACCAGATAGGCCTGGTACTCCGCGCCCTGCGGGTAATAGCTGCTCCAATTCGGGTTCAGCTCACGCGATAGCGAGTAATAGGCGGACGGCGTATCGACGCCGATGCCTGGGTACGTGGTGGTAAGCCACGTACCGCCGACCTCCGGGTTGCGATCGATCATCTGGTAGGACACGCCTGCCTCGGCGGCCGCCAGCGCGATGCTGATCCCGGCGAGACCCGCACCGATGATCGCGATGCTCATGGTGTCGGGGATCGGCACCGTGCGCGGCATCGTCGGTTGCGACCGCTGGAAGCCGCCCTGCTCGAGGAGCAGGTCCACCTGCTCCTCGTCCACAGTTGAGCCCAGCGCGACGGGCAGCAATCGGGCGAAGAAGCTCCGGTCGTCGGCGGGGAGCGCATCTGGGCGCCGCGGCGCGCCCAGCGCGTCGATGACGGCACTCACCAACGCCTCGGACGTGTCCGGGTCGGTGACCCCGGCCCGTTCGGGCGGATCGGGAACGTGCGAGATCTTGGGCGCGTACGTGTCAATGACCGAGCGGTCGCCGGTGAGCTGAGCCAGCACCGCCACCAGGACGCCCGGGTCCGCCTGACGCAGGTGGTCCCGAAGTTCATCGGGGTCAGGGGCGGCGTGGCCGGCGGGTGACAGCGATTCCGTGGCGGCGGTCATGCCACCGAGTATCGAACCGGATGGGTGAGCCGCGCGACGAGCTGTCTACTCAGCGGGACACTCATGGGTCAGGCGTACTCCGATCACCGAGCGACGCAACGCAGCGTTCCACTGACCGGGCATCCGCGGTGCTGTCAGCGCCCTACCAGGGTTGACTCGCCGATATGAGCAACGACATCACGCTCTCGGAATTGCAGGAGTTCATCGGCAGCTTCTGGTACCACTACGACGAAGCGCACTACGACGAACTGGCGGCGAGCTACGCCGAAGATGTGCACTACCTGACCCGCAGCGATTCGGGAGCCAGCCCGTTCGAAAACTTGATGTCACCCGAACTGCACGGACGGGATGCGGTGATGGAATGGCTGTCCGATCATCGCAAACAGAGCCCATACCCGCTACGCCACCACGCCACCAACGTGCATCGCACCGCAACCGGTGGCGGCGTTACCCACGCGCGGTTCTATATCCTCGTCAACCAAATCGCCAACTTCGTGCCGTTCGCGGTGTCCAGCGGCGTCGTCCACGTCGGGGTCCGGCGCGAGGCAACCGGACTGGTGTTCACCGAGATGGACGTCGTGCTCGACGCCACGAACTCCGTCCTGTTGTCGGAGATTGCCGCCGACAGCGCCACAGGTCCGTGAGCGCACGCGAGACATTCTCCGGCGGCGTCGCCGTCATCACGGGGGCCGGCGCCGGGATCGGCGCGGGACTGGCTCGCTACGCCAGCGGCCTGGGCATGACCGTGGTCCTGGCCGACATCGACGCCAGCGCCATCGCCGCGCTGCGCGACGAACTTTGCGCAGCGGGCGCCACGGCGGTAGACGTCGAGTGCGACGTGCGCGATCCGGACGCCGTCCAGGAACTCGCTGACAAGACCTACCGAGAGGTCGGACCGGTCCGGCTTCTTGTCAACAACGCCGGCGTCGAACAGTTCGGCTACCTGTGGGACACACCGGTGCCCAACTGGCGGCGCGTCGTCGACATCAACGTCAGCGGAGTCTTTTTCGGCGTGCGGGCGTTTCTTCCGAAGATGATGGCCACCGACGAGCAGGCCTGGGTGTGGAATCTGTCGTCGGTTGGCGGGGTGCGGGCAATTCCGTTGCAGGCGCCCTACATCATGAGCAAACACGCCGTGCTCGCGTTGACCGAGTGCCTGCATCTGGATGTTCGATCAGCCGGACACGACCACCACATCCATATCCAGGCCGTGCTACCCGGCGCCGTGGTATCGAACATCTTCGAAGCGGCAGGCGGAGTCGACTCTAACGCCAGCGACGCCGCTGCGGCCGATGAGCAGCGCGCCGCAATGCTGCGGATCAAGGCTGCGGCCATGGATCCGCTGACGGCCGCCGAGACGGTGTTCGAGCAGGCCGCCGAGGGCAGTTTCTATCTGCTAACCGAGGATTCTGTTGCCGAAGCCATGAAAGAACGTGCGAATATGCTTGCTGCCCAGCAACTTCCGGAGCTACGATGACGACTCCGACACTCGATCCGGACGCCGCCGCGCGAATGGCGTCATTCGGGGAGGTCCCGTCGATGCGCCAACGCGGCCTGGCGGCGGTACGGGCTGCGATCGAATCCGCGCCGCTGCCCGACGACATGCCCGAGATGGCCAGCATCACCGACACCACCATTCCCGGGCCAGGCGGGCCAATTTCAGTGCGGATCTATTGTCCCACCGGCGATTCCGGTAACCCTGTACTGGTTTACTTGCATGGCGGCGGACTTGTCATGGGTTCGAACCGTTCGTTCGAACCGCTGGCCCGCGCGCTGGCGGCGGCGTCGCGCGCCACCGTCGTTGCCGTCGACTACCGGCTGGCCCCCGAGGCGCCGCAGCCCGCGCAATTCGACGACGCCTACGCCGCGACCGAGTGGGTCTCGCGAAACGTCGACAGTCTCGGTGTCGATGCCGGCCGTCTTGCGATGGTCGGCGACAGCGCAGGTGGTTCCCTGGCGGCGGCGGTTGCGCTGGCCGCGCGTGACCGTGGCGGGCCGGCGATCTGTGCGCAGGTGCTGCTGTATCCGGGTCTGGATCGCGACATGACAGCTCCGTCGATCATCGGGATGGCCGATGCACCGATGCTCACCCGTGACGACATCGAATACATGCACGGCCTCGTCGACGGCGAGGGCGGCGCGCCCCGGGACCCGTACCTCGTTCCCGCCTACGCGTCCGACCTGTCTGGCCTTCCACCGGCGATCGTGGTGACTGCGGCCTGCGATCCGATCCACGACTGGGGTGAGCGCTACGCTGCCCGGCTCCGCGACGCCGGCGTACAGGCCACGGCCACCCGCTATCCCGGCATGTACCACGGATTTCTGATGCGGTCGGACGCAACGGCGCGCGGCCGGTTGGCCATCGCCGAGGTCGGAGCGTTGCTGCAGGCGAAGTTCGCCAACCCGTTGCGGTTTGGCGTCCCAATCACCGGGCATAGCGCTGCCAAAGCGTACTGACGCTGCAGACAATCGCATCAACCCAGAATTGGCAGAAGGAGAAAAGCTGATGCTCACCGACGAGCGACGGATGGAGCTTTCCGACATCCTGCGGCCGGCGTCGCCGCCGCGCGAGGTCGACAACCTCTACACCGATGACCAGCGGGACCGGTTGCTCGAGGTGGTACGCACCGAGGGCCCGTGGCGGCTGATCATCGCGCAGCATTTCGCCTCCCCAGAGGAATTGATCGCCACGATGAGTGGCGTCTTCCCCGAGGGGTTCACGCCAACGCTCGACTTGTTTTTGACCCCGACATTCCGTGGCTATCTGGCGAACTACGGAACCGTGCTATACCCCGAGTTGCACGACTGCTTCTACAACGCCCGCTTTGTGGAAATGGCCAAGAGCTACTGGCAGGCCGAGTACGCGAAACCCCAACTGATGCTGTTCAACATCAACGGGCCGTGCGCGAATCGCGATCCAGGCCATCTGGACTCGCCGAGCTTCCGCGGGGTGCGCCACGAGAACGCCCCCACCTGGCTGACGAGCGTGATGGGTAAATCGGGGCTCTTCCGCGACTATCTGATCAAGATGGCTCAAGTCATTACGTGGTTTTCACTGGATAACGGCAGCGGCTTCACCTACTGGCCAGACGGTCCCCTGAAGCCGCCGCAGCGCGTCAAGCCACCGGTGTACAACCGCGGAGTGCTGGTGCAGAACGAGATGATGGTGCACCGTGGCGAGGCGAATGGCCAACTCGACCAACAACATCCAACCGGTTTGGCCTTCGAGACGGTGTTCACCGGCGACCCCGACGATCGCGACCACTGGCTGCTCAAGAATGGCGACGACGTGATCGCCCGACACCAGACCAATGAGTTGCGGTTCCTGGTGCATTGGTCGGCCGAGGTGTTCGCCGACTATGACGAACTGAAGAAAAACATGGACGGCGGCGACGATCTGACCATCGAGCGGGCCATCGACATGCTGGTCGACGATGTCAACAAGAAGGGCGTCAAGCTCCACGCGCCCAGTGAACCGCTGCACGACCCTGAGTTCATCCAGGCGTTGAACGCGGCCTACGACCTCGGCGGCCCGGCGAGCTACCCGGAGGAGGCTCCCGTCAGTGCCTTCCAAATGGCATGAGATGTCCTGTTGTTTCGTCGATTACCGGCAACTCACCGTGACGGGCCGCGTCGACGATCGATTTTGTCAACGCCGAACAGGCCAGGAACACACCTCGTCCAGAACATCCAGACACATTCTGGACATCGCGTCGCTCCAGACATCTGGCCGTCGCTTCCATATCCCACTGGACGCTGGTTTGCTGCCAGCTGCTCTTGCGGGCAAGCACTTTGGCGCCACATTGCTTGCAACTCACCGGGACCGGGGGCGAGTCGACTAGGCGCTCGTCGGCGCGAATCATCGGACCAGGCTGGTTTCGGCTGCGCGCGAGGCGATGTTTTCGTCGATCTGCTTCTGCCACTCCTCGCGCGGGCGGGTCACGTCGATCTCGTATTCGAATCGCTCCGCCATATCCGGTGTCACGTCGCCGACGTCGACGTAGAACTGTTGATACCACCGGCGCAGCTGATAGACGGGGCCATCCTCCTCGCACAGCAGCGGATTATCGATGCGCGCCTTGGTCTTCCAGATCGCCACGTCCTGCTCAAACCCCATCTTGACCCAATCGCCGAGGGCGATTGCGGTCTGCATCGCAGCCGCCTCGGGCAGGTGCTCGGACTTCTTGACGATGATGCCGTACTGCAGCACAAATGAACTGGCATCAATCGGGTAGTGGCAATTCAGCAGCACGGTGTTCTGATCTTCATGTTCGAAGTGGTATGTCAGGTCATCGATCATGAACGATGGTCCGAAGTATGAGGCCACCGAAGTAGTACCGAGCATCGGTGGCTGGCCCTGCGGATCAGGTATGTCTGGGCGCGGACCGCTGTTCATGTATTGGGTGGCGATGTGGCCTTCGAAGATGTTCTTGAAATACGTTGGCATCGACCCGTGTACGTAGAAGAAATGTGCCATGTCTACAACGTTGTCGACGATCTCACGGCAGTTTGCATTGACGACCGTTGTGTACCAGTGCCATTCGGTCCACTGGTCACTGGTCGCACCCTCGATTCGCGGAATAGTCACGTCCGGTGGCGGCGGATTGCCTTCCGGGTCGTTCCACACGAACAACATGCCGTCTTGCTCTGTCGTGTTCCACTTCGCGGTGCGGGCGAGTTTGGGTACCCGCTTGCTATAGGGCACGCGCTTGCACCGACCGTCACCGCCCCAGCGCCAATCGTGGAACGGGCATGCGATCTCATTGCCCTTCACCTCGCCCTCGGTGAGATCGCCACCCATGTGACGGCAGTATCCATCGAGCGCGTTGATCGTGCCGTCCTCGCTTCGGAAAATCACCAACTTCTGACCGAATGCGTGGACGGCATGCGGCGTGCCGTCGTCAAATTCTTTGGTCAGGCCTAAGCAGTGCCAGCCGCGAGCGAATCGGGACGGGGCCGCCCCGGCTTCGATCTGCCGAACCTCGTCAGTCAGCTGCAACGTCATCTCGTTGTTGTACAGCCGACCGAGCGCTCATGGCGGCAAGTGTCCCGCTGGCAGGGAAATGCAGCCACGGCGCCGATTCCGCGACCTACTGTCATCGTTGTGACGTCTGCTCAATCAGCCACCATTCCTGCCGGCATACCGGTCTCCGACACCGTGGTCGACCTTCTCGTGGTGGGCTCGGGCACGGGAATGGCGGCGGCGTTGGCAGCTGACGAATGCGGACTGAGCGTCCTGATCGTGGAGAAGTCGTCTTACGTCGGCGGTTCGACCGCGCGTTCGGGCGGCGCGCTGTGGTTGCCGGCCAGCCCGATCCTCGAGTCGAACGGCGCCGGAGACACCGTGGAGCGTGCCGAAATGTATCTGCAGTCCGTGGTAGCCGGCAGCGCGCCGACCGCACGTTCTGCCGGCTACCTACGAAACGTGACGAGAACCGTTGCGCTGCTGCAACGCACCACCCCGATACGACTCAGCTGGGCCAAGGACTATTCGGACTACCACCCCGAGGCGCCCGGCGGAACCTCGGCCGGGCGGACCTGCGAATGCCGGCCGCTGAACTCCACGGTCCTCGGCGAGCACCGAACTCGGCTGCGACCCGGAGTCATGGAGGTGAAGATCCCCATGCCTACCACCACCGCCGACTACCGGTGGATGAACCTGATGGCCCGAGTCCCGCGCAAAGGCATACCCACCATCGCCAAACGACTCTTCCAGGGAATGGGCGGACTGCTGCTCGGCCGGCGTTACGTCGCGGGCGGGCAGGCGCTGGCAGCGGGACTATTCGCTGGTGTCATGCGCGCCGGGATCCCGATTTGGACCGACTCCGAATTGAAGCGCTTGACCACCGTTGGCGGACGGGTCACCGGCGCGGTCCTGGGCCACGACGGGCGCGAGGTCAGCGTCTCCGCGCGGCGCGGCGTGGTGTTGGCGGCCGGCGGGTTCGATCACAGCATGGCTATGCGGTGGAAGTTTCAATCCGAATCCCTCGGCGAACACCTGAGTCTGGGCGCCGAGACTAACACCGGTGACGCGATCCATGCCGCTCAAGACGTCGGTGCTGCAATCGATTTGATGGACCAGTCCTGGTGGTTCCCCGCTGTGTCGCCGCTGCCGGGAAGGGCACCGTCGGTGATGCTGGCCGAACGATCCTTGCCGGGCTCACTGATCGTCGATCAGAACGGCATCCGATTCGTCAACGAGGCAACCGATTACATGTCGTTCGGACAATGCCTGCTGACGCGGGAGCGGTCGGGCAATCCGGTGGAGTCGATGTGGATTGTCTTCGACCAGAAGTATCGCAACAGCTACGTCTTTGCCGGCGAACTGTTTCCGCGCATGCCGATTCCATCGGCGTGGTACGAGGCCGGCATCGCCCATCGATCAGACGACCTGACTGAGCTTGCCGAGAAGATCGGTGTTCCCAGACCACATTTCACCGCGACCATGACGCGGTTCAACGAGATGGCGCGGGCCGGAACTGACGCCGACTTCCACCGCGGTGCCAGCGCCTACGACCGCTATTACGGCGACCCCACCATCGCCCCGAACCCCAACCTCCGCGCCCTCGATCGCGGGCCGTTTTATGCGGTGCAGATGGTACTCAGCGACCTGGGCACCTGCGGCGGTCTGCGCGCCGACGATCGCGCTCGGGTGCTACGGGAGGACGGCAGTGTCATCGAGGGCTTGTACGCGATCGGCAACACTGCGGCCAACGCGTTCGGAACCACCTATCCCGGCGCGGGTGCGACCATCGCTCAGGGGCTGGTGTACGGCTACGTCGCGGCTCGCGATGCCGCAGCGAGCTGATCAGTCCGATTCCGCGGCGTCGGCCTTCTTTTCAACCTCGTACCAGTATTCCGGTGCGGGCCAAGGAATCTTCGGGGTTCCACCCTCACTCGCCCGGGGAAAGGTGGCTTCCGCCTCATCGAGTTCTTTGATCATCTTTAGCGCGAGTTCTCTCTCATTAGCGTAATACCGCTCGGCCCACTGCAGCGCGACGCGGGCGTACGCCCAGGAAGCATCTGCGCCGGCCCAACGCGCGTCCTTCGCCGCATTTCGGTGCATCTCGTCGGCATATGCCACGTGATCTTGCAGCACTTCCTTCAGGCGCGCTGGACTAGTGAGATGCCCCAGCGTAACCCGCAGCAGCGGGCCATGTTTGAGCGTCGGCGGGTCGACCGGCGCTTCGTTTGCCCACCGGGTCACCGCATCCAGCCCGGCGTCAGTGATCTTGTACAGCCTGCGATTGCGGGTACCACCGGTGTTTTCGACGCGAGAGGTAACCAGACCCAGCTGCTCCAACTTTTTGAGTTCGGAGTAGATCTGGCTGTAGGCCGGGCTGCCGTAGTAGAAGCGCATGCTCCAGTCGATCCACTTCCGGATGTCATAACCGGATAGCTCGTAGTCGTAGGACAGCATGCCGAGCAGCGCCCAGCTGGTCGCCGCAAGATTCGGCCTGTCCGAACCGCTGCCTGCCATTTGCCCAGGTTAACAGCCCGGGCGACTGTCCTTGCAGCAAGTGACCGCTGGCCGGGAGCCGCCATTGCAGCGCGGGCAACGCGCGATACACGCTTTGGCCGTGACATCTAACGGGGAACTGGCAAAGCTGGAGTCGGTATATCGGTCGTTGGCCGATTCGGTGCGCCGCCTCATCGATGCCACCATCAGAACTCGAGTCGACCCAGCGACCCTCGCCGCCGCCAAGGAGAAGATCGATTGTGCCACTGAGGAATTGACGACGTCACTGCTGCCGGGTTCTTTCGGTGTGCGGCAGACCGGCGGCCAAACGATGGCATGGGGCAACGTGGTGATCGGTCTGCGTAATCCAGTCGCCCCTCCGCTGGCGATCAACCGCGGGGCTGACGGCAGGATATGGAGCGACTTCATCCTCGGCGCGGCCTACGAAGGCCCGCCCGGGCACGTGCACGGCGGGGTTTGCGCGATGCTGCTGGACCATGTCCTTGGCGCCACAGCACACCAGCCGGGAAGGCCCGCCTATACCGGCACTCTTCACATCCGATATCGGCGGGGCACTCCGCTTGGCCCGCTGCACGCTGAAGCGCGCGCCGACCGCGTGGAGGGGGTCAAAACCTTTGCGATCGGCCATCTTGCCGATGCACAGGGTGTCACCGTCGAGGCCGAGGGCGTGTTCATCCACCCGCGGGACAGCTAGCTGCGCGCCGGAGCCAGACGCTTGAGTGCCAGACCGCCCTCGAACGGCCGGTAGCCGAACGCAGCGGGAGCCCGGTAGCCGGTGTCCTCCAGTGGCGTATGCACCTCGTCGACGGTCGGCCCGATCTTGGCAGCGACCGCTGCCAGCGCTTCGAGGTCGAACCGGTAGAGCTGACCGGCATTGCCGCCCAGTATTTTTCGGCAGGCATCCTCGGACTGGTCGTGTAGCGCCCAGCGGATCGCCAGCTTTGAATGCGGCGTGAAACCCTCTTCGTGCGGGTAGTCGCTGCCCCACATGATGTGTTCGGGGCCCATGAAGTCGATCATGCCCGAATCGAACGGTGCCAATTCGCTGGCGAGGTAACAGTTCCGCTGCGCGTATTCGCTTGGCGTCAGCGTCAGTTCGTCGACCGACGACCCGCCGAACATGCCGTAGGTGCGGTTGCCGGCCTCGGACTTCATCGTGGGCACCATCGCGTCGAGGATGCCCAGCGTCCCGGGCACCCACATCGTGCCCTGCTCGGTCGGCACGAAACGCAGCGTCGGGTGACGCTCGAACACGCCGGCCAGGATCAGGTGCCCGAGGGTGCGATTTGCCCACAGCGCCATCTCGGTGACCAACACCGCGTTGGAGGCCGGCTGGTCCATCGGCATCTCGGGGCTACCGGCGCCCGCGTGCTGGACCACCGTGAGGTCGAGTTCCTCGCAGAGCGCCCAGAGCGGCTCGTATCTTGTGTGGAACAGCGGGGCAACGTTCGGGTCGCCCGGTGAGACCGGCGGTACCAGCACTCCGCCGAAGCAGTCTTGCGCTGCACCCCAACGGATCTCGTCCAGAGCGTGGTCGATGTCGTTGGGGAAGATCTGAATCAGGCCGCGGCGACGGGCCGGGGCCAGCGAGCAGAAGTCGACCTGCCATCGATTATGGGCCTGCACTCCTGCCCAACGCTTTTCGAACTCGTCGCGGGTGCGCGGCAGGCTGATGGTGATGTTGGGCGTGGTCGGAAAAACGGCGGAACGGTGTTGGGCAGCAACACCTCGGCGGCCACCCCGTCGGCGTCCATGTCGGCAATCCGAAGATCGCTGTCCAGTTCCGGCTGGCGGTGGCAATGATCAGGTCGTCGAACGGGCTGACGTAGGTCTTGGCCCAGGCGTCGAACTCGTCGTGCAAGCCCGCGGGCAGATACGGCCTGTAATCGTTGATATCGGCGCCCGCGTGTGTGTCCGTCGAGATGACAACGTATCGATCGATCGTGTCCCAGGTAGCCATCGTGTCCTCCGACGTTGTTGGGTTATCACGCTAGCGTTCCGGACGGTTCGGTGACCGCGAGATCACCATCTCATTGAGCGGACCATGCGCGGTTACAGACGACTCCGCTTCTAGACGACTCCGCGCAGGCCCGCGGCGCCGAACGCCGGCTCCAGCATCGCGGTGAAGTCCGGGCCGCGGCGCAGCAGATGGCCGCCGTCGACGTTGATGACCTGTCCGGTGACCCAACTGGCGGCGTCGCTGAGAAGGAACATCGCCATGTTCGCGATGTCTTCGGCCTCACCGACACGCGGCAACGGCGTGCATGAGGCGTAGTCCTGCGACAGTTCGGGCGAGTCGGTGATCGGCGCGACCATATCGGTGCGGATCAGACCGGGCCGGACGCTGTTGACCCGCACCCAGGACGGACCCAGTTCGTCGGCGGCCAACTGCATCAGGTGGTCGAGGCCGGCCTTGGTGACGCCGTAGGCGCCGAACCAGCGGTGGGTGTTACTGGCGGCGATCGAGGAGATGCCGACGAAAGACCCGCCGCCACCGCGCACCATCTCCCGGGCGCAGTGCTTGAGCACGTACATGGTGCCGTTGATGTTGAGGTCGACGGTGCGTCGCCAGGCGTCCGAGTCCATCTGGGTGATTGGGCCGATGGTCAGCGACCCACCGGCACAGTGCACCGCGCCGTGCAATCGGCCATGCCATGCCGTGGCGGCCTCGACGGCGCGGGCCACCTCGTCTTCGTTGGTGACGTCGGCCGGCTCGAAGCGGATCGCACCGCCGCCGGCTTCGACCGCGCCTAGTTCCTCGACCGCCGCCGCGAGCCGGTCCGCGTTGCGGCCGACGATCATCACCGAGGCGCCGGACGCGACCAGACCCGCCGCCACGCCCTTGCCGATCCCGCTGCCACCACCGGTGACCAAGTACGTCCGGTCTTCGAACGAAAGCTGCATGCCGACCCCTTCGCACCAAAACTGAAACAGGTTCTAGTTATAGAACCACACCCGTGCCTCCGGACACCCGCGAGCCAGACCGCAGCCCCGCTTCCGTCTCGCGCTCAGAGCGCAGGTTAGGGAGTGTCCTTGCGGGCGATCTTCGTCGGCTTCGCGTTGCGCCAGTCCTCGACGTCGGGCGGAAGGCCAATGGGGTAGCGGTTCTCGTTGTGCGCCGCCCAGTGCGCGTGGCCCAGCTCGTGAATGTGGAATGCATGCCGCAACGCCTCAGTGAAGCCCATCGCGTCTGAGGCGGCGTTCACCGAATCCTTGATCAAAAGCGCTGCCATTGTTGGCCGTTCGGCGATCCGACGCGCGAACTCCAGTGTCTTGTCGGCCAGCTCGTCGGCCGCAAACACCTTCGTCACCATGCCGAGCCGGTAGGCCTCGTCGGCGTCCAGCGAATCACCGGTAAGCAGAAGCTCTTTGGCTTTGCGTGGACCGAATTCCCATGGGTGAGCGTAATATTCCACGCCGGGCATGCCCATCCTCACGCCCACGACGTCACTGAACTTCGCATTGTCGGCCGCGACGATCAGGTCGCACGCCCAGATCAACATCAGGCCGGCCGAAATCGCGTTGCCTTGGACCTGGGCGATGGTGATCTTGCGCAGATCGCGCCACCGGCAGGTGTTCTGGAAGAAGTAATGCCATTCCTGCAGGTAGGTCTTCTCGGCTACGGCATCGCGGGTGGCACCGTTGATCCGGAAGCTTGGCAGCTGCGCGTCCCCGGGGGCGCGTTCGGCCAGCGCCAACTCCGAGCCGAGGTCGTGACCGGCCGAGAAGTTCTTCCCACGGGCCGCCAGGATCACCACCCGGACCGTGTCGTCGGCCTCGGCGCGCAGGAAGGCCTCGTCGAGCTCGACGAGCAAACCGCGGCTCTGCGCGTTGTGCGCCTCGGGCCGGTTCAACCAGATCCGGGCGATGCGGCCCTCATCGAGAGTCTCGTAAGCCACCAACTCGTTGGAGTCTGACATCGCCACCTCATTCGCGCAGGGTCGGGAAGTTACACATTACGGCCACGCCGTAACGCTCTAACCAGGGGGTTGCGCCGCACGATGCGGCTGACTACGTGCTTCGCCTACAGTTATGACATGCCCGCGAAACCTGACACCAGTGAAATCGAAGACGTCGAGCCTTTGGCCGACGACACGGCCAGCCAGGCCAGGCGCGTGGTAGCCGCCTACGCGACCGACGCCGACGAGTGCCGCGTGTTCCTCTCGATGCTTGGTATTGGACCCGCGAAGATCGAGGTGTAAGTGCCCAGCACAGGAAGCCAGGCTGCGAAAAGCCCCGCTTCCGGTGTGTCCGATTTCGTCGTGGTCGCCAATCGGCTGCCGATCGACATGGAGCGGTTGCCCGACGGCACCACCAGCTGGAAACGGAGCCCCGGCGGGTTAGTCACCGCCCTGGAGCCATTGCTGCGACGCCGTAGCGGCGCCTGGATCGGCTGGCCCGGGGTCGTCGATGAGGATGTGGACGTCACCGACGAACCCATCGTCGAGGACGACCTCCGAATGCACCCGGTGCGGCTGTCGGCCGACGACGTCGAACAATATTACGAAGGCTTTTCCAACGCCTCGCTGTGGCCGCTGTATCACGACGTCGTCGTCAAGCCGATCTACCACCGGGAATGGTGGGATCGCTACGTCGACGTCAATCGGCGGTTCGCTGCGGCGGCGGCGCGCGCGGCTGCCGAGGGCGCGACGGTCTGGGTGCAGGACTACCAGCTGCAGCTGGTCCCCAAAATGCTGCGCGAACTCCGGCCCGATCTGACGATCGGCTTCTTCCTGCACATCCCGTTCCCGCCGGTCGAGCTGTTCATGCAGATGCCCTGGCGCACCGAGATCGTCGAAGGTCTGCTGGGCGCGGACCTGGTCGGCTTCCACCTCGCCGGCGGCGCGCAGAACTTCCTGATTCTGTCGCGGCGCCTGATCGGCGCGAGCACCTCCCGCGGTTCGATCGGCGTGCGATCTCGCATCGGTGAGGTAGACGTCGACGGCCGCACGGTTCGAGTCGGCGCTTTCCCGATCTCCATCGACTCGCCCGAGCTCGACAAGAAGGGCCGCAACCGCAACATCCGCCGGCGCGCCAAGGAGATCCGCGCGGAGATCGGCAACCCTCGCAAGATCCTGCTCGGCGTCGACCGGTTGGACTACACCAAGGGCATCGACGTGCGGCTCAAAGCCCTCGGCGAACTGCTTGCCGAAGGACGCGTCAAAGGTGACGACGCCGCCCTGATCCAGCTCGCCACCCCCAGCCGCGAACGGGTGGAGAGCTACCAGATGCTGCGCGAAGACATCGAGCGTCAGGTCGGCCACATCAACGGCGAATACAGCGAGGTCGGCCGCCCGGTCGTGCATTACCTGCACCGCCCGGTCCCCCGCGACGAACTCATCGCGTTCTTCGTCGCCAGCGACGTCATGCTGGTGACGCCGCTGCGCGACGGGATGAACCTAGTCGCCAAGGAATACGTCGCGTGCCGCAGCGACCTCGGCGGTGCGCTGGTGCTCAGCGAATTCACCGGTGCCGCGGCCGAACTCACGCAGGCCTACCTGGTCAACCCGCATGACCTCGAGGGCGTCAAGGACGCCATCGAGGCGGCGATCAACCAGTCCGACGAGGAGGGGCGGCGCCGGATGCGCGCCCTGCGGCGTCAGGTGCTGGCCCATGACGTCGACCGGTGGGCCCGGTCGTTTCTCGAAGCGCTGGCCGCCGGCAACCCAGCAAAGGGGTAATTCCTTGATGCGCCATCCGGCGCACTGCGATACTCGGCGGATGGCAATCATCCTTCGCGGCCTGACCGCTGCCGCAGCCATGACACTCGTTGCCGTGGGGACGTCGATTCCCGCCAGCGCGCTCGGGCCGCCACCGGACGGCGTGTACGCCTTCACCGAAGCCGGGGTGCCGGCGACGACGTGGCGCATCTCGGCGCTGTGCGATGCGCCGTCGAGGCAGCGGGCGATTCCCGATTTCTCCGACCCTGTCATCGCTGCGGACCTCTGCTCGCTCAACGTCGCCAGCTTTACCTCGCGGTCGATCAGTCGCGCCGAGAAGTTGGCCAACTACGTCGGCCGGGCCCGGTTGACCAGCGACCGGTGGACCTTTCAGGTCGACAAGGCGACTGGTGTCTCGTGCCCAGACGGTGGCACCGCGCAAACGACGGACATCTATGCCTTCGACGACGTCTCGCTGACAGGAACGCACACCAGCATTCACGGCGACACCTGTGGCCTTCAGCCGGGGATGACGAAGACTCCGTTCCAGCTGGCCTTTCAGGGACCGCTACCCAACCCGGTCGACCGCTACCCGTTGGACTGCAACGAGATCGGGCAGTGTCGCTGACGGGATATGTCGTCGGCTAGATCGGTTGGATGTAGTTGATCAGCCAATTGCCGTCGAGGCGCCGGTAATCGACGCGCACCCGACTGCCTTGATAGACAGGCTCTTTCGAGTTCGGGTTCGAGTTCGACTTCGAGTTATCGGTCCAGATCGAGTTGATGTACACCAACACCGACGCTGAGTTTCGCTCGGCCGACATGACTCCGACCGCGGTGACCTCAACCTGGCTGACCACTTGCCGCTTACGGGCTTCGGGAATGATGTCCTTGTCGACCTGCTTTTTGAAGGCTTCGCGATAGGCCGGCGTCAGGCGCGGGTAGACGTCGTCCATGCTGCGCTCAACGGTTTGGTAGTCGTATCCGAGCACCTGTGGAATCACCTTCGCAGCCAGCGGCGGAAGTGCCGCACGAGCGGCCTGCTCACCACGAGTCTCGATCCGTTGCCAATAGAAACAACCGCCGAGCGCGGCCAATCCGACGAACGCAGTCGTCAGTAAGCTCGTGACGGCAGCGATCACCCACCGCATCAATTGCCCCCGTTTGGGTACTTCAAGTCATCGCCGGTCATTCGACCGCTCTCGTCCTCGTGCACGATCACGCGCATCCGGTAGGCCTCCGAGGGCTTGTTGACGCCGTCCCGGCTAGTCACCGTGACCCGGAAAGCCACTAACACCGACGCATTGTCGCTGACGTTGTCGATGCCTTCCAAGGCGGCGCCGTTGAGCACCGCCTCCGAGGTCGAATCGGTGTGACGAAACAGTGCCTTGAGGTTATCGGCGTTCGACGTGAGCATGCCGCGCAGAGGACCGCTGGTGTTATCGACGATCCGGCCCACGCTTTGGTCGATGTTGTCCTGGTTGTAGCTGAACATGTTGAGCACCAATTGCGTGGCGGTGTCAACGAAGCGCTGCGCCCGGGCCTGCTCCGCATCGGCCTGACGCTGCTGATAGATCTCGAAGCCGACGCCGCCGGAGAGCACTGCGATCCCGATCAGGATGGCCGACAACGCAATCCAGCCGACCCGCTGGCGGTTGGCGGGCCGCCGGGGTGGCGGGCCGAGCGGGGTATTGGGCCGCGTGACCGGCGGCCCGGGCGCCGTCTCGACCCGGACCGTCGTGGCCGCCGCTTCGCCGCGGTGCGGACCGGCGGCGCGTGAAGCCCGCCGCCGCGGGGGTCGCGTCGCCGGCTCAGGGCTGGTCAGCCGCCGACCCGCGGCGCCCGGCTCGGCCGCGCTTGCGGTCGGCTCATCTTCGGTCACAACTGCCTCGGGTCACGCATCAGGTCCAACCAGTTCTCCGCGGTCGATACTTTGCCGGGCGCGAAGATACCAGTGCCGCCCGCAGGGTCCTGAAAAGCACCGGTGCCGTCGTCGTAGGTGGTGTACGCCGTCCCGTTGGCCTGCGGAGCCGGACCGGGCGGGGGACCCCACGGCTTCTCTGCGGGCGGGTACGGCGCCCCGGGCAATCCCACCGGCGGTGGCGGCGCGGGGACGGCCTTCGGGAATGGGATCTGCGGGTTCTGCGGCGGGTAAGGAGCGGGCGGAATCCACGCCTGCCGGCCATCGGTCCCACCGGTGTTAGGCGGCGGGGGCGTCGGGAACGGCTGGTGCGGCGCCGGTCCGGGCCCCTCGATCACACCGGGCGGAAGCGGCCCGGCCACCGGTGTACCCGGATCCGGGTCGTTGCCCGGCGGGATGAACGGATACTTGTTGGGCGGCAGGACGTTCAGCCCATTTGTCATCGGGGTTCCGTACGGGATCGGCGGCCCGCGCCACGGGTTGGTACCGAGCGGCACGTAGCCCTTGGGATCACGGCACAGCGCGACGGTCGGCGCCCGCTTGCCCGGGAATTCCTGGCACGGATAGTTGCGGGCGCCGCGGACCGCCGACGGATCGTTCTGCGCGGTCTTGCAGTACATGTCGGTCGGCAGTTCCCGCAACGTCTCGTCGGCCGGGGTCCGGATCATCGGTGGCGGAATGAATCCCGTGGTGCACGGCGGCGGGTCGACGTTGACCTTGAAGTCGAGCTTGGCACCCTCGTCCTGGGGTTCACCGTTGGCCGCGGTGATGATCGCGGCGAACAAGGCCGGCAGGACCACCAGCAGCTGCTCGATCGACTTGTGGTAAATGACCCCGACCCGGCCCAGGTTGGCCAGGTTGGCCGCCAACATCGGAAACGACGGCCGGATCCCGGAGAACGCGGTGTTGGCCTGGTCCACCGCCGGCGGGACGACGGTCAGCAACGTCCGCAGCTGCGGATCAGCCTGGCGCACTTCGGAAGTGAAGCGGGCCAACCCGTCGGACAATGACCTGATGTCGTTGCCGGAGCGAATCTGAGCCTGCAGGAACGGGCCGACCTGATCGATCAGTTGCGACGTGTGCGGGAACTCCGCATTGGCCTGATCGACCAGCAGCCGGGACGATTCGAACAGCCTGGCCAACTCGGGGCCGGACCCGTTGAACGCCTTGAACGTTTCGTGCAGCAATTCCCGCAGCCGGGTGTCGGCGACGCTGTTCACCAGTGTCTCCGACTGATGCAGCAGCGTCGCCACGTCCACCCCGATGATGGTGTTACCGCGGTCGATGCGAGACCCGTTGTGCAGTTTGGATGTAGCCGCGTGCGCGGGTGGCACCAAATCGATGTACTGCTCACCGATCGCCGACACGCTCTTCACCGTGGCGGTGACATTGGACGGCACGACGGTGCCGCTGTTCAGCCGCATCACGGCGTCGACCCCGTCGTTGGTGAGACCCATCGCTTCCACCCGGCCTACCGCGACGCCGCGGTAGGTGACGTTGGCGTTCTTGTACAGCCCGCCGCCGGCGACGAAGTTCGCCGTCACCCGGTACGTGCCAATGCCCAGAGCAGCCGGCAAGCGCAGGTAGAAGATCGCCATGATAGCGACGGTGATCACCGTGACCACCGCGAAGATGATCAGTTGGATGCGAGTCAGTCTGTCCAGCATCAGTTGTTCCCTGGAGGTGTGCCCGGCGGGATCTTGAAAGGATCCGCGGCCTGCCCGGAGAGATTGGCCATTTCACCGAGCACGAAATCGGGCGGATTGAGGATGTCCTTCATGTGCAGCATGTTCGGGTCCAGCGGCCACGACGTGGTGAAGAACGTCTCGCCGAGCCGTCGGACAGTGAGGTCGAAGGTGGTGAACACGTTGAGGTAGTCGCCACGCACGGCCTGCTTGATACCGAAGTTCGGGAACGGGAAAGTCAGCAGCAACTGCATCGACGTCACGAAGTTCTTTCGGTTGTCGGCCAGCGCCTTTGTGTTGGCGTAGATGTCCTTCATGTCCGCAGCGAAGTCCACCTTCGTCTGCGAAAGCACGTTGGCCGCAACCGTTGCCACTTTTCTCAGCGCGCCGAACGCCTCGACGATCTTGTCGCGGTTCTTGTTGAGCACCCGCAACGCTTCGGGAAGCGTCTCCAGCGTTCGCCCCAAACCGTCCTTGTTGTCAGCCAATATCGTCGAGAACCGGTCCAACCCATCGATCGCGGCGACGATGTCGTTGACCTGGTTGGCCAGCCCGGCCGTGAGCTCGGCCAGTCGCGGCACCAGGTTGTTGAACTGGCCTTCCCGTCCGGCGACCGCCTGATAGGTCTCGTCGGTGATCTCCTGCAGCGCACCGAGATTGCCCTTGTTGACGACGACACCGAGCGCGGAGAACACCTCCTCGGTGGTGGGAAAGCGACTGGTTCGTGCCTCTTGAATGGCCGAACCATCGACCAGCTTGCCTACCGGCGGCTGATTCGGCGGCGGCGGCGCCAACTCCACGTGCTGGGAACCCAGCAGCGAGGTCTGCGCCACCCGGGCGATCGCGTTCGCCGGCAGCACCACGTTCTTGTCCAGCGCCAGTTTGACTGCGGCGTAGAAAGTTCCGTCGCTGCGCTGCATCGCGTCGATACCGGAGACGCTGCCGACCGTGACGTCGTCGACCATCACCGGCGAGTTCTGCGGCAGCGTCGCCACGTCGGCCAGGTTCACCGTGATCGAGTACGAGCCCGAACCGTGCCCGGCAGTACCGGGCAACGCGACCGAGTTCAATCCGCCAAACTGGCAGCCCGCCAGCAGTGCACTGCCGGCGGCTAATGCGCCGCCACGCAACATAATCCGTTTCATCGGCCAGCCCCCTGCTCGGCCGGCAACGGCGGGGCCGCGGGCGCGGGACCAGGGCGCGGCCCGAACGGAGCGTTGGCCGGCGCCGGCGCACCCGGTGCTGCCTGCGGAATCATCAGAGCCTGCAGGTCCGTCGGCTTGGGCGGATGCGAACCCGGCGCCGGTATCCAGTGCAGGTCCGGGATCGGCGTCTGCGACCTGGCCTGCGTTTCCGGGGTGTCGTACATGATCTGGCCCTTGTATGCGGTGATCATGTTGAGCGGGTGGAACATGAACGGGGGGTAGTTGAACGTCAACCGGCGCAGGGGCGGACCCAGGCGTTCGCGGCAGATCTCGGCTCGCTTGTAGTACTCCGGTCCGGACAGGCCCGCCGCAGTATCGAACGAACCGCCGCAGATGAATTGCACGGGGTTGGCGAACTCAGGGATCGAGATCAAGCCGTTCAGCGTTCCCTGCGCGGGGTCGTAGATGTTGTAGAAGTTCGAGATACCGGGGCCGGCGACGTGTAATACCTGTTCGATGTCTTCACTCTGGTCGCTCAACACCTGGGTCAGGTCGGTGAGCTTGTTGACCGTCCCGATCAACGTCGAATTGTTCTGCTGTAGAAAGCCTTTGACGTCAATCAGAGCCTGGTTCAACGTGCCCAGGGTGTTGTCCAGGTGTGTCGAACTCTTGGCGAGGACCTGTGATACCGAGGCCACGTGCCCGGCGAACGACACGATCTGCTCGTTGCTGGCCGACAGCGCATCGACAAGCACCTGCAGGTTTTTGACCGTGCCGAAGATGTCGGCGCGGGAATCGCCCAACCGACCGGCGGCTTGCGAGAGTTCACGCAGAGCGGAGTGGAACGAATCGCCGTTGCCGTTGAAGGTGTCCGCGGCCTGGTTGATTGCCTTGCCCAGCGGGCCCTGCAGCTGACCAGCCGCCGGGCTGAGCTGCTTGGCCAGGTCGGTCAGCGACTCCTTGACCTCGTCCCACTCCACCGGCACCGCGGTCTTGGCCAGTGGGATGCTGGCCCCGTCGGGCATGGCCGGTCCGCTGGTGTAGGCGGGAGCGAGCTGAATGAACCGCGCGGCAACCAGATTGGGCGACATGATGACTGCGCGCGCGCCCGCGGGCACCTTGACGTCACTGTCTACCGACATGGTGACCTTGACGTCTTCAGCACGAGGCTCGATCGACGCGATCGTGCCCACCGGCACACCCACGATGCGGATCTGATCGCCGGGATACAACCCGACCGCCGAGGTGAAGTAGCCGACGATCTTGTGGCCGGTTCGTCCCGGCCAGACCAGGAAGGCAGCCACGGCGAGCGAAATGGCCAGCAGCACGGCCAACGTCAGCCGTAAGCTGCGGCGACGTTCATGCAGAGCGGAGGCGAAGGTCATGGCGACTGCGGCCTCAATCTCCAGCGCTCTTGGACCATCCCGCGCAGGTAGTCGGCGAAGCTGGCCGGCAGCTTGCCCGGCTGGAAGACGGTGTCGAACACCATCCCGACGATGGGCGCGGGAAGCACACCGTAGACGTTGACGTTGAAGCCGGGTCCAGAGCCGACCACCTCGCCGAGCGTCGTTGCATAGGAGGGAAGGCGCTTCAGCGCTTCGCTGATGTAGTCGCGCCGTTCGTTGAGGTCGTCCAGCACGGTATTGAGCTTGGTCAGTGCGGGACCGAACTCCTTGCGGTTGTCGGCGACGAAGCCGGAGAGCTGCGCCGAAACGTCATCGATACCGGAAATCAATTCGGCCAGCGCGGCGCGACGTGCGTCGAGCGCGGCGAACAGCTGGTTGCCGTCGACGATCAGTTTGTTGACCTGTCCGGCGCGCTCGGCTAGCACACCGGTCACCGATTTAGCATGTGCCAGAAGCTGTTCCAGCGCCTCATCACGGGTGTTCAGCGCGCGCGACAGCGAGGTGATGCCGTCCAGCGCACCGCGCAACTGCGGGGTGGAGTCGTGCAGGGCGTCGGTCAACACCTTCAGCGACTTCTCGAACTGAGCTTTGTCCAGATCGCCGGCGGTGTGGCCGAGGTCCTCCAGCGCGGAGCCCAGGGCGTAGGGCGTAGTGGTCCGGTTCAGCGGGATGGTGGTGGCGATGCCCGTTCCAGCGGGCGTGATCGCAACCGCACGCTGGCCGAGGATGGTCTCGGTCCGGATCGCCGCCAACGAACTGTTCCCCACATTGACGTGCCGATCAACGGTGAACGCCACCTTGGCGTTGTCCCCGGCGAGCGTAACCGCTTGCACTTTACCGACTTTGATGCCGGACACGTAGACGTCGTTGCCGGGATTGATGCCACCGGCGTCGGCGAAGTAGGCGGTGTAGGGCCGGCCCTGCGGCCAAAACGGCAGTGAGCTGTAGCCGAACGCGACCAGGACAACGCACACCACGAGGATCACCCCGAAGATTCCGGTGCGGAGCGGGTCGCGGTCGCGGCGGTGAGTGCTACTTGTTGACAAAAGCGCACCTGCCTTTGCTCGGATCCACCTGGCCACCCATCGGGATGAGGATGTCGCTGCCGGCCGGGCCGTTGATCTTCAGCGAAACCGTGCAGAAGTAGATGTTGAAGTAGGCCCCGTAGGCACCGAGCGCGGACAGCCGAAGGTAGTCCTCACCGAGTTGCTCGATGTCGTTGTTGACTTCGGGCAGACGATCGTTGATTTCATTGGCGATCGGTCGGAGATTCTCGATCGTGCCTTGCAATGGCCTGCGCGAATGCTTCAGCAGGTCAGTCAGATCCGACGTGGTCGTGGCAAGGGGCTGGATCGCTCCCGCGATCGCGTCACGCCCCTGGGCCAGTCCGGTGATCAGCTTCTGCAACTGGTCGACGGTGTCCGAGAACTGTGCCCCCTTGGCGTCGACGGTGGCCAGCACGGCGTTGAGGTTGGTGATCACGTCACCGATGGCGCGGTCGCGCGCACCGAGTGTCGAGCCGAAGGCATTGGTATTGGCCAGCAAATTGGACAGCGCCCCGCCCTGGCCCTGCAGCAGATCGATCACGTAGCTGCTGATCGTGTTGATCTTGTCGGCGTCGAGTCCCTTGAGCACCGGGCGCAAGCCGCCAAGTAGCGCGTCGAGGTCGAGCGCCGGCTGGGTATGCCGCTGGTCGATGGTTCCGCCAGGTGCGAGTTTGCGCAACTCCCCTGGACCCGAGGCGATTTCGAGGAACCGGTCGCCCACCAGGTTGTCGTAGCGGATCAGCGCGCGCGTCGAGGTGTACAACGTGTAGCGCTTGTCCACGGTGAACGCCACGTCGACGGTGTTGTTGGGGTTGAGCTTGACTTCTTTCACCGCGCCGACCGGCACCCCGGCGATCCGGACCTTCTGGTTGCCCTTCAGCCGGGTCGCGTCGATGAAGTTGGCGTGGTAGGTGTTCGACGGCCCGAAGCGGAACTCACCGAACGTCACCACCAGGCCGAGGGCCACCAACAGCATGGTGGCCGTGAAGATCCCGACCTTGATCAGCACCGAACGTTGGGATTCGTGACTGTCCATCAGAAGTCGTCCCGCTCTGCGAATGCGCCGTGGAACAACCACTGCAGCGTCGACGGTGCGTCCACCTGAACCTCGGTGAACGGCTCATAGGGGATGTTCGCGTTGTCGGTCACCAGGAACGGTGCGCGGTACCAGGAGCCGCTGGTTTGCTTGGTCGGCAGGTCCGGCAGGCCGCGGCAATTCGGCCCACCCGAGGCGTTGACCCTCGGGAGGCTTTCCGGATAGGTATAGGTCGGAGCACCGAGGATGAAGCTCGATGAGGTGAACAAGCCGGCCTTTTTCACGCCGAGGATGGGCGCGAATTCCTTGATACCTCGGTCTATTGAACCGAATAGGCAACCGAACTCCGGCGAATAGTCGGCGGCGACCTTCAACGGGGCGCGCAGTCGCTTGATCGCGTCGATCAAGTTCTGCTCGGCAGGTGCCAAAGTGTCATAGGCGTTGTTGGACAAGCCGATTGCGGACAGCAAGCTGGTGTTGAGATTGGTCTGCTGGTCGACGACCGTCCTGGCAATCGTGGGCGTGTTATTGAATACGGTGACGAGGTCCGGTGCGGCGTCGGCGTAGATGTTGGCGACGGCAGCGGCCTTACGGAAGTCCTGCTGCAGGGTGGGCAGCTTCGGATTGAGTTGCTGCGTCAGGGTATTCAAGCCGGCCAGCACGCCACCGAGGTCTTTGCCGTGCCCGCGAAGGCCCTCGGCCAGCGCGCTCAGCGTGCCGTTCAGCTCGACGGGATCGATCTTCTGCAGCAGGCCGATCAGCGACTGAAAGAGCGTGTTCACTTCGAGCGAGACCGCGGAGACCGCCAGATGCGCGCCCGGCCTCAGCGCCGCCGGCGAGGGCTCCTTCGGCGTGATGAACTCCACCGACTTGGCGCCGAAGACGGTGCTGCTGGCGATGTGAACGGCGGCGTTGGAGGGGATGTAGTGCAACTCGCCGCCGTCGATGGCCAGCCGCAACTGGGCGTGCTCGCCCGCATAACTGATGTCGTCGACCTTGCCGATCTGAATGCCACGATATTTCACCTTGTTGCCGCGGTCCATCTCGAGGCCGGCGCGGGGCGCGGTGAGCGTGACGGTGTCCGTCGGCGAGAACGCCGCGGTATAGGACAGGTAGGTCAGCACCGCGAACGCCACCAACAGAGAGGCCAGCAGCGCCGCTGCCAGCCTCACGTGAGTGCGTTGTGCACCGGTGCTTGCCACTGTCCCCCTTATCCGGAGAGGTTGAAATTACCGGACGCGCCGTACACGGCCAGCGAGATGAACAAAGTAATGACGACGACCACGATCAGCGAGGTGCGGACCGCCTGGCCGACCGCCAGGCCGACCCCTACCGGACCGCCAGATGCGTTGTAGCCGTAGTACGTATGAATCAGCATCACTCCGATCGACATCACGATGGCCTGCAGGAACGACCACAGCAGGTCGGTCGGAATCAGGAAGGTGTTGAAGTAGTGGTCATACAGTCCGGCCGACTGCCCGTTGATGAAAACCGTGGTGGCACGCGCGGCGAAGAAAGAGGCAAGTACCGCAAGCGAATACAGTGGGACGATCGCGATCAACCCCGCGATTAGCCGCGTCGACACCAGGTAGGACACCGAGTGCACGGCCATCGCCTCAATAGCGTCGATCTCCTCGGCGACCCGCATCGCGCCCAACTGCGCTGTGGTGCCGGCACCGATGGTGGCCGCCAACGCAATCCCCGCAACGACGGGAGCGACAATACGGACGTTCAGAAACGCCGATAGAAACCCGGTCAGGGCCTCAATGCCGATGTTGCCCAACGACTCATAGCCCTGCACCGCGATCACGCCGCCTGACGCGAGCGTCAAAAATGCTGCAACGCCGACTGTTCCGCCGATGAGCACCAATGCGCCCGTGCCCATCGTCATTTCGGCGATCAACCGGATCGTCTCTTTGCGGTAGCGGGTGAGCGCATTCGGGATGTAGCGCATCGACTCGCCGTAGAACAGCGCCTGTTCACCGAAGTTGTCGACCGGCCCGGCGAACCGGTGGAAGAAGCGCCGGACTCGCAGCGTGGCGTCGTAACTCATGGTCGCCACTCCTCGACCCGCGTCATCGGGCCAGCACCCGAACGCCGACGGCCGTCATGATCACGTTGATCACGAACAGGCAGATGAACGCGTAGACGACGGTCTCGTTGACCGCGACCCCGACGCCCTTCGGACCGCCCTTCACCGTCAGCCCCCGGTAGCAGCCCACCAGACCGGCAACCACACCGAACAGCAACGCTTTGACTTCGGAGAGGACCAACTCGCCGAGGTGCGTCAGCACCGTCAGCCCGTTGACGAACGCACCCGGATTGACGCCCTGCAGCAGAACCGAGAAGACGTAGCCACCGGCGATGCCGATGGCTGAGACGAGACCGTTGAGGAGCAGCGCGACGAACGTCGATGCCAACACCCGGGGCACTACCAGTCGTTGGACCGGGTCGATGCCCAGCACCCGCATCGCGTCGATCTCCTCGCGAATGGTGCGCGCGCCGAGGTCGGCGCAGATCGCCGTGGCGCCCGCGCCGGCCACCACCAACACGGTGACGACGGGTCCGAGCTGGGTGATCGTGCCGAACGCGGTGCCCGCCCCGGATAGGTCGGCGGCGCCGATCTCGCGAAGCAGGATGTTGAGCGTGAACGCCACCAGGACCGTGAACGGAATGGCCACCAACAGCGTCGGGACCAGCGAAACCCGCGCGATCATCCAGGTCTGGTCAAGGAACTCGCGGAACTGGAAGGGCCGCTGAAATGTCTTGCGGAAGGTGTCCAGGGCCATCTCGACGAAACCGCCCACGGCCCGAGCCGGAACCGCAAGCTGTTCGATCAACGTGGTTCCCTTCTCGCGCGGGTGTCTCCACCTTCAGACCGAAGGCCTTGTGTCCCCGGTCGCGCCGCTTTACCTTGTTGCTGAACTGCCGGCGCTCCGCGTGAGCCGGCCAATCGTAACTAGAACAAGTTCGCAGTGTCAAAGAACGGCAGAATTAGACAAACATTAGTAATTTGCCAGGTCAGAGGCTTTGTGACCTAGATCATCCTGAAACGTGTTCTAGTCGAATTCCAACCGATGCGAAGGTGTTCCGGCGCAGATTCAGTCCACTAATCCACGGGCTCCGAATGTCAGCTTCGGGTCGCGATCGGCGAAGTAGCCGTGCAGCGCGGAGCTGAGGTCCTCGGGATCCCACGCTTGTGCGTCCGCGGTGAAGCGCCGTTCGACCGTGGGCGCCGCCATCAACGTCACCTCCGGTCCGTACACGACAAAGACCTGCCCGTTGACTGCCTCGGCGGCAGGCGAGGCCAGGAACCGCACCAGCGTCACCACATGTTCGGGCGACAACGGATCCACCTCACCGGCGCCGACCTCTGGGGCCTCGCCGAATACGTCGGCGGTCATCGCGGTCCGCGCCCGCGGCGCAATCGCATTGGCTGACACCCCGTACTTGCCCAGCGCCCGCGCTGCTGTCAAGGTCAGCGCAATGATGCCGGCCTTGGCCGCACCATAGTTCGCCTGCCCGACCGGTCCGACCAGCCCCGCCTCCGACGAGGTGTTGATGATTCGCCCGTAGACCGAACCCTCGTTCTCCTTGGCCTTGGCGCGCCAGTAAGTAGCGGCATTACGCGTCAGCAGGAAGTGCCCACGCAGGTGCACCGCGATCACGGCGTCCCATTCCTCGTCGGACATGTTGAACAGCATCCGATCGCGGGTGATCCCGGCGTTGTTCACGACGATGCCGAGCCCGCCCAATCCGTCTGCGGTGCTGATCAATTCGTCGGCAGTCTCGCGCCGGCTGATATCGCCGGCGACCGCCACGGCTTTGGAACCGGCGCCACCGATCTCGTCGATCACGTCGGAGGCGTCCAACGCGGCTTTGATGTCGTTCACCACGATGGTGGCGCCGGCGCGAGCCAGGCCGATCGCCTCGGCACGCCCCAGCCCCGCGGCCGCGCCGGTGACCACCGCGACCTTCCCGGAAAGGTCGATCGCGTTCGTGCTTGCCGCCGGCGACGATGCAGACCGCCCGGCGGTCTGGGGAGAAGCCGGTCCGTTGGGCGTAGTCAATTTATGAATACCTCTAGTCTTCGCGTATCAAGGCGGCTCGCGGGCATTCTGCGATCGCCTGCTCAGTCAATGCCTCCTGGTCGGCCGGCACTGGGTCGACCTTCACCACCGCGTAATCCTCGTCGTCGAGGTCGAAGATATCCGGCGCGATTCCCAAGCACACCGCGTTGCCCTCACACCGGTCACGGTCGACTTTCACCCGCACGACGTTCCTCCTTAGACGCAAGCCTGGACTATGGCTCTGAAACGGTATGCCCACCATACGACCAGTCCCGGTCGCGTCCAGAAGAACGGTCGCTGGACCCTCAGACTAGAACGTGTTACAACCAGGGAAGCGAATGGGTAGCCACGATGCAGGCTGCGCAGAACTCACCGATGACTGGAGGGCGGCCAGAATGCGCATCAGTTACACCCCGGAGCAGGAGGAGTTGCGCCGCGAACTGCGGTCGTACTTCACCGAGCTGATCACCCCGGAGCGTCGCGAAGCACTGAGTTCGACGTCGGGTGAGGTCGGCGAGGGCAACGTGTACCGCGAGACCGTCGCGCAGATGGGCAAGGACGGCTGGCTCACCCTGAACTGGCCGAAAGAGTACGGCGGGCAAGACCGCTCGCCGATGGACTCGTTGATCTTCACCGACGAGGCCGCGATCGCCGGCGCCCCGGTGCCGTTCCTGACCATCAACAGCGTCGCGCCGACGATCATGCACTACGGGTCTGAGGAGCAGAAGAACTTCTTCCTACCCAAAATCGCGGCGGGCGACCTGCATTTCTCGATCGGCTACTCCGAGCCCGGCGCCGGCACCGACCTCGCCAACCTGCGCACCACCGCGGTGCGCGACGGTGATGACTACGTGGTCAACGGACAGAAGATGTGGACCAGCCTGATCGCCTACGCCGACTACGTCTGGCTGGCCGTCCGCACCAACACCGAGGCCAAGAAGCACCGCGGCATTTCGATGCTGATCATGCCGACCACCGCCGAAGGTTTCTCCTGGACGCCGGTGCACACCATGTCCGGGGTCGACACCAGCGCCACCTACTACCAGGACGTCCGCGTTCCGGTGGCCAACCGGGTCGGCGAGGAAAACGCCGGCTGGAAACTGGTGACCAACCAGCTCAACCACGAACGTGTCGCGCTGGTATCGCCGATGCCAATCATCATGGCCCTCAACCAAGTTCGCGAATGGGCGCAGAACACCAAGGATGCCGCCGGCGCAAGGCTGATCGACTCCGAATGGGTGCAGCTCAACCTGGCGCGCGTGCATGCCAAGGTCGAGGTGCTCAAGCTGATCAACTGGGAGCTGGCGTCGTCCGAGTCGGCCAGTCCGTCCCCGGCGGACGCGTCGGCGGCCAAGGTGTTCGGCACCGAGTTGGCCACCGAGGCCTACCGGCTGCTGATGGAGGTGCTCGGCACTGCGGCGACCGTGCGACAGGATTCGCCCGGCGCGCTGCTGCGCGGTCGCGTCGAACGGATGCACCGCGCCTGCCTGATCCTGACCTTCGGCGGTGGCACCAACGAGGTGCAACGCGACATCATCGGCATGGTGGCGCTCGGCCTTCCCCGAGCCAACCGCTAACGAAAGCTGGGAAACTGATGGACTTCTCGACAACCGAAGCCGCGCAAGACCTCGGCGGCCTGGTCACCACCATCGTCGATGCAGTGTGCACGCCAGAACATCAACGCGAACTCGACGGCCTCGAGCAGCGGTTCGACCGCGAGCTGTGGCGCAAGCTGGCCGACGCGGACGTCCTGTCCACGGCCGCGCCGGAATCGTTGGGTGGCGGCGGATTCGGCGTACTCGAAGAGGTTGCCGTGCTGGTCGGGCTGGGGCGCCAATTGGCGGCCGTTCCTTATCTCGAGTCGGTGGTGCTCGCCGCCGGCGCATTGGCGCGGTTCGGTCCGAGTGAACTGCAGCAAGAGTGGGGCGTCCCCGCAGTGGATGGCTCGAAGATTCTCGCGGTCGCACTGGACGGCGAGATGGGCGACGGCCCAGTAAAGGCCACGTCGTCCGGCGAGGGTTACAAGCTGACCGGAACCCGCACCCAGATCGCTTACGGGCCGGTTGCCGACGCCTTTCTGGTGCCAGCCGAAACCGATTCGGGCACATCGGTTTTCCTGGTGACCACCAGCGACCCGGGGGTCACGGTGACGGCCCTGAACACTACTGGGCTGGGCAGCATCGGACATCTTCGGCTGGACGGCGTCGAGGTCGCCGGCACACGCCTGGTCGGTGGCGACGAGGTCGTCGGCTGGGTCAAGACGCTGGGCGTGCTGGGTCACAGCGCTTTCCAGCTCGGCGTGCTGGAGCGGGGCCTGCAGATGACCGCCGAATACGCCCGGGAGCGTGAGCAGTTCGATCGCCCGATCGGCAGCTTCCAGGCCGTCGGACAACGACTGGCCGATGGCTACATCGACGTCAAGGGTCTGCGCCTGACGTTGACCCAGGCGGCGTGGCGACTCAGCGAAGACCTTCCCGCCGACACCGAGGTCGCCACCGCGGCGTTCTGGGCCGCCGACGCCGGACACCGCGTTGCGCACACCATCGTGCACATCCACGGCGGTGTCGGCATCGACACCGACCACCCGGTGCACCGATATTTCCTGGCCGCCAAGCAAACCGAGTTCGCGATCGGCAGCGCGACCGGTCAGCTGTTGAAGATCGGCCGCGAACTGGCGGACACCCCCGCGTAACTGTGGACCCGCTGCCTACCGTCGCCGATCTGCTGGCACCGCTGGTCGACATCGACGACCGGGGCGTCTACTTCGAGGACTCGTTCGTCAGCTGGCGCGACCATCTCCGGCACGGCGCCGCGGTCGCCGCCGCCCTGCGCGTCAGACTCGACCCGAACCGGCCCCCGCATATCGGGGTGCTGCTGGAGAACACGCCGTTCTTCTCCTCGGTGTTGGTGGCCGCAGGCATGTCGGGGATCATCCCGGTGGGACTCAACCCGGTACGCCGGGGCGACGCGCTGGCGCGCGATATCGCGCACGCGGACTGCCAGGTGGTGCTGGCGGACTCGAAATCCGCTGCGACGCTGGGCGATATCGACCACATCAACATCGACTCGGCTTCCTGGGCAGCCGAGGTTTCGGCGCACAGCGATGCCGAGGTGCAGTTTCAGAACGCGTCACCCGATGACCTGTTCATGCTGATCTTCACGTCGGGCACCAGCGGCAACCCCAAGGCGGTGATGTGCAGCCACGGCAAGGTGGCGATTGCCGGTGTCACGATGTCCGAACGGTTCGGCCTGGGGCCGTCCGACGTCTGTTACGCGTCGATGCCGCTCTTCCACTCCAACGCGGTACTGGTCGGGTGGGCGGTGGCGCTGGCCTGCCGTGGCTCAATGGTGTTGCGGCGCAAGTTCTCCGCCTCCGGGTTTCTGCCCGACATCCGGCGCTACGGGGCCACGTACGCGAACTATGTGGGTAAGCCGTTGTCCTACGTGCTCGCCACACCCGAGCGCCCGGACGATGCGGACAATCCGTTGCGAGCGGTGTACGGCAACGAGGGCGCGCCCGCGGACATCGAGCGCTTCGCGGCGCGGTTCGGTTGTCGGGTAGTCGACGGGTTCGGTTCGACCGAGGGTGGCATCGCCATCGGCCGCACCCCCGACACCCCGCCCGGTGCCCTCGGGCCGCTGCCCGACGAGATCCAGATCATCGACGTCGACACCGGACAGCAGTGTCCGGTCGGTGTGGTGGGCGAGTTGGTAAACGTCACGGGCGCAGGCCGTTTCGAGGGGTACTACAACGATCCCGAGGCCAACGAGCAGCGGATGGCCGGCGGGGCATACCACAGCGGTGACCTCGCCTACCGCGATGAAGCCGGCTATGCCTACTTCGCCGGTCGGCTCGGCGATTGGCTACGTGTCGACGGCGAAAACCTCGGTACGGCACCGATCGAGCGGGTGTTGGCCCGCCATCCAGACGTGACCGAGGTGGCCGTGTACGCGGTGCCGGACCCCGCCGTGGGAGACCAGGTGATGGCCGCGCTGGTGCTGACCTCCGGTGCAGAATTCGATGTGGACAAGTTTCGCGCATTTCTCGCCGAGCAGACGGACCTTGGCCCAAAGCAGTGGCCGTCGTACGTCCGGCTCGGCTCGAATCTGCCAAAGACGGCGACTTTCAAGGTGCTCAAGCGGCAACTGACGGCCGAAGGCCTGGACTGTGACGACCCAGTAGTGCCGATCCCCCGGTGAATGCCTCTGCCCTCCAAGATCTCTCACGGCGGCTAGCCGCAGATGTCGGCGTCGCCATTGCATCGGCGGGTGGACGTGCCGAGGTATTCGGCCCTTGGGTGTCGGGCGTCGCGTGGTCGACCGTCAAGGTGCCGCTGGCTGTTGCTGCCCTGCGTGCCGGTGTGGAGGGACCGGTCACGGAAGCGATCGTCGACTCCGATAACGCCGCCGCCGAGGAGCTCTGGTCTCGGCTGGACAGCGCCGGCCAACCGTTGGTACAGGCCGTCATCCGCGAGGCGGGCGACGACGTCACCGTGGTCGAATCACGCAGATTACGAGCCGAATACACGCCGTTTGGCCAAACCCGGTGGGCGCTGTTAGACCAGGCCCGGTTCGCCGCGGGTCTCACCCGGGTGCTCGGTGCGTCACCGGTGATCGAGCTGATGAGCGGTCTGTGCGCTGAGCACCGCTGGGGGTTGGCCGCGAAAGGCTATGCCGCCAAGGGTGGTTGGGGCCCAGGGCTGGAGGGCGAGTATATGGTCCGCCAGTTCGCTGTCGTGCCGGGCGAGTCGGGAATCGTCGGCGTGGCGCTCGCGGCGGAGATGCGCGCCGGGGGCTACGAAGCCGGGGTCGAGGTCATCGACGCTCTGGCCGACTGGGTTGTCGACCGCCTAGCCCAGCAGTGACGGGACGACGGCGTCGATCAGGTGTGGCCCGGGCTCGGTGAACGCCGCCCGCAGGGCGTCCGCGAACTCCTCAGCGGTAGTGGCCCGCCGCGCCGGCACGCCCATGCCCTCGGCGATCTTGACGAAATTCATTGTCGGCCGCGATAAGTCGAGAAGTTCTTGCGCCTTGGGTCCCGGCGCTGAGCCGACGCCGACGCGCTGCAGTTCCAACCGCAGGATGTCGTACGCGCCGTTGTTGTAGATGACGGTCGTGATGTTCAGCTGCTCCCGAGCCTGGGTCCACAGACCGGAAATCGTGTACATCGCAGAGCCGTCGGATTCCAGGGACAGCACCGGCCGGTCGGGCGCGGCCACCGCGGCGCCTACCGCCGCCGGGATCCCGTAGCCGATGGCACCGCCGGTCAGGGTGAGCCAGTCGTGGGCCGGCGCACCGGCGGTCGCCGCCGCCAGCGGAACACTGGATGTGTTGGATTCGTCGACCACGATCGCGTTGTCGGGCATCAGCGCGCCCACCACGTCGGCCACCGACACGGCGGTCAATGCACCGGTCGGCAGGTGGGGACGCGACAGCTCTGCGACTTTGGCATCGGTGCCGGGCGCCAGGTTGTCGGCCAAGGCGGTCAACGCCGCTGCGGCGCCGTGCGGGCCGGACAGCACGTGAACTTCGCAGCCCTCCGGCACCAGATCGCTGGGCTTGTCGGGATAGGCGAAAAACGAAACCGGGGACGGCGCACCCGCCAGAATCAGATGCTTGGCGCCGTCGAGTTGCGCAACGACCGCCTCGGCGAAGTACGGGATCCGGTCGACGGCGGGGATTCCCGCGCCGCGCTGCAACCGCGTCGGGAAGGTCTCACAGTACCAACGGTTTTCAGTCGCCTCGGCGATCCGGGCGCCTGCCGTCAGGCCGACCCCACGAGTGGCGTCGCCACCGACCAGCAGGACGGTCGGCTCGCCGGAACGCAGCACCGCGGCGGCCGCTTCGACGGCGTCCGCGTCGACCTCCAGAGGCTTCGGTCGGAGTGCCGATCGCTCGCCCAACTGCGCCCCATCGGTCCACGATGTGTCGGCAGGCAGAATCAGCGTCGAAATCTGGTTAGTGGAGCAGGTTTTCGCGACCGCTTCGGCCGCATCGGCTGCCACGTCGGCGGTGTCGCCAGTCCGGTGCACCCAACCCGAAACGCTGCCGGCGAGGGCGTCGATGTCCGATTCCAGTGGGGCGTCGTACTTCTTGTGATAGGTAGCGTGGTCGCCGACAACGACGACCATCGGCACCCGCGCCCGGCGCGCGTTGTGCAGGTTCGCCAGACCATTGCCCAGGCCTGGGCCCAAGTGGAGCAGTACCGCGGCAGGTCGGCCAGAGATACGGGCATAGCCGTCGGCCGCACCGGTCGCAATGCCCTCGAACAGGGTCAAGACGCCGCGCATCTGCGGAACGGCGTCCAGGGCCGCGACAAAGTGCATCTCGGACGTGCCGGGGTTGGCGAAGCATACGTCGACCCCACCGTCGACCAGGGTGTTGATCAAAACCTGCGCGCCATTCACGCTTCGACTCTAGAGATGGAAAAGGACCCCGCACGACGGGGCGTGCGGGGTCCTTCCCTGCCGGAGGTGAGTCGGCAGGCTTGGATGGGGCGCCGGAACCCCCCGATCCAACGGCGCCCCACCGATCTGTCCCGGCGCTGCCCCTCGCACCGGTTCGGCTGGCTGAGAATTTCTCAGCCAGCGGTAAGATAGCGTTTCCGGGGCTCGCGTGCCGTGCAAATCTTGAAATAATTTTTCATTTTTTTGCGCTCCGGCTTTTCTGCCGGGATATCGGCAAGCTAACACGTGAATTCCGGGAGTCGGAAGGTTTGTGCAGTTCAGAGCCCGCGCACAGGTAGCTCATAGTGTTTGTCCGCCGGTCGCGACAATTGCCAAGGAAGTAAACCGTTGACGTCATCCGAACGACGTACAGCGCGCCAATTCGACTACCGACGGCAGGCCATTCGATCGCGAATTCAGACGTCGATTCCGGCGACCGGATCCGCGCGATTCACAGCGCTAGGGCTGCCCGCGCGCACGCACCGGTGCGTTCGGCGTGCCCGCCGCCGAACAACACAACGTGAGCAAGCAGTGCGAAAAGCTGGTGCAATCCGATGCGCTTGCGCCAATCGGGCCGCAGCGGGTGGAGTCGCTGGTAGCCGTCGACGATCGCGTCATGGTGCGGGCAACCGAATAGGGCGAGCATCGCCAGGTCGTTCTCGCGGTGGCCGCCGTGAGCGGCGGGATCGATGAGGACCACCCCGTCGGGCGTCCACATCACATTGCCGGCCCACAAGTCGCCGTGGAGTCGCGCCGGAGTATCGCCGTCATCGAACTCGCCAGCGCGGCAACGTGCCACGACACCATCGACAGCGTCACGGATGGACGCCGAAAGTCGCGGCGCGGCCATCTCGGCCATTGGGGCCAGCCGCTCGTCAGCATAGAACCGACCCCAAAGTGGTTGCGGCCGTAGCGACATCGGCAACGGCTGAGTCAACGGCCCGAAGAAGCCGGGCCCATCCCATCCATCCGGACCGGCCCCGAACCCCACGGCCCCAGCGTCGTGCGTGACCGCCAGCCGACTACCGAACTCGAACGCCGCGTCCCGAGTGGGAGGCACCGACGCCAGCCGTCGCAGCGTCAGGCTGGTGGCGTTCACCGCCACAACCGGCACACACGGCACTCCGCCGGCCGCGGCCGACAGCCACCGCAGCCCAGCGGCCTCACATTCGAAGAAGCCGGGTGGCGCTGCGGAATGACTCTTGACGAAGTTGCTCAAGCGGTCGCGTGGGCGGCGTGTACGTCGTCGGCCGGCCGCGCCTCGGTCTGCTCCTTGGCCCAGCGGTAGTCCGGCTTACCGGCCGGGGATCGCTTGACCTCGTCGACCAGCCAAAGGCTTCGTGGCACTTTGTATCCCGCGATCTCGGCGCGAACGAAGGAGTCCAAGTCGGAGAGCGCGGGGCGCGCGCCGGGCCGCGCCTGCACGACCGCGGCCACGTGCTGGCCGTAGCGCGGATCAGGCACACCGACCACCAGCGCATCGAAGACGTCGGGATGTCCCTTGAGCGCAGCCTCGACCTCTTCGGGGTAGATCTTTTCGCCGCCGCTGTTGATCGACACCGAGCCGCGACCCAGCATCGTGACGGTGCCGTCCTCTTCGACCGTGGCGAAGTCGCCGGGGATCGCGTAGCGCACGCCGTTGATGGTCTTGAACGTCTCGGCCGTCTTCTTCTCGTCCTTGTAGTAGCCGACCGGGATGTTGCCCTTTTTGGCGATGAAGCCGCGGACGCCGGAGCCCGGCTTGACCTCGTTGCCGTCGTCGTCGAGGACGACGGTCCGGTGATCGATCGACACGCGCGGACCGCCGCTGTGCGGGGCGCCCTTGGCGACGATGCTGGTGCCGCCAAAACCTGTCTCTGAGGAGCCAATTGAGTCGGTGATGACCCGGTTGGGCAGCAGTTCGAGGAACTTCTCCTTGATGCTCGGCGAGAACAGCGCGGCGGTGGAGGCGAGCAGGAACAGCGACGACAGGTCGTACTCGTTACCTTTTCCTGATGTGCCAGCAGCGCGTCGAGCAGTGGCCGCGCCATCGCGTCGCCGGTGAAGAACAGCAGGTTGACCTTGTGTTCGTGAATAGTGCGCCAGACCTCGTCGGCGTTGAATTCCGGTGCGAGAACGGTGGTTTGACCCGAGAAGATCGACATCCAGGTGGCCGACTGGGTGGCCCCGTGGATCATCGGCGGGATCGGATGGCGGACCATCGGCGGATTGGCCGCCGCTCCCCTGGCCAGGTCGTACTCGTCTTCGATGAATTCGCCTGTGGCGAAGTCGGTTCCACCGAACAGCACCCGGTAGATGTCTTCGTGGCGCCACATCACGCCCTTCGGGAATCCGGTGGTACCGCCGGTGTACAGCAGGTAGATGTCGTCGGCACTGCGCGGGCCGAAGTCGCGTTCGGGCGAGCTGTCGGCGATCGCCGCGTAGAACTCGACGCCGCCGTAGCTCTCGTACGTGCTGGCGGGCACGTCGGAGCCGTCGTCGACGACCAGGATCGTCTTCACGTTGGGAGTGTCGGGCAAGACATTGGCGACGCGTTCGGAGTACTGCCGCTCGTGCACCAGCGCGACCATGTCGGAGTTCTCGAACAGGTAGCGCAGTTCACCCTCGACGTAGCGGTAGTTGATGTTGACCAGGATCGCGCCCGCCTTGACGATGCCCACCATCGCGATGACGATCTCGATGCGGTTGCGGCAGTAGAGGCCGACCTTGTCGTCCTTCTTCACCCCCTGCTCCTGCAGGTAGTGCGCGAGGCGGTTGGCCTTCTCCTCGAGCTGGGCGTAGGTCAGTTGCTCCTCACCGCAGATCAGCGCTACACGGTCGGGGACGGCATCGATGGCGTGCTCCGCCAGATCGGCAATATTCAGGGCCACGGACCCTAAATTAGAACGTGTTACATTTCCTGACAAGTTTCAGGCCGGAACGTAGGAGGGCAAACACTCGTGAGCGAGTCCGAAAAGAAGGCCGACGCCCTCATTGAGCAGCGCGGACACACTTTGATCTTGACGCTGAACCGACCAGAAGCCCGTAATGCACTTTCCACCGAGATGCTCTCGATCATGGTCGAGGCCTGGGACCGCGTCGACACCGATCCCGACATCCGCTGCTGCATCCTGACCGGAGCCGGCGGTTACTTCGCGCGGGCATGGACCTCAAAGCCGCGACCGCGAAACCGCCGGGCGACTCGTTCTCCGACGGCAGCTACGACCCGTCGCGCATCGACGCTCTGCTCAAGGGGCGGCGGCTGACCAAGCCGCTGATCGCCGCGGTGGAGGGCCCGGCCATCGCCGGCGGCACCGAGATCCTGCAGGGCACCGACATTCGCATCGCCGGCGAGAGCGCCAAGTTCGGCATCTCCGAGGCCAAGTGGAGTCTGTACCCGATGGGCGGCTCGGCGGTGCGACTAGTGCGCCAGATTCCCTACACGATCGCCGCAGATCTGCTGCTGACCGGACGCCACATCACCGCCGCC
>CAWIKT010000017.1:0-11309 GCA_963836555.1 uncultured Actinomycetota bacterium | reverse complement strand
AAGTATTCACTCGACGACTACGGGCTGACGGCCGAGCAGGTCAAGGAGCGCTTCGCCGGGCTGTGACGGCTAGCCGTCGCCGGGTGGAGTGGCGGTGGACTCGGCCTCCAAGCATCCCTCGGCGACCGCGTGCTCGATGCTGTCGGCGAGTTTCGGGCAAGCCCGCGCGCGAGCGGTGGGCTCGCCGCCGGCGCGCATCTCGGCGAAGTGGGCGCAACGCTGTGAGGCGTCGTTATTCCATTGCACCGCAGTGTGTCCGGGGCCCAGACGCTTGACATTGACCGTCGCATGGCAGAACCGGCAATCGACCGGCTGCAGCCCTGAGGTCAGATAGCGATTCTTGTCGGCCTGAGTGGCGGCCTGCACCGCGGCGGCGCGATCCGGGTCGCTGGCGAAATTCGGTGCCTTCGACCACGACCCACTACCGTTGCCCGTCGGCGTCGGCCGTCATGGTCGTGATCGCCATGAAGCATCAGCATCGACCGAGCTAGCCGATCGACGTCCGGCGGCTGCTCGGCGGGGCTAGTCACCGCCGCTCCTCCTCATCGCTGGCTCATGTAGCCGGCTGCTCGGTCTTCTCTTCGTCGGCCTGCTTCTGCAGGTTCGTGTCGACCTCGACATGCCACTTCTCGTTGGCGATGGTGGTGTCCACCTCAATTTCGAAGCGGTCCGTCATGTCCGGCGTGACGTCGGCGACGTCGACGTAGAACTGCTGGTACCAGCGGCGCATCTGGTACACCGCACCGTCCTCCTCGACCAGCAGCGGGTTGTCGATGCGGGTCTTGTGCTTCCAGATCTCGACATCCTGCAGGAAGCCCTTGCTGACACCCTCAGTGAAGACCTTGGCGAGCTTGTTGGTCATCTTCTCGTCCATGCCTTTGGGCTTTTCGACGATGACACCCCACATCAACACGAACGAGTTCTGTCACCGGGTAGTGGCAGTTGATCAGTATCGACTCGGCCTTGTAGTCGCCGTATTTGTTGTGCAGCCAATTGATCATGAACGACGGACCGAAGTAGGAAGCCTCCGAATCCAGGTGCGCCTCACCGTACGAGGTGCCCAGGTCGTTGACGTCGGGGCGGCCGACGTTGTGCAGGTACTGCGAGGCGATGTGGCCCTCGAAGACATTCTTGAAATACGTGGGCAGACCGAAGTGGATGTAGAAGAAGTGCGCCATGTCGGTGACGTTGTCGATGATGTCCCGGCAGTTGGAGCCCTCGATCAGATCGAGTTCCACCGCCACTCGGTCCACTCGCCGCTGGAGTATTCGGGAATCTCCGGGATCTGGACCTCGGGCTGTGGCGCGTTGCCTTCGTGGTCGTGCCAGACGAAGAGCAGACCGCGCGGACATCGGTCGTCCAGGACCGGGTGCGGGCCAGGCGCGGGGTGCGCTTGGCGTAGGGCACCAGCTTGCACTTGCCGTCCCCACCCCAGCGCCAGTCATGGAAAGGGCAGGCGACCTCGTCGCCCTTGATGGTCCCCTGCGCATTGCCGCCCATGTGGCGGCAGTAGCCGTCCAGCACGTGAATGTCGCCGTGCGAGTCGGCGAATACGACCAGGTGCGTGCCGAACGCCTCGATTCCGTGCGGGTCGCCGTCCAGGTAGTCCTTGACCGGGCCAAGACAGTGCCAGCCGCGCGCATAGCGGTCGGGCAGGGTGCCGGCGTCGATCTCACGAACTTCGGCGGTGTCGGTAACCATAAGGGTCTCCACTTTGATTGGGCTTCTAACTAGAACACGTTACAGTTTTTGCACTGGGTCGCGCAATGACGCGGACATTTGCTGCCCGGGCAGTTGGGACATCACTGCCGGTTACCCGGCCTGCGGTATATGTGAACGATGCCGCTGTTTGCCTTTGAAGGACGAGCGCCGCGGGTCGATCCCACGGCATTTATCGCCCCGACCGCGACGCTGATCGGTGACGTGGTGGTCGAGGCCGGAGCCTCGGTGTGGTTCAACACCGTGCTGCGCGCCGACTACGGACCCGTGATCGTGCGGGAGGGCGCGAATGTGCAGGATGGCTCCGTGCTGCATTCACCACCGGGCATCCCAGTCGACATCGGACCCGGCGCGACCGTCGCGCACATGTGCATCATTCATGGCGCCCACATCGGTACCGAGGCGGTGATCGCCAACCACGCGACCGTGCTCGACGGCGCGGTGATCGGTGCGCGCAGCCTGGTCGCCGCGGGCGCACTAGTGACCGGTGGCACGAAAATTCCGGCAGAGGTCTTGGTGGTCGGAGCGCCCGCGACGGTCAAGGGTCCGATCGCCGGAACCGGCGCCGAGATGTGGGTGAAGGTGAACCCGAAGGCGTATCAGGATCTTGCCCAGCGTTATCTGACGGGCTCGAACCGGTTTAGATCTTGCGGGCGCTCGCGGTGGCCTGGTCGACTTCCCAAAAAGCGCGCAGCGCCAGCATCTTGCCATCGCTGTCGACCTTGTAGGTGAAGACACCTTCGGCGGTGATCTGGTGTCCCGCCGCGGTGATCAGGATATGGCCGATGTTGGCTTCCTCATTGCCGCATTGGTAGGTCTTGTCGAAGACGAACTCGATGTTGTCGGTCGGCGCAATCGCCATGTCCCAGAACGCCGAGATGGCGTCGCGGCCGCGATGCCCTTTGCCTTCGGGGTCGAAATGCGATGGGCCGACTGGGTCCTCGACAATGCCATCGTCGGCGAAGTTCGCCACCCAGGCCTCTTTGTCCCTGGCCGCGACAGCATCGCGCGAGCGCTTGCCGGCCAGGTGTGCGGGGGTATCGCGCATCAGTTCTGCCAGCCCGAGTGAATGTAGGTGTCGGCCCAACGCTTCAGCGAGTCCTTCTTCTTGTCCAGCGGCGCATCGGTCCCCAGCCCGTCCAAAAGCCACGGAATGGTGATGTAGTCGGTGACCCCTATCTCGGCGAGCTCGCGATGACCGTCCACACCGAACTTGTCGATGCATACCGCCTGGATCTCGAAAGGCACATCTGCGCGCCCGTTTTCGGTGCGCAACTCGCCTAGCTTGCCAATGGTTTCGGCAAGCTGCGCGTGCGTCATCATCGCGCTGGTCCAACCGTCACCGACCCGTGCCGCTCGACGTAGCGCCACGTCGGTGTGGCCGCCCACGTAGAACGGCACCGGTTCGGTGGGCGCCGGGCTCATCTGCAGGCGGTCGAAATCGTAGAACTCACCGTGGAATTCGACCATGCCGCCCGCCAGCACCAGCTTGATGACCTCGATCATCTCGTCGACGCGTTTACCGCGCTTGGCATAGGGAACGCCGCACCACTCGAATTCCTCGGGAGCCCAACCGATCCCGACTCCGAAGCCGAAGCGGTTGTTGGTCAGATTGGCCACCGAGCCGACCTGGCGGGCCAGCAGCAGCGGGTTGCGTGAACCCAACTTCATCACGTTCGTATAGAACCGCAGCTTCGAGGTGACCGCGCCCATCGCGCCCGCCAGGATCAGCGGGTCGACCCAGGGCGACTCCTCGTCGAACATCCGCTTTCCGTCGGCGGTATAGGGGTAATCGACGGACTGCTTCTCGAAATAGAAGATCGAGTCCGGCAGCGCGATCGAATCGAATCCAACTTCCTCGGCGGTCTTGGCCAGTTCCGTCAGTTGGTCGATCTGTCCGAACGCAATACTGCAGGTGTACTTCACTTCTTGTCCGCTCCTACCACCCACATCGAGTAATACTGCGAGCCACCGCCGTACGCGTGGCCAAGGGCCTTGCGCGCGTTGGGTACCTGGTGGTCGCCCGCCTTGCCCATCACCTGAATCGCCGCTTCGGCGAAGCGGATCAGGCCCGAGGCGCCGATCGGGTTCGACGACAGCACCCCACCGGAGGCGTTGAGCGGTATGCGCCCGCCGATCGCGGTCTCTCCCGCCTCGGTGAGCTTCCAGCCTTCCCCTTCGGGCGCAAATCCCAGGTTCTCCAACCACATCGGCTCGAACCATGAGAATGGCACGTAGATCTCCGCGGCGTCGATCTCGTCGATCGGACTGGTGATGCCGGCGGCCTTCCACAGCGCCCTGGCGGCGTCGCGTCCGGCTTGCGGGTTGACCTGGTCGCGACCGGAGTACGCCAACGGCTCAGTGCGCAATGCGGTGGCGTGAATCCAAGCCACCGGGTGACCGTCGGTGACACGCTTGTCGGCAATGTCTTCGTTGCCGATCACCACCGCACAGGCCCCGTCGGACGACGGACAGGTTTCGTCGAATCGAATTGGGTCCCAGAGCATCTGCGACGACATCACCTTGTCCACCGTGATGTCGGGCTGATGCAGGTGCGCCAAGGGATTTCTAGCCCCGTTCAGCCGGTCCTTGACCGCGACCATGGCGCCGATGTGCGTTGGCGCGCCGGATCGGCGGATGTAGGAGCGCACATGCGGAGCGAAGTACCCGCCCGCGCCTGCGCCGACCGGCTTGGTGAAGGGCACTGGAATGCTCAACGCCCACATGGCATTCGACTCGGACTGCTTCTCCCACGCCATCGCCAATACCCGCCGGTACTTGCCAGACTGCACCAGGCTGGCGGCCACCACGCCGGTCGAACCACCGACCGACCCCGCGGTGTGCACCCGGATCAGCGGCTTGTTGGTCGCGCCCACGGCGTCGGCCATGAACAGCTCCGGCATCATGACGCCCTCGAAGAAGTCGGGCGCCTTGCCGACCACCACCGCGTCGATGTCGTCCATCGTCGACCCCGAGTCGGCCAACGCCTTGTCGATGGCCTCGCGAACCAGGCCGTTCATCGAGACGTCTTGGCGCTTGGCGACGTACTTCGTCTGGCCGGTGCCGAGCACCGCAGCGAGCTGGCCCGCCATTTCTATTTCCCTTCCAGCACGGCGACGAGATTCTGTTGCAAAACCGGCCCGCTGGTTGCGTGCGCAAGCACCCGGCCGGCCGAACCGTCAAAGATGTGTTGTGCCGCAAAGCCGATGCGCTCCAAACCGGCGGAGAACATCGGGTTGGCCGCCAGCGCGCCACCCGACGGGTTGATCTTCGTCGACGACGGCAGGCCGATCGCCTCGGTCAGGATCAGCTGCTGATGGCTGAACGGCGCGTAGATCTCGGCGATCTCGATCGAGCCGGCGTCACCGCCTGTTGCTGCCTTGGCCGAGGCCTCGGTCGACGGTGAGGTGGTCAGGTCGCGAGCGCCGAGCACCGGGGTCTCGATGCGGTGCTCGATTCCGGTGATCCACGCCGGGTTCTCGCGTAGCTCGCGAGCCCTGTCGCCGGCGGCCAGCACGATTGCCGATGCGCCGTCGGTGATCGGCGCAATGTCATGGCGCCGAAGGGGATCCGCGAAATACGGTCGGGCCAGCAGTTCGTCGATGCTCTTGGCGGGCTGCTCCGAGTCGGTGCGCCCGGACGCCGCGAATGAATCCAGCGCCACCTGAGCCATCTGCTCGGCCGTCCACTTGCCGGCGTCCAGGCCGAACCGGGCCTGCAGCCCCGCCATCGACACCGCGTCCGGCCACAGCGGCGCGACCGTGTACGGGTCGGTCTGCATCGCCAGCACCCGGCGCAGCGTGCCTGCCGACGACTTGCCGAACCCGTAGACCAGCGCGGTGTCGACCTCGCCGGTCAGCAGCTTGATGTAGGCCTCATACAGCGCCCACGCCGCGTCCATCTCGACGTGTGACTCGTTGATCGGCGGCACCGCGCCGATCGAGTCGATCGCGGAGATGAACGAGAATGCCCGGCCGGCAAGGTAATCCGATGAGCCGGAGCACCAGAAGCCGATATCGGTCTGCTGGAGTCCGAGCTCGGAGTACAGCGCCTGAAAACACGGCATCAGCATCTCGACGCCGTTGGTGGTGCCGTCGGTGCGGCGCACATGCGGCGCATGGGCGAATCCGACGACAGCGATATCGCGATCGGTCACGTTTATTTCCCTTTACAGGTGGTGCTTGTAGGTGTCGTACTCGGCGTCGGGTTCGCCAGTGGGCTTGAAGTATTCGATGTTGTCGATACCCAAGCCCCATTCCTCGCGGGGCTTCCACACCGCTTCCACCCGCATGCCCATCCGCACCTCGGTGGCGTCGATCTCCTGAATCAGGTGCAGGAAGGCGATATCGGCGCCGTCGAGCAGCACGTAGGCCGCGACGTACGGCGGCTTGATGCGCTGACCGGCGAACGGGATGTTGATGATCGCGAACGTCGTCACCGTGCCCTTGTCCGGCAGCTCGATGAAGGTGTCGAGTTCCAGCCCGGTCGCCGGGTCCGCTTCCTTCGGCGGGAAGTACACCTTCCCGCTCTCGCCGGTACGGGCACCGAGCAGCTTGCCCTCCTCCAGTCCCCGCAGAAACGCGGTCTCGGGAAGTGAAGCGGTGTGCTGGATTTCGATGCTGCTCGGCGCTATCTGAACGGTTACCGGCTCGCGGTCGTCGGTCTTTGTCAGACACCGGCTCGGCCTCGTCACCCAGCGCGAAGTAGGCGATGTCCGTGATCGCACCGGCCGGCTCGTCGACCCAGTGCACGTGCACCCGCGCGCCGCTGCTGATCGCGTCGGACGATCCGGCGTCTACCGCGTGCAGCAGCGGGACGTCGGCGCCGTCGAGTTTGATCAGCGCCCAGGCGAACGGGCGGTCCAATGGTTGTCCCTCAAGCGGTTCGGGCTGCCAGGTCCACGACAGCACGGTCCCGACAGCTGGCCACCGGCACGATCTCGGTCAAGGGCTCGTAGGTCACCGGGTCGTATTCGGCGGGCGGGACATAGACCCGGCCATCGGAGCCTCGGGCGCCCACGATGCGTCGCTCGCGCAGGGCGGTGAAGAACTGACTGAGGGTGGGGCCGACTGAACGGGTGTAGTCGAAGGACAGCCTCAGAGGCGCCGAGAGTGGCTTCTGATGGGTATCGATCTGCACCGGGCTGCTTTGGCTGGTGGTCACAGTGTCGAGTAGAACAGGTTCTAAGAATGGATTCAAGATAGGGTCGAGACCTGCAAGGAAGGCGGTGCGCATGAAGCTCGGACTCCAGCTGGGATATTGGGGCGCTCAGCCACCCGACAACCACGCCGAACTCGTCGCCGCGGCCGAGGACGCCGGCTTCGACGCGGTGTTCACCGCCGAAGCGTGGGGATCGGACGCCTACACGCCGCTGGCCTGGTGGGGCTCGTCGACGCACCGGCTGCGGCTGGGCACGTCCGTCGTGCAGCTGTCCGCGCGTACCCCGACCGCCTGCGCGATGGCCGCGCTGACCCTCGACCACCTCTCCGGCGGCCGGCACATCCTCGGTCTCGGCGTGTCCGGTCCGCAGGTGGTGGAGGGCTGGTACGGCCAGGCATTTCCCAAGCCGCTGGCCCGCACCCGCGAATACGTCGACATCATCCGGCAGGTATGGGCCCGCGACAAGCCGGTGACCAGCGACGGCCCGCACTACCCGCTGCCGCTGAAGAGCGAGCGCGCAACCGGTCTGGGCAAACCGCTCAAGCCGATCACCCATCCGCTGCGCTCCGACATCCCGATCATGCTCGGCGCCGAGGGGCCGAAGAACGTCGCGCTGGCCGCCGAGATCTGCGACGGCTGGCTGCCGATCTTCTACACGCCCCGGATGGCCGACACCTACAACGAATGGCTGGACGAGGGATTCGCCCGACCCGGGTGCGCGCCGCAGCCGCGAGGACTTCGAGATCTGCGCGACGGCCAACATCGTCATCACCGACGACCGCTCCGCCGCGTTCGCGGCGATGAAGCCCTACATCGCGCTCTACATGGGCGGGATGGGCGCCGAGGACACCAACTTCCATGCCGACGTGTACCGCCGGATGGGCTACGCCGACGTCGTCGACGACGTGACGAAGCTGTTCCGCAGTGGACACAAGGACAAGGCCGCCGAGATCATCCCCGACGAGGTGATCGACGACGCCGCGATCGTCGGCGACGTCGACTACGTGCGTAAGCAGATCAAGGCCTGGGAGGCCGCAGGCGTCACGATGATGGTGGTGTCCGGCCGCAGTACAGAGCAGGTCCAGGAGTTGGCCGGCCTGATCTGACCCGGTTCTTGCGGTCGGTTAGAACACGTTCTAGATTGGCCGGATGCCCGCTATTCGGCCGGTCAGCCGAGCGCCTGCGCGTCGCCGAACGTCATCTCGACGTGGCCGACCGCTCCCGACACCATCGCGCGCTTCGGCAGGCCCAGCGACGCCAGCTCCTTGGCGTAGGGGTGATCGCCCAGCCGCAGCGTCGCCCCGCCGGGCCGGCCGCGCATCCCGCGGACCCGCATCTCCCACGGCACCTCGCGGGTGGTGCCCTCGGCGTAGGTGTAGGTCTTGAGTACCTGTGGTCGCGACGTGAACAGCGAGGGCACCGGCAGACCGCGGCCGAAATCGATGCCGGCGATGTGCTGGCCCTCGGCGCTGACATCGAATCCGAAGCCATCACTCTCACGAATGGTGAAGTCCGCCATGATCTTTGGGAATCCCCAAATGGTGCGCCCGGCCTCGAGCGTGAAGGCCTGATCCACCGGCAGGTGGTGGATGAACGCCGCGGCGTCGCCGAGTGCCTGGAAGCCGCGGGCCTGCGAGCCAGGCGGATTGACCATCACCGCGGTACCGAATTCGTGGTACTGCCCGAGGTCCCCGTCTATGTAGCGGGCCAGCATCAGGTTGACGACCGCGCGGCCTGGTCGATGCTGGCAGACCTGCAGCCCGCTGTAGTCGATAAGCCGTTGCGCTGCAACGGCATCGACCGAGAACATCGCGGTGTGGACGTCCGCCTTACGGATCTGCACCGGCATGGTGAGCACTGTTCCGGCGATGGTGTGCTGTGAATTCGGCATGCCGCTCACTGTAATCCGCTAACAATTGAACCAAGTAGATATCTGGAGGCTAGGTATATGACTGCGACGATCCCGGACACGATCGTGGACATCGACTTGGCGGACGGCAACTTCTATGCCGACCGCCAGGCTTCACGCGAGGCCTACCGCTGGATGCGGGCCAACCAGCCGGTGTTCCGCGACCGCAACGGGCTGGCCGGCGCGACCACCTATCAGGCCATCATTGACGCGGAGCGCAACCCGGAGCTGTTCTCCAATACCGGCGGCATTCGCCCCGATCAGCCCGGAATGCCGTACATGATTGACATGGACGACCCGGCACACCTGGTGCGGCGCAAGCTCGTCAACGCCGGCTTCACCCGCAAGCGGGTGACCGAAAAGGAGCCGTCGATCGGCCGGCTGTGCGACGCCCTGATCGACGCGGTCTGCGAGCGCGGCGAGTGCGACTTCGTCCGAGACATCGCCGCTCCGCTGCCGATGGCGGTGATCGGCGACATGCTCGGTGTGCTGCCCGAGGAGCGCGGCTTGCTGCTCAAGTGGTCGGACGACCTGGTTTCGGGGCTGAGTTCGCACCTCGATCCGGCAGGCCCGGAATTCCAGACGGTGATGAATGCCTTTGCGGGCTATACCGAATTCACCATGGGCATCATCGCCAAGCGCCGCGCCGAGCCCACCGACGACCTGTTTTCCATCCTGGTGAATGCCGAAGTCGAGGGTCAGCGGATGAGCGACGACGAGATCGTGATGGAGACCCTGCTGATCCTGATCGGCGGCGACGAGACGACTCGGCACACGTTGTCCGGTGGCACCGAGCAGTTGGTGCGGCACCGCGATCAGTGGGACGCGCTGCGGGCCGACCAGTCGCTGCTGCCCGGCGCTATCGAGGAGATGCTGCGCTGGACCTCACCGGTCAAGAACATGTGTCGAATGTTGACGGCTGACACCGAATTTCACGGCACCGAGTTGAAGCAAGGCGAGAAGATCATGCTGCTGTTCGAGTCGGCGAATTTCGACGAGTCGATGTTCGAGAACGCCGACACCTTCGACATCCGGCGAGACCCGAACAGCCACGTCGCTTTTGGCTTCGGCACGCACTTCTGTCTGGGTAACCAGTTGGCCCGGTTGGAGCTGCGTCTGATGACCGAGCGGGTGCTGGAGCGTCTCCCGGATTTGCGGCTGGCCGATGACGGCGACGGGTTGCCTCTGCGCCCAGCGAATTTCGTCAGCGGTCTGGAGTCGATGCCGATGGTGTTCACGCCGAGCGCACCGGTCGGCAGCTGAGGCTTGCTGCGCCGAGCGTGCACTCAGGGCGCTGATTCCGCCTGAATTTCGCCCTTATTGCACGCTCGGCGATCCCAGACCGCCCGCACTCGCGCGATGACGCCGCCCTCGGTGTCGTCGGCGGTGACCCGGACAAGGACCCACCCGAGGTCGGTCAACGTCTCGAGTCGGGTGATGTCCTTGTTGAACTGCCGCCGATCGGTACGGTGGTGGTCACCCTCGTATTCGACTGCGAGTTTCATTGCCTCCCAGCCCATGTCGAGCTCTGCGACCATGTGACCGTATTCGTCGTGGACTGGGATCTGGGTCCTGGGGGCGGGAAAGCCGGCGCGGATGAGCAGCAGTCGCAGCCATGTCTCGCGAGGCGACTCGGCTCCGGCGTCGATGAGGCTCAGCGCACGATGCGCCCGCCGGATGCCGCGGCGCCCCTGGTAGCGCTCGGCGAGCAATTCGACGTCGGCCATCTTGAGATTCGTCGCCCTGGTCAGCGCGTCCAGGGCGGCGACAGCGGATCCGATCGGGTAGCGACACGCAATGTCGAGGGCAGTGCGGGCCGGCGTGGTCGTCCGCATCTGGGCGACTAACTGGACTTCGTCGTCGTCCAGGCGATCTGACCAGGTTCGGATTGCCGTTGGCGGGCGGCGGTAGTCGTACAGCAGCTCGGCCGGTGCGCGACCGTCGACCCACTTGGAGCCGTGCAGCGCCGCGGCGGACTGTCCGGCCACGACTCCTCGTCGCCTCGACCACAGCCAGGCAGCGCGGGCTCGCACCTCGGCGGAGAGTTCGGCGCCGGCGGGGAGGTAGACGTCGGGGTGAACAGCGACGAAGTTGCTTCGCAACGCGTGGCGGGTGAGCCGACCGCACGCCAAGGCCTCGCTGCCGAGGAATGGGTCCGCCATGTGGGAAGTGTGCCGCTGTCCTCCGACATCTCACTCAATGTGCACTGAGGGCGGAGAATCAACGAAAAAGCTGCCGTGAGTGCACGTTCGGCGAGAACGACTCAGCGGTTCTTGAACTGGGGGGCCCGCTTCTCCTTGAAGGCCAACGGCCCTTCCTTGGCGTCCTCGGACAGGAACACGCCGATGCCCAGCTGGGTGTCGATCTTGAACGCGTCGTTCTCGTGCAGGCCTTCGGTTTCGCGGATCGAGCGCAGGATGGCCTGCACGGCCAGCGGTCCGTTGTTGGCGATCACGTCGGCGATCTCGAGGGCCTTGTCCAGCGCGGTGCCGTCGGGAACCACGTAGCCGATGAGCCCATA
>CAWIKT010000016.1:0-12223 GCA_963836555.1 uncultured Actinomycetota bacterium | reverse complement strand
ACGCAGACGTATTGCTGCCGGCCCGAGCCGAAACCCGAGTATCCGGCGGTGGATCCACAACACCGCCGCGCCGAGGACGCCTGGGTTCTGCCTGAGTGCGTCGCGCAGCGCTTGTTCGGCCGTGCGTGAGTCGGTCGATTGGATCGGGACTTCGAATACGTCGACGTAGTCAGCGGCGTCCTCGCCGATCTGTGTCCGGCCGGCAAGCGCTCGGGAGGCAATGCGTTTCAGCGTTGCCCGGACGACCACCCGGTGTGCGCCGGTGCCGATCACCAGCGCGCGGTAGACCTTGCCGTGCAAGCCGGGAAAGTCCGCCCACGTCGCCGACCGCACGCGAGTGTGTTGTGGGCCCTCGGCGTCTAACTCGAACACCCACAGGTACCTCGCGAAGAGGTGGCGGCCTCTGAGTGCCAGTCGTTCGGGTGGCAGGACCTCGTCGAGGATGAAACCGGTCGGAACCGTTGAGGGATCCTGCGGATCGCGGCAGATGGTGCGCAGCACCGCGGGCCATGTCTCGGCCCGGCTGACGGCGACGGTTATGGCATGCTCGTCGATATAGGGTAATCGTTCCATATAGAAGGATCGTACTAGATCATGGCACCTCCGCGGAAGCATCAGACCGATGTGATCCTCGACGCGGCGCGCGCTCTGGTGCTGGCCGACGGGCCGCGCGCCGCCAGCGTCGGCGCCATCGCCAGCGCCAGCGGGGCCCCCGCGGGGACGCTCTATCACCGGTTTTCCAATCGCGACGGCATTCTGGCCGCGGCGTGGCTGCGGGCTCTCGGCCGGTTTCAGCGCCGGGCGCTCGCGGCGACCGCCGACAGCGTTCTCGAGTCTGCGGTCGCGACCGCCGTTGCGGCGATCGATTTCATGCGTGAGGTCCCCGACGACGCCCGGTTGTTGGTGGCGCTGCGACCCAGCGATCTGCTCGACGGCGAACGCGACGAGCTGGAGCAGCGGCTGGCTGCGCAGAATGCGCCGCTGATCGAGCGGCTCACCACGTTCGCGAGCGAGCTGTACGGCAGCAGCGATCCCCGCAACATCGACGCGGTCGCGCGAGCGATCGTCGATTTGCCGTACGCGGTCGTGCGGCGCCACGCCAACTCCACACCCATCCCGGACTGGCTCGAGGACGATGTCGCCGCCGCCTCGCGAGTGTTGCTGACGGGCTTCGTCCCGGCGTCAGAAGACGTGTAACCGGCGGGCGCGTTTTTCGGTCGGCGCGATCGGGTATCTGGTCCGCAGCGGGGAGCGGCTTGGACGGGCGGTGAATCATTGGTCGACCACGACTGTCCCAAACGCATGCAGTACGGGCCCTGCGGCGGCGTCAGACCCGATGGCGAATGCGAGATGCGGCCCGGCCCCTGTTCTTTCGGTGACACGGTGCCGTGGCGGGGCCCTGCGGCGCAGCTAGCTCCGGCCGTGGCGCCGCTGATCCTCACCGACTTCAGTTGCGCGCCGTTCGATGCCGGCGACGTCGCCGCCACCGCCGCCATGCTCGCGTCGAGTTGCGACGCGGTGTTGGTGGGCGAGCACCAGAACCGGCCCGATTTTCCCCCCACACTGATGAGTCAATTGATCCTCGAGGAAGGCGTGACGCCGTGGATCACGTTGTCCTGTCGGGACCGCAATCGCGTTGTGCTGGAACAGGAATTGCGCGGCCTCCGATTCACCGGGGCCACGACGGTGTTCTGCGTGACCGGTGACGGCCGCGGCTACGACGTGCGCCCCGACGTCACGCAGACCTTCGACCTGGACGGCCCGCGGCTGGTGGCGCTGGCCGCGTCGCTCGGCATGGTCGCTGCCGTGCCCGAGACACCCACTGCGCCGCCGACTCACGCCCGTGCCGCGCGGTTGGTCGAGAAGCAGCGGGCCGGCGCGAGCCTCGCGGTTCTCAACCACGTCACGTCGGCGCCGGCGCTGTCGACATTCATGGACGACGCGCGATCGGCGGGACTACGCATGCCGGTGCTGGCCGCGGTCGCGGTGTTCACCGACATGGTGTCGGCCGCCGTCCTGCAGGGGTTGCCGGGGCTGGAGTTGGACCCGGTAGTCGTCGAGAGCGTGGTCAACGCGGCCGACCCGATCGAGGCCGGAATCGAGGCAGCCGTCGCTCAGGCGCGAGAATTGCTGGCTATCAACGGTATCGACGGAGTCAACCTATCGGGCTCGGCGTCCGCGTCGGGCACACGGCGCGGCGCGGAGATCAAAGCCGAGGTCGGCGCACGGATTCGAGCGGAGGCATCATGAGTGACCCGGCAGCGGCCGAATTCCACACACTTGCCGAATGGACCGCGCAGGTCGCCAAAGACCTGGGCGAGGAGTTCTACATTCCCGCGGGATGTCGCGGCAGTGGCAGTCCAGACGTACTGGACTGGTTGATCGACCAACTGGATCTCAAAGCCGGTGAGACGCTGCTGGATTGCGGTGCCGGGGTTGGGGGGCCGGCCGCCTACGCCGCGCAGCAACGAGGTGTCCAACCGATACTCGTCGAGCCGCAGGCCGGAGGCTGCGCGGCGTCCCGCGAGCTCTTCGGCTTCCCCGCGTTGCAGGCCGACGCGTCGGACCTGCCGTTCCCCGACGAGGCATTCGACGCGACCTGGGCGCTGGGGGTGCTGTGCACCACCGAGTCGCAGGTGGAGTTGCTGCGTGAGCTGCGTCGGGTGGTCCGGGCTCCGGGCCGCATCGGGTTGCTGGTTCTGGTGACTCAGGAGCTGTCACCAGCCGGAGAACCCGAGGACAGTTTCTTCCCGACCCGAGAGTCGTTGAGCTCGTTGCTGGCTCAGGCGGGCTTGCGGATCGAGGCGCACCGCAGCGTCGGTGACATCTGGCAGCCGCCGGAGCAATGGCAGCAGCGCGTCGACGCCGTCGAGGCCGAGATGGAGCGCAGGTACGGTGACGATCACGAGTGGCAGGTGGCCGAACAGCAGTCTGATCGGATCGCGCAGCTGCTGAAAGACTCGGTGATCGAGCCCCAGGCGTTCTTGTTGCGCCGAGCCGACTAACGCTGTGCGGCGAACCCACGCAGGTTGGCCAACTGCGCGGAATCCAATGACGGACGGACGTTTTCCCGCGCCGCCGCGACGTCGGCGGCGGTGACCTCGGCCGCGTCCATCGAGCGGCGCATCGCGGTCAGTGCCGCCTCGCGCACCAGCGCCACGCAGTCGGCGGCGCAGTAGCCGTCCAGGTCGGCGGCCAGCGCGTCCAGGTCCACGTCGGGGCCAGCGGGATCGACTTGCCGGCGGCGCGCAGGATGTCCGCTCGCGCGTCGCGCATCCGGCGGCTCGACGAACACCAGCTTCTCCAGCCGGCCGGGCCGCAGCAGCGCCGGGTCGATCAGGTCGGGCCGGTTGGTCGCGCCGAGCACCACGACGTCGCGCAGCGGCTCGATGCCGTCGAGCTCGGTGAGCAGCGCCGCGACCACCCGGTCGGTGACGCCGGAGTCGAAGCTCTGCCCGCGCCGCGGCGCCAGCGCGTCGACCTCGTCGAGGAAGACCAGCGACGGCGCGGAGTCGCGTGCGCGCCGGAACAGTTCGCGCACCGCCTGCTCCGACGCGCCGACCCACTTGTCCATCAGCTCCGCGCCCTTGACGGCGAGCACGGACAGCCGCCCGGTGCTGGCCAGCGCGCGGACCACGAACGTCTTGCCGCAGCCGGGCGGGCCGTACAGCAGCACGCCGCGCGGCGGCTCGACGCCGAGCCGGGCGAACGTGTCGGGATGCTGCAGCGGCCACAGCACCGCCTCGGTCAGCGCCTGCTTGGTCTCGACCATGTCGCCGACGTCGTCGAGCGTGACCGAGCCGACGGCGACCTCCTCGGTGGCCGAGCGCGACAGCGGCCGGATCACCGATCAGCGCGCCGATCAGGTCGTCCTGGGTGAGCGCGGGCGGTTTGCCGTCGGCGCTGGCCCGCAGCCGCCGCCCGCAGCGCGGCCTCGCGGACCAGCGCGGCCAGGTCGGCGACGACGAAACCCGGTGTCCGCTCGGCGATTTCGTCGAGGTCGAGGTCTTCGGTGGGCACCCGCGCAGCAGCCCCTGCAGCAGCGCCGTGCGGGTCGGCGCCGTCGGGCAGGCTGAGCCCCAGTTCCCGGTCGCACAGGTCGGGAGCGCGCAGCCGCGGGTCGAGGTTCTCCGGGACCGACGACGTCGACGATCACCGCGACCCCGGCGGCGGCGACTGCTTTGCGCAGCTCCGAAAGAATCAGCGTGGCAACCGGTTCGGTGGTCGCGGGCAGCAGCGCGTCGATGTCGGCGACCAATAGGACGCCGCCGCCGTCGCACACCCTGGCGACCGACGCGGCGACCCGCTGCCAGCCGATCATCGGCGCGCAGCGCGCCGACCTCGGGGCCGTCGAGTTCGACCAGCCGACGTCCGGCGCAGACCGCCCGCACCAGCGTCGCCTTGCCGACGCCGGCGGGACCCGACACCAGGACGCCGAAATTGGTTGTGGCGCCGAGTGTTTGCAGAAGGTGCGGCTCGTCGAGCGCCAGCTTCAGCCACTCGGTCAACTTCGCCGCCTGGGCGCTGACGCCCTTGAGGTCGCTGACGGTGAGCCGCGGCGCCTTCGACCGTGACCGGGCGCGACCGGTTGCGGCCGTGACACCGTTGCCCCACGTGACCAACGAATTCGGTTGCACGCTCACCGGTCCGGTGGGGTCGACGCCGGTGACCGTCAACAGCTCCGAGGTCCAGCTGATGCCTACCGCGGAGGCCAACGCGCGCGTCGCCGCGGACGTCGAGGTGCCCGGCCCCAGATCCCGCGGCAGCAACGACACCGCATCGCCGACGGTCAACACCTTGCCCAGCAACGCTTGTCGCAGGGTGGCCGGCGGCACGGATTGAGAGGTGAAAGCCGAGCCGCTCAACGTCACCGACCGCGCGCCGTAGACCGTGGCCGCGGCGACGATCACGGCGGCGTCCGCGCTCAGGCCCGCGTTGGACAGCGTCACGTCGTCGAGCAGCACGGTGCCGACCGGTACCTGCGGCCCGGCCATACCGGCCACCGCGGTCGTGGTTCGCGAGCCGGTGAGTGACACCGCGTCCCACTCTCGAATGCCCAGCGCGGCAATCGCATTGGGATGCAACCGGATGACTCCTCGCCGGGAGTCGACGGCCGAGGTGTTCAGCCGGGCGGTCAGGGTCAGCTGAGCCGGAGAGGTCATGTGCGGCCGGTCGGCCGGCGCAGCCCGAGCCGCGCCATCGACCGGCGGTTGGGCTGTGCCCGACGGATCGCGCGCCGGGTGGCGCGCCGCTGCTTGGGCTTCTCACCCCAGGCCTCGGGATGTGCGGCGAGCCAGTGGTGGCTGCGGACCGAGAACGGGATGTAGCAGAGGTAGGCCGCGATCACCACCATGATCAGGACGTAGGGGAACAGGAACGCGGCGGCGGCGACGATGGTCAGGGCGGCCAGTAGCAGCGCGGCCAGGTTCGGCGGCACCGAGACCGCGTGCATCTTGCGCATCGGGATCCGGCTCACCAACAGCATCGAGCACGCCACCATCCACGCGCAGACAAACCACAACGACGTCCACCAGCCCGCACCGAACTGCAGCTTGGCAGCCAGCGGACCCAGCGCGCAGATCGCACCGGCCGGCGCCGGCACGCCGACGAAGAACTCCCGCGCGAACGACGGCTGAGTGACATCGTCGAGCAGTGCGTTGAACCTGGCCAGCCGCAACACAATTGAGACGGCATACAGCATGACCACAACCCAGCCGGCCGGCTGTCCGGCAAGCATCGACACGTACATCACCACCGCCGGGGCCACCCCGAAATTCACCGCGTCGGCCAGCGAGTCGATCTCCTCGCCCATCCGCGACTCGGCGTCCAGCGCGCGGGCCACCCGGCCGTCGAGCCCGTCGAGGATCGCGGCCGCCGCGATCAGCGCGATCGCCACGTACGCCTGGCCTTCCAGCGCGAACCGGATCGAGGTCAGCCCGGCGCAGATCGCCAGCACGCTCATCGAGCTGGGCAGGATGCGCAGGGACACGTTCCGCTTGCCACGCGGTCGGCTTTGCGGCTTGCTAATCAGTGCCGTTCCTCCTGCTCTGTCCCAATCGCGCAGCTCTGTCTATCGTCACCGGCACGGAGGTTGATCACGGCAGCTGCGCCAGCACCGTCTCGCCCGCAACCGCCCGCTGGCCGAGGCTGACCAGCAACTCGGAGCCTGCGGGCAGGTAAGTGTCCAGCCGCGACCCGAACCGGATCAGCCCGTAGGTGTCGCCGATCGAGAGCTTTGTCGCCCACCCGGACAGTGCAGACGATGCGCCGGGCCACCAGGCCGGCGATCTGCACGGCCACGATGTCCACCCCGTCGGCGGTGCGAATCCGCATGCTGTTGCGTTCGTTGCTGTCGCTGGCCACGGGAAGGTCGGCCGAGCCGAACAGACCGGGCCGGTGCAGCACGTCGACAACCTCGCCGCTGACCGGGGCCCGTTGCACGTGCGCGTCGAACACCGACAGGAAGATGCTGACCCGCAGCATTTCCGTGTCGCCCATTTCCAGTTCGGCAGGCGGCGCGGCCGACTCGATCAGGCACACTTGGCCGTCGGCGGGTGCGACGACAACGCCTGGCCGGGTCGGTGGGACGCGCGGCGGATGCCGGAAAAAGCCGGCGCAGGCGCCGGCGGCGAGCAGGCCCGTTCGGCGCAGCCAGCGGGAGCGGCGGCCGACCAGAGCCAGTCCGAGCCCGGCCGAAATGAACGGCAGGCCCGCCGGATGCACGGGTGGAACGGTCTCTCGCAGCAACATCAGCATGTGCTGCGGGCTGATGGTCGGGTTCTCGGCCGTCGAGCGGGGACGTCGTGCCACGCGGTTATCTTACGAAAGGCGCGAGCGCTGTCAGACCGGATACGTGACGCCGGTCAGTTCCTCGGAGACCGTCCACAACCGGTGCTGCAGGTCCACGTCGTGCGACTGGGCGCTCGAGGACACCAGCTTCGGGTGGCCGCGCTGCTCGCCCAGGCCGTCGGGCCCGTAATACTGCCCACCCTCGACATCGGGGTCGGTGGCGGCCCGCAGCGTCGGCAGCGCACCCATCGCCGCGCCCTGGAACAGCACGGTTCCGGCCACGGCGAACAGCGGTTTGAGCAGCCTCGGCACGCTGCGGCCCAGCTCTGTGCTGGAAGCGCCGGGGTGGGCCGCGGCGGCGATGGTATTGGTGCCGTGCCCTGCCAGCCGGTGTTGCAGTTCGTAGGTGAACAGCAGGTTGGCCAGCTTTGACTGCCCGTAGGCGGCGTACCGGTCGTAGCTGTGTTCCCACTGCAGGTCGTCGAAGTGGATCGCCGCGCGCAGCCGGTGGCCCATGCTGCTGACCGTCACCACTCGCGAGCCCCGCACCGGCAGCAGGTTGTCCAGTAGCAGCCCGGTCAGCGCGAAGTGACCCAGATGGTTGGTGCCGAACTGCATCTCGAACCCGTCCGCAGTGACCTGTTTGGGCGTCCACATCACACCGGCGTTGTTGATCAGCAGGTCAATCCGCGGATAGGTCTCGCGCAGAGCCTTCGCGGCAGCGCGCACCGAATCCAACGAGCTGAGGTCCAGTTCCTGCAGCGTCACGTCGGCGTCGGGACAGGCGGCGACGACGCGCGCCAACGCCAGATTGCCCTTTTCCAGGTTGCGCACCGCAAGGACGACGTGCGCTCCGGCCTGCGCCAGCGCGGCGGCGGTGTGGTAGCCCAGGCCGGTATTCGCGCCGGTGACGATGGCCACTCGGCCGCTCTGGTCGGGTATGTCGCCGGTCGTCCACTTGTCCTCGGAGCTCATCGGAGACGACGATACCCATCCAACCTTCGGTGTCGCCGTGTCGGTGCGATTCGTTTTCGTCGCGGTGGCATCCTCTGAAGGCGTGGACAACCGCATGCCTGGCCCGCCGCTGGCGGGCATGGTCGAACCCGCGCATCTGCCGAGTCGGCGGGCGCCGCTGCGATGGGCGGTCGGCGGTGTCATCCCGTGGCTGCTGCTGGCCGTCGGTCAGATCGTCTGGTTCGAGTTCGACAAGCGAATGCCGTGGCTGCACATCTCGATCGGCGTCGCGACCCTGATCGGTGCGGTGATCTCGACGGCCGTCGTGCCGGTCTGGCGTTACCGGGTGCATCGCTGGGAACTCGGCCCGTTGGCGGTGTTCACCCGCACCGGCTGGCTGATCCAGGAACGCCGCATCGCCCCGATCTCGCGGGTGCAGACCGTCGACACCTACCGTGGCCCGATCGACCGGTTGTTCGGGCTGGCCACCGTCACCGTCACCACGGCGTCGTCGGCCGGGGCGGTGCACATCGTCGCGCTCGACAACGACGTCGCCGATCGTCTGGTCGCACAACTGACCGACATCGCGGCGATCGGCGTCGAGGACGCCACGTGACTCGCGCCGTCGACGATGCAGAGCGCAGCGATGCTGAGGAGCGGCGCCGATGAGCACAGCTGCTTGGCAGCGGCTGAGCCCGAGGATGCTGCTCGTCCACCCGGTGCACGAGCTGCTGCGCGAGCTGCCGTTTCTGATCGGCGCCATCGTGGTGGGCACCACGACCGGTAATCAGTTGTGGACGGTCGGGGTGGTGGCCTACACCGTCGTGATCGGCGTGGCCCGCTGGATCACCACCAGCTACCGCATCGACGCCGGTCAACTTCAACTGCGGACGGGAATTTTACAGCGCAAAGTATTGTCGTTGCCGCTCAACAGGATTCGCAGTGTGAGCAGTGACGCCCGGCTGCTGCACCGGTTGCTGGGCCTGGCCGTGGTGCGGGTGAGCACCGGCCAGGAAGCCAAGGGCGACAGCGGATCCGGCGCCTTCGAGCTGAACGCGGTCGAGACCGACCAGGTGCCGCAGTTGAAGGCGATCCTGCTGGCCGACGTGGCCCAGCCCGATGAGGCCACGACAACACCGCCGGATGATGTGCTGGCCCGCTGGCAGCCGGCATGGCTGCGGTATTCGCCGTTGAGTGTATCCGGGCTACTGTCGCTGGTCGCCGCGGCGGGCGTGGTCTATGAGAGCGGATTCGTTGGGCCGCTGCGACATTCGCGGGTCGTCGAGTCGGGGTTGAAGGAGGCCGAGACGTTGGGAACGGCCACCACACTTGCGGTGATCGGCGGCGTGATCCTGGTCGCATCGGTGTTGCTCGCGGTGCTGCGGTCGCTGCTCACCTGGGGCAACCTGGTGCTGCTGCGCCAAGCCGACGTCCTGCACCTGCGGCACGGTCTGTTGCGGTTGCGCGAGCGTTCCTACGACATGAGCAGACTGCGGGGCGGAACCCTGCGCCAGCCGGTGTTGGTCCGAATGTTCGGCGGCGCCCGGCTGGACGCGGTGATGACCGGGGTGCACGGCGCAGGGGAGGCCTCGGTGCTGTTGCCGCCGTGTCCGGCGTCGACCGCGGAGTCGGTGCTGACCGAGTTGGTCGGTGACCGCGAAGTCGTCGCCGGGCCATTGCGTGGCCACGGTCGTCAGGCCGCGACCCGGCGATGGACACGTGCGCTCGGACTGCCCGCGCTCGCCGGTATCGGTCTGGCGCTGATCGCGACGCTTGGCGCGAAAAGTGCTGTGCCGGTGTGGGTATGGCCGGCCTGGATCGCGGTGACGGCGTGGTGCGCGCTGCTGGCGGTCGACCGGATCGGCGCGCTCGGACACCGCGTCCACGACGGCTGGCTGGTGATGCGGTCGGGCAGCGTGGAACGACGGCGCGACTGCCTCGCGACCGAGGGCATCATCAGCTGGACGGTGCGCCAGACGCCGTTTCAGCGCCGGGCCCATGTTGCGACTCTGGTCGCGGCCACCGCCGCCGGCGTCAAGCGCTATCCGTTGATCGACGTGCCGGACGACGTGGTGTGGTCGATCGCGGCCGCGGCGTCGCCGTGGGTGGCCGACAGCATCTGGGCCCGCCGGGCTGGCTAAGCGGTCAGACCGCGTACCGCGATGATGCGTGCCGCGAGCTGCTCGCTGGTGGCCGCCGCCACCGGCGGCCCACCGCACAGCCGACGCAGTTCGTTGTGAATCCAGCCGTGCGGCTTGCCAAGTCGATAGTGCGCCGCGGACACCAAGGCGTTCAGCTCGCGACGGAGTTCGCGGAGTTGACCGTGCCGCGTGACCGGCTCGGCCGTGACGACGCCGTCGCGGGTACGACGGTCGAATTGCTCTTCTTGCTGACGGCGCAACAACTCTCGCATCTGCCCGGCGTCCAGCAGCCCCGGGATGCCGAGGTAATCGGCCTCCTCGTCGCTGCCGGCGGGCGTCGCGGTACCGAACGACGAGCCATCGAAGATCACCTGGTCCAATTCCGCGTCGGCGCCCAACGACTCGAACTTGTTGTCGATTTCGGACGGCTCGTCCCGGCGCCGCTGCGCCTCGGCGAGCTCGTCGATCTCGTTCTCTCGATGTGGTTGTCCGAGAACGTGATTGCGCTGCGCCTCCAGCTCGCTGGCCAGCAGCAGCAGGGAGGGGACCGACGGCAGGAAGACGCTCGCGGTCTCGCCCGGCCGCCTCGACCGGACGAACCGGCCGATGGCCTGAGCGAAGAACAGCGGTGTCGAGGCGCTGGTGGCGTAGACCCCGACCGCCAGCCGCGGCACGTCGACGCCTTCGGACACCATCCGCACCGCGACCAGCCAGCGGCTGTTACCCGCGGAGAACTGCGCGATGCGCTTGGATGCGCCCGGATCGTCCGACAGCACCACGCGTCGGCTCCTCGCCCGTAATCCGTTTCAGCAGAACGGCATACGCGCGGGCGGCTTGCTGATCGGAGGCGATCACCATGCCGCCGGCGTCCGGCACTCCGCCGGCGCGCAGCTGCCGCAGCCGGGTGTCCGCGGCGGTGACCACCGCGGGCATCCACTCGCCGGCCGGGTCCAGCGCGGTACGCCAGGCCCGGGCGGTGTGCTCGGCGGTGGCGGGCTCACCGAGCCGCGCGGCGTATTCCGCGCCCGCGCTGTCCCGCCACCGGGTCTCGCCGGAGTAGGCCATGAACACCACCGGGCGCACGACACCGTCGGCGAGTGCTTCGGTGTAGCCGTAGGTGTGGTCGGCGTGCGACCGCAGCAGTCCGCCGGCGTCCGGTTCGTAGCGGACGAACGGGATCGGGGTGTCGTCGCTGCGGAACGGCGTGCCGGTCAGCGCCAGCCGGCGGGTGGCGTCGCCGAATGCTTCCAGCAGCGCGTCACCCCAGCTCTTGGCCTCGCCGCCGTGGTGGATCTCGTCGAAGACGACCAGCGTGCGTCGGCCCTCGGTGCGCACCCGGTGCCGGGTCGGGTGGCTGGCAACCTGCGCATAGGTGACGACGACGCCGTGATACTCCGCCGAGGTGTGGGCCGCGCTGTTGCTGAACTTCGGATCGAGCGCGATGCCGTCGGTGGCGGCGGCCGACGCCCACTGCACCTTGAGGTGTTCGGTGGGGACCACGACGGTGATGGCGTCGATGGTGCGGTCGGCCAGCAACTCCCCGGCGATCCGCAGAGCAAATGCCGTCTTACCGGCGCCGGGGGTGGCGACCAGCAGATAGTCGCGCGGTTTGGCGCTCAGATAACGCACCAACGCCCGACGCTGCCAGCCCCGCAAAGCCCGGGTGCTGGGCGCTTCAACTGCCCGCACCCGAGACTCCAATCTGATCGAGATGCAGTCTAGGGCAAGGACATCGGGCCATGCATCTCCGCAGGACGGCGGCGAGTCGCGGCAAGTCTCTGGTGCGACGCGACATTTTTGACATCGTCAGTTCGATGATCACCGGACTGGCTCATAGCGGGTGTGCGTGCCGGACTGCGACGCCGCGGTCGCGTTCTACCGGGACGTACTGGGCATGCGGGTGCTCTCGCCGCCCTACGTGATGGCCGACGACGCCATCCGCGACGACATGGGCCAGTTGGTCGCGGACCCCACCATGAAGGCGGCCATCGTCGGGTTCGACGACGACGGCGACCGGGTCCTCGAGGTGATCGAATACCTCGGCGTCGCCGGCAGCGACCGGCGAAACGCCGCGGACCTGACCGACCACGGCTTGTCGCACGTGGGACTGGTCTGCGAAGACATCGACGCCACCCGGGCCGATCTCGAGGCCAACGGGGTTCGCTTTCTGGTGGACGGCATCGCCGACGTGGCGCGGGTCCGCACGACCTGGTTCGTCGACCCGTGGGGTGTGGTGTTCATCCTCGTCGAGAAGAGCAAGCCGGGGCGGCCCTACTTCGCGCAGTGGGGCTGACGGTCAGACGAAGAAGTTGTCGTTGAGGATGAACCATTCGCGGCGC
>CAWIKT010000015.1:0-39817 GCA_963836555.1 uncultured Actinomycetota bacterium | reverse complement strand
GCTCGGCGCGAGCACCTGGCGGCACGTCGCGTTCATCGAGCAGCACAAACCCGTCGCGCGCAACAGGACCGGTCGCCGACCGTGGACCGCCGACCTCGGCATGCCGACGCTGGCCGGACCACAGCGACCCGGCGCGCGGACGAGTTCCGCTGGCTGATGGCCTCCGACGTGTGCAAGCACTGCACGCACGCGGCCTGCCTCGACGTCTGCCCGACCGGGGCGCTGTTCCGCACCGAGTTCGGCACCGTCGTCGTGCAGGAGGACATCTGCAACGGCTGCGGCTACTGCGTGCCGGCCTGCCCGTACGGGGTCATCGACCAGCGCGAGGACGACGGCCGGGCCTGGAAGTGCACGCTGTGCTACGACCGGCTCGGCGCCGGGCCAGGAACCGGCCTGCGCCAAGGCCTGCCCGACCGACTCCATCCAGTTCGGCGACGCTCGACGAGCTGCGGGAGCGGGCCGACGCCGCGGGTGGAGCAGTTGCACGCCGCACGGCGTCGACCGACGCCCGGCTCTACGGCGAGGACCCCGACGACGGGGTCGGCGGCGACGGGCGCGTTCTTCCTGCTGCTCGACGAGCCCGAGGTCTACGGCCTGCCGCCCGACCCGGTGGTGACCACCCGCGACCTGCCCGCGATGTGGCGGCACGCGCGGTCGCGGCGGCGCGCTCGTGCTGGCGGCGTGGTCGCCGCGTTCGCGTCGGCGGCCGGCGATGAGCGAGTGCCGACGGTCACCGCGGGACGACGTGCGCGGCGCCCGGCCGCGACGCGCGTCACCGACCGCGCAGCGCCAGCGCGGCGGCGGCGCAGGCGCGGCAGCGGGCGAGCAGCCGATGGTGCCGGACGCCGAGTTCACCTCCTACTACGGCAAGCCGGTCATCAACCCGCCCGTCGTGGTCGGCGCTCGACATCGCCGGCTACCTGTTCCTCGGCGGCCTGGCCGGGCGGTCCTCGCGTGCTCGGCCGCCGGCGCCGACCTGACCGGCCGGCCGGCGCTGGCCGGGTCGCGCAAGCTCGGCGCGCTCGGCGGCGGTCGCGGCTGTCGCTGGTCGCGCTCGTGCACGACCTCGGCCGGCCGGCGCGGTTCCTGCAACATGCTGCGGGTGTTCAAGCCGACCTCGCCGATGAGCGTCGGCTCCTGGCTGCTCACCGGCTACGTGCCCGCTCGCCGGCGTCGCCGCGGCCACCGCGCTGACCGGCCGGCTGCCGCCGGATCGGCGCGGCCGGCCACCGCGGGCGCCGGCCGTGCTCGGGCCCGGCCGTCGCCGCCTACACCGCGGCGCTGCATCAGCGACACCGCCGTGCCCGCCTGGCACGAGCGGCTACCGGGAGCTGCCGTTCGTGTTCGTCGGCTCGGCCGCACGGCGGCGCGCCGGGCTCGGCCTGCTCGCCGCGCCGGTCGCCGAGACCGGCCCCGGCCCGGCGGCGCGCTGTCCTGGGCGCCGCGGCCGAACTGGCCGCCACGCAGCGGATGGAGCGCCGCATGGGGCTGTCGGCCGAGACCGCTGCACCAGGGCCGCGCCGGCACGCTGATGACGGCGTCGCAAGGCGCTGACGCGTCGGCGCGGCCGTCCTGGGCGGCGGTCGCTCGGGCGCCGCAGCCGGGCGGCCGCGGTCGCGGGCGGCGCCGCGCTGCTGGCCGGCCTCGGCGTGCACCCGGTTCGGCATCTTCCAGGCCGGGTGGCCTCGGCCGACGACCCGAAGTACACCGTCGTGCCGCAGCGCGAGCGCGCTCAGGCGGCGGCGACGTCCCAAGGCTGACGACGGGCGTGGTCGAACATCGGGCCGGGGCGGTGAGGTGCCGTGGCGCGTCGTGTCATCCCCAGCGCACGCCCTTCTACGGGGCCTGCCTGCTCGCCGCGGCCTTCTTGTCCTGCTGGCTGGCCGCCTCGGTCCACCCGGCATGGCTGTCGGCGATGATCTACGTCGGGCGGCCGTCGTCGCGTGCGTCGGCTTCGTCATGATGTTCCGGGACTACTCGTAGAGCTCAGGCGGCCGCGCGGTTGCGACGGCCGTCCAGCACGTCGTCGTAGTGCCCGAGGAGCTGCTGGCAGACGGCGGGCCACGTGCGGTGCAGCACGCTGCGCCTGGCCGCCAGCGAGTAGCGCTGCCGCTCGCGAGCAGGTGGTCGACGGCGCCGGGCAGCTTGGCCTCGAAGTCGCGGACCTCCAGCAGCAGCCCGGTCTGCATGGGCGCGACGAGATCGCGCGGGCCGCCGGCGTTCGGCGCGATGACGGGCACCCCGGACGCCTTGGCCTCCTGCACGGTCTGGCAGAACGTCTCGTGCTCGCCGGTGTGGACGAAGACGTCCATGCTGGCGTACGCCGTCGCCAGCGCGGACCCGTACAGCGCCCCGGTGAAGACCGCTGTCGGCATCAGCTTTCGAACTCGGCCCGTCGACGCCGTCGCCGACGATCACCAGCTGGAGGTCGTCGCGGCGGGCCAGCCCCGCCAGCCGCTCGACGTGCTTCTCGGGCGCGAGCCTGCCGACGAACCCGACGATCGGCCTGCCCGCCGGCGACCACCGCGTCCGCAGGGCCTGATCGCGGGCCGACGGCACGTACCCCGTGACGTCGACGCCACGGCCCCACAGCTGGACGCGCGGAATGCGATGCGCGACAAGATCTCCATCGCCGCCGTGGACGGAGCCAGGTGCGGTCGGCCTTGGCGTGCAGATGCCGCGTCCACGCCCACGCGGCCCGCGACATCGACGCCCGACGCCGTAGCTCTGCGCGAACCCGGCGACGTCGGTCTGGAACACCGCCACCGTCGGCACGCCGAGATGCCGGGCCGCCATCAGCCCGCCGTAGCCGAGCAGCGCGGGCGAGGCCAGGTGCACGACGTCGGGGTCGAAACCCCGCAGCACGCCCACCATCCGCGGTCGCGGGACCCCCAGCGGCAGCGACGTCACCTTGGGGAACATCCGCGACGGCACCCGGTGCACGCGGACCCCGTCGTGCACGCGGGCGGCGGCCGGTTCCCCCGGCGGGGAGTCCGGCGCGACGACGAGCACCTCGTGTCCCGTCCGCACGGAGATGCTCGATGACCCGAAGCACGGAGTTGGTGACGCCGTTGACATTCGGGAGGAATGACTCTGCGATGATCGCAACGCGCACGACCGAAGGGTGACACCGCAGGCTGTCCAGAAGGTTGCCTGCGGGGATACGGCACGCGAAAGCCTGACCACGACCAACCCTGGCCCCCCGCATACTGATGGCCTCTCGCGACACGCAAGGATCGGGGCCCGCACCATGCGCAGCAGAGCGTGTCGGCGACCGTCGGCCCTGGTCGTCCTGGTCGCGTTGACGGGCTGCGGCCGCAGCGTCGATGGCACCGCGCGCGGCGACCCCAACCCGCCGCTGGTCGAGGTCACCCAGGACCAGTACGGCATCCGCGCCGGCGCGCCAGCGCGCCGGTCCAGCTCGAGCTGTACACCGAGCCGCAGTGCTCCCACTGCGCGGACCTGCAGAAGGACTTCGGCGACCAGTTCGCCTACTACATCGGCACGGGTCAGCTCGCGATCACCTACCGGCCGTTGACGTTCCTCGACACCCCCGAGACCGACGGGCACTCCGGCCGGGTGGCCAATGCGCTGTTCGTCGCGGCGACGCCCGGCGGCATGCCGGGCACGCGAGCCAGACCAGCGGCCGCCAGTTCCAGCGCTTCGTCGAGCAGCTGTGGGCCATCAGCAGCCCGCCGACCGCGGGCCGTCCGACGACCAGCTCGCCGACTTCGCCCGTAACGCCGGCGTTCCCGAGTTCCAGGTGCGCGCGCTGGCGACGGGCGCGAACGTCAAGAGCGCCGCCGAGCTCGCCGACATGGAGTACGACGAACTTCGAGTTCCTCTACGAGGTCGACCCGATGAACACCGGCACGCCGACGGTCTACGACCTCAACGCCGGCGAGAAACTCGACATCTACGACGAGGACTGGCTTTCCAAGCGGATGGCGTCCTGACGGTCCAGCCGTCGCTGCAGCACGGCCAGCGCCCCGAGCACGGCGGCCGCCACCAGCCACCCCACCACCGCGATCGACGCGGCCGGGATGATCGCCAGCGCGGCGTTGCGGTCCTGCACGCGAACGAGATCGGGGTCGCTGCGGTCGTACTCGACGTAGATCCGCATGCCGGTGTCCAGCTCCGACGGGTACAGCACCCCGAGCTCCGGCCGGTACGTGACGCGGTCGGGCGTGACGAACTCGATCGTCGACCGGCGCGGTCCGGCGTCGAGGACCTCCGCCGCGGCCACCCCCATGTCGCCCTCGATCTGGCGGTCGTCGCGCCACGCGCCGAGCACGAGCAGCACCGACTGCAGCGTCACCAGGCACGCCGCGATGACGACGCCGATGCGCACCCGGCGAATGATCCGCTGCGCCCGCGTCTCACTGGGTTCGCCGTACAGATGCGGAATCAGGCTCTGCCGCAACGCCTTCAGGCGGTCGAGGAGCGCATGGGCGCGATCCCTCACAGGGCTGCCCGGATCGATGCGTGCAGCGCCCGGAGCGACGAGCGGTCGGCCTTCACCTCCAGCACGCGCATGCCGTCGAACGGCTTCGCCGAGCGCAGCGGCGAGCTCGTCGAGCTCGACCTGCCTGCACTCGACGTGGTACGCCCGGCACAGCGCGCCGACGTCGACGTCGTGCGGCGTGCCGAAGACCCGCGAGGACACGTCGGAGAACCTGGGGTCGCCCTGCTCGAGGAGCTCGAAGATGCCGCCGCCGTTGTCGTTGGACACCACGATCGTCAGGTTCCTCGGCGTCGGCTCGGTCGGGCCGATCAGCAGCCCGGAGCTGTCGTGGACGAACGTCAGGTCACCGATCAGCGCGACCGTGCGGCCGCCGGAGCGTCGTGCGCCAGCGCCGCGCCGATCGCCGTCGACACCGTGCCGTCGATGCCCGCGACCCCGCGGTTGGAGCGGACCGGATGCCCTGGGCGTCCAGCCCCACCAGCGCGGCGTCGCGGACCGGGTTGGACGCGCCGAGCACCAGCTGGTCGCCGGGCCGCACCGCGTCGGCGACCGCGGCCGCGACGTGCAGCCCGGTCGTCAGCGGATGCGCGGCCAGCTGGTCGCGGACCGTCTCGACGGCGCGGGCGTTGGCCTCGGCGCAGCGGCGCAGCCAGCCCGCGTCCGGCGTGCCGGCCAGGTCACGGCGCGGGTGCCGGTCGCCTGCGAGTTGCCCGACACGTCGGGCCAGCGCGGGCCGGTGGTGAGCGCGTAGACCGGGATCGCCGGGTCGGCCAGCAGCGTGGACACCGGGCGGTGCAGGGTCGGCCTGCCGAGCACGATCACCTGCCGCGGTTTCAGTGCCGACAGGGCCAACGGGTGAAGGGCAGTCGCCGCCGGGGGCGCCGTCGGCTCGGCGACGGTGGGCAGCGCGGCCAGGTTGGCGTGCACGCCTGCGCCGTGCCCGGCGATGACGACGGTGTCCGGTGTGACGTCGATGTCGAGCGGCTGGTCGAACGTCACCGGCGGCGTGGACGTCCACGGCCTGCCGTCGGGCCTGCCGTCGGGCGCGTAGTCACCCGATGCGTCGGCGTCGGGCACCAGCGGCTCGCGCAGCGGGATGTCGAACTGCACCGGGCCCGCGTTGGCCGTCCGCGAGCCGACCGCGGCGGCCACCACCCGGCACGTGGCCGAGCGCCACTGCGCGTTGAGCGCGGCCATCGTCTCGGTGGCGCCCTCGGCCAGCCCGAGGCTGATCGTGGCGCGGACCTGGTTGCCGAAGTAGCCGAGCTGTTCCATGGTCTGGTTGGCGCCGGTGCCCAGCCGCCCGAATACTCGGACCCCGAATGGCCGGGTGTCGCGGGCAGCATTGCCGCCGCGGCGATTCGGGCCCCATCGGGAGGGAACGTCCAGCCGTGGCGCATCGACGTCGGTCCGGACGCCATCACAATCCGGCTTGCGCCCGAACACACCACGGCGATGGATGTTGCCTACCGCGGCAGTGCGGTGGCGGTCGGCGCAGCGCTCTTCAACGCGAAGGTCGCCGCGGCGGCCCACCACGTGTGGGGTTCCGTGGATGTCACCGAGGGTGCCGACGGAGTGCCGCTGCAGGCCACGCTCCGGCTCGGTGACGGGTCCGACCCCGACCTCGCTGAACTCTACGACGCGATGCTGGCCCGGGAAGCCAACCGCCGCTTGGGAACTGCGGAACCATTGACCGCCGACATGCTCCAAGAGCTGCACGCCGCGGCCGACCGAGAGGGTGCTCGGTTGGTTGTCCTCACTGCACCCGGAGACATTGCCAAGGCGGCCGACATCTTTGCCGCTTCGGACCGGGCGCGCTATTTGACGCCGGTTCTGCACGCGGAGATGATCGCGGAACTGCGCTGGCCGGGTGATCCGCTGCCGGACACCGGGATCGACATCCGCAGCCTGGAGTTCGCACCCAGCGAGCTGGCGCTAGTGGATATCGTGCGGCGTCCCGACGTCATGGGCGAGCTTGCGCGGTGGAATGCGGGATCGGTGTTGGGTGAAGGCACCCGGCGTCACATGGCGGCCAGTTCGGCGCTGGCCGCCATCGTGGTGCCCGGGGGATCGCTCGCCGACTACGCGCGCGGTGGTTCGGCGGCCGAGGCCGTGTGGGTCGTCGCCCAGCAGCGCGGGCTTGCCGTGCAGCCGATTTCGCCGATCTTCATCTATGCCCGTGGCGCCGAGGACCTTACGGCTGTATCGAGGGAGTTCGCGGACGAGCTGGGCACGTTGCAGGCCGACTTGCGGCGACTCGTTGGAATCGGACCTGAGGATGGTGTGACGCTGGTGCTCAGATTCGCTGTCAGCGATCCCGCTTCGGTGCGTAGCCTGCGTAATTTCGGTCGCGTCAATTTACGGTGACTTTTATTTAGAGCTACCGTATTTCCATGTCCGGCGGGTTAGACGATCTGGTTACCGGGGCGGCTGCCAGACTGATGGCTGCCACCGCGGCCGATCATGCCGCGCTCAGCGAGCGCGTCGTAGCCGATTTGGTGGATCACTTCGGCGTCGACTTCGGCTTTCTACGCCACAACGACCACGTCATCCACGCGACCAGACTCATCGCCGAGTGGCCGGTGCGTGTGACCGTTCCAGATCCCGACCCGATCGCCGTCGTGTATTTCGCCGAGGCGGACTCGATCTTCGCCATGGCCGAAAACCTCAAAGAGCCAGACGTCGTACGTCCCGAACCGGCCAACGAGGAATACCAGCGCCTCGTCGAGGAAGGGCGCGCGATCCCGCAGACCTCGCTTGCGTGCGTGCCGCTGCTCTCCGGCGAACTCACTACCGGCACGCTGGGCTTCGTCAAGATCGGCGACCGCGAGTGGCTGCCTGAGGAGCTGAGTGCCCTTCAAGCCATCGCCAGCCTGTTCGCCCAGCTGCAGGCTCGTATCGTCGCGGAAACCAGGCTGCTCTACCTCGCCGAGCACGACGACCTGACCGACCTGCTCAACCGTCGGGCGCTGATCGCGCACCTCGACGAACGACTGGGGCTGGGCCAGCCGGGCCCGGTCGCGCTGCTGCTGCTCGATCTGGATCGGCTCAAGGTGATCAACGACCACCTCGGTCACCACGTCGGCGACCGTTTCATCAAGGCATTCGTCGAATTGGTGGAACAGTCGATCGACGTTCCCTCGATCATGGCCCGGTTCGGCGGCGACGAGTTCATCATCGTCCCCGCCGGACCGTTGGAGATCGATGCCGCGGAGGCATTCGCGCAGCGGCTGCAGAGCCACTTACACCAGCAAGTGGTGATCGACGGCGAATTCCTCACCCGCACGGTCAGCATCGGGGTCGCCGCCGGCGAGCCGGGCCGCGACAGCTCGTCGGATCTCCTGCGCCGCGCCGACGAGGCCGCGTCGGCGGCCAAGGCGTCGGGCGGGAGCCGCGTGGCCCCCTACAACCGGGAGATGTCGCGACGGTACGCGATTCGCGACGACATCGAACTACACCTTGAAGAGACGATTGCCGGCGACAACGACGCGCTGGTCCTGCGTTACCTGCCGGAGTTCGACATCCGTACCGGCGAGGTGCTCGGCACCGAAGTGCTTGTCCGTCTGCAGCACCCGACGCACGGGCTGCTGATGCCCGACTCGTTCATCAGCGTCGCCGAGTCGATCAACCTCGCCGGCAAGCTGGGCCGGCGCGTAATGCGTTCCGCCTGCGCGCAATTGAACGAGTGGCGATCGCGAGGCATCGGCCGGGAGTCGGTGCTGCGGGTCAATGTCTCGCCGATGCAACTCGTTGCGGACGGGATCGTCGGCACCGTTGCCTCCAACCTCCACGAGTTCGGGCTCGAGGCCGGCAAACTGTGCCTGGAGATCACGGAAGGCGTTGTCGTACAAGACATCGATGCCACCCAGAAAACCCTCGCCGAACTGAAGGCGTTGGGGGTCCAAATCGCCGTGGACGACTTCGGCACCGGGTACAGCGCGCTCACCTATCTAAAAACGTTGCCTGTCGATACGCTGAAGATAGACAAGGGGTTTGTCCGTCACCTCGGCACCGATTCGGGTGATCTGGCGATCGTGCAGTCGATCATGGCGCTGGCCCAGGCGTTCGGGCTCGACGTGGTCGCCGAAGGTATCGAGACCACTGCTGCGGCCAGGATCCTGCTGGAGCTGGGATGCGTTCGCGGACAAGGTTTTTTGCTGTCAGAACCGGTCGATGCCGCCGGTATGGAGGCGTTGCTCGCCAAGCGCTATGTGCCGCTGGACTTTTCGAAGTAGAAGACTCGAGGCTCTGCGTCGCGACAGCCCGACCAAATTCGTACCGAAACTTCGAAGCGCCAAGCCAGGCATACCGCTCGTTCACTAAAACACCGCACAGCCCTTGAAGGTACGGTGAAAAGGTTAAGATAGTAGACGATCGGGCCCCTTCAATTCAGATGGGCGGCCAGGTGCGTCATTAATTTCCGGCGATTCGGAAGGGAGTGCGATGACGGATCTGGCTGACCTGGGCGCGCCCGACACCTGCGCACAGGGCACCACGATCGCGCACATCCTGCAGCAGCGCGCACATTCCCACCCGAACGGTCGCGCCTTCCGGTTCCTCGAGGACGGCGGCGGTGTGGACACCCGGACCTGGGGTCAGCTCGACACCGGGGCGCGCGCTGTGGCCGCGGCCCTGCGCGCGCTCCCGCCCGACCACGAGCAGCCGCGCGCGCTGCTGCTACTGCCGCAGGACCCAACGTTTCTCGACGCCCTGTTCGGCTGTTTCTTCGCCGGGGTGTGCGCGGTGCCGGCCCACCTACCGATTCCGTCCCGGCTCGCGCAGACGCTGCCGCGGCTACAGGCGATCATCGCCGAGGCGCAGCCTCAGGTGGTGCTGACGACGGGCGAAGTGCTCGCCGCCCGTGCGCTGGTGCCCGAGCTCGCGACGATATTGTGCATCGCGGTCGACGAGCTGACCGGTGGCGACGCGGGCGTGCTCGACGTGGCGACCGGCGCCGACGACCTCGCCATCCTGCAGTACTCGTCGGGCTCCACGGGTTCACCGCGCGGGGTAATGGTCAGTCATCGCAACCTGATGGCCAACGAGGCGCTGATCCAGGACGCCTTCGAGCACACGACGTCGAGCGTGGTCCTCGGGTGGCTGCCGTTTCAGCACGACATGGGGTTGATCGGCAACGTGCTGCAACCGGTGTTCTCCGGCGCCGAGTGCGTGATGATGACCCCGCTGCAGTTCCTCAAGCATCCGCTGCGCTGGCTGCAGGAGATCAGTCGGTATCGGGTAACCACCAGTGGCGCACCGAATTTCGCATACGAGATGTGCGTCGCGGCGGTGCAGCGTCAGGGCGCCGCCAGCCTCGGTGAACTGGACCTTTCGCGGTGGAACCTGGCATTCGTCGGAGCCGAGCCGGTGCGCGCGGCGACGCTGGACCGCTTCTCCGCCACGTTCGGTGACGTCGGATTCCGCCGCCAGGCGTTCTATCCCTGCTACGGACTCGCCGAAGCGACGCTGATGGTGACGGGCGGGCAGCGCGACGACTCGCCCACCGTGTGGTGCGACGTGCGTGGCGTCGGTCGGGTGAGTTGCGGACGTGCGCGCGACGGACTCGAGGTCGTGATTGTCGACGACGCGCACGCGGCGCGGTGCCCCGACGGGGTCGAGGGCGAGATCTGGGTGCGCGGAACCAGTGTCGCGCAGGGGTATTTCGGTAGGCAGCAGGCCTCGGGGGAGACGTTCGACGCCATCCTCGACGAGACGTCGTGGCTGCGCACCGGCGACCGCGGGTGCCTGGTCGCTGACGAGTTGTATGTCACGGGCCGCGACAAAGACATCGTGGTCCGCAACGGCGTCAAATACGCCGCGGAGGACTTGGAGTACACCGTCGAGCAGTTGCGCGAGGAGTCACTGCACCCGAACGGGTGCGCGGCCTTCGGGTATGACGATGGCGCGCGGGAGCGGCTGGTCATCGTCGCGGAGATCGCCCGTGGCGCGAATGCCGCATGGGATGAGGTGGCCGATCGCATCGTCGCGGCGGTTGTCGCGGAGCACGGCGTGACACCCGATGCGGTGGCCTTCGTCAACCGCGGCGGCATTCCCCGGACGACGAGCGGCAAGGTGCGCCGTAGCGAATGCCGGACGCTGTACGGGCGCGAAGAACTCGTCGAGGTACATCGTCACGTGACGGGACAGCGGGCATGACACGTGAGCGCATCCTCGCGACGTTTGTCGTCGTCGCACCGGCGGTGGCCGTCGTCGCGGTTTCGGCGTTGTGGTTCAACGGGATTGGGCCATCGCGAACCGACCTTGCGATGATGGTGGTGGGTTCGCTGGCCACCATGGCCGGCGTCGAACTCGGCTACCACCGATATTTCTCCCACCGTGCGTTCACAGGTCCTCCGGCGCTGATCTGGCTGCTCGGTGCGCTCGGCTCGAGCGCGTTCCTCGGTCCGGTGATGTGGTGGGCGACGACACACCGCCGGCATCACTCGGTCACCGATCGCGAAGGCGACCCACACTCACCGCACTGGCCGTACCACGGTGGCCGCGGGCTGGTTCATGCCCACGCCGGCTGGCTCTTTCAGCCCGAGTACACCTCGATGACGGTGACCGCGGGCGAGGTCAAGGATCTCTGGCAGAGCCCGCGGACGATCGCGATCCACCGCAGCTACCTGTCCTGGGCGGTGCTGGGGCTGGTGATTCCGACGCTGATCGGACTGGCCGCCGGCGGCCCGTGGGGCGCGCTGACGGGATTTCTGTGGGGCGGGCTGGTGCGAATCTTCTTGGTGAGCCACATCATCTGGGGCGTCAACTCGTTCGGCCACCTGCGCGGCGAGCGCGCACAACTGCCGCATTCCGGGCAGGCGCGAAACCGCTTCTGGCTCGCCCTCGGGTCCTTCGGAGGTGGCAATCATGCCAACCACCACGACGCGCCGCGGGTGTACACCACCCGGGTGCGCTGGTGGCAGATCGACATCGGCGGTGCGGTGCTGCGGATGCTGTCGGCGCTCGGGGTGGTCAGCGACCTCAAGCAGCCGACGCTGAGCAAGGCGGGGCAGAAATGACCGACACCTATCTAGGCGCGAGTCCGGCCGCGATTCGTCATCACTATGACGTCGGAAACGAATTCTGGCGGATCTGGCTCGATCCCACGATGTCCTATTCGTGTGCCATGTGGGAGGACCCCGACGACGACCTGGAGCGCGCACAGCGCCGCAAGTTGGACTACCACGTGCAGCAGGCGCGGGCGGCAGGCGCCGCGCGGGTGCTCGACGTCGGCTGCGGCTGGGGCGCCCAGATCATGCACATGGTCGGCTCCCACGGCGTGCAACATGCTGTGGGACTTACGCTTTCGGATGCGCAGGCAGAGTACCTGCGGGGCATCGCTCCTGCGAACGTCGAGATCCACGAGCGCGGGTGGAGTGGTTACCAACCGGACGAGCCGTTCGACGCCGTCATCTCCGTGGGGGCGTTCGAGCACTTCGCCCGCTTCGGCCTGACGGCCGACGAGCAGGTCGACGCGTACCGCCGGTTCTTCGGCGCCTGCCGCGGCTGGCTCAAGCCGGGTGGCCGACTTTCATTGCAGACCATCGCCTATGGCGACATCCCGCGTGATCGGCCGCTGCGGGATCGCTTCATCGTCGACGAGATCTTTCCGGAGTCCGAGCTGCCGCGGCTTGCCGACATCGCGCGCGCCGCAGAGATGGAACTCGAGATCGAGAGCGTGCGAAACGACCGCGAGGATTACGTCAAGACGCTGCGGGCGTGGTTCGGTCGGTTGCGCACGCACCGCGCCGAAGCGGTCGAGGTGTCGAGCGAAGAGTTGGTCGCGCGCTACGAGCGCTATCTACGTATGTTCGCCTACTCAATGGAGCTGGGTGCCTTCACCTTGCTTCGGTTGACCATGCGTCGCATCGATTTGCCGGGACGTTGGTAGGGAGAGATTCAGTGAAGAGCTACGAGGAGATCGAAGCGATGCTGGCCGAGCAGATCGCGCACCGCGCCGGAGGGTCCGCGGCCGACGTCGATCGCAACCGCAGGTTTGATCACCTCGGCCTCGATTCGGCCGACGCGGTCAGGCTGGTTGGCGAGCTGGAAGACTTCGTCGGTCGCCCGCTGTCGGCATCACTGCCCTACGAGTATCCGACGATCGAGAAACTCGCCCGCAGCCTCGCCAACGGCCAAGGCTAGCCGGACAACAGTCCCGAGTCGCGGGGCCCGTGGAACTCACGGTTGAGTCGGCTTGTCTCGGTGAGGATCTTGGCGACTTGCGCCGGTTCGGCGTGGGTCACGAAGTCGCGCCGGTTCCACCAGATCATTTTCGTCTGGTAGCGCTCATCGGGATAGGGCGTCGCGGGTATGCCCGCCACCACGCCGCCCGAGCTACGCCAGCGGTTGAGCACGTAGGCCGCCGCGGTCGCCATGCAGAACTGCACGTCGATCAGGGCCATCATGTGGAAAGCGCTGCGGGACAACGGAGTTGTCAGATCTAGATCGCGGTCGGCGTCTTCGGACACCCAACCTGACTTCATCTCCAGGACACCGAAGGGAATCCGGTCGGTGATCATGTCGCGCACGGCCTGCTGACTGGGCTGGCCGGCCCATTCGACCATCGCGTGCGACTGATCGGCCGACCGCAGTGGACCTTTTGCCCGCAAGCCGGCAAGTATCCGGCCGGAGTCGTCGAGCACCGCGAAGAACATGACGGTGTCGGACCCGCTGCGCATCGTGTCGATATCGAGCGCGCCCTCGACACCACGCTTGCTGTAGCTGCGATACGCGCCCGCGACGAACTCGGACCACAATCCGGGGTCCGTCGATGGCTGGGCCACCGCCAGCGTGCAGTTGATCTGGGAGTCCCGCCAGCTGAAGCTCTTGTCGAGACTGAACTTCTCAGCCCGTCTGGTATCCAGCGAAACATTGGTCATATTGGGTCCCTTCCCTCGCGAGGGGCCAACTTCCAGTTTGTTTCGTGGCACATTTAGTGCTCAGTGAATGAGTCGAGGCTTTTTCATGAACCCGTACTCTGCAAACTCAGTGATAACAATGTTCAGTTTATAAAAAGACCGAATATCTTAAACATTGGAATCTCGCGTTAGGTCCGGCCGATTGGACGATACTACAGTTTTTACCCCCTGACCTGCAACGCCTCGTGTTGCGCCGCGCCTTCGAGGTGGGCTGGGGACGTTTACGATTGAGAACTCGAAAAGGGGTATTTTTATTCGAACAGACCCTTTTGGGACACTCGAGTTCGCCAAGAATGGCGTCCGGAATACCATCGAGAATTCCCGAAACGATGGTGAATCGAGTCGCTTGCAGAATGCGGCCTCACCCTTAGTGCACATCGGAAGCCGGAAAAGCTCCGTCGCCAGGACTCGAACCTGAACTGTCTGAACCAAAATCAGAAGTGCTGCCGATTACACCACGACGGATTGCTGCGACCAGCGGTGAAGACCGCGTCCACTCTAGACGACCGCGTCGGCGGATCACGGAACCCAACAACAGAGATAGCCTGTTAGGCGTGGCTGCGCCAGACAAGGAAACCAGGGCGCCCCGCACCCGGATGACCGGGAGCGAGCGCCGCCACCAGCTCATCGACATCGCGCGGTCGCTGTTCGCCGAGCGGGGCTACGAGGGAACCTCGATCGAGGAGATCGCGCTGCGAGCCAACGTCTCCAAGCCCGTCGTCTACGAGCACTTCGGCGGCAAGGAAGGGCTGTACGCCGTGGTCGTCGATCGCGAGATGTCCTCCCTGCTGGACCGCATCACGTCGTCGCTGACCAACAACCGATCCCGGGTGCGGGTCGAGACCGTGGCGTTGGCGCTGCTGACCTACGTCGAGGAGCACACCGACGGCTTCCGCATCATGATCCGCGATTCGCCCGCATCGATCAGCTCCGGCACCTACTCCAGCCTGCTCAACGACGCCGTCAACCAGGTCAGCTCGATCCTGGCCGGTGACTTCGCGCGTCGCGGCCTTGATTCCGACCTCGCGCCGCTCTACGCGCAGGCACTGGTCGGATCGGTGTCGATGACGGCTCAGTGGTGGCTCGACACCCGGGAGCCCAAGAAAGAAGTGGTCGCCGCCCACCTGGTCAACCTGGTCTGGAACGGCCTGACCCACTTGGAGGCTGACCCGCACCTGGCCGACGAGTAGTCGGTCGCAGTAACTGTGAGTACGTCACCCGGGCAAGGATCCGTCGCGGCCGTCGCCTGAAAATCGACGATGCTGAGCCCCCATACAATGGGGCCATCATGACCGCAGGGGGGCTAGAAACCAGAGACACCCCAATCGCGGGGCTGGTGGAGTTGGCGTTGCGTGCGCCGACGCTGCAGCGACTCATCGACCTGGCGGCCGACCGACCCGACGACCTGGCGTTGGTCGGTCCCGCCAGCGCTCGACTGTTCGTCGGCTGCGCACTGGCCCGGCAGGGGCCGTTACTCGTCGTCACCGCGACCGGTCGTGAGGCCGACGACCTCACGGCGGAGATGCGCGGTGTCCTCGGCGACGCCGTCGCGATGTTCCCGTCGTGGGAGACGCTTCCGCACGAGCGGCTCTCGCCCGGTATCGACACCGTCGGCGCCCGGATGATGCTGCTGCGTCGGCTGGCTCATCCGCAGGACGGCCGGCTTGGTCCGCCGCTGCAGGTGGTGGTCACCGCGGTCCGTTCGCTGTTGCAGCCGATGGCCTCCCGGCTCGGCCTGACCGAGCCGCTCACGCTGAGCATCGGCGACGAGCTGGCCTTCGAGGACGTCATCACCCGGCTGGTCGAGCTGGCGTATACCCGAGTCGACATGGTCGGTAAGCGCGGCGAATTCGCAGTCCGCGGCGGCATTCTCGACGTCTTCGCACCGACCGCCGAGCATCCGGTGCGGGTGGAGTTCTGGGGCGACGAGGTCAGCGAGATGCGGATGTTCTCGGTGGCCGACCAGCGGTCGATCCCCGAAATCGGCGTCGACACCGTGATCGCGGTCGCCTGCCGCGAGCTGTTGCTCACCGACGACGTGCGGGCCCGCGCCGCCGAGTTGGCGGGCTGGCAGCCGCACACCGCACCCGGCGTCACCGGCGGCGTCGGCGACATGCTGGCCAAGCTGGCCGAGGGCATCCCGGTCGACGGGATGGAGGCGTTGCTGCCGGTGCTGCGGCCCGACGACGTGACGTTGCTCACCGATCAGCTGGCCGACGGCACCCCGGTGCTGGTGTGCGATCCGGAGAAGGTCCGCACCCGGGCGGCCGACCTGATCAAGACCGGCCGCGAATTCCTCGAGGCCTCATGGTCGGTGGCTGCCGTCGGCGGTGATTCGCCGATCGACGTCGAGCAGCTCGGCGGATCAGGATTCCGTGAACTCGACGAGGTGCGCGACGCGGCCCGCGGGGCAGGACATCCGTGGTGGACGCTGTCGCAACTCTCCTCTGAGTCGGTGATCGAGTTGGACATTCGGGCCGCGCCCTCGGCGCGCGGCCACCAGCGCGACATCGACGAGATCTTCGCGATGCTGCGCGCCCACGCGGCGACGGGCGGCATCGCCGCGATCGTCGCGCCCGGCACCGGCACAGCGCACCGTGTTGTCGAACAGCTGGCCGAATCCGACACGCCCGCAACGATGTTGGAGTCGGGCACGCAACCCAAGCCCGGCGTCGTGGGTGTGCTCAAGGGCCCGCTGCATGACGGCGTGGTGTTTCCGGACGCCAAACTGGTGATCGTCACCGAGACCGACTTGACCGGCAACCGGATCGCCGCGACCGACGGCAAACGCCTTGCCGCCAAACGCCGTAACACCGTCGATCCGCTGGCCCTGACCGCCGGCGACCTGGTGGTACACGACCAGCACGGCATCGGCCGGTTCGTGGAGATGACCGAACGCACCGTCGGCGGCGCGCGTCGCGAGTACCTGGTGCTGGAGTACGCCTCGAGCAAGCGGGGGCAGAATGTGTCCGACAAGCTGTACGTGCCGATGGATTCGCTGGATCAGCTGTCCCGGTATGTCGGTGGGCAGGCGCCGTCGCTGAGCCGGCTCGGCGGCAGCGACTGGACTAACACCAAAACCAAGGCGCGCAAAGCGGTTCGGGAGATCGCCGGTGAGCTGGTGGCGCTGTACGCCAAGCGGCAGGCCAGCGCCGGCTACGCGTTCGGCCCGGACACGCCGTGGCAGGCCGAGATGGAGGACGCGTTCGGCTTCACCGAGACTCATGATCAGCTCACCGCGATCACCGAGGTCAAATCCGACATGGAGAAGCCGGTGCCGATGGACCGGGTGATCTGTGGCGACGTCGGCTACGGCAAGACCGAGATCGCGGTCCGGGCGGCATTCAAGGCGGTGCAGGACGGCAAGCAGGTGGCGGTGCTGGTGCCCACCACGCTGCTGGCCGACCAGCATTTCCAGACGTTCACCGCACGGATGGCCGGCTTCCCGGTCCGGATCAAGAGCCTGTCGCGATTCACCGAGGGCGCCGAGTCGCGCGCCGTGCTCGACGGGATGGCCGAAGGCAACGTCGACATCGTGATCGGCACGCATCGACTGCTGCAGACCGGGGTGCGCTGGAAGGACCTGGGCCTGGTGGTCGTCGACGAGGAGCAGCGCTTCGGTGTCGAGCACAAGGAGCACATCAAGTCGCTGCGCACCCACGTCGACGTGCTGACGATGAGTGCCACCCCGATCCCGCGCACGCTGGAGATGAGCCTGGCCGGCATCCGCGAGATGTCGACGATCCTGACTCCGCCCGAGGAGCGCTACCCGGTGTTGACCTACGTGGGAGCACAGGACGACAAGCAGATCGCCGCGGCGCTGCGCCGCGAGCTGCTGCGTGACGGGCAGGCGTTCTACGTGCACAACCGGGTCAGTTCGATCGACGCCGCCGCGGCGCGGGTGCGCGAGTTGGTGCCGGAGGCCAAGGTCGCCGTCGCGCACGGGCAGATGAACGAGGATCTGCTGGAGACCACCGTCGAAGGGTTCTGGAATAGGGAGTTCGACATCCTGGTGTGCACCACGATCGTCGAGACCGGCCTGGACATCTCCAACGCCAACACGCTGATCGTCGAGCGGGCTGACACCTTCGGCCTGTCCCAGCTGCACCAGCTGCGTGGCCGGGTCGGCCGCAGCCGGGAACGTGGCTACGCCTATTTCCTGTATCCGGCGGAAAACCCGCTGACCGAGACCGCCTACGACCGGCTCGCGACCATCGCCCAGAACAACGATCTGGGCGCCGGCATGGCCGTGGCGATGAAGGACCTCGAGATCCGCGGGGCCGGCAACGTGCTGGGCGCCGAGCAGTCCGGTCACGTCGCCGGCGTCGGATTCGACCTGTATGTGCGCCTGGTCGGCGAGGCCGTCGAAGCGTACCGGGCCGCCGCCGACGGCCAGACCGTCGTCAGCGCCGAAGAGCCCAAGGACGTGCGGATCGACCTGCCGGTCGACGCGCACCTGCCGCCGGACTACATCCCCAGCGACCGGCTGCGCCTGGAAGGCTATCGCCGGCTGGCCGCCGCGTCCGACGACGCGCAGATCGACGCCGTCATCGAGGAACTGATCGACCGGTATGGCGCCCTGCCCGAGACGGCCGAGCTGCTGGTCGCCGTCGCGCGGTTGCGTTTGATCTGCCGCGAAGCGGGCATCACCGAGGTGTCGACGGCGTCAGCGGCGACGCTGCGATTGTCGCCGCTCACCTTGCCGGACTCCGCGCAGGTGCGCCTGGCCCGTCGGTACCCGGGTGCCCGTTATCGGGCCACCACGTCGACGGTCCAGGTGCCGATCCCGCGGGCCGGCGGCGTGGGGGCGCCGCGCATCCGCGATCTGGAGTTGGTGCAGTTCGTCGGCCAATTGGTGACGGCGCTGGTCGGCAAACCGGGAGAATCGGCGCAGATAGACACGCCGCGGCGGGAGAGGCAGGCGCGATGACCCGCGTCGACGACGATGACGCCGGCGCGGCCGGGGTGGAGGAGCGGCGCCCGTGACCCGCGTCGACGACGATGACGCCGGCGCGGGGAGCCGGCGTGACCGCGTCGACGACGGGCGGGGTGGAGGAGCGGCGCCCGTGACCCGCGTCGACGACGATGACGCCGGCGCCGCCGGCGTGGAGGAGCGGCGCCCGTGACAGTCGTCTTGGTCGACCCGCGGCGCCCGTCGTTGGTCCCGGTGGAAGCCATCGAGCTGCTGTCCGGCGAAGTGCAGTACACCGAGGAGATGCCCGTCGCGGTGCCGTGGTCGCTGCCGGCCGCGCGCTCGGCTCTGACCGGCGAGGATGCCCCGGTGCTGCTGTCGTCCAATCCCGATCACCCGTCGGTGACGGCTCGGTTGGCCGCCGGCGAGCGACTGATCTCCGCGCCCGCGCGGCCGTCGGGAGAGCGGTTGGTCGACGCCGTCGCGATGATGGACAAACTGCGCACCGCCGGGCCCTGGGAGAGTGAGCAGACCCACGATTCGCTGCGCCGCTTTCTGCTGGAGGAGACCTACGAGCTTTTCGACGCGGTGCGTAGCGGCGATGCCGATTCGCTGCGTGACGAGCTCGGAGATGTGTTGCTGCAAGTGCTTTTTCACGCCCGCATCGCCGAGGACGCACCGGTGCATCCGTTCACCATCGACGATGTCGCCGACGGGCTGCTCCGCAAGCTCGGCAACCGGGCTCCGGGAGTGCTTGCCGGAGAGTCGATTTCGCTGGACGAGCAGTTGGCGCAGTGGGAGGAGCGCAAAGCGCAGGAGAAGCCCCGCGACTCGGTGGTGGACAATGTACCCACTGGGCAGCCGGCTCTGGCTCTGGCGCACAAGGTGATTCAGCGGCTCACCAAGGCCGGCTTCCCGACCGACCTGCTTCCGGCAAGCGTCACGTCGATCACGGTGACCGCCGACCTCGATGCCGAAGACGTCCTGCGTACCGCCGTCCTGGAATTCATGGACACCGTGCGCGCCGTCGAGAAGGCGATCGCCGCCCAACGACGCTCGACCGATGTACCCGCCGAGCTGGACGTCGCCCCAGTCGGCTCGATCACCGAAGGCGAGTGGCGGGCCTGTTGGCCGGTAGCCGGTGACAAGGCCGATGCGGAGGCTGTCGCCGACGTCGACTCCGCCCCGGACCCGCCAGACGAGGATTGACTCGCGCGAAATCGCGCCGGCGCGGTGATGTTCAACACGCCCGGGCTTGCCGATCCCAGCCGGCTAAATGCAGCCGGACAACCGGTCATCCGGCCAGGCCAGCCGCGGTCGGGCGGACTCGCGGCGGCCGCGACGCGCCGGGCCGCTCGAATCGCATGGGACGATGGTCGAGAAGTCGTGTTTTTAGGGGTGTTGTGTGGCGGCGGTTCGTTGGCTGCGCGCGTTGGCCGTCGTAGGCGCAACGGCGCTGCTGTTGGCATCCAGCTGCAGCTGGCAGCTGGGCCCCATCATTCTCAAAGGCGTCCCGCCACCACGGGGTGCCGTAGTGCCGCCGGTCGACACCTATGCCAAGGGCCGGGCCGCCGACCAGTTGCACGGGTGGGCCGCTGAGCTTGCCCCGGCGTTGCACATCCCGGTGACCGCGCTGGAGGCGTACGGCTATGCGGCCAGAGTGGCGCAGGTGGAGAACCCGAACTGCCATATCGCCTGGACGACGTTGGCCGGAATCGGGCAAGTGGAAAGCCACCACGGCACCTATCACCACGCCACGCTGTTCGGAAACGGTGACGTGCGCCCGCCGATCCGGGGCGTGGTGCTCGACGGGACCAACGGCACGATGCGCATCGTCGACAGCGAGACCGGGATCCACGGCGAGTCCGGCGGGATGGCCGGTCAGCCCGACACCGTGCGGGCGATGGGTCCGATGCAGTTCATTCCGGAGACCTGGCGTGAATACGGCGTCGACGCCAACAACGACGGGAAGGTCGACGTGGACAACATCGACGATGCCGCGCTGTCGGCCGCGGGCTACTTGTGCTTCCGCGGGAAGGATCTCGCCACGCCGCGAGGATGGATCACCGCGCTGTGGGCCTACAACGACTCCGACGTCTACGCCCGCGCCGTGCGCGACTGCGCTACCGCCTATGCCGCAGGCCACTCCCTCTGAGCAGGCTTTAGGCTATCGAGTGCTGTAGCCCTCACGACGAAGGAGATCCAGTGCCGATTATCGAGCAGGTCGGGGCCCGCGAAATTCTCGATTCCCGCGGCAACCCCACCGTCGAGGTCGAGGTGGCCCTGATCGACGGCACCTTCGCCCGGGCCGCGGTGCCCTCCGGCGCGTCGACGGGTGAGCACGAGGCCGTCGAACTGCGCGACGGGGGCGACCGCTACGGCGGTAAGGGCGTCAGGAAGGCCGTGCAGGCGGTGCTCGACGAGATCGCTCCTGCCGTGATCGGGCTCAACGCCGACGACCAGCGGCTGGTCGACCAGGCACTGCTGGACCTCGACGGCACCCCGGACAAGTCCCGCCTCGGCGCCAACGCGATCCTCGGTGTCTCGCTGGCGGTGGCCAAGTCGGCCGCCGACTCCTCCGAGCTACCGCTGTTCCGCTACCTGGGTGGGCCGAACGCCCACATCCTGCCGGTGCCGATGATGAACATCCTCAATGGCGGCGCGCACGCCGACACCGCAGTCGACATCCAGGAGTTCATGGTGGCCCCGATCGGGGCGCCGAATTTTCACGAGGCGCTGCGCTGGGGCGCCGAGGTGTATCACGCGCTGAAGTCGGCGCTCAAGAAGCAAGGGCTGTCGACCGGGCTGGGCGACGAGGGCGGCTTCGCGCCTGACGTGCCGGGAACCAAAGCGGCGCTGGACATCATCAGCCAGGCCATCGAGTCGACGGGCTTGAAGCTGGGTGCCGACGTGGCGCTGGCGCTCGACGCCGCGGCGACCGAGTTCTACACCGACGGCACCGGATACCAGTTCGAGAAGCAGACTCGGACCGCCGACGAGATGGCGCAGTTCTACGCCGAACTGCTCGACTCCTACCCGCTGGTGTCGATCGAAGACCCGCTCTCGGAAGATGATTGGGACGGCTGGGTGGCGTTGACAACCTCGATCGGTGACCGCGTGCAGATCGTCGGCGACGACCTGTTCGTCACCAATCCCGAACGGCTGGAAGAAGGCATCGACAAGGGTGCGGCAAATGCGTTGCTGGTCAAGGTAAACCAGATCGGCACGCTCACCGAGACGCTCGACGCCGTCGCGCTGGCTCACCACAGCGGATATCGCACGATGATGAGCCACCGCAGCGGCGAGACCGAGGACACCACGATCGCCGACCTGGCGGTCGCGGTCGGCAGCGGGCAGATCAAGACCGGCGCCCCGGCCCGCAGCGAGCGGGTGGCGAAATACAACCAGCTGCTGCGCATCGAAGAGGCGCTCGGCGACGCCGCCCGCTACGCCGGCGATCTGGCGTTCCCGCGGTACACGCCGTAGCCATAGCCACCATCATGCCCGAATCGAAACGGCCAGAACCGAAGCGGCGCTCACCGGCGTCGCGTCCGGGTCGGGCCGGCGATTCGGTGGCCGGCCGGCCGCGTAAGTCGACGGCGGCGAAGCGCGGACCGACGGCGTCGTCGCGCGCGATGCCCGAGGTCGTCGAACCGATCAAACAGGCGATCGCCGAATCGGCCGAGCAGCGCTCGGATCAGCGACTGGGTCTGACCGCGCGACGGGCGGCGATCCTGGCGACCGTGATCTGTGTGCTGACGCTGACCATTGCGGGCCCGGTCCGCACCTACTTCGCGCAGCGCACCGAAATGAAGCAGCTGGCGGCCTCCGAATCCGCGTTGCGTCAACAGATTTCCGACCTCGAGCAGCAGAAGGGCAAGCTGGGCGACCCGGTGTACATCGCCGCCCAAGCCCGCGAGCGTCTGGGCTTCGTCATGCCGGGCGAGATTCCGTATCAGGTGCAACTGCCGCCGGGGGCGGCGCTGCCCGCCGATCCCGGGGTCGCAGCCGAAAGCCGCGGTCAGCAACGACCCCTGGTACACCTCGCTGTGGCACACCATCGCCGACAGCCCACACGGCCCGCCGGCGCCCGCACCTCCGCCGCGCCAGCCCCGTGCCGCCCAGTCCTTTGCCGCCCGGTGGTTGATCCCGCAGACCTCGAGGCGGTCGCCCGCCAACTCGGCCGTGAGCCGCGTGGGGTGATCGAGATCGCCTACCGGTGCCCGAACGGCGAGCCGGCTGTGGTCAAGACATCCCCGAAACTACCTGACGGAACACCGTTTCCGACGTTGTACTATCTGACGCATCCGGCGCTGACCGCCGCCGCCAGCCGGCTGGAGACCACCGGGATGATGCGTGCGATGACCGAGCGGCTGCAGTCCGACCCCGAGTTGGCCGCCGCCTACCGGCGGGCCCACGAGTCATACCTGGCCGAACGGGACGCGATCGAGCCACTGGGCACCACGTTTTCCGGGGGCGGCATGCCCGCCCGGGTCAAGTGCCTGCACGTGCTGATCGCGCATTCGCTGGCCAAGGGCCAGGGAGTCAACCCGTTCGGTGACGAGGCGCTGGCGGTGCTGGCCGGTGAGCCGTCGATGGCGGGAATCCTGACAGCGGGGGACTGGACGTGACCCGCGCCGGCGACGATGCAGAACGAAATGATGAGGAGGAGCGGCGCCAGTGAGCCTCGTGGCCGCAATTGACTGCGGTACCAATTCGATTCGCCTGTTGATCGCCGACGCCTCCGACGGGCGCCTGACCGACGTGCATCGCGAAATGCGCATCGTGCGGCTCGGTCAGGGTGTCGACGCTACCGGTCAGTTTGCGCCGGAGGCGTTGCAACGCACCCGTTCTGCGCTGGTGGATTACGCGACGTTGTGCACGGCACACGGTGTCGACCGGATCCGGATGGTCGCTACGTCGGCGACCCGTGACGCCGGTAACCGCGAGGTGTTCTTCGCGATGACGGCCGAGGTACTCGGTGCGGTAGTGGATGGTGCTGTCGCGGAGGTGATCACCGGGGTCGAGGAGGCCGAGCTGTCGTTCCGCGGTGCCGTCAACGAATTAGATTCGGCCACTGGACCTTTCGTGATTGTCGATCTGGGTGGCGGGTCGACCGAGGTCGTGCTGGGCACCGATACGGTGCAGGCAGTTTTCTCCGCGGACATCGGCTGCGTGCGATTGACCGAGCGCTGCCTGCACTCCGACCCGCCAACGGTCGCCGAGGTGGCGGCGGCGCGCGAGGTGGTGCGCGAGCGGCTCGGCCAGGCGCTGCGTGTCGTTCCGGTGGAGCGGGCCCGCACCTGGGTCGGGGTGGCGGGCACGATGACGACGGTCGCCGCGCTCGCCCACGAGCTGTCGGCCTATGACTCTGCGGCCATTCACCTTTCGCGGGTCGGCGTCGATCGGTTGCTGACGGTCTGCGACGGGTTGATCGCCATGCCGCGCACCGAGCGGGCCGCGCTGGGGCCCATGCACGAAGGGCGGGTCGACGTGATCGGCGGCGGCGCGATCGTCATCGAGGAGCTCGCGATCGCGCTACGGGACCGTGCCGGCATCGAGGAGTTGACGGTCAGCGAACACGACATTCTCGACGGTATCGCGCTGTCGATCACCGACTGATCTACTGCCCGAACGAGATTCGCAGCAGTTGCTTTTTCTGGTCGTTGTATTCCTGCTCGGTCAGTCGTCCCTCGGCCCGCTGCTGGGCGATATCGCGAATGGCGGCCGCGACACCGGTCATCACGGTCCGCGGTGCGGGCGCTGCTTCGACGTCGTCCTCTGGCGCGCCGTCTGCCGGGCGCCCGGTCAGACGAGCCGGCCGACCGTTGCCGTGAGGCTCGCTCGCGGCCGGCGGGCCGGCCATTGCCTGTCCGGCCATCCCGCCGATACCCATCTGGTTGAAGGTGCCTGCCGAGGCGATCTCCGCCGCCGGCGCGGCCGCGGCGTTGGCAGTGGTGAGCGGGGTGGTGAAGGCCATCGGCTTCACCTCGGATGCGGCAGCCGCCCAACTCGGCGGGACCGACAACCCCTCGATCGCTTCCGCATCGGCGATGCCCGCCTCTAACGCGGGCGCGGCGCCCTGGCCCGGGTTGAGGAGGGTGGCCGGGAAGTCATTCGACGGGATACCGCCGCTCCTCATACTGGGGTCTTCGTCATTCCAACCGCTGATGATCCCATCGGTGTGCTGACCGGTCTCCGAGTCGATGACGGCGTAGGGCAGGTCCACCGGGCCCGCCGCAATGCCCACGGGGATGACGGCGGCGAACAGAGCGAGATCGGATGGGACGCTGACAAAGATCGAAATCAGGTCGCTCAGCGTGCCTAGTGGGTCGGCGGCGGCTCCGGTGGCGGCCGAGTCTGACGTGGCGGCGCTTTGCAACGCGTTGGGAATCGCGGAAAAAGCTTGCTGCGCCGACGATATCGCGCTTTGCGCATTGCCGGTAGCGGTGTTGGACGCCTGGCCGACCGCGGCGGCCTGGTTGGCCGACGATTGTGGTTCGGTGTTCTGCGGCGGCTGCTGAAACGGCGAGAGCGTGGTGGCGGATGCCGAGGAGGCCGCGTAGCCGAACATCGCAACAGCGTCCTGGGCCCACATTTCGGCGTACTGGATCTCGGTTGCGGCGATCGCCGGCGTGTTCTGCCCGAAGAAATTGGTCGCCACCAACGCCGCCAGCAGACTGCGGTTCGCCGCGATCATCGGGGGTGGGACCGTCATCGCGAACGCCGCCTCGTACCCGGCGGCCGCGGCCTGAGCCTGGGTGGCGGACTCCTCGGCCTGCGCGGCGGTTGCACTCAGCCATTCGACGAACGACGCTGCTGCGGCACTCATCGACACCGACGACGGACCCGACCACGCCCCGGACGCCAACTCAGACACCACCGACTGGTAGCCGCTGGCCGCGGTGTACAGCTGGTCGGCCAGCGCTGTCCAGGCCTGCGCAGCGGCCATCATCGGCCCCGATCCCGGACCGGAATACATCCTGCCGGAGTTGATCTCCGGCGGATAGAATCCGAAATCCATTGCTGCGCATTCCCTTTATCGTGAAGGCCCAAGTCAGATAACCGACGTGTCCGCCAGACGGCGGCTGGGGGTTTCAGCGACCAAGCAAGCGGTTCTTCTGCTCGGTGTATTCCTGATCGGTGAGAATTCCCTCGTCGCGAAGCTTCGCGAACTCGCGCAGTTCCGCGGCGACGCCGGTGACCACGCTGCGGGGCTTGACCTCGGCGGCCTCGTCGGCGCCCGTCGCCTTGGGGTCAGCCGACTGTGGCGCGTCGTGGGGACGGCCTACCACAGCGCGGGCGCGACCGACGCCGGTGCCGACCGTGCCGGCCATCGCCCGGCCGGCCATTCCCGCCAGCGCCATCTCGCTCAACGTGCTACCCGAAGCGGATTCCCCGGCCGCAACGGCACCCGCGGCCGACGGCGGAAGCATCGGCAGAGTCACCGCGGTCGGCTTCACCGCGGGCGTGTTGGCGGTCCACGATGGCGGAACCGACAATCCCCCGACGTGGTCCGCGTCGGCCAACCCGGCCGACAACCTGGTCGGCACGGTGCCCTGCGGCAGGTTGAGCAGCGGAGCGGGGAACGGCTTGACGGGTGCGGGCCCTTCACCGGGCCAGGTCTGCTCTCCGTTCCAGCCGCTGACGATTCGGTCGGTGTGGGTACCGGTCAAGGCGCCGACCACGTCGAAGGGTAGGGCGACGATCCCAAGGCTGCCCAGTGGAATGTCGGCGGCAAACGTCGCCACTCCGGCCGGCAGGTCGATGAAGATCGCGATCAGGTCGCTGATCGTTCCGAGCGGGTCAGTCGCGGCCGGCGCGGCCGCCCCCGAAGCGCCTTGCAGCGCGGCCGGCACTGCGGAGAATGCCTGCTGGATGGTGCTCTGCGCGTTGCCGGCGGCAGTCCCGGTGGCCTGAGCGACCGCGGCCGACTGACCGGCCTGGCCGGTCGGGTTGGTAGTTTGCTGGGGCGGGGTGAACGGCGACAGTTCGGTGGCGGCTGCCGATGACGCGGCATAGCCGTACATCGCGGCGGCGTCCTGGGCCCACATCTCGCCGTACTGGGCTTCGTTGACCGCGATCGCTTGAGTGTTCCGGCCGAACAGGTTGGTGGCGATGAGCGTCGCCAGCTGGCTGCGGTTGGCCGCCACCATCGGCGGCGGAACGGTCGCCGTGAAAGCGGTCTGGTACGCCGCGGCCGCGGACTTGGCTTGCGCGCCGGTCTGTTCGGCCTGCGTGGCGGTCGCTCGTAACCAGGCCACGTAGGAGGCGGCGGCTGCGCTCATCGACACCGAGGCCGGGCCCATCCAGGACCCGGAGGTCAGTCCGGAAATTACCGACTGATAAGAGTCGGCCACCGAATGCAATTCACCCGCCAGCGCGTTCCACGCCTCGGCGGCTGCAATCATCGGGCCCGCGCCGGCGCCGGCGTACATTCGAGCGGAGTTGACCTCCGGCGGATAACTTCCGAAATTCATGGCTCGGCGACCCCTTAATTCACCGCGGCCGAGCCGGCTCGCCAGCGGGTTGCGGCCGTGCCGATGTCCGCTGAATGAATAGTGGCACGGACCGTGCTTGTCGTGGGTTCAGGCCTCGGCGCGTCGGCGACGCTCGTTCGTGTACCGGCCGGCGCTGATGCGGCGACATCTGAGCCGCTTACTGATACGCGGCGCTGCGGCCCCGAATGCATGATCTCCCTTTCCAGTAATGGTCGTGCAAGCCGCCCATTTATGGCGTTTGGGTAGTACTGAGGGCGCATCCACCAGTGGGCGGAGTTCGTCGGCAGACCCACGCCATTATGGGCAGTGAGCAGGCGATATACAAATGCTGGCGCGGCTCGACGACACTGAAAGGCGCCAGAGAGGGATATCGCTCAGGTTAATCCTTAGTTTTTCTCAGCTTTACCGACGCGTCAGCGACTGTTTTTCCACCCCGAGGCCGCCCGTCAGGACCAGATTCTAGGGGTTGACCGGCGCACTCTCGTCCCGGGCAAGGCCTTCCCAGGCACTTGCCAGGGTTCTGTCAGCAAGCTATACGCGCGGCTGGGGTCACCCGGTGCGCGCCTGGCGGGCGCCGTCCACCTCGGGCTCGAGCTGGACCGATCCGTCGACGTCGGCGGTGATCTCGGGATCGGCCGTGACGACGTGGCGCGGCGGCAGCCCCTTGCGGAGCGTGGCCACCAATTCCCGGTACGGGCCGACCAGGTAGACCGTGTCGCCGCCGCGCAGCCGCTCTTCGTGGTGGGGACGCAGATCGATCGGAACGTCTTCCCGGCAGATCGCGATCACCCGGGTCTTGTTCGACAACTTGCCCATCTGCAGCCCGTCGAGCTCGCTGCCCGTGGCGACCAGCATCGCGCCCACCATGAACGAACTCTGGCCGATCGAGAACGTGCCCAGCACCTCGACGCCCATCGCGGCGCCGATGAACCACGGCGCGGCCAACGCCACCGAGGAGCGGACGTTTTCGAAACCGAACCGCTGCGCCACCGCCAAACCCAGCGCGCGGTCGTAGACGCGAAGCACCACCGAGACCTCGGCGCGCCGATTGACCTCGGGTATCACCCGCGGCCCCAACATTTCGGCCAGCACGATCCCGGTCTCGATGTTGATCATGTCGTCGCGGGTCAGCACCGCCACCGCCCGGGCCCGGTCGACCCGTGCCGCCTGCAGCGTCTGAACCAGTGTCGCGTCGCCGAAAATCACCGGCACGTCCAGGGCGCGGGCGGCGGACAGGAACCGGTTGTCTTCGTCGATCTCGATGACCGCGACGTCGTAGCCGGCCTTGAGCAGGTCGCTGACCACCCGCATGCCGAGCGCGCTCAGCCCGACGACGATCACGTGGTTGCGCAGGTGACGCACTCGCGGGCGGGCGGAGGCGAACACGAAGCGGCGGGACAGCAGCACGTCGGCGATGAATGCGACCAACAACGCGATCGTGGTCGCTCCGCCGAACATCAGTGTCGCGGCGAACAGGCGCAGCCACGTCTCCTGGTGGGCGAAGCTGAAGTCTCCGTAACCTGTCGTCGTGATCGTCTCGATGGTGAAGTACAGCGCGTCGACCCAGGACATGCGTGGGTGCTGATAGTTGAAGCGCAGCAACAGCATTGAGATGACGACCAGGGTCATCGCGGCCGCCAGGGCGGGGTAGAAGGCCGGGTTGAAGTCGTTGACGACCGCCTTGGCGCCGTCGAGCAGTCGTCGCACGGTGGCTCGTTGCGACCGCCTTCCCGCCGGGCGGCGAATCTTGATGCCGCGCTCGGCCGATTCGTCCGCGGTGCCGATCATCACGACGCGGTCACTCGCGAGCACCCGCTGAGTTCGCGTCGGGCAGACGTCGATCTCACCCGGGCTCGACGATTGGTCGCCGTGGATGATCGCGACCGGGGCCAGGTCGCCGTAGATCTCGCGCAGCGTGCCGGGCCGCGGGACTTCACGGCCGGAGACCAGGAACTTGGTGCCGGCCGCCTCGAAGGGGTGTGTGCGGTGCGCAAGGCACGCTTCCACCACCGACGGCGCGGTCAGCTCGGCGACGTCAAGGATCGCGCCCGGTCCGTTGTCGGCGGCCATCGCCGCGCGCAACACGTCGTTGGCCAGCCTCGCGACCACCCGCACCGATGGGTTGGATCGTCTTGCCAGCAAAGCGATTTCGAGATTGGCTGCATCGTCGTCACCGGCGCACACCACGGCCAACGCATCAGCGATGTGGGCGCTTTCGAGGACATCACACATCGTGCTGAGGTCACCGGTGCCCAGCCGGACGACGTGTGCGCCGGCGCGTTCCAGCTCCTCGATGATGGTGGTGGCCAGCGCATCGTCACCGCTGACAATGATGTGATGCTGCATTCTCTCATCCGCCACTCTGCACGGGTGGGCTTCAACTTTTGCTGACGCTGCTACTGAAATAGGTTACACCACGGCTTTATCCAGACCCGGCGCAACGCGTCATTTTGCTGGCGGCGAGCATGGCCAGCGCCCGCACGCTAACCCGTTCTCGCGCAAGGGCTCTCACGCTTCGAAGCGATAGCCCATACCGGCCTCGGTCAGCAGATGGGCGGGATGCGATGGGTCGTCTTCGAGCTTGCGGCGTAACTGCGCGAGAAACACTCGCAGATAATGGGTTTCCGTCGCGTACTTGGGTCCCCACACCTCACGGAGCAACTCCTCGCGACCGACGAGCTTGCCGCGATTGCGCACCAGCATTTCCAGCATGCCCCACTCCGTCGGGGTCAGGTGGACTTCCGCGCCGTTCTTGATCACCTTCTTGATCGACAGGTCGACGACGAACGACTTGGTTTCCACCACCGGGTTGTCCGCGCCGGTGGCAACCGTTGCCCGCCGCACCGCGGCGCGCAACCGGGCCAGCAGCTCGTCCATGCCGAACGGCTTCGTCATGTAGTCATCCGCCCCCGCGTCGAGCGCGCCGACCTTGTCGGAGGAATCGGTGCGCGCGGACAGCACGATCACCGGCGCGGACAGCCAGCCACGCAATGCGGTGAGCACCTCGATGCCGGACATGTCCGGCATGCCCAGATCGAGGATCACCACTTGGGGCGGCTGCTCGGCGGCCAGCGCCAGCGCACGCGACCCGGTCGGTGCGGACAGCACCTCGTAGCCGCGCACCGACAGGTTGATGCGCAGCGCGCGAAGCAGCTGCGGGTCGTCGTCGACGACGAGTACGCGGGTCACTTGGGCCGCTCCGCGTCCGGCGCCGCGAGGTCGATCAGGATGGTCAACCCGCCACCGGGGGTGTCGGTCGCGGTGATCGTGCCGTCCATCGCCTCGACGAAGCCCTTGGCCACCGACAGACCCAGGCCCAGCCCGGTGGTGGTGTCGAAGTCACCGAGCCGCTGGAACGGCTGGAACATCTCCTCGGCGGCGCCCTTGGCCACCCCCCGTCCTTCGTCGACGACATTGATCAGGACCCGCGTCCCGACCTGTCCCGCGTTGACCCGGACCATGCTCGCCGGTGCATAGCGCAGCGCGTTGTCGATCACGTTGGACAGCACCCGCTCCAGCAAGCCCGGGTCACCCATTGCGACCGTTCCCCCGACTTCGACCTTGACCCGGTCGATGCCGGCCCGTTCGTTCATCGTGCAGCGGCCACCGATTCCGACGAGCGCCCGCTGGACGACCTCTTCGAGGTAGACCTCGGTCAGTTCGGGCTTCACCACCCCGGCGGCCAGCCGGGACGAGTCGAGCAGGTTGGCCACCAGCAGGGACAGCTGATCGACCGACTCCTCGACGGTGGCGAGCAACTCGCTGGTGTCCTCGGGGGAGAAATAAACGTCCTCGGCGCGCAGGCTCGAGACCCCTGCCTTGGCGGCGGTCAGCGGAGTCCGCAGATCGTGGCCGAGGGCGGACAGCAGCAGCCGGCGCAGCTCGTCGGCCTCCGCGAGGGACTTGACTTTTCCCGCCTCCGCGGCGAGCTCGCCGCGCTTGACCAGGCCGGCGGCCTGGGTCGCCACCACGGACAGCACCCTGCGGTCGCGACCGGTCAACGCGCGGCCGGACATCAACAGCCAGAACTCGTCGTCGCCGACCTTCACCGCGGTGTCCGCCGCGTCGACCTTGGTGCACGGGTTGGTGCCGACCGCGGCAACCGATTCCGGGTGACCGTCGACCTCGCGCACCAGGCACACCGCGCGCTGCGAATAGGCCTCCCTGACTCGCTCCAGCAAGGTGTTGAGGTCGGCACCGCGCAGCACCGACGCGGCGAACAGCGACAGCAGCTCGGCCTCTTGGCTGGCCCGCCTCGCCTCGCGGGCCCGGCTGGCCGCCGCGTCCACCAAAACCGCGATCGCCATCGCGATGCCCAGCAGCAGCACGACCGTCAGCACGTTGCTCAGGCTGTTGACGGCAAAGGAGTAGCGCGGCTCGGTGTGGAAGTAATCCAGCAGCACACCGGACAGCACCCCGGACAGCAGCGCGGGTGCCAGGCCGCCGAACAATGCGACGCCCACCACGCCGGCGAAGAACATCGCGGACTTCCCGGCGATGTCCAGCGCCGGATCCGCCCGCGTCGTGACCGCCAGGATCGCCCAGGGCACGGTCACCGCGGCCAGCCAGGACACCACCTGGCGCGCGCGCGGCGAGATGGTCGCGAACGCCCACCCACGGTTGGCCTGCTCGTGGCTGACCATGTGGACGTCGATTTTGCCCGAGTTCTTGATGGTGGCCGCGCCGATGCCCTCGCTGAAAATGCTGGCCCACCGCGAACGGCGGGAGCTGCCGAGTACCAGCTGGGTGGCGTTGGTCTCGCGGGCGAAGTCCAGCAGCGCGCACGACACCTCGTCGCCGACCACGACATGGACCGTGGCCCCGATGCTGGCGGCGAGTTCGCGCACCTTGCCCATCTCGCGGGGGGACACGGTGGCGAGCCCGTCGCCGCGCACCACATGCACCACCATGAGCTGCGCGCTGGACTTCGACGCAATGCGAGAGGCCCTGCGCACCAACGTTTCCGACTCCGGTCCGCCGGTGACCGCGACGACCACCCGCTCGCGGGCCTCCCAGGTGTCGGTGATCTTCTTGTCGGCGCGGTATTTCGTCAGAGCCGAATCGACCTGGTCGGCGAGCCACAGCAGCGCGATCTCACGCAGCGCGGTCAGGTTGCCGGTGCGGAAGTAGTTGCTCAGCGCGGCGTCGATCCGTTCGGATGGGTACACGTTTCCGTGGGCGAGCCTGCGCCGCAACGCTTCTGGAGTGATATCGACCAGTTCGATCTGGGCGGCTTTCCGGACGACTTCGTCGGGCACGGTTTCGCGCTGCTCGATTCCGGTGATCTGCGCGACGACATCGTTGAGGCTCTCCAAGTGCTGGATGTTGAGCGTCGAGATCACCGTGATTCCGGCGTCGAGCAGGGTTTCGATGTCCTGCCAACGCTTTTCGTTGACGCTGCCCGGGATGTTGCTGTGCGCGTATTCGTCGACCAGGGCCACTTCGGGTTTGCGGCGCAGCACGGCCTCGATGTCGAGTTCGGGAAACGACGTCTCGCGGTAGGTGATGTAGTGCGGTGGAATGACTTCGATGCCCTCGAGGAGTTCGCCGACCTTCTTGCGGCCGTGCGTTTCCACCACCGCGGCGACGACGTCGGTTCCGCGCTCCAGCCGGCGGTGCGCCTCACCGAGCATGGCGCAGGTCTTGCCGACGCCCGGTGCGGCCCCGAGATAGATTCGCAGCTCGCCACGACGCTGCGGGTACGTCCGGTGAGCCAGCGGATCGTCGTAGGTAGCCGACTCGTTTGTGGAGGTCACATCGCCATCATCCACCGTGAAGTTCAAGACTTCACCGGGTAATCGCGGTCCAGCTCGAGATTGAGTGCGGCCACGTCGACCACCGGTTCGCCGAAGACGCCGAGCAGCCGGTCGTGCTGATTGCGGTGGACCGCGTCGCGCACCTGCGCCACAGTGACACCGCGTGCCTTCGCCACCCGGGCTACCTGGATGGCGGCATAAGCGGGCGAGATGTCCGGGTCGAGGCCGCTGCCGCTGGCAGTGACCGCGTCAGCGGGGACCTCGGGCTGATCCGAGGCCGCGCCCCGAATCGGCACGATCTGACCGGCCGAGTAGTCCTGGCCGAACTGTGCGCACTGGACCCGGATTCCGCGAAACATCTGCTGGAACACCGTCGTGGGCGCGCTTCCCGGCTTCGAGCACGGCTGGTTGACGCTGACCACCCGAGCCGGGTGGCTGACGTTACCGCTCGCGTCCCGCGGACCGATCACCGACAGCACCGCGCCTACGCCGTCGCTCGTGCAGAACGGGCGTGAGCCATCGACCTTCTCGAGGCTTCCGACGGCGACACTGCGCGAGCAGACCTGAGTCAGCAGACTGGGTTTGAAGCCGGCCACCGAGGGATCGCCGCCAGGCGTCAGCTTGCTGGGGTCGGCGGGGGTGTCCACGATGCTTTCCGGGCCTAGGTTGCTGGCTCCGGACGACAGCGGGTCGTAGCCGGACCCGGCCGCCGAGGGCCGGCTCTGGAAATACTGTCTCAGCGGATTGCCATCTTTGTCGGTGAAAGACTGGCCGATGAGCCTGCTGCCGACGGGCCTTCCGGCTACCTCGACTATCGAGCCCTCGGCCTTGGCGTGCAGGCCGGGAAGCAGCGCGACGCCCCACACCGCAAGCGGGTAGACGACGCCGGTGATCACGGTCAGCACCAGCAGGGCCCGCAGGGCCGCCCAGTGCTGCCGGAAGACGTTGGACAGATTCATCTCAGCTCATCCCAGGAATGAATTGCACGACCAGGTCGATCAGCTTGATGCCGACGAACGGGGCAACGATGCCGCCGAGGCCGTACAGATAGAGGTTGCGGCTCAACAGCTTTGAGGCACTGCTCGGGGTGTACTGAACACCGCGCAGCGCCAGCGGGATTAGCACGACGATGATGATCGCGTTGAAGATCACCGCTGACAGAATCGCCGATTGCGGGCTGTGCAGGCGCATCACGTTGAGCAGGTCCAGGCCCGGGAACAACACCACGAACATGGCCGGGATGATCGCGAAATACTTGGCGATGTCGTTGGCGATGGAAAACGTGCTCAGCGCCCCACGGGTGATCAACAGCTGCTTGCCGATCTCGACGATCTCGATCAGCTTGGTGGGGTCGGAATCAAGGTCGACCATGTTGCCGGCCTCTTTGGCCGCACTGGTCCCGCTGTTCATCGCCACGCCGACGTCGGCCTGGGCGAGGGCCGGCGCGTCGTTGGTGCCGTCACCGGTCATCGCGACCAGCCGGCCGCCTTCCTGCTCACGCTTGATCAGCATCAGCTTGTCTTCGGGGGTGGCCTCGGCGAGGAAGTCGTCGACGCCCGCCTCTTCGGCGATCGCCCGCGCGGTCAGCGGGTTGTCACCGGTGATCATCACGGTCCGGATGCCCATCTCGCGCATCTCGTCGAAGCGGGCCCGCATGCCGTGCTTGACCACGTCCTTGAGGTAGATGACGCCTAGGACATGTGCTGTGCGGCCGCTGGCGCCATGATCGACGACGCCGACCACCAATGGGGTGCCACCCGCTGCCGAGATGCCGTCGACGGCCTCGCCGAGCATGTCAGGGATCGCGCCGCCGTGCTCGCGGACCCAGTTGGTGACCGAACTGGCCGCGCCCTTACGCAGCTGCCGGGCATCGAGGTCGACACCGGACATCCGCGTGGTCGCGGTGAACTCGACCCAGTGCGCGTGAGTGAGTTCGCCGGGCGGGCGTTCCCGCAAGCCGTAGTGCTGCTTGGCGTACACCACGATCGAGCGGCCCTCGGGGGTTTCGTCGGCGAGGCTGGACAGTTGCGCCGCGTCGGCGAGGTCCTCCGCGGTGACACCCGCGACCGGGATGAAGTCGGACGCTTCCCGGTTGCCGAGGGTGATCGTTCCGGTCTTGTCCAGCAGAAGCGTGTCGACGTCACCGGCGGCCTCGACGGCGCGGCCCGACATGGCCAGCACGTTGCGCTGCACCAGGCGGTCCATCCCGGCGATGCCGATCGCCGACAGCAGGGCTCCGATGGTGGTGGGGATCAGGCACACCAGCAGGGCCACCAGGACGACGCCGTTGACTCCGTTGTTGTTCAGCGCCAACGTGTTTGCCACGCCGGGGTTGTTGGCCTTGGAGTAAATCGCCAGCGGCTGCAGGGTCGCCACCGCGAACACGAAGATCAGCGTCAGCGCCGCCAGCAGGATGTTCAGCGCGATCTCGTTCGGGGTTTTCTGCCGGTTGGCGCCCTCGACGAGGGCGATCATCCGGTCGATGAAGCTCTTGCCGGGCTCCTGGGTGATCCTGATGATGATGCGGTCCGACAGCACCGTCGTCCCGCCGGTGACCGCGGACCGGTCGCCGCCGGACTCCCGGATCACCGGTGCCGATTCGCCGGTGATCGCCGACTCGTTGACCGAGGCGATGCCGTCCACGATTTCGCCGTCACCGGGGATGATGTCGCCGGCTTCGACGACGACGAGATCACCTTTCTGCAACTCCGGCGCCCGGACGTCTTCCTCGGTGCCGGGATTGTCCGGCGACCACCCACGCAAGCGACGAGCAATGGTGTCCGCCTTGGACTTACGCAAGGTATCCGCCTGCGCCTTACCGCGGCCCTCGGCGACGGATTCGGCGAGGTTGCCGAACAGCACGGTCAGCCAGAGCCAGAACACGACAAGCCAGCCGAACCACGACGAGTCCTGGATCGTCAAAAACGTCGACCAGATGGCGCCGACCTCGACGATCAGCATCACCGGGTTGCGCCACAGGGTGCGCGGATCGAACTTACGCAACGCGTCGGGCAGCGCTTTGAGCACCATCGCGCGGTCGAGCAATCCGCCCTGGACACGACTGTTCGACGAACGTCCGCCGTGCGGGTGCTGCGCAGGCTGCACGGAGTGGACTTTGGATGTCATCGAGGTCGCCATGTCAGCGAATTCCTTCAGCGAGTGGCCCGAGCGCCAGAGCCGGCAGGAACGTCAAAGCACACAGAATGACCGTCACCGCCGCGACTAAACCGATGAACTGCGGCCGGTGAGTGGGCAGAGTGCCGGGGGACTCGGGTGTATGTCCTTGCCGGGCAAGCGAACCGGCCAGCGCCAGCACCAGAATGATCGGCAGGAATCGAGCCAGAACCATCGCCAGGCCCAGCGCGGTGTTGTAGAACGTGGTGTTGGCAGACAGACCGGCGAACGCCGAGCCGTTGTTGTTCGATGCGGAAGTGAAACCGTAGAGCACTTCGGAGAGGCCGTGCGGCCCGCTATTGGCCATGCCGGCGCGTGGCCCCGGTAGCCCCATCGCGACGCCCGTCCCGAGTAGCACCAGCAGTTCGGTGACTGGGAAATAGCTTGCGGCAAGCTTCATTTCGCGCGGACGAATCTTCTTGCCGAGATATTCTGGAGTCCGGCCCACCATCAGGCCGGCGATGAAGACCGTGAGAATCGCCATGATCAACATGCCGTAGAGGCCCGACCCGATCCCACCGGGCGCCACCTCGCCGATCTGCATGTTGAACAGCTGGATCAACCCGCCAATGCTGGAATAGGAGTCGTGCGCCGAATCGACGGCGCCGGTAGAGGTCAGCGTCGTCGTGTCTGCGAAAAGCCCGGAGTCGAAGACCCCGAAACGCTGCTCGACGCCCTCGATTGCCGATCCGACAGCGGTGGGCACGGTTCCTCGATGGGCGAGCTGGAACGCCTCGATCACGACCAGGCTGACCGCGGCGAGCACACCCATGACTGCGGCGATCGCGTAGCCCTGCTTCTTGCTCATCACCATCCGACCGAAGGTGCGCGGCAGCGAGAAGCTGATCGCGGTCAGCAGGAAGATCTCCACCCAGTTGGTCCATGGGGTCGGATTCTCGAAGGGGTGCGCGGAGTTGGCGTTGTAGAACCCGCCGCCGTTGGTCCCGAGTTCCTTGATCGCTTCCTGGCTGGCAACCGGCCCGCCGGGCAGGGTCTGCTGGACGCCGTTGAGCGTGGTGACGACCTGGTCGTGCAGGTGGAAGTTCTGAATCACCCCGCCGGCAACCAAGACGAGGGCGCCGATGAACGACAGCGGCAGCAGGATGCGCAGCGTGCCGCGAACCAGATCCACCCAGAAGTTGCCGATTTCGTGGGTCTTGGTCCGGGCGAACCCGCGCACCAGGGCCATCGCGACGGCCATCCCCACCGCGGCCGAGGCGAAGTTTTGCACGGCCAGCCCGGCCATCTGCACCAGGTGGCCCTGCGTCGACTCGCCCGCGTATGCCTGCCAGTTGGTGTTGGTGACAAAACTGACCGCGGTGTTCCAGGCCAGCGACGGCGTCATCGGTGTTGCGGGGTGGTGCAGGTGCAGCGGCAGCTTGTCCTGCAGCAACTCGAAGAAGAACAAAAACAGCACGCTGACCGCAGAGAACGCCAGAACGCTGCGGCCATAGGCGTGCCACGGCTGCTGAACCTTGGGGTTGGCTCCGATCAGCCGGTAGATCAGCTTCTCGATTCGCCAGTCCCGCTCCGAGGTGTAGACCCGGAACATGTAGTCGCCCAGCGGAACATGCACCGCCACCAGGGCTGCGACGAACAAAGCGAGGAATGCGATATCCGCGCCGGGGTTCACGTCAGAACCTTTCCGGGAAGTACAGAGCGGCGACCAGGTACATCGCGATCACCGCAGCGAGCACGAGGCCGATGATGTTGTGCGTACTCATCGGCGCCACTCCTCCACATCGCTGCGCTCTGCATCGTCGATGGCGCGACTCATAGCTTCTCGACCAGCTTCTGCACGTAGCCCAGGACGGCGAACACTGCCACCGTCAGCACGACGTAGGCAACCACAGCCATCGTTTCTCCGTTCGTGACAAGCCGGTCGGTCGATCGGCGATCAAGTCAGCGTTTCCGGCAAGCAATTTAGTCTCGACTATCGGCTCTGAACAGAAAGGTAGGCGCAGTCGATGCACCACGCGTCGCCGCTGACGATTTCTTTACAGCATGTCGCCCGATCGACGTTTGCTTCCAAGGTCTACCGACGTCGCCTGGCTGGGCACCTGCGCTGATCGATATTTGCTGGGTGCATTGTGATGCACACTACTCGGCCAGCGGCAGACGCACCCGGAAAATTGTTCGGCCCGCCGCGGATTCAGCCGTGACCGACCCGTTGTGCGCCTTGACGATCGAGTCGACAATGGCCAACCCGAGCCCGTTGCCCCCACCTTCGTGGGGAGCGTCTTTGGCGCGCACGAACCGATCGAAAAGATGGGGCAGCAACGCCGGATCGATGTCGGGCCCGTCGTCGGCCACCACCAGCTCGGCATAGGGTCCGTCGGAGACCTGGCGATAGCAGGTGATCGACGTCGTCACCGTGGTCCCTGTGGGGGTGTGCACCCACCCGTTGGTCAACAGGTTGCTGACCAGCTGGTGCAACCGGTCGGGGTCCCCGCGCACCCAGACCGGGTCATCGGGCAGGTCCTTGACCCAGAGGTGGCCGGGCGCCGCCACCGCGGCGTCGTTGAACGCATTGAGCACAATGTCGGCGAGGTCGACGTCCTCGGTGCGTAGATCGTCGCCTTCGCCCAATCGTGACAGCAGCAGGAGTTCGTCGACGAGCGACGCCATCCGGGCCGCCTCGGACTCGATACGGGCCAGCGCGTACTCCGTCGTCGGTGGCAGTGCGGCGCTGTCCTGGCGGGTGAGCTCGGAGTAACCCTGCAGCGCCGCCAGCGGCGTCCGTAGTTCGTGACTCGCGTCGGTGATGAATTGCCGCATCCGCCGGTCGGATTCGGCTCGGTGCGCCAACGCGCTGTCTACGTTGTCCAGCAACCGGTTGAAGGTGTACCCGACGATTCCGACCTCGTTGTTGGGGTCGGTGTCGCCGGGAAGGACTCTGGCAGTGATGCGGTGATCGTCACCGGTGAGCGGGGTGCCGGCGACCTCGGCGGCAGTGACGGCGACACGGCGCAGCGGTCGCAGCGCGTATCCGACCACCAACGCGGTCAACCCCGACGTCACCAGCAGAGCGGCCACCGAAAGCACTGTCGCACTGACAATTCGGCGACTGATGGTCTTATTCACCAGATTCAATGACAACCCGACCACCAATTCGTCACCGGCACTGGTGGTTTGGCTGCTGACCCGGTACGGCCCCAGCTTGCCCAGCTTCACCGTGCGGATCTCGCCGTCGTGCCAGGTCTGCGCGTGGATCGCGGCGACGACGTCCGGAGAGCCGGCGCGAGGATCGTCCTCGTAGAAGACCGCGGAACCGGTCACCTCGCCGCGATGGATCACGGCGATCACATTTCCGGCGTTCTGTCCGGTGAATCCCAGCAGCGCGGGCCCGATCGCGAGGTGCTGGCCGGAGTCGCCGGCCAGGTATCTAGAGTACGAATGATCCAGCGAGTCAAGCGATTCCACGACATCGGCATCGGTCATCGCATAGACGTATGTTCGCAGACTCAGCACCGAGATAATGCCTACCACTACGAACACGATCGTCACCACCGCCGAGACACCGATAACCAGCTGCTGACGAAGGGTGCGCGGCCGCCACCACGGAGTGGTTGGCGCCCCGGTCATGTCACTGCCACCTCGGTGTTACGCCGGCGGGCGGAGCATGTACCCGACGCCGCGCACGGTGTGGATCATCGGCTCGCGGCCGGCATCGATCTTCTTTCGTAGATACGAAATGTACAGATCGACGATGCTGGTGCGTCCGGCGAAGTCGTAATTCCAGACCCGATCCAGGATTTCGGTACGGGTCAGCGCCCGGCGCGGGTTGCGCATCAGAAAACGAAGCAGCTCGAATTCGGTGGAGGACAACGAGATCAGCGAACCGGCCCGGTGTACTTCGTGGCTTGCGCCGTCGAGGGTGAGGTCGCCGATCGTCAAACTTTCTTCGGCGGGGGGAGCGAGATGAATGGAGCGCCGGAGCAGGCCCCGCAGCCGGGCGACCAGCTCTTCGAGGCTGAACGGCTTGGTCATGTAGTCGTCGGCGCCTGCGGTCAGACCGGTCACCCGGTCCATCACCGAGTCGCGCGCCGTCAGGAACAGGGTGGGGGTGTATGGCCCCTGCTGGCGGA
>CAWIKT010000014.1:0-14443 GCA_963836555.1 uncultured Actinomycetota bacterium | reverse complement strand
AGCGAAGATCGACTCCAAGACATCGACGCGTTGAGAGCCGGTGTCATAGCCACTGTGATCGCCGTGGCCGTGAGGCAGATCTTCGTGCTCGTGAGCATGCACGGTTCCGTCGTCGTGCCGATGAAATCTACCCATCACCAATCCCTTTCACGACACATCCAGTGAAGTCACCAAGAACTCGTCACCGCGCAGCACCTCGACGTCGGCGCCCTCGCAATGCGGGCACAACAACGACCATCGCGATGTGATCGTCGATTGTTGTCCGCAGGAGCGGCAGCGCACCTCAGCGTTGACAAACTCGAGTTGTAGCTGGGCATCGGGCATCTCCTCGTAATCCCGAACGAGCGTCCAGCAAAACGACAGCGAGTCGGGAACAACTTGGCGAAGCGCGCCGATCCTGACGCGCACGATGTCGACGTGGCGACCGTCGGCGTAGGGTCTGACCACGTCGGCGATCGCCTGGCAAAGTGAAAGCTCATGCACGGCTGATCACCGCCGTGTCCGCCGAGCCCAGGCACCTGAAAGGCCCATGCGCACTGTTCTACACCTCAGACGCCGCCAGGGCTGCGGACCGGACAGGATGCCGTCAATCCGCGAAGTCTGGCTTGTTCCCAGGACTCATTGCGGAGAGCACAATAAAAGTGGCCGGGATTTCATACGACAGGGAGACGACAGTGACACAGCATCAACACGGTCACGAGGAACCGCACACCCACGAACACCGCCACGACGAAGTCACTCACACCCACCCGCACACCACCCACGAACACGAGCACGTCGAGCACGAGCACGACCACGCCCACGCTGACGGAACCGAACACGCGCATCCGCATGTGCATCAGGCCGACCTGGCGGAAGAGCACACCCACCCGCACTAGCCAAGCCACTGTCGCCCGGCGACAACTGTGATCAACCTCAAGTTCCGAATGTGACGGCGGCCATTGCCTGCCGCGAGCGAAACCGCTGACGCTGTGAGCTCATTCCACATTTCGGTGCAGGGGAGAAGTAGTGGCTGCTCAGACCAATCATCTGGCGTTCGCGTATGACCTGACCTTCGATGAAGTGCGTCGCCGGACCGCCGTCCTGGCAGCGATCGGAGACGGCTGGGATCCCGTGGAAGCGCTGGTCCAAGAGGATCGTGCCCACGCCATGCTGTACTCCGGCCTCGATGACGAACAGCAGCGGCTATATGACGACCTGGTGGCTGCCGGAGTGCTTCCGGACCGGGGGGCCGGCCGTGTTCCCGATTGATCCCACTGCTGATCGAGCTCGCCGTGCCTGGTTCGGCTGCCCACAGTGCCAGCACGGCCTCCGGTGTGCAGAGTGCCAAGGCAGCGGCAATTGCGATGTGCACTGGCAGTACCTGCTGAACAATCAGGCCTGGCTACTGCACCTGCAATGTCCCGAGTGTGGCCATCTGTGGTCGGTCGACAGCCGGCGTCGCGGTGGATCGGCAAGCAGCGCGGCCTGACCGAGGGTCAGTCCGATAGGCCCAGCAGCGCGTTCTCGACCACCTCGGGCAGTGCGGGGTGAATCCAGTACTGACCGCGCGCCATCTCGTGCGCGCTCAGGCCGAAGGTCATCGCCTGGATCAACGGCTGGATGATCGACGAGGCCTGATGGCCCATGATGTGCGCGCCGAGCAGTCGGCCGCTGTCGGAGTCCGAGATGAGTTTGACGATGCCAGTGGTGTCCTCCATGGCCCAGCCGTAGGCGACGTCGCCGTAGTCCTGAACCTTGCAGAGACAGTCGAAACCCTCTGCCACCGCCTCGTTCTCGGTCAACCCGACTAGGCGATCTGCGGATCGGTGAACACCGCGGCCGGCACGTAGCGGTGATCGGTGGCGACCATTGCGGCGGTATCGTCCCAGTCGCAGAACAGGTTGCGCTGCACGACGCGGGCCTCGTGGTTGGCGACGTGTTTGAGCTCGTATCGCGACGACACATCGCCGAGCGCGAAAACGTTACGCGCAGAGGTGCGTTGATACTCGTCGACGACCACCCGGCGGTCGTCGAGCTCGATCCCGGCCTTCTCGGCGTCCAACTGATCCCCGTTCGACCGCCGGCCGGTGGCCACCAGCACGGCATCGGCCTGCAACTCCGAGCCGTCATCGAGTTCCAGAACGATGCCCGCGTCGTTCTGGTGGGAGCCCAGGATGTTGCGGTGGCTGCGCAGTTCCCACTTGCTCGACGCGATGCGGGTGAACCGCCGCGACAACGTGTCGTCGAGATGCCGCAGTAGCGAGCCGCCGCGGATCACCATCGTGATGCGGACCCCCAGCGCGGAGAAGATGTGTGCGAACTCGCAAGCCACGAACCCGCCACCGACGATCACCAAATGCTCTGGCAATTCCGGGATTCGCATGATGTCGTCGCTGGTGTAGTAGTGCACCCCGCAATCGAGGATGGCCGGCGGCACCTCGAGCGCGAGCGCCCGCGGCGATCACCACCTTCTCGGCGGTGAACTGCGCACCGTCGTCGGTCCTCAACAGTAGTGGCCGTCGTCCTGCACTCCTGCGAAGCGGGCGTGAGCGTCGTAGACGTCGACGTTGGGTTGGGCGCGCCGATAGTCTTCACCGCCGATCGCGATCGGGTCGATGCGGCCGAAGACCCGGGACACGATGTCGTCCCAACGCACCCGGTCGATGTGAGCGTCGATGCCGTACCGCGCTGCCGAGCGGACGGTTTCGGCGACTTCGGCGGCATAGACGAACATCTTGGTGGGGATGCATCCGACGTTGAGGCAGGTGCCACCGAACGTGCCCTGTTCGCAGATCGCCACCCGCTTCTTGGCGTACCGATCGTCGAGAATGCTGTTGCCCGAACCGGTTCCGATGATCGCGAGATCGTAGCTTTCCATGCAGTAACCCTTCAGCCGTTCTGCGAGGCGACATCGGCCGCGCCCAGGTAGTCATCCAGCCAGGAGTCCAGCTGTTGGTAGGCGGTCTGACGTGGCCGCGGCATGGACAGGAACACATCGTGTTTGGCGTCGACGATCGGGACGATCGTGCTGCGGTTGCCGATGCAGCCTGCCCACCGCGCGATGTGTCTGACGTCGAGGACAGCGTCGCCGCATTGCAGCGCGACAGCATCGGACGTCTCGATCACGCTGTGGTCGGAGCGCAGGATCAGGTTGGGCACGCCGACGTCGAGCCCGCGATGGAGCGTCGTCTGGCCGCTTCGCACCGCCGAGAGCCAGCCGAAGGTAATCGGGAAGCCGCCCAACGGTTTCCATTGCAGGTTGTAGTCGAACTCGCCGTGGTAGTCCCGGTGCAGGCTGGCGCCGTAACCTCCGCCGGTTTCGCTGGGTGCGCGGGCCACCCGCTTGTCGCCGAAGCGCGCGATGCCGGCAATCAGCACCCTGGTCGGCGGCCAGCGCAGCGGCATCGGACCCGGCAGGTCGAGGAACGGGCTGTTGAGCACGAGCCCGGCCACCCGCTTACGAGCGGTCGCGCCTGCTTTCCGCAGCCGGTCCAGCCATAGCGAGACAATCAGTCCACCGGCGGAGTGGCCGTACACCAATACCCGTGCCGACCCGGTCTCCTGGCCGATGATGTCCAGCGCGCGATCGAGTTCCCGGTCGTAGCGCTGCAGCCCGGTGGTGAAATGCGGCGTCAAGCCGGGGCGCGACGAGCGGCCGCACTTGCGCAGATCCACGGCATAGAACGCGATGCCGCGACCGGCGAAGTGATCGGCCAACCCGGTGTGGAAGAAGTAATCGGTGTACCCGTGCACCGCCAGGACGGCGTCTTGGGCGCTTGCCGCCGTATCGGCACCGCCGCGGCGCAGCAGTGTCGCATCAATCGCGCCCTCGCCGTCGGGATCGTCACCCAGCGGGATGGTGAGTTGCCAGTAGCCGGGCAGGACGTCGGGCTGCCAGCCAGTCACGCCCGCCAGCTTAAGGGGCAACTATTGCTGGCCGGGGTAGGGCACCACCGCGACCACACCGCCGCCGTTGAGTGGCGGCCCCAGCAAGACGGTCGATGTATTGGCGGCGGGGTCGTAGTCGAGCAACGACCTGCCGCTGCCGCAAACGACCGTCGCCTGCAGGCGGAGATGACCACCGTTCGCTCCGATCACCCGGATGCTGCTGTGCGGCTCGACTTCCGGCACCGTCACCGGTGTCGTAATGCCGCCGACACCGCTTAGCTTGCCGAGATACCGGCTCCCGCAAGCGCCCTCGGTCTGGACGAAGGTGCCGGTCGGCAGCTGCCAGGCGTTCACGTCGCCGAGATCCTGGTCCCGTCCGGTCAATGGCGCGGTCAGCGCGGTGGGCGGCTCGCCGCTGATGGGCACCAGCCACAGCCTGGCGAGGTTGTCGTTGAGGCAACGGGCCAGCACGACCGTCGACGTGGAGTTCCACCAGCGCGTCGGGCCGCAGTTGCGTTCCCCTGCGATTGGCAACGTCCGGCCCGCGGTCCCGTCGTTGCCCATCAGCGCCAAACCGTCGGCCATACCCAGTACCAGTTCGGCGCCGTCCGGCGTGGACAGATACCAGCCTTGGAAGTCGGACTGCACCGGGTACGTCAGTTCCGGCTTGCCCACCAGGTCGACGCGCTTCAGCGAGGCCGGCTCGGTGTCGTGCCACTTGGCCAGCACGACGGCCGTGCCTTGCGGCCGCGAGTAATGCGGTATGACGCTGAAGCCGCCCTCGGCCGCGAAGGCGGTCTGCCGTCCGGTGTGCAGGTCGACCGTCGTGATCCTCAGGGCGCCCGGCATATTGGTGTACAGCAGCGCGTGGCCACCGTCACCCGACCAGTCGGCCAGCGTCACGCCCGGGCCGGCACCCGAGGGCGGAAAGCTGGTGATCGGGTAGCGGCCACCCGCCGGGTCGACCAGGTACAAGGTGGTCGGAACGCTGTCGATGGTCGGTTGGCCCGGCGGTGGCTCGCCGGATCCCCGGCCCGGGGCCGGGCTCCACGTGGCGAGCAGCCAGCCGGGTCCGACCTGTGGCCAGGGGATTTCGCTGAGCGCGGCTTCCACGCCGCGGGCAGCCATCGGCGAGGCGGCCGGCGTGGAGGGCCCCGCGCTAGCCGACCCGCCCGAGCCTGCAGGCGGAGTCGAGGAACATCCACCAATCAGCACCGCGGCCAGCGCGAGCGCCGCGCCCCGATTGCGCCAGGTCATGGCCACAGCGTGACAGACGGCGCAGCCCTGCGGGCGGGATCGGCTGCGGATAGCCTGGCCACCACGGCAACTCCTCTAGCGCAAAGGATGGCCAACTCGGTGCCAGGCCCGCAGTCCGGGACGACCCCCACGCTTGATGCGGTGCTGGTGGGGACCGGAGTCATGAGCGCGACGCTGTCCGCGTTGCTGCGCCGGCTGGAACCGGACTGGTCGATCGGCATCGTCGAACGGCTCGACGGTGCCGCCTCCGAGAGCAGCGACGCGTGGAACAACGCCGGCACCGGGCACGCCGGGCTGTGCGAGCTGTTCTATACCCCGCAGCGGCCGGACGGTTCCATCGACGTCGCCAAAGCGGTGCGGGTGAACGAGCAATTCCAGGTCACCCGCCAGTTCTGGGCCTACGCGGCTGAGAACGGGATGGTCTCCGATGTTCGCGGCTTTTTGAATCCCGTTCCGCACGTCAGCTTTGTCGAGGGCGCCGAGCACGTCGACTATCTGCGTCGTCGACGTCAGGCCCTGGCCGACAACCCGCTGTTCGCCCGGAACGAATTGGTCGAGGGCGCAGACGAATTCGCTCGCCGGCTGCCGTATATGGCTGCGGGCAGGGACTTCTCCGAACCTGTCGCACTCAACTGGGCCGTCGAGGGAACCGACGTCGACTTCGGCGCGCTGTCGCGGCAACTGATTGGCTACGGCGCGCGCAACGGCACCATCGCATGGTTCGGTCACGAGGTGCGCACCCTGTCCCGTCGACGCGAGGGCGGGTGGAGGTTGACCATCCGTAACCGCCGCACCGCTGAGAGCCAGAAGCTCGATGCCGCATTCGTTTTCGTGGGCGCCGGGGGACAGGCTCTGCCGTTGCTGCAAAAGTCCGGCATCAGAGAGGCGCGAGGCTTCGCGGCCTTCCCGGTCGGTGGAAGATTTCTGCGGAGTGGAAACCCGGCGATCACCGCCATGCACCGGGCCAAGGTCTACGGGCTGCCTGCGCCCGGAGTGCCCGGGATGACGGCGGCACACCTTGACACCCGAATCGTCAACGGCAAGCCGTGGCTGATGTTCGGGCCGTTCGCCGGATGGTCGCCGAGATTCTTGAAGCAGGGACGCGTCAGCGACCTGCCGCGGTCGGTTCGGCTGGGCAATCTGGCGACCGTCGCCGGGGCGGGACTCGGGCAACTGGAACTTCTCCGCTTCCTGGTCGGCCAGTTGGTCACGACGACATCGAACCACGTCGAAGCCCTGCGTGAATTCGCTCCCGCCGCAACGGAATCCGACTGGACCTTGATAAGGTCCGGGCAACGGGTCCAAGTGATGCGGCCCGACAGTCGCCGCGGGGGTCGGCTCGAATTCGACACCTCCGTGCTGGCCGCGGCCGACGGCACCATCGCCGGACTAATCGGTGCCTCGCCCGGAGCTTCGGTCGCGGTGTCGGCAATGCTCGACGTTCTGCACCGCTGCTTTCCGGAGCGATATCGGGCGTGGCTTCCCACCCTCACAGAAATGGTGCCGTCGCTGGGCGTTAGGTTGTCCCGCGAGCCGGCGTTGTACGAGGAGTTGCGGTTGTGGACCACCAAAGCTCTGGAGTTGGAGTCGTGAGCGCGGCTTTGCATCGAGCGTGGGCGAAAGATCTTGACGTTCCTGCCCTTTACGCGATCCTGAAACTCCGAGTCGAGGTATTTGTGGTCGAGCAGGCCCGCCCGTACCCCGAACTCGATGGGCGCGACCTGTCCGCGGAAACGCGTCACTTCTGGCTCGACGGCCCCGACGGAGAGGTGATCTGCACGCTACGGCTGATGGAGGAGCACGCGGGTGGCCACAAGGCATTCCGGCTCGGGCGGCTGTGCACCCAACGCAGCGCCCGCGGCGAGGGGCACACCACCCGATTGCTGCGGGCGGCGCTGGCCGAAGTCGGCGATTACCCGTGTCGAATCAACGCTCAGGTATATCTACGCGGACATGTATGCCCAGCACGGATTCGTCCGAGACGGCGACGACTTCCTCGAGGACGGCGTTCCGCACGTCCCCATGCTTCGATCTATCAGTCCGCCTCCTCCGCAGACGGCCGGGCCGCCAGCATCGTCGCCCGACCGACGAGGGGCGCACGCGTGACAGCACCCGAGAACCCGTATCTCGTCGGGCTGCGACTGACTGGCAGGAAGGTCGTCATGGTCGGGGGCGGCAGCGTCGCACAACGTCGGCTGCCACTTCTGGTGGCCAGCGGGGCCGATGTTCACGTCATCAGCCGAAGCGCGACTCAATCGGTCGAGGCGATGAGCGGAATCACCTTGTCGCTGCGCGAATACCGCGACGGTGACCTGAGCGATGCCTGGTATGCGATCGCGGCCACCGACGATCCGCAGGTGAACGCCGCGATCGTCGCCGAAGCCGACCGCAACCGGATCTTCTGCGTGCGCGCCGACATCGCGGTCGACGGCAGCGCCGTGACACCCGCGTCGTTCGAGTACGCCGGGCTGTCAGTGGGCGTGTTGGCCGGTGGGGAGCATCGTCGCTCCGCGGGCATCCGATCCGCGATCCGCGAAGCGCTGCAGCAAGGCGTGATTTCCCCGGAGAGCTTTGAGAACAACGACGTCGTCCGCGGCGGTGTGGCGCTGATCGGTGGGGGGCCCGGCGACCCCGAGCTGATCACCGTGCGGGGGCGGCGGTTGCTCGCCCAGGCCGACGTCGTCGTCGCCGACCGGCTGGCCCCACCCGAACTGCTCGCCGAACTGGCGCCGAACGTCGAGGTGATCGACGCGGCCAAGATCCCTTACGGACGCGCCATGGCCCAGGACGCGATCAACGCGGTGATGATCGAGCGGGCCCGCGCGGGTCACTTCGTGGTGCGGCTCAAAGGGGGCGACCCATTCGTCTTCGCCCGGGGTTATGAGGAAGTACTCGCGTGCGCCGACGCTGGTGTCCCGGTGACAGTGGTACCCGGTGTGACCAGCGCCATCGCGGTGCCCGCTTCGGCTGGCGTGCCCGTCACCCACCGCGCGATCAACCATGAATTCGTGGTGGTCAGCGGACACCTCGCGCCAGACCATCCCGAATCGTTAGTGAATTGGGATGCTCTGGCAGCTATGTCCGGCACCATCGTTTTGCTGATGGCGGTCGAGCGCATCGAACTCTTCGCGCAGGTCCTGTTGAAAGGCGGCCGACCTGCGGATACGCCGGTGGTGGTGGTTCAGCAGGGCACGACCGCCGCGGAGCACACGTTGCGAGCCACGCTGGCGGACGCGCCGGAGAAGATCCGATCGGAGGGCATCCGACCTCCCGCGATCATCGTTATCGGTTCGGTGGCGGCCTTCGGCATTTAAAAGATCCCTAAGATTACTGTAGGGTAAGTTCTTATGACGGCTCTCAACGATGCAGAGCGGGCTGTCCAACGTTGGACAACTGAACCCTCGAAGCGAGCAGTTCACATGCCCGATACGCACCCAGAAAAGACCGCCCCAGAACAAGGCGCTCCGGCCGTGCCGACCAAGTCGGTGCCGTGGATGCCGACGCGGCGATTCTTCGCCGCGGTCATCGCCATCGCCGGCATGCAGCTGATGGCCACCATGGACGGAACCATCGCCATCGTCGCCCTTCCCAAGATCCAGAACGAGCTGAGCCTGTCCGACGCCGGCCGTAGCTGGGTCATCACCGCCTACGTACTTACCTTCGGCGGTCTGATGCTGCTCGGTGGTCGGCTCGGCGACACGATCGGCCGCAAGCGCACCTTCATCGTCGGCGTCACGCTGTTCACCATCGCCTCGGCTTTGTGCGGCATCGCCTGGGACGAGCGTCACGCTGGTGATCGCGCGGCTGCTGCAGGGTGTCGGCGCCGCGATCGCCTCGCCGACCGGCTTTGCGCTGGTCGCCACCACGTTCGCCAAGGGCCCGGCCCGTAACGCCGCCACTGCCGTGTTCGGCGCGATGACCGGTGTCGGGTCCGTCGGCGGCCTGGTCGTTGGTGGCGCGCTCACCGAGTTGTCGTGGCGGCTCGCTTTCTTGGTCAACGTGCCGATCGGGCTGGCGATGATCTACCTGGCTCGCACCGCGCTGCGGGAGACCAACCGCGAACGGATGAAGCTCGACGCCGCCGGCGCCGTGCTGGCGACCCTGGCGTGCACGGGTGCGGTGTTCGCGTTCTCGATCGGCCCCGAGGCCGGCTGGATCTCGGTCACCACGCTGGGCTCGGCCGGGGTGGCGCTGGTCGCGTTCATCGCGTTCGCTCTTCGTCGAGCGCTCGGCGGAAAACCCCGTCGTGCCCTTCAAACTGTTCCTCGACCGCAACCGGCTGGCCACCTTCGTCGGCGATCTTCATGGCCGGCGGAGTCTTATTCACCGTCACGGTGCTGATCGCCATTTACGTGCAGGACATTATGGGCTACAGCGCCCTGCGCGCAGGTGTCGGCTTCATCCCGTTCGCGATTGCGATTCGTAGAGCTCGGGTATCGCGTAGGCCGCCGAATGCCCGGCCCAGGGCACGTGGTCGCCGCTGGCGAGGACGGCGCTCGCGGCGCGCCGCCCCGCCCTAGCAGCAATTCCGCCGGTGCGTCAGGCAATGGCGCGGCGATCCAGTCGCGCAGCAGGTCCGGGCGGGCGACAGTGGCGCTCAGGGCGGTGATGCGGACCTTTGGCGCGAAGCTCTGCAGCCGGGCGAGGCCCAGGATAGCGGATTCGCCCCGCTTGGAGGCGACGAGCGCGCGGATTTCGTCGAGGATCATGCGACGCAGGTAGCGAAATCTGCCCGCGCGCCATGGCCGAGAAGAGCGCCAATTGCTCGGGCGTGGTCAGCAGGATGTCTGGCGGTGCCGGCGCTGGCGCTGGCGCCGACGCGGGTGTATCGCCGGTGCGGTCTCGACGTGACGGCAGGCCCATCTCCGCGATGGGCATCTCGAGGTTACGGGCGACGTCGACCGCCAGCGCCTTCAGCGGCGAGATATAGAGGGTGTGCAGCCCCCCGCGTTGGGCGCCGACCGTTCCGACAGCTCGACCAGGCTCGGCAGGAAGCCGGCCAGCGTCTTGCCGGCCCCGGTCGGCGATCAGCAGCGCCGAGGCATCGCGCTGCCAGCTGGCGAGCACATCGGAGCCGGCGTCGCCGCTGCAGCCCTTGCTCTTCAATCAGCTCGGCGATGAGGGGATGGCAGGTCCAGCGTGATCGACTTTGTCTTCGCTGGATACCACGCCCTCCCCATGGGGATCGCAAAGGCGCCTCTCCTCCCCAGGAGCAATGACGACTGCGCCATTTCTCCACGGTGTCATTCCCGCGGAGGCGGGAATCCAGTATGGGCAGGAGATGAAATTTAGCCGGGCGTCCCTCGGCTCACCAGTACTGGATTCCCGCCTCCGGCGGAATCGGCACCGCGCATTCGGCGAAGGCCGTGCAATGTCCACCACCCCGGAGCGCCTCAACCTCACCCCGGAGCAGGCGATCGAGTTGATTGCCGAGCGGGCCCGCGCCATCGCCGAGGCGCGGCCGGGGCGGGTCGCCATCGGGCTCGCCGGCGGCCCGGGGGTCGGGACGGACCATCGCCCTGTAGAGGCGGTCAACGCGCTGAACCGGGCCTGGCCGCCTATGTGCCGATGGACGGCTTCCACATGAAGCACGCCAAGCTCGAGGCGCTCGGCATGGCCCGGGAGAAGGGCATGCCGCACACTTTTGAGGGCGCGCGTTCGCCGCGTCCTCGCCGGGCTGAAGGCGGCGACGCGGCGGTGAGCGGTCCCGGCTATTCGCGCGAATCGAGGACACGGTCGACGACGCCTTCACCGTCGAGCCGGGGTGCGGGTACTGGTCGTCGAGGGCAACTACCTGCTGCTCGCCGAAGTCGCCGTGGTATGCGGTGCAAGCCGCTGCTCGACCTCGCGGTGTTCATCGCATGTCGACCGCGACAAGGTATACGCCGCGGCCGATGAAGCGGCACGCCGAGGCGGCGCTGTTCACCCAGGAGCGCAACCGCGCACATATCGACGCGAGTCGACCTCCCGAACTACGATCTGGTCAGGAACGCCGGCCGCGCCGACCTGCGCATCGATATCTCAGCGAGCGATAGCCATCCCGCACCATCACCGGCACGCCTGCGGTGACGCGGATCGCGGCCGACCTATCCGTTCGACGTGCGCACGCCGCGACATCTCCGCATTGCCTTGCCGGCGTCCGTCGCGTTCATCACCGAGCCGCTGGTCGGCCTCGTCGATATCACGGTGATCGGCCGGCTACGGCGACGCGGCCCTGCTTGGCGGGCTGGTGCTCGGGCGCGCTGGCGTTCGACGTGATCTTTTCGCTGGCCTATTTCCTGCGGCTCGGCACGGCCGGGCTGACGGCGCAGGCGGTCGGCGCGCGCGACCCGCGCGACGGGCTGATGCATGTGGCCGCGCCATCCTCGTGGCGGTGCGTCGCCGGCGTGCTGATGATCGCTCTGCCGCAGCCGCTGCTCTGGCTGCTCGCCAACCTCGTGATGTCGCCGGCGGCAGGCGTGGACGAGGCGCTGGCCACCTATTTCCGACGTGCGCGTCTGGGCGGCGCCGTTCTCGCTGATCAACTACGCGCTGCCTCGGCTGGTTCTATGGCCGGGCGCAACGCCCGGACCGGCATGTCGCTGCAGATCCTGATCCACGGCGTCAATATCGTGCTCAACCTGCTTTCGTGTTCGGGCTGGGTGGGGCGTCGCCGGCACGGCGTTTGCGACGGTGTGTGCAGGCGGCTGCGGCCTCCTCGGCCTCGTGCTGCTGGCCCGGCATTTCGGCGGGTCTCGGCGGCGATTGGCGCTGATCTGCCGGCCGAATTGCTGGACGGCGCACGGCGCTTCGGCGGATGTTCGGGCTCAGCCGCGATATCACCATCCGCTCGTTCGGCGCTGATGGCGAGCTACGCCTATTTCGCCGGCAGGGTCGCGGCCGGCGAAGTGCCGCTCTCGGGCAACGCCATCCTCATCAACTTCCTGATGATCATGGCGTTCTTCCTCGATGGCCTCGCGCAGGCGGCCGAACAGCTCAGCGGCAAGGCGGTGGGCGCAACTGGCGGCCGGCCTTCGATCGGGCCTGACGGCCTGTCGACTGGCTGGGGCATGCTGATCGGGCTGGCCGTTGACCGCGATAGTCTTTCGTCGGCGGCCGTGGCTATCGACCTGATGACCACCAGCGAGCCGGTGCGCGAGCATGCCCGCGCCTTTCTCTGGCTCGCGGCGCTGACCGGGCTGACCGGCATGCCCGGCCTTCGTGATGGACGGCGTGGTGTCCGGCGCGACGCTGAACACCGTGATGCGCAACGGCATGCTGCTGGCGCTGGCGCTGTTTCTCGTCAGCGCGCTGGCGCTGCAGCCGGTCCTCGGGCAATACCGGCCTGTGGATTGCGCTCAACAGGGTTCTTCATGGCCGCGGCGGAATCTTGTGGTGGGGCATGGAGCGCGCGAAGGCGTGGCCTGTTCACAGCTGCGACCGGCAACGGATGGTTCACCAGCGAGGATTCGCAGCCTCATGTCGTCGTCATCACCATCATGGTCGTGATCCGTCTGGTGCTGGCGCTGCGGTTGCGGCGGTTGGGCGCAGAGCCGGCCGCTGAAGCTCGAGCGGCTCTGGGTGCTGCCGGTGGTCTACGCGGCGATCGTCGTGTATCCTCGCTGTCGAGCGGCCGCCCCAGGGTGGCGGACTGGCTCTGGCGCGCTCGGCGCGCCGCTCATCGGGGTGGCATCGGCTGGTATCGCGGCAAGACCGTCACCATCACGGTCGATCCGCAACACACATGCCTGGAACAGAACGCCTCGCCGGCCGGCATCATCTTCCTCGTCGCGCTATCGCCATCCGCTTCGCGCTGAGGACCGTACTCGCCCCGAGGCGCCGAGCCTGGCACGTCAGCGCGGCGGTGATCGTCGACGCCTTCTCTGTTCCGGCGCTCGGCCTGTTCGCGGCACAGCGGCTGGAGATGTTTTCGCGGGTGCCGCAGCTGCGCGCGGGGGGCCGCGGTTGGCTATGGACGTGGTCCATCCGGCGTCGCCATTCCCGCGAGGGGGAAGCAGCTATGCGCCGTCGGCTGCATTTCTCGCCGCGCAGCGGATTTCTCCCCACGTCACCGAGATCTACTGGATTCCCGCCTCGCGGGAATGTCCGTAGTGTGGTGGCGGTGGCCGACTGCCGCCGCGGCCCAATCCGACCCCGGCCCTCCGCCCAGTCGGCGACCTTTCGTCCAGCAATTCGCGCCGATTCGCGCCGCTGTTGCGCACCGCGGCAACGAGGCCGCGCTTGATGCGGTCGAGCAGGTCGAGGCCGCCGAAGACCAGCGCCGAGTAGAGCTGGATGGCGTTGGCGCCGGCCTGGAACTTTGCCACCGCCGTCTCGGGCGAATGGATGCCGCCGACGCCGATGATCGGCAGGTCGCCGACGCGCTGGCGCATCTGCGCGAGGCGTTGGGTCGAGAGATCGAACAGCGGCGCGCCCGAGAGGCCGCCGGTCTCGTCGGCGTTCTCGAGGCCGGCGACGGCGTCGCGCGCAGATCGTGGTGTTGGAGACGATCAGGCCGTCGATGTCGGTGGCGAGCGATGGTCCTGGCGATCTCGTCCAGCGCCTGCCTCGTCGAGATCGGGCGCGATCTTGAGGAACACCGGCACGCGGACTTGCGGCCTTGGCGCGCGCCGTCGAGCACCGCGCCGAGCAGCCGCTTCAGCGCCTCCTCGTGCCTGCAGGTCGCGCAGGCCCGGCGTGTTGGGCGAGGAGATATTGACCGTCAGATAGTCGGCCAGCGGCGCCAAGCGGGCGACGCCGGCGACATAGTCGGCGATGCGATCGGCGCTGTCCTTGTTGGCGCCGATATTGATGCCGACGACGCCGGCGCCTATGCGCTGCGCCGTTCAGCCGGGCGACACGGCCGCCATGGCCGCCATTGTTGAAGCCCATGCGGTTGATCGACGCCGTCGGCTTCGGCCGAGGCGGAACAGGCGCGGCTTCGGGATTGCCCGCCTGCGGCAGCGGGCGTGACCGTGCCGATCTCGACGAAGCCGAAGCCCACAGCGCCATGGCGTCGCGGCACCTCGGCATTCTTGTCGAAGCCGGCGGCCAGGCCGACCGGATTGGCGAGCTCGAGGCCGCAGAGGCTGGTCGCAGCTCGCGGCGGATCGGCATCATCCTGCTGCGGCGCGAGCCCCAGGCGCAGCGCGGTGATGGTCGCGCCGTGCGCCGTCTCCGGGTCCATCTTCAGCAGCGAGTCGCGCGTCAGGTCGCGGACGAGCGGCAGCTGCAACAGCGGCGACAGGCCGGAAAGATCATCCGAGCCGGGCCGGCAGCTGGCAATTGCCGTCCTCGTCGACGTCGATGCCCTCGGTCCACTCGACGGCCTTCATCT
>CAWIKT010000013.1:0-5286 GCA_963836555.1 uncultured Actinomycetota bacterium | reverse complement strand
GGCGTAGACCACGATCATCAGGTGGGCAGGCATGCCACGCATCTTCCCTGATCGGTCGTGACGTTCACAGCGACAGCCCCAAATTGGCCCCGAACTCTCGTCCCTGCGTATAGCTGATCGCAAGTCGAAAGGGCAACCGCGAGTGGATGTTTCGAAGACTCTGAGCCGGTCGCGTTTGGGCGCTGCAGCAAACGGTTACGTACAGTGATCTCCGGTTGTTGGGCCGAACGCCCACGTTTAGGGTCGAACCGGGCCGCGGCGGGGCCGACTCAGGCGTTGTGTGGAAGTGTTGAGCCGGAGCCGACTCGAATACCCGTGGAGGTCCCGATTGGTCGAATCCGACGCTCGCGCGTCAGACCTGCTGGTGATTTTCGGAATCACCGGCGATCTGGCCCGCAAGATGACGTTTCAGGCGCTCTACCGGCTGGAGCGGCGAGAGCTGCTGGACTGCCCGATACTCGGCGTCGCCAGCGACGACATCAGCGTCGAGGAGTTGGTCAAGCGGGCCCGCGAGGCTATCGAAGGCACCGGCGAGAAGATCGAGAGCAAGGTCTTCGACCGGCTGGCCCAGCGGCTGTCCTATCTGCACGGTGATGTCACCGATTCCGCGCTCTATAAAGCGCTCAAGAAGCAGGTCGGCTCGAAACCAGCTGCCTGTTCTATCTGGAGATGCCGCCGTCGCTGTTTGCGCCGATCGTGGAGCAGCTGGCCGAGCCGACCTGCTCGAGGGATCGCGCGTCGCGGTGGAGAAGCCTTTCGGCCACGACCTGAAGTCCGCACTGCGAGCTCAACGAGCGGCTACGCGCGGTGCTCGACGAAGACCAGATCTTCCGCGTCGACCATTTCCTGGGCAAGGAACCGGTCGTCGAACTCGAGTACTTGCGCTTCGGCAACCTGGCCCTGGCCGAGCTGTGGAACCGCAGCTATATCTCCCAAATCCAGATCACGATGGCCGAGGACTTCGGCGTAAAGGACCGGGGCAGCTTCTACGACAGTGTCGGAGCCCTGCGCGACGTCGTGCAGAACCATCTCCTGCAGGTGCTCGCCGGGGTGGCGATGGAGCCGCCTGTGGGTCCGAGCGCCGACGACCTCAATGACAAGAAAGCCGACGTCCTGCGGGCGATTCCGGCGATCGACCCGCAACGCTACGTGCGGGGCCAATACGTCGGCTACACCGACATCGACGGTGTGGCCAAGAAGTCGACGACCGAGACCTTCGTTGCGCTGCGCGTGGAGATCGACAATTGGCGCTGGGCCGGGGTGCCGATCTTCCTGCGGGCGGGCAAGGCGCTCGCCGAACGCGTCACCGAGGTGCGGCTGTTCACTCACCGCGTCCCGTCGCTGGCGTTCCTGCCGGAGCGACGACGGGCCGAGCCCAACCAGATCGTGCTGCGCATCGACCCCGATCCGGGACTGCGCTTGCAGTTGACCGCGCTGGACGGCGACCGCTGGCACGACCTGCATTTGGATTCGTCTTTCATTCGGGATCTGGGCGAGCCGCTGCTGCCCTACGAACGACTGCTGCGCAGCGCGCTGAACGGTGATCACCAGCTGTTCGCCCGCGAAGACGGCATCGAAGAGACCTGGCGCATCGTGCAGCCGTTGCTGGATCACCCAGGCAAAGTCCATCGTTACGAACCCGGCTCGTGGGGGCCGGACGCGGCGCGCGAGTTACTGAAAGGACATCGCGGCTGGCAAGAGCCGTGGCTGGACAAGTAACCACTATCAAGGAGAACAGAGCGACATGCAGCTAGGGATGATCGGCTTGGGCCGAATGGGCGCCAACATCGCCCGCCGCGTGGCCGACCACGGCCACGAAGTCGTTGTGTACGACCACAGCGAGGACGCCGTCAAGGCGATGGCCGGCGAGAACAACACCACCGGCGTTTCTCGCTGAAAGAGCTGGTCGAGAAGATGTCCGCGCCGCGCGTCGTCTGGGTGATGGTGCCCGCCGGGCACTATCACCGGCCGGTGATCGAGGATCTGAGCAACACCCTCGAGTCCGGCGACATCGTCATCGACGGTGGCAACTCCTACTACCGTGACGATCTCAAACACGCAAAGCTGTTGTCCGAGAAGGGCATTCATCTGATCGACTGCGGTACCAGCGGTGGCGTCTGGGGTCGCGAGCGTGGTTACTGTCTGATGATCGGCGGTGACGACTACGCCTTCGAGCACGCCGAGCCGCTCTTCTCGGTGATCGCCCCGGGAGTCGACGCCGCACCGCGCACCCCGGGTCGCGACGGTGAGGTCGCGCAGCCGGAAAAGGGCTACCTGCACTGCGGTTCGTCCGGTGCCGGTCACTTCGTCAAAATGGTTCACAACGGTATCGAGTACGGGATGATGGCCTCGATCGCCGAGGGACTGAACATCTTGCGTAACGCCGACATCGGCACGCGCATCGAAGCGGGCGACGCCGAAACCGCGCCGCTGTCAGACCCCGAGGCTATCAGTACGACTTCAACATCGAGGAAGTCGCCGAGTTGTGGCGCCGCGGTAGCGTCGTGGGCTCCTGGCTGCTCGATCTGACCGCGTCCGCGTTGCACGAGTCGCCGGAGCTGGAGGAATTTTCCGGCCGCGTGTCCGATTCCGGCGAGGGCCGTTGGACCGCGATCGCGGCGATCGACGAGGGCGTGCCCGCGCCGGTGCTCACCACCGCGCTGCAGTCCCGGTTCGCCTCACGGAGTCTCGACGATTTCGCCAACAAGGCGCTGTCGGCGATGCGCAAGCAGTTCGGCGGGCACGCGGAGAAGCCCGGCGTCGGCGGCTAGCGGCGATGGCAAGCCCGGCATAGGCGCCTAGCGCGTCGCGAACGTCACCACCACATCGCTGAACGCGTCGTTGTCGTCGCCGGCGGCGGTGTGACCGGCGCCGGACAGTTCCACGAATTCTGCGTTGGGCACGGTGTCGAGGAAGTGCTTCACTCCCTCGGGGCTGACCACGTCGGAGAGCTTGCCGCGGATCAGCAGCACCGGGATCTGCAGGTCGGCAGCGGCCCGCTCGAAGTTCTCGGTGCGCAATTCTGGGTCGTCGCCGGGTTTGGTCATGAACGCCGGGTCCCAGTGCCAGTACCAGCGACCATCGCGCAGTCGGAGGTTCTTTTTCAGTCCCTCGGGGCTGCGCGGCCGTTTCCGGTGTGGAGGTAGGCGGCGACGGCGTCGGCGGCTTCGTCGAGGGTGGCGAACCCGTGCAGTCCGCTGAACATGAAGTCGCGGATGCGGGCGCTGCCGTTTTTCTCGAACCGCGGCACGACGTCGACGAGCACCAGCCGGGTGACCCGCTCCGGACCGGCGCGGTCGGCCACCAAGATGCCGGTGAGCCCGCCCATGCTGGCACCGATCAGGATCACCGGCCGGGCGATGGCGTCGAGCACGTGCATGATGTCGGCGGTCAGCGTCTCGACGTCGTAGTCGGCGTTGGCGGAGCGGTCGCTGTCACCGTGTCCGCGACTATCAAGCGCGACCACGTGGAAGCCATGGTCGGCCAGGACCTGGCCGGTGTTCTTCCAGGAGTACCGGTTCTGGCCGCCGCCGTGCAGCATCAGGATGCTGGGACGATCGGCGGCCAGGTCCGCGCCGCCGGTGAAGAGGGGCCGAGCCATTCGTCGGCGACCAAGGTCAGACCCTGGATCCCGGAAAACTCGACGGTCTTCGGGGTGTTACGCACGGTCGTCACGGGCGGTCCTCTCGGTCGATCGCACTCTGACGTTACTCAGATGAGTTTTCGCGTTCGCCGGGGTCTACCCATGTCGACACCTTCCCGACAACACCTCAGGAGACCCCCATGCCCTCGATCACGCCGACGCTGTGGTTCGACAACAACCTCGAGGAGGCCGCGACGTTCTACGCTTCGATTTTCCCGAACTCGCGCCTGAGGGCCTGAACCTGACCACGGACGCCGGTCCCGGCGAGCCCGGATCGGTTCTGTCCGGCACCTCGTTCTCGACGGCAACCGCTTCATGGGGATCAATGGCGGACCGCACTTCTACTTCACCGAGGCGGTGTCGTTCACCATCAATTGCAAGGACCAGGACGAGGTCGACTACTACTGGGATCGGCTGACCGATGGCGGCCAGGAGTCGCAGTGCGGCTGGTGCAAGGACCGGTTCGGCCTGAGCTGGCAGGTGATTCCGGAGCGGCTCTACGACCTGCTCAGCGACCCGGATCCGGCGTGCGCCACCGCCGCCACCCAGGCGATGTACGGCATGCGCAAGATCGTCATTGCTGATCTGGAGAATGCGGTGGCGTCGGTCTGACTCGTTGCACGACCATCAGGGAACGCGAGTTCGAACGCTGTGTTCGAGACGGCAACCGCTTCATCGGGAATAACGTATAGATTGGGGTACACATCCAAGATTTGGCGGCGCTAGGTCTAACGCCGTTGCGGGCCGGGAGGAGAAACCGATGGTGCTAGACCGTCAGAGCAGTCTCATCGGTTTGTGCGCCGCGCCGCTCACCATCGCACTGTCGCATGCACCAGCTGCTGCCGCCGACCCTGCGTCCTGGAACGGCGAGTACGCGATCACGTTCATGGTTGGTCCAAAGTCCGGGACCAGCATGGCGGTGGGTGACCCTGAGGGCCGGCGCACCGAGACCTATGGATTCCGATCAAGCTGCACAAACGGCAAATGCGTCGCCACGATCATCAGCGGCCCTCCGCCGAGCAATCCGACAATTCCGCAACCGGTGCAATTCACCTGGGACGGGTCGTCCTGGACGCAAGACAGTGATTTTCAATGGGACTGCATGATGCCCGATACCACCATTCAATGGAGTCCGGCCCGATCACATGTGCGGTATACGCCCGAAGCCAACGGAACACTTGCCGGCGTCATGCATACCGACATCTCGAGCGGCCCATGCCAGGGCTGGATCGAGATGGACATGACGGCCGAGCACGCATGACGGAGTAGGTAAGAGCACTACGACGTGCCACCAAGTACGTTGGAAATCATGCCCGACGATGCGCCCGTCGACGTCGTATACCTGCGGCCGAGGGAACCTCCCGCCCACGTGGAACGGTTCGCGCTGATCGGTGGGTTGAACGCCACGGTGCCGGATGCAGCGCCGGAAATCACCACCCCGAATCATGCGGTGGTGTTGGTGTTCATCTCGCAGACCGTGAAGGTCGGTGACGCTGTGCCGACCGAAACCGGCTCGAGCGCCCGGGGAATCAGATGATGACCAAACACCGCTGGATCGACGTCAAAGCTCCGACCGTTGAGTTAAAGGCTCTGACGTGGGGGCCGACTCTGATGGTCCGATTGCGCTGTGCACTACACAAGTG
>CAWIKT010000012.1:0-41385 GCA_963836555.1 uncultured Actinomycetota bacterium | reverse complement strand
ACAGTCGCCCCGAAAGTAGGCGATACGGCTGCGATTCGAGCAATGAGCCCGCCAGCGCGCGCCGACTACCAGCAAGACACAGAGCCTATCGAGGCGTCGTGGGGCCATGCATGACCCACCGGCACGGGGGACCGAGTCGGGCACGATGCCAGATGCAGCAAGGAGAGAGTCGTGGCCAAGGGCAAGCGGACCTTTCAGCCGAACAATCGGCGCCGTGCCCGCGTGCACGGATTTCGGCTGCGCATGCGGACCCGTGCCGGCCGGGCCATCGTGTCGGCCCGCCGCGGCAAGGGCCGTCGTTCGCTGACTGCGTGATCTTTCCGGGTGTAACGGCGGTGCTTTCCGGCTCATACCGCATGACGCGGTCGACCGACTTCGAGGCAACGGTCAGCCGCGGCAGTGCAGGCCGTCCAATCCGATTTGGTCATCTATATGCGGCGCGCCACCGGGGGATCCCAAAGTCGGACTGATCGTTTCGCGATCGGTCGGGTCCGCCGTGCAACGGCACGGTCTGTCCCGGCGTCTTCGCCATGTCGCACGCGATGTGCTGGCTGATGTGAAGCGGTCCGAACACATCGTGATCCGAGCACTGCCCAGTAGCCGCGATGTCTCTTCGGCCCGACTGGGCGAGGAACTGCGCGCCGGCTTGCGACGTATCGAGACGGCGGGATCCAAGCGGTGATAGCCATGACGTCACGTCTGCGCGGCGCCGAGACCGCGGCTGCGCGGGGCTTGATTTTCGTCATCCAGCTCTACCGGCACATGGTGTCGCCGATGCGGCTGCCGAGCTGCCGCTTCACTCCGACCTGCAGCCAGTACGCGGTTGACGCCCTGGCCGAGTTCGGGTTGATGAGGGGGAGTTGGCTGGCCGCTGTCCGGCTGGCGAAGTGCGGTCCGTGGCATCGGGGAGGATGGGATCCAATACCCGAACGGCGAGGAGCCGGGGTTAAAGACTGGGACACCCCAGCGACGCTAGGGAAGAGTGATTCTGTTGTCGTTTGATCCGTTCAGCCTCGACTACTTCTATTACCCGGTCTCGGCGATCATGTGGCTCTGGTACAAGGCGTTTTCAGCCGTGCCGGGGCTGGGCCCGACGAGCTTCGTGTCGTGGACGCTGTCGGTGATGTTCCTGGTGTTCACGCTCCGCGCAATTCTGATCAACCCCTTTGTCCGGCAGATCCGCACGACGCGGCAGATGCAGGAGCTGCAGCCACAGATCAAGGCGCTGCAGAAGAAGTACGGCAAGGACCGCCAGCGGATGGCGCTGGAGATGCAGAAGCTGCAGAAGGAGCACGGGTTCAACCCGATCCTCGGCTGCCTGCCGATGCTCGTGCAGGTGCCGGTGTTCCTTGGGCTATATCACGTGCTGCGTTGCTTCAACCGGACCACCACCGGGATTCGGCCAGCTGGGCCTGTCACCCGAGCGCAACCGCTCGTTGGGCAACTACTTCTTCAGCGCGCAGGACGTCGGCCATTTCTTGGACGCCAACCTCTTCGGCGCCCCGCTTGGCGCCAGCATGACGCAGCGGGGCGCGAGCCTCGGAGCGTTCCAGGGATTCAACCGGCCGGCCCGCAGTCGCCGCGGTCGGTGTGCCGGTCATGGTCCTGGCCGGCATAGCCACCTACTTCAACAGCCGCGCCTCGGTTGCCCGCCAAAGTGTGGAAGCCGCGGCCAACCCGCAGACCGCGATGATGAACAAGCTCGCGCTGTACGTGTTCCCGCTCGGCGTGGTCGTCGGTGGACCGTTCCTTCCGCTGGCGATCATCTTCTACTGGTTCGCGAACAACATCTGGACCTTCGGTCAGCAGCACTACGTGTTCTCGATGATCGAACGGGAAGAAGAGGAAAAGAAGCGCGAGGCGATCGAGCGGAGGGCAGCCAACGCCCCCGCGCCGGGAGCCAAGCCCAAGCGTGCGGCGGGGAAGACGTCGCCGAATGGCGACGGTTCGACAGGCGAGGCCGTCGAAGAGTCGCCGAAGCCAGCGCCCGACGCGGGCAACCGCGCACCGCGGCCGGGTGCCAAGCCGAAGAAGCGCGGACGCTGACACAACACCGTCCGGCGATCGGGCCGGGCAGACTTCACCGGGCGAGACCCGGGCACGGGAAGGGAAGTAGATGACAGAGACCGAAGCAGCCACCAACGGTCACGACGCCCATGAAGCGCCGGCCGAGGAACGGTTGGAAGGTGCCACCAACGGCGCCGCTCCGGCCCAGGGGGATGGCGAGGGCGACCAGGAGGAGCGGTTGGTCGCCGAGGGCGAAATCGCCGGCGACTATTTAGAGGAGCTGCTCGACCTCCTCGACTTCGATGGAGACATCGACCTGGATGTCGAAGGCAGCCGCGCGATCGTGAGCATCGACGGCAGCGACGACCTGAACAAGTTGGTCGGCCGCAAGGGCGAGGTGCTCGACGCTCTGCAGGAATTGACTCGATTGGCCGTCCACCAGAAGACCGGGGTGCGCAGCCGGCTGATGCTAGACATCGCGAGCTGGCGCCGTCGCCGTCGCGAGGAGTTGGCCGCGTTGGGGGACAAGGTCGCCAAGCGCGTACTCGAAAGCGGCGAACGTGAAGAACTCGCCCCGATGACGCCGTTTGAGCGGAAGATCGTTCACGACGCCGTCGCTGCGGTCAGTGGGGTGCACAGCGAGAGCGAGGGCGTCGAGCCGGGGCGCCGCGTCGTCGTCCTGGTCGACTGATCTCACCGACTAGTTACACCCGTGTAGTTCGGGTGCGCGGCGGCGGGCACGGACGGGAGGAATGTTTCACGTGAAACATGTCGATTCCCAGGACGCCCGGCTGTCGCTGTCACCGCCGCCCGCCGCAGCGACTGTTTTTGCCGATCGGCTGAATATTGCCGAGCGCTATGGCCAGCTGCTTGCGTCGGCCGGTGTCGAGTGGGGACTGCTGGGCCCTCGTGAAGTCGACCGCATCTGGGACCGGCATCTGTTGAATTGCGCGGTCGTGGCGGAACTGGTCGGGCCTGGCGATCGGCTCGTCGACATCGGCAGCGGCGCTGGGCTGCCAGGATTGCCGATGGCAATCGCAAAGCCGGGTCTGCGGGTGGTGCTGGTCGAACCGCTGCTACGCCGCACTGAATTTCTCCGCATGGTCATCGACGAGCTCGGCCTCGATGTCGAAGTAGTCCGCGGTCGTGCCGAAGACGGTGATGTCCGGGAGATGGCCGGCGATGCCGATGCGGTGACGTCGAGGGCGGTGGCATCGTTGGACAAGGTGGCTCGCTGGAGCCTGCCATTGCTGCGTCAGGGCGGTCGGTTGTTAGCCATCAAGGGTGAGCGCGCACCCGACGAGGTGCGCGAGCACCGGCGTGTACTGAACAAGTTAGGCGCCGCCGATGCCAGGGTGGTGGAATGTGGCGTGAGTCTTCTAACCCCTCCGACAACGGTGGTGGTGGCTCGACGCGAGAAGCCAGAACCGGCTCGGAAATCAGCGCGTCGACGATCGAGCAGGGAGAACCAATGAGTGCCCCATACGATCCCCTCGGACCGGCGGGCGGTGTTGTTTCACGTGAAACATCGGCGTTGGACACCCCGATCGGAGCGGCCGCCGAGCGGGCGATGCAGGTGCTCTCCAAGGCCCATGAGCCGTTGAGCCGCCCCGCGCATCGCCGTCTCTTCACGATCGCCAACCAGAAGGGCGGCGTCGGCAAGACGACGACGGCGGTGAACCTCGCGGCCGCGCTCGCCCTGCAGGGCTTGCGGACGCTCGTCATCGATCTCGATCCGCAGGGCAACGCGAGCACCGCGCTGGGCATATCGGCACCGGCACTCAGGGACGCCGTCGTTCTACGAAGTTCTGCTCGGCGAGATTCCGCTGAAGGATGCCATGCGGCAAAGCCCGTACAGCGATCGGCTCGACTGTGTCCCGGCCACCATCGACCTGGCCGGCGCCGAGATCGAACTGGTCAGCATGGTCGCGCGGGAGAATCGGCTGCGCACAGCGCTCGCCGAACTCGAGCGGTCGAGTCCGAATTCCCCTTCGACTACGTGTTCATCGACTGCCCGCCGTCGCTGGGCCTGCTCACCATCAATGCGTTGGTTGCGACGCCCGAGGTGCTGATCCCGATCCAATGCGAGTACTACGCGCTCGAAGGGCTGGCGCAGTTGCTGAACAACATCGACCTGGTGAAGGCCCACCTCAATCCCGGGCTCGATGTCAGCACCGTCATCCTCACCATGTACGACGGGCGAACCAAGCTAGCCGATCAGGTGGCCGAGGAGGTCCGCCGCTTCTTCGGTCCGAAGGTCCTGAAGACGGTGATCCCGCGTAGCGTCAAAGTCTCTGAAGCGCCGGGCTACAGCATGACGATCATCGAATACGATCCCGGTTCACGCGGCGCGCTGAGTTACCTCGACGCCAGCCGCGAGATTGCCGAGCGTGGTGTTGTGACAGCCGACGGAGGGGACCACCGATGAGCCAGCAGACGCGTAAGAAGGGCGGGCTCGGCCGAGGCCTGGCTTCGCTGATTCCGACCGGCCCCGCCGACGGGGAGACCACCCCGGCGGAACTCGGCGGCCCGCGCATCGGCGCCGCGGCGGCCGACATTCTGATGGGCGGCCCGCCCGGCCCGATCACCTCGGGACATCGGCGCGGTGTATCGCGAGATCGAGCCGACCCAGATTCAACCGAACCCGCGCCAGCCGCGCCAGGTCTTCGACGAAGAGGCGCTGTCCGAACTCGTCCACTCAATCCGCGAGTTCGGGTTGATGCAGCCGATCGTCGTCCGCGACACTCGGTGCGACAGCCAGTCCCCGCTACGAACTCGTCATGGGGGAGCGGCGCTGGCGGGCCGCCCAGACCGCCGGCCTGACGGCGATCCCAGCGATCGTGCGAGAGACCGCAGAGGACAACCTGCTGCGCGACGCGCTCCTGGAGAACATCCACCGGGCGCAGTTGAACCCGCTGGAAGAGGCGGCGGCGTACCAACAATTGCTCGACGAGTTCGACGTGACTCACGACGAGCTGGCCGCCCGGATCGGTCGGTCGCGTCCATTGATATCTAACATGATCCGCTTGCTGCGGCTGCCGATCGCAGTGCAGCGGCGGGTGGCGGCTGGTGTGTTGTCGGCCGGCCACGCCCGGGCGCTGCTGTCACTGGACGCCGGCGCCGAAGCACAGGAGGCGCTGGCCGCGCGAATCGTCGCTGAGGGTCTGTCGGTTCGGGCGACCGAGGAGGCGGTCACTCTCGCCAACCGAAGCGGGCCCGGCAAGCCGCCGGCGCAGAAACGCAAGCCGATTCAGATGCCCGGGCTGCAGGATATCGCCGAGCAACTGTCGGGCGCCTTCGATACCCGCGTCACGGTCAGCCTCGGCAAGCGCAAGGGCAAGATCGTGGTGGAGTTCGGCTCGGTGGACGATTTGCAGCGCATTGTCGAGTTGATGAACTCGTCGAAAAGCTGACCGGCTATACCGACACGTTACGTCACTGTGACATTCCACCCGATCAGGCTGCCCTGACATGCTCGCAATTACCGAATTCGACTGCGCGCGAAGCACTTTGGCCGCGACCAGTTCGCCGGGCGGTGCGGCGCCCACTGTTGTCCCCGCAATCGTGCGCCGAGCCAGGTTCGGGCGGTCGGAGGCGAGTCCGCGCGGCTATCGCGACCATCGCCGTCGGGGTACGCTCGGCTGCGAGGTGGGGGACCACCCGCTCGCGGGGAAGACGGGCCGCCAATGACCGCCCCCCACGGAGGTCCAGGAGTCTAGTGTCTGCTCGAATCACACCACTGCGACTCGAAGCCTTCGATCAGCTTCCGAAGCACGCGCGCCGCTGTGTCTTCTGGGAAGTCGATCCCGCCACGCTCGGCCAACAAGATCAGCTCGCCGACCCCGAATTCGAAAAAGAAGCGTGGCTGTCGATGGTCATGCTCGAGTGGGGATCTTGCGGACAGGTCGCCACCGCGGCGCCGGCCGACGGTGACGAAGCGGAGTCGGTTTGCCTGGGCTACGCCTTGTACGCCCCGCCGCGGACGGTGCCTCGGGCGCACCGCTTTCCCACCGCGCCGGTGTCACCCCGACGCTGTGTTGCTGACCTCGATGCGCGTCGAGCCAGGGCCGGCCGCCGACGAATTGCCCTACAGTCTCGTGGCCCGGGTGGTTGACGAGTTGGTCCGCCGCGGCGTGCGCGCTTTGGAAGCGTTCGGTCGCACGGCGAAAGTGTCGGAGTTGACTCAGCCTGGCGAGCGCCGACCCGGAGCTGATGCCGGTGCTCGAGGTGCTGGGGGACTGCTCGGCCGAGCAGTGCGTGATCGACGCCGACTTCCTGCTCGACGTGGGATTCGTTGTGGTGGCAGCACATCCGTACTTTCCGCGGTTGCGGCTCGAGCTCGATAAAGGTCTGGGGTGGAAGGCCGAAGTGGAGGCGGCGTTGGAACGGCTGCTGGAAAGCGCGGCATTGCAACAGCCCGTCGCCGCGGGAGCGTCGGCGACGTCGGCGTCGGCTAAGAGCCGCTGGCGCGCCCGGCCTGCTCCACGGCCAGCTCGTGCGCGAGCAACTCGGCGAACGTGAAGGTGCCCGTGGGCCGGTCGTTCTTGCCGAGCAGGTAGAGCCGCTTGACCGCGGCCAGAATCCCCTCGGCGATCGCATCACGCGCCTCCGCGGTGGTCAGCGTCGCGCGGTCGTGCGGGTTGCTGATGTAGCCCACGTCGACCTGCACGGTGGGCATCCGGGTCAGCCGCAATAGATCCCAGGTCCGGCCGTGAGTGCGACAATCCCGTAAACCGGTGCGCGCCACCACTTCTCGCTGAATGAAGTCAGCAAGATTGCGGCCGATGGTCGACACCGAGCCATGCGAGTTGCCGAAGTGGAACGAGGCTACACCGCAGGCCGACGGGCTGGCCTGGGTTTCACAGCGCAGGCTGATCATCAGGTCGGCGCCGACGGCGTTCGCGGTCGCGGCGCGTTCGTGGTCAGACGGGCTGCGGTTGGTCGGCCGCGACAGGAATGTTTCCATGCCGATCGCGGTCATCCGACCTTCGAGTCGACTTGCCAAGTCCCACAGGATGTCGGCTTCACTGATCGGCCCCGCCGATCCGTGTGCGATCAGGCCGTGGTCGTTGCCGCCGCGGCCCGGATCGATGATGATTCGCTTGCCCGACAGGCGCGGGCCCGACCTGCGCACCAGTTCTTCCTCACGAATCGCGTGCAGCGAGCCGCCGGTCACCCGGGAGCTGAGAAAGTACAAGGAGCGCAACGTTTCTGGGCCGCAGATGCCGTCGGCGTACATTCCGTACTCGCGCTGGTAAGACATCAGACCGTTGTGGGTCTGCAAGCCGAAGTAACCGTCGACCAAGCCGGTGTAGAAACCGAGATCCTGCAAGCGAGCCTGCAGCGTCGCGACGTCGTCGCCGTACATCGGCGCACCGAACTGGTGGTGCAGGGTGCGAGCGCCCAACCGGTAGGACGCCTCGCGCAACGCGCGATTGGTGGCTTCGCCGACGATGCCGTCGACCAGCAGACCGCGGTGCTGCTGAAATGCCCGTACCGCGTGGTCGAGCTTGTCGTCGAAGACGTCGACCGCGATGTGCCGTCCGGTGTTGAGGTCGGCATCCGCGCCGTCCAGATGACCGAGTGCGATCAGCGACGCACGAATCTCGGTGACCGCCGCGCTACGGTCACCGCGGCGCAGCTCGCCGTCGCCGACGTGCGGTCTGGACATTTTCAAGGCCTCCGGAAAGCCGGGGTTAGCCCTGCCGCTTGTTTGACAGGCTTGGCCGTATTGTCTCAGACGCTCTGCGGTTTCGGGAAAACGCCAGGCAAATCGCGCCGATCTTTAGCGAACTACGCGAGCCCCGGGACGGCGTCGGATAGCTCACGCAGCAGCGCCGCCTTACCCTTGGCGCCGACGATGCGTTTGACCGGCGCGCCGTCCTTGAACAGGATCAACGTCGGGATCGAAACCACGTCGAAGTTACGGGCGGTTTCGGGGTTGGCGTCGACGTCGAGTTTGGCCACGGTCAGGTGATCGCCCGCGTCCGCCGCGATTTCGGCAAGCACCGGCGCGACCATCTTGCACGGTCCGCACCACGTCGCCCAAAAGTCAACCAGCACAGGCATTTTGCTGGACAATACGTCGTTATTGAACGAGGCGTCCGAAACATCTACGGGCGCACCAGAATCGGTCTGTGTCATCGCAGATACTCCTATCAGAGGGTCGCTGTCGCCGGTTGTCCGGCGGGTTTGGTGTGGGTGCGCTCGCCGGGCTCCGCGTGCTCGGCCAGCCAGCGTTCGGCGTCGATGGCCGCCGAACAGCCGGTGCCCGCGGCGGTGATCGCCTGCCGGTAGGTGTGGTCGACCAGGTCGCCGGCGGCAAACACGCCATCGACTGAGGTGTAGGTCGTTTGGCCCCGGACCAGCACGTAGCCGTCGTCATCGAGATCGACCTGGCCGCGCACCATTTCCGAGCGCGGATCGTGGCCGATCGCAACGAACACCCCGGTCACCGGCAGGGTCGACTCTTCGCCGGTCACGGTGTGGCGCAACTTCAGCCCGGTCACGGTGTTCTCACCTTCGACCGAGACGACGGCGCTGTTGGTGAGGAACGTGATCTTCTCGTTGGCACGGGCGCGGTCGAGCATGATCTTCGAGGCCCGGAACTCGTCGCGGCGATGCACCAGGGTGACGCTACGGGCGAACTTGGTCAGGAAGGTGGCTTCTTCCATGGCCGAGTCGCCGCCGCCGATCACCGCGATGTCCTGATCGCGGAAGAAGAAGCCGTCACAGGTGGCACACGCGCTGACGCCGCGGCCGAGCAACTCCTGCTCGCCCGGCACGTGCAGGTAGCGGGCGGCGGCGCCCATCGCCAGAATCACGGCGCGCGCCTGCAGGGTTTCGCCTTCGGAGGTGATGACGGACTTGACCGGGCCGTCCAGCGACACCGATTCGACATCTTCCATCCGTAGGTCGGCGCCGAAGCGCAGCGCCTGCTCGCGCATCTGGTCCATCAGTTCGGGACCCTGGATTCCTTCGCGGAACCCGGGAAAGTTCTCCACCTCGGTCGTCGTCATCAACGCACCACCGAACGAGGTGCCTTCGAAGACCACCGGGGCAAGCTGTGCGCGCGCGGCGTAGAGCGCCGCGGTGTACCCGGCCGGCCCGGAGCCGATGACGATGACGTCGTGAACGGTGTTGGTTGAGGAACTCATTCCAACCTTTCCGATACGTAGAACCACTTCAGTGCACTGGAACGCCAGGGTATGCGGTGCTGTTCCCGCGAACACTACGGACGGTGCACGATCCTGTCAGCCGACAGGCCGGTGCTGGCTGAACTGCAGGTCGGTGCCACCGCGAGGGCGGCAAACGCCCCGGGAGCGGCTCCGGGCAACACCACGAGGACGGCCGGATGGCCCGCGATGTCGATCGGACGTGCGCCCAGCACCCGGGTGCTCGCCGGGTAGCCCAGGCCGGCCAGACACGAGGCCCGGCGGCGCGGATCGCTTAGCGGGCCGAGGTCGGGCGCGCGGTCTAGCAGCGCGAGGATCTGCTCGTCGGACAGCGGAATCGTCTGCGGCGGGCGAGACACCGTGATGTGGTCGATGGTGGTGGGGCGGCTGGGCAGGGGCGCCGGCGCGATGAGCAGCGCCCGGGTGCCGAGCCAAGCCGCGACGGCCACCGCGATCGCGCCTGCCGCCGCGACCGCGCCAGCCGCGCCGCGCGGGGGAGCCGCAGTCGCCCGCGGTCGACACTATGGGTGGGCAGCTCGGGACCCAGCGCGGCGACCTCGCGGCGGACCCGGTTCAGTGCGTCCATCGTCTGCCGGGCGTCGGGGTCGTCGCGGATTCGCCGGCGCAGCCGGGCCGCGGTCTCGTCGTCGAGCAGTCCGGCCTGCAGGTCGGCGAGGGTCTCTGCGGTGAGCGGCAGATCGTCCGGGTCGACGGCGTCCATCCGCCCCAGTGTCCGGCATCGAGCGACGGCGCGGCTAGCCGGCCGGACGATGCGGGGCCGGGTCGGCCTGCAGGTAGCCAAGGATCGCGGCCAGTCGCGCCCGGGCGCGCGCACACCGACTCTTCACCGTGCCCTCGGCGATACCGAGCAGGCGGGCGGTGTCGGCGACCGAATAGCCGTGCATGTCGACGGCGACCACCGCGGCGCGCTGCTCGACGGGCAGACGCATCAGCGCCCGCTGCACCGTGATCGCTGTCTCGACCTGCGCGGTGCGATCCGGCACCGGGTACACGTCGTCCAGCATGGCGGTCGGATGAGTCGTGGTGCGGCGCAAGCGATCCAGGCAGGCATTGACGACGATGCGGTGTAACCAGCTGCTCACCGCGGCGTCGTGCCGAAACGATCCGGCGCCGCGGTGCGCGGAGGCCATCGCCTCCTGCAGTGCGTCTTCGGCGTCCTCGGTGCAGCGACTGGTCAGCCGCGCGACGCGGTGCAACCTGCGGTGGTGGCGGCGGAAGAGTTCCTCGAAGGCGAAGCGGTCGCCGGCGACATGTGCGGCCAGCAGCTCAACGTCGCTGCGTTGTCCGGGAGGTTGCCGACGAACCTTCGTTGAGCCCACCGCCGGACAGTATCCAATCGGCCGATACCCGGCACTTCACTCAATGCGGTCTGTCAGGACTTGGCTTGCACGGTGACTTCGGAGAGGCTGGCGCGGCTGGTGCCATTCTCGGTCCCGAGCGTCGAAATCCACACCAGCACATACTGTGTCGGCGACGAAGCGTTGACCTGAATGGTGTTGTGGCCCGGATGCATGGGCATCGGCTGGCTCAGCGCCGTAGTGTCCTCGAGCTTGCCCGGGGTGGCCGTCGCTGACGAGCGGATCTGAATCTTGGTCCCGTTGCCGGCCACGTCAACGTTGACGGCTCCGACCACCGTCGGCTGGGGCAGCTTCAGCACCAGGCCGACCCCGCTTTTGAAGCCGGGGAAGGGCACCGGGTCGTGGTAGATGTCGGTCTGCCACGCGGTGCCCGGGCTGCCGTCGATCGCGAGGCCGGCCGCGCCCGGGTTGTCGGGTTCACCACCGGGTGAGTACACCGTCGCGCCAACGGGCTTGATGATGCTGCCCGAGGCGGCGGTTTCGCCGGAGGTCGCGCTGGTCGAGGGCCCGTTGAGGCCCAGCTGGTCTTTGTCCAGGCCAGTGACGTCACTGAACATCTTGCTCAGCACCGACGCCAACACGAGTAGTGCGACCACCAGCACCGCGGCGCCGGCGCCGACACCGATCATGATGGCCCGGCGGCGACGGGCCTGGGCCTGCGCCGCGTCCGTCTCGGTTGAGGGCGCACGCTCCGGACGCGCCGACGCCGGCGGCGGTTCGTTCTCGTTGATCGGAGTGAGCAGTTCGGTCCGGTCGGCCACCACGGTGGCCTGCTGCAGGAGGTTCAAAAGCGTTGCGGCGCTGCGTATCCCACCGTCCAACTGAAGCGAGTGAGTGGCCGCCGCGGAGATCTGGAACGGGATGTCCTCGTCGATCGCGTTGGGCTCAAGGACATGGCCGGCCGAATCGCGCGGCGCCGGGGCCATCCCGCTGGGCTCGCCGGACTCGGGCAGCGGCCACCGGTTGACCAACAGCGCGTACAACGCGGCTCCGATCCCACGGATGTCGTCCTCGGGACTGATGCCGGGCATCGTCGCGGGGAAGGCCAGCACCACGTCGCCCTCGACGCTGACCCGCACCCGGCCGGGGTGGTCGATCGACAGGGCGACCCCGGCGTGATGCGCGGCCTCGGCCGCGGCGGCCAGGGTCTGCATCGCGCGCGACGCCCCGGCGGCCGACGGTGAGGTATCGGCGACTTCCTGCAGTGACCCGCCTCGGACCCATTCGCTGACGACGAGTCCACCAGTGCCGGTGTGCACCACGTCAAGGATGCGGGCGATCCCCATCTTGTCGATGCGGCTCAGTTTCATTGTGCGAGCGAGGATTTCGCGGATCTGGTTGTCGGGCAGCTCGCCGGTGGGGTCCACGAAGGTCAGAGCCACCTGCCGGTTCAGCGCGGTGTCGAGGGCCTGCCAGAAACGCAGGTGCGGGGCGCCGCCATGGAACATCAGCAGCCGGTAGCGACCGCGGGAGATGCTGGCACCGGGCACCAGGTGCTGCTCGTCGGGGGGAGCGGACGCCTCGGCGTCGGCGGGAAGGGGATGGCCGGCGTCGAACGCCGCGGTTTCGAGCTCGGAGTCGGGCGATCCAGTGTGGGCCGCAGCCTGTGCGGTCACCGTGCCGACGTGCAGGTCGGCGGGCACGTCTGGGTGGAAATCGTCGGCCGGAAAATCAGGCCCGGCCGGCGACGAGGGCGGGTCGGAAACTGCCCTTCCCGAGGCGCTGTCCGATGAACTGTCGATCATCTCCGCTCCTCTCCCCAGCCCCTCCCCGGTCGGTCGTTCCGGGAACCCGTCCCGGATGGGTCCTGCTGTGGGGTGCCCCGTCGGCGCGGCAGGAAACCTGCGCTCAGGGTACGTGACGATGCCGGGGCGCAACAGCGGATCTCCGCCCGGGGCTTTCGGCGCCGCGACAGCGGCTGACCTGCCAGAAGGCGGTACCGGACGCGACGGGGGCGCGGCTGTGACGCCGGTCGGCTTCGCGCCGATCCAGTCGCGAACCTTGGCCACCGCCGCCTGCCCCTCGGGCACCCGCGCGCGGACCATGACGACGGCCACGATCGGCGCCATGATCACGCCAAGCACGACCAGCCGCAACAGCGAGCCGGCCCCCCCGCCGTAGGCGGTCAGCCGCTGCATGCCCAGCATCACGTCCACCACGTACGCGATCAGTCCGGCCAGCAGCGACGCGGTGGACGTGACCAGAATCGTCCGCACCTCGGCGACGCCGAGGAGATGACCGCCGTCGGGACGCAACGCGTTTCGCAGCAGGAAGTAACCGGTGACCGCGCCCGCCAGGAAGCCCAGGCCGTTGGCCAACCCGAGGTAGGCCGCGACCAGGTCGGGGTTGTCGGTGAGATGCGGTGCTACCAGCGACGCCGCGACCTTCACGATTGTGATGACGACGATGATCGCGATCGGTATCCACGGCTGCTCGCGGGCGTAGAACACCCGCAGTTGCAGTAACACGACGGCGTAGGGCAGCAGCGTGAACGCCGACATCGCGATCGCCGCGCCCAGGTGGCCGGCGTCGACGTTGCCGAAATGGCCGTAGGCGAACAGCGCGCTGCCCATCGCCGAGCCGCCGACGGTCATGAACGCCACGACGGGGATCAGGGTGATCATCGTCAGTCGGGTGGCCAGCGACAGGTCGGCAAGCACCGCGCCGGTGTCATTGGCGGCGGCGTTGCGGCTCAGCCGCGGCATCACCACGGTCAGCACGGTCACGCCGATCATGCCGTAGGGCAGCATCAGCACCAGCCAGGTGTAGTTGTAGATGGCCGGGCCGGAAGCGGCTGCCGTGCTGGCGATCTGGTTGGTGACGATCAGACCGATCTGGCTGATCAGCACGTAGAACACCATCGCGGCGGCCATCGTGCCGAAGCGCTTGAGCCGGTCGTCGATTCCCCACAGCGGGCGCAGGCTGATCCGGTGCCGCCGGATGGAGGCCACCAGCACCGCCGTCTGCGCGACGACGCCCAGCGTGGTGCCGATGCCAAGGATGAGCAGCTTGGTGTTGCCCATCTCGACGGGATCGACCGAGAGCTGGCCGGGCGCCGCCAGATAGGCGCCGAGGGTGGCGATCGCGACGACGTTGTTGAGCACCGGCGCCCAGGCCGGTGGCCCGAACACGTTGCGGGTGTTCAAGATTGCCATGAACACCGATGACAGCCCGTAGAAGATCACCTGAGGAAGCAGCAGGTAGGCGAACGCGACGGTCAGCGGCTCGTTGACCTGGGGTTCGCGCCCCAGCATCAGCCGCACCAGCAGCGGCGCGGCCGCCACCGACAGCAGCGTCGTGCCGAGCAGCACGGTGGTCGCCAGCGTCACCAGTCGCCGCACGAACGCCGCGCCGCGGTCGGGGTCATCCTTTTCCGCCCGGGACAGCACCGGCACGAAGATCGCGGTGAACGTCGCCTCCAGCACCAGCGCGGCGACCAGATTCGGCAGCTGGTTGGCCACGGTGAACGCGCTGGACAGCGCGGCGCCCAGCATGGCGGCCAGCAGCACGATCCGCGCGAAGCCGGTGACGCGGCTGACCAGGGTCGCCAGCGCCATACCCCACGACCGTGAGACCAGCGCGGCGTCGGACAGCTCCGGGCGGGACGGTGGCTGCGACCCTTGTGACGACACCAGGCCGGTCGGCGGAAGCGGCCCGGTCGGCGGTCCTGAGTTGCGCCGCGTCGGCGTGGGCCGGCTCACGCGTGCTGCTCTTCGTCGACGGGCTGGCCGGCGTCCGGGGGATCGGGACGATCCAGGTCGGCAGGGTCCGGCTGGCCGCGGAAGCGGTGCCACAGCCGTCGTCCGGCCAGCGCGATGAGCACCGCGGCTGCGCTCATCGTGATCGCGAACAGCACCTTGCCGTAGGCGTTCGAGTGCACCGACAGGCGGACCAGCTCACCGAGGGGCACACCGTCGGGCGTACGCAGGGTGGCGTCGATCGCGACGCGCTGGGTGAAGTTGACCTCGATCGGCACCCGCATCGGCAGATACCCCGGCGGCAGCTCGATTTCGCCGGGATCGGTCGCGGTCATCCCGGGTGGCACGTCGAGGTGCAGCCGCACCCGGATCGGGACGGCCAGGCCGTTGTGCAGGGCCAGCGGCAGCGGGCTGTGCTCGGTGGCCAGCGTGTAGGAGCTGGCCGGCGAGACGATGGTGACGGCGCCGAACAGGTCGTCGATTGCGTGCGCGACGACGTCGAGCCGCTGCTGCGCCAGCCCGTTGCGGGTGTCGGGAGGGTCGGCCTGGCTGAGCGCGCGCAGCATGTCTTCGCGCAGCGGCGCGGTGTAGCGAACGCCGGTCAGCCCGGTGCGGGTGTCGGCGGTCAGGGCCGCGGTCAGCCCTGCCAGCCGGGTCAGCGCGCCGGAGATCTTGGCGACGACGCGGTCGCTGAAGAGGCCGCGCTGGCGGGCATCGGCATCGGGCTGGGGTGTTCCGTTGGCGGGCGGCGCGGTCGACGCCTCGCCGATCAGCATCGGGAGCGGCCGCGGCACGGCTAGCCCGGATCGGATCGCCGTCGCCAGCGCGGTCATCACGGCACCCGCGTCGTCGGGCCGCAGGCTCCAGTTGGTCGGGGGCAGGAAGACCTGCGGCCGGGGGGCGATCTTCGGCTGCAACGCAAGCCACAGCATCGAGCTCAGCGCGTCCTGGCGTCGGGCGACATCCGAGTCGTGCCGCAGACGAACAAGCAGAGCGGAGTTGAGGTAGCTGGGCGCGACCGGATCGGAGCCGGTGGCGGCGAACGCGGCACCGACGGCGGGGTCGAACGGCGCGAGCACCACCTGCGGCGTCAACCGTCGCGGGGTGGTGTCCGGGGTCGGCGGCAGGGGGGCGGTGGAGTCGCCGACCGAAGGGTCGGCGGGGGCGACCACGACGGTGTTGCCGTTGGCCGAGAGCAGTTCGACACCCCGGCGGGTCAGCGAGCCGCCCGGGATCAGGGTCGCCCCGCGGACCGCGACGACGCCCAGGATTTCATCGACGATGTCGCCGGCCGCGCTAGTCGCGGTTGCGCTGAGGCCGGGCTCGCCGATCCGCTGCACCGCGTCCAGGTCGGCCTGGGCATAGGGCAGCGGCGCGACGCACATCCGGTGCGCCAGCGCGCGCAGCCGGTTCAGCCAGGTCGATGCCGCGCCCTGCCCGGTGCCGGGGTGGGTCGGACTGCCGGGCTCCTGGGCCGGCCCGGCGGGGGAGTCGGAGACGACGTAGCCGGCGGTCATCGCGTTGACGGTGACCAGCAGGTCGGGGTCGACGGCCAGGCACATCGAGCGGCCCACCGCGCCGTCGGGATCGACGTCGTGACTGGTGGCGAATTCCGCGGCGGACAGCAGCACGTCCAGCCGGCCGCCGCCGGCCAGCGACGACGCCAGTTCGTCGTCGATCAACCGCACCGGAATCGTGCCGCCGGGGACGCCGGGCGCCAGCCGTGGCCGGTCTGCCAGCGGCCACAGCATGGTGACCGGGACGGGTTTGGAGGTATCGGGTGCGACGACCGCGGTCAGCGCGTCCCCCGAGGTGTCCAGCGGGTCGGCCGGCACACCTAGCACGGGTAGAAGGAAGCGGGCGTTGTCCAGGCGCGCCGGTTCGCCATAGTCCGGTGTGCCGTTGACGTTGACCAGCAGCGGGTAGACACCGGGCGCGTTGATGCCCAGCGAACGTTTGGTCGTCGACCGCAACGGCGCGGTCAGCGAGAACTTCACCTTCTGGCCGCGCTGCAGCTCGGGGGAGACGGTGGTGAAGTCGATCGCGGCCTCGTACTGGTCGGTGTCGCCGTCGAGGTTGGTGCGCAGTCCCGTCGACGTGGACACCGAAGGGGCATGCTCGAGGCGCAACATCACGTCGTGGACCGCCCGGTCACCGATGTTGGTCACGATTCCGGCCACGGTCACCACCGGGTCGCTGGTGGTGGTGACTACCTGCGGGGTGACCTGGTCGATGCGGACCTGGACGAATGGCGTGGCGCCCGGCTCACCGGCGGCAGCGGTCGGAACCACGCCGATGCTCAAACCTGCGAGTATCGCGACGACCGCCAGCACACGCGCCAGGGCGGCTCGCCGGAGTCGCGGCGCCGCCGATCCGCTGGTCAGCTCCGTACGCGGGCGGTGCCCCCACCTCGAATTGCTTTGCATAGTTATCGCGGCTACGGCCCGGGACCGCGACCGTTCTTCCGCCCGCGAACGGGCTCGTCGGCCCGGCGGATCCGGGAGTGGGTTTGCGGGCGCCGACGCGGCATGCTGGGTGGCAGCGGCGGAAGCGCGGCTTCACCGTCGCTCTGCAGCTTGTCGATCAGCTCGTCGGCCACTTCGGCCAGCTTTCGTTCGTCGGCGTAGGCCAGTCGGGAGGGCAGCTCGCAGATCGGCACCCATGCCACCTCGGCGACCTCGACGTCGTCATCGGACAGTTCGCCGCCGGAGAAACGCATCAGATAGTGATGGACGGTCTTGTGCACGCGCCGGCCGTCGGTGACGAACCAGTAGTCGATGCGGCCCAACGCCGCCAGCACGCTCCCCTGAATCCCGGTCTCTTCGGCGACCTCCCTGATCGCGGTCTGCTCGGCCGTCTCGCCGAGCTCGATGTGGCCCTTGGGCAGCGACCACAGCATGCGGCCGCGCCGGTCCACGCGGCCGATCAGCGCGGCGACCTGCTCCTCGCGCGGGCGATCGATGTTGTCGATGACCAGTCCGCCGGCCGACGTCTCGTGAACGGTCCGCAGCCGCTCCGCACCCCCGCGTGACGGACGGCGCTGGCCGGCCTTCGCCGGCTTGGACGGCGTACTGGCTGCCGCGGCCTCACTGCCGGATTTCGCTTCGCCTGTAGTTGCCGAGCGCCGACCGCGGCGCCTCCCCCGGCGCCGACGTGGTTGCGGATTTTCGCCGTCGGACACCTAAGCGATGGTAGCTGGCGTGGTCAGACCCTCTGGGCGCACTCGCCGGTAGTGAGCTGCGGGATCGTCCGACTGAGCGCTTCGCGTCGCACTTCTCAGCGCCGAACGACGGCGCATCGTCGTCCGACTGAGCGCGTCGCGTCGCACTTCTCAGCGCCGAACGACGGCGCATCGTCGTCCGACTGAGCGCGTCGCGTCGCACTTCTCAGCGCCGAACGACGGCGCATCGTCGTCCGACTGAGCGCGTCGCGTCGCACTTCTCAGCGCCGAACGACGGCGCATCGTCGTCCGACTACGCTCTGTGCCGTGCCCGAAGAGCCCCAGGACGCCGAGCTGTTGGCCGCTGCCGCGGTCGCGTTGAACAGGCACGCCGACGTCCTGCGCGAGCTCGGCGGGTTGTTCGCTGGCGCCGGGCACGAGCTGTATCTGGTCGGCGGCTCGGTGCGTGACGCCGTCCTGCAGCGGCTGAGCAACGACCTGGACTTCGCCACCGACGCGCGCCCCGAGCAGCTGCAGAAGCTGCTGAGGTCGTGGGCCGACGCGTTCTGGGACACCGGCATCGAGTTCGGCACCATCGGCGCCGAGAAGAACGGTCAGCGCGTGGAGATCACCACGTTTCGGGCCGACCGCTACGACGGGGTGTCGCGCAACCCCGAGGTCCGCTTCGGCGACTCGCTCACCGACGACCTGGTGCGCCGCGACTTTACCGTCAACGCGATGGCCGTACGCGTAACAGCCTCTGGCGCAGCCGAATTCGTTGATCCGCTGAACGGTCTGGTCGCCCTCCGGCAGCGCGTGCTAGACACCCCGGCAGCGCCGTCGATCTCGTTCGGCGACGACCCGCTGCGGATGCTGCGCGCCGCCCGGTTCGTCTCGCAACTCGGCTTCTCCGTCGCGCCGCGGGTGCTGGAGGCGATCATCGACATGGCCCCGCAGCTGGAGCGGATCACGGTCGAGCGGGTGGCCGCCGAGTTGGACAAGCTGCTGTTGGGCGCCGATCCGGTCGCCGGCGTCGACCTGATGGTCCAGACCGGCATGGGTGACGTGATATTGCCCGACGTCGGCAACATGCGGATGGCCATCGACGAGCATCACCAGCACAAGGACGTCTACGAGCATTCGCTGACGGTGCTGCGGCAGGCGATCGCGTTGGAGGACGACGGCCCCGATCTGGTGCTGCGGTGGTCGGCGCTGCTGCACGACATCGGCAAGCCGGCCACCCGCCGGCACGAGTCCGACGGGGGCGTCAGCTTCCACCACCATGAGGTGGTCGGCGCCAAGATGGCGCGAAAGCGGTTGCGCGCGTTGAAGTATTCGAAGCAGCTGATCGACGACGTCTCGCAGCTGGTCTATCTGCATTTGCGGTTCCACGGCTACGGCGGCGGGAAATGGACCGACTCGGCGGTGCGGCGGTATGTCACCGACGCGGGACCGTTGCTGCCGCGGCTGCACAAGCTGGTCCGCGCCGACTGCACGACCCGCAACAAGCGGCGGGCCACCCGGCTGCAGGCCAACTACGACGACCTCGAGACGAGGATCGCCGAGTTGGCCGCCAAGGAGAACCTGCAGCGGGTACGCCCCGACCTGGACGGCAACGAGATCATGGAGCTGCTCGGCATTCCGGCGGGCCCGCAGGTGGGTGAGGCCTGGCGCTACCTCAAGGAGCTGCGCCTCGACCGCGGGCCGCTGACCCAGGAAGAGGCGACGGCCGAGCTCAAGTCGTGGTGGGCGACGCGCGGGAACCAATAGCCAAGGGCGGCCGTCGAATCGGGTATGGAGTATTGCCTGAGCGCCGGTGACGGCGCAGCGACCATGTGGGACCGCGGCCTGGATCTCGACCTCGACGGCGACGGCCGCCTCGACGCGGTCGGTCTGGACCTTGATCACGACGGGCTGGCCGACGACGCGCTGGCCGACCTGGACGGTGACGGCATCGCCGACCACGCTGTGTTCGACCTCAACGGCGCCGGGGAGCGCTATGTCACCGACGACGGCACCGGAACCTGGGCGGTTGCCGCCGATCGGCCGGCGCGCACCGCGTCGGGTCTGCGCTGGTTCGGACTTGACGGCGTCGAGCACACCGGGCGGCCGCTGGGCGACTTCGACGCCGGCCACGAGGTCCGCCTGCTGGACACCGACGGCAACGGGCTGGCCGACCGCGCGCTGCTGCCCGGCGTCGACGGCGTGACCGGCTACGTCGACACCGACGGCGACGGCCGCTGGGACGTCAAGCTCACCGACACCGACGGGGATGGCGCCGCCGACGCGGCCAGCGCTGTGGCGCCCAAAACGTAGGGCACTGTCCGGGTCGGCTGCCCGGTACTGTGACGGCCCATGACTTCCGACTTGTCGCGCCCGGACTCGGTGGGCGCTGCCCTGACCGGAATCCTGCGCGACGACCTCAACATTGACGTCAGCCGGGTGACCCCGAACTCCCGGCTGGTCGACGACGTGGGCCTGGACTCGGTGGCGTTCGCGGTGGGCATGGTCGCAATCGAGGACAAGCTCGGCGTCGTGATCAACGAGCAGGAACTGCTGGGCTGCGACACCGTCGGCGACCTCGAGAACGTCATCCGGGCAAAGGTCCCGGTCGGCCGGTGAGCGTGCTCGCCACCGCCCTGTCCCGGGCGATGCGCACCTCAGCTCACGACTTGGTCGTTTTCGACAAAGAAGCCGACGCCTGGACCCGGCGACCCTGGTCGCAGGTGCACGCCCGCGCCGAAGGCATCGCCACCCGCATCCTCGAACAGCCGCGCCTCGGCGCCGTCGGGCTGGTCGGCGAGCCGACCGCCGACTTCGTCGCGGCCATCCACGCCACCTGGCTGGCGGGTCAGAGCGTGTCGATTCTGCCCGGCCCGGTGCGCGGTGCCGACCCGCAGCGGTGGGCGCAGGCGACGCTGGCCCGGTTCGCCGGCGTCGGCGTGCACACGGTGTTCAGTCACGGCGACGAGCTCGCACTGCTGAGCGGCCAGGACGGCCCGACGGTGCTCGACCTGGCGACCGTCGCGCACGAACCGTCGACCACGTTCACGCCAGTCGAGTCCGCGGCCGGCGCTCCGGCGATCCTGCAGGGAACGGCGGGGTCCACCGGAACGCCGCGCACGGCGCAACTGTCCCCAGAAGCGGTGCTGGACAACGTCAATGGGCTGCTCAACCGAATCGCCGTCGACCCCGCGGTCGACGGCGGCTGCACGTGGCTGCCGCTCTACCACGACATGGGGCTGACGTTCCTGCTCAGCGGCGCGCTCGGGATGACGCCCGTCTGGCTGGCGCCGACGTCGGCGTTCACCGCGTCCCCGTTCCGCTGGCTGCGCTGGCTCAGCGAGAGCGGGATGTCGCTGACCGCTGCGCCCAACATGGCCTACAGCATGATCGGCAAATACGCCCGGCTGGTGTCCGACGTCGATCTCGGCCGGGTCCGATTCACCATCAACGGCGGTGAGCCGGTCGACTGCGCCGGCATGGAGCGCTTCGCTAATGCGTTGCGCCCCTTCGGTTTCGACGCCGGTGCGCTGGCGCCATCGTACGGGCTGGCCGAATCCACCTGCGCGGTCACCATTCCGGCGCCGGGCCGGGGCCTGCGATACGACGACATCGGTTCCGGCACCACCGAACCGCGGCAGCAGGCCTGCCTGGGTGAGCCGATCCCTGGCATGGAGGTCCGGGTCAGCGAATCATCCGACCACTCGGCCGACGTGCCGGGTCGCGACGTCGGCGAGATCGAGATCCGCGGCACCTCGATGATGTCCGGTTACCTCGGCGACGCCCCGCTCGAGCCCGGCGCCTGGTTTCCGACCGGCGACCTCGGTTACCTCACCGACGACGGCCTGGTGGTCTGCGGACGCGCCAAGGAGCTGATCACCGTCGCGGGCCGCAACGTCTTTCCCGCCGAGATCGAACGGGTCGCCGCCGAAATCCGCGGTGTGCGTGAGGGCGCCGTGGTAGCGGTCGGCACCGGCGACGACGCCACCCGCCCCGGTCTGGTGATCACCGCTGAGTTCCGCGGCCCCGACGAGGCCGGCGCCAGAAGCGAACTCGTCGCAAAGGTGGCTTCGGAGTGCGGCATCGTGGCCGCCAGCGTGGTGTTCGTCCGGCCCGGCACGCTGCCGCGCACCTCGTCGGGCAAGCTGCGGCGCCTCGAGGTCAAACGCAACCTGGCGACGGTGACCGCGTGACCGACGAGCTGAGCGTCGACGACTACCGGGCGCTGCTGGCCGACGTCTTCGATGACGACGTCACCAAGTGGACCGCGGAAGCTGAAGAGAGCGAACGGTTTCCACGCAAGCTGATTGAGCACCTCGGTGAGCGCGGCGTGTTCGCACAGAAGTGGCTGGGCGGCCAGCACCCCGACGTCGCCAAGCTCGTCGCGCTCGCGATCGAGTTGGGCAAGCTGGGTTCGGCCGGCATCGGTGTCGGCGTCAGCCTGCACGACTCGGCCATCGCCATCCTGCGCCGCTTCGCCCGTTCTGCTTACCTCAAGGACATCACCGAGCAGGCAATCCGCGGCGAGGCGGTGCTGTGCATCGGCGCCTCCGAGGAGTCGGGTGGCTCGGATTTGCAGATCTGCGAAACCGAAGTCCGTTCCGTCCGAGACGGTTTCGAGGTCAAGGGCATCAAGAAGTTCGTCTCGCTGTCGCCGGTGGCCGATTACATCATGGTGGTCGGCCGTGGCGTCGACGACTCCACCGGCCGGCACGGCAACGTCTTGCTGATCGCCGTCCCGCTGGAGCAAACCGAGATTCAGACTCCGTACCGCAAAGTCGGTGCCGGGCCGTTGGACACCGCCGCCGTGCACATCGACACCTGGGTGCCGGCCGACGCGCTGATCGCCCGCCCGGGCACGGGTTTGGCCGCAATTTCTTGGGGTCTGGCGCACGAGCGGATGTCGATCGCAGGCCAGGTTGCCGGAGGCTGTCACCGGGTGCTCGGCATCACGCACGCCAGGATGGTCGAGCGCCGCCAATTCGGCTCGACGCTGTTCGAGCACCAGGCGCTGCGGTTGCGCATTGCCGACCTGCAGGCCCGTGTCGACCTACTTCGACACGGGCTCAACGGAATTGCCGCCGCCGGCCGGCTCGATCTGCGGGCCGCGGCCGCGGTGAAAGTCACCGCCGCGCGGCTTGGTGAAGAGGTGCTGTCGGAGTGCATGCACATCTTCGGCGGGTCGGGATATCTCGTCGACGAGACGCCGCTGGGTCGGTGGTGGCGCGACATGAAGCTGGCTCGGGTGGGTGGCGGCACCGACGAGGTGCTGTGGGAATTGGTCGCTGCCGCAATGAAACCCGACTTCGACGGCTACCACGCACTGAACGGTGGTTAGCGAGCCTTCGGGACGTCGTCGGGCGTGCGCGGCAGCGCATACAGCGCCATCCGGCGGTTGCTCATGTCGTGCTCGCCGAGAAAAGTACAGCCGGCGTATTCGCACAGTCGGCGCGCGGCGGTGTTGCGGTGGTCGGGGTCGAACATGATTCGGCGGCAACGGGTTTCGACGTCGAAGACGCTGGCGACGATCCGCGGCAGCAGAAACGGGCCGAGCCCCTTGTTGACGATCGACAGCTCGGCGATCGCGGCGTGCAGGCCGACGTCGTACGGGTCGGCGTCGTAGCGGGTGGCGATGGAATCCTTGGCGGCGCGGTATACCTCGACGTAGCCACTGTCCTCACCGTTCATGCTGCCGACGAACGGCCGCGAGTAGCTGCCGGCGCACTGGGCGTGTAGGTAGTCACGCCAACGATCGACCGGCCAATCCGATTCCCAGGCTTCGACCAGGTGCGGCATGTTCATCCATCGCGAGATCATCGCCGCGTCGGCGTCGGGGTCGACGGGACGCAGTGCGTAGGGGTCGGCCAGTACCGGGGTCGGCGGCGGGGGAGCGGCGCGCACGGCGTCGCTGATCTCAATCAGCTCCCGCGGCAAGACCTCAGCTGCGTCAACCATCGAGCGGTTAGCCTACCGGAAGTGAGGTTAGGGTTACCTGGCCCACCGACCGGCTGGAAGCCGAGGGTCAGCGCTTATCGACCGCTGCCCGGCGGGCCGGCGAAGGCCTGAGCGATCGGCAGCCACCGCGCGGCGTCGTCGCCGCAGGCCTGCACGTCCAGCTCGCCCAGCGGCCGTCGCTGCGTGACGAGGAAGCAGAAGTGCTCGGCCGAACCGGTGACTTTCTGCGCGGCGTCGGGCGGGCCCCACGTCCAGGTGTCGCCGTCGGGGGCGCGCAACTCGACCCGGAAGGGCTCGCTGGGCGGCGTCAACTCGTTGATCACAAACGCGAAATCACGGGTCCGCACGCCGATGTGGGCGATGGACCGCAACCGCGCGGTCGGCGGCCGGGTGGCGCCTAACGCGTCGGCGACGTCGAGGCCGTGCGCCCACGTCTCCATTAGCCGCGCGGTCGCCATCGACGACCCGCTCATCGGCGGCCCGAACCAGGGCAGCTTGCGCCCGTCCTCGACGGTGAGCAGCGCGTCGTGCAACTGCGAGCGGGTGGACCGCCAGTCGGCGAGCAGCTCGGCCGGCGGGACGGCGGCCAGCTCGTCGGCCGCGGTGTTGACGAAGCCGATCGGGTCATCGAGCGCGGTCTTGACGATGTCGGCGAAGCCGTCCTCGTCGGTGACCGAGACCAGCGCGCCGCGGTCGGTCCACAGCAGGTGGCCGATCTGGTGGGCGATCGTCCAGCCCGCGGCGGGGGTCGCCGCGCCCCAGCGGTCATCGGGCAGCGACGCGACCAGCGCATCGAGCTCGTCGCTTTCAGCGCGCAGGTCGTCGACAATCTGCGAAAGGTCGGCCATCCGCGTACTTTAACGATTCGCCGCGCGCCCGATGACGGCATGGGCCGCGAGTCCGCCGAGGTAGACCAAACCGCCGGCCGCGACCAGCACGGCCGAATGGCCGTTGGCGGGAATCACGTAGGCCGCCACGGTGATCGCGACCAGGAACGCCACCCAGAACACCGAGTCCTGCACCGCGAATACGTGTCCGCGCAGCGCGTCGTCGACGTCGATCTGGATCGCGGTGTCGGCGCACAACTTGACCATTTGGCCGAGGCCGCCGAGCAGGAAGCCGCACGTCACCAGCACCCACAGCTGCAGGCCGACGCCGACGACCTCGATGGCGGCGGCAATCGCCAACGCGCCGTTGGCCGTCGCGTAGCGGCCCCACCGGCGCACCGCCACCGGCGTCACCAGGTTGCCCAGGAAGGATCCGGCACCGGCCGCGGCCACGAACAGCAGCGCACTGCCCAGGGCCGCCGACCCGGCTGGATTGCTGCCGCGCACCAGCAGCAGCACCAGCAACGAGTTGATGCCGAACACCATCCGGTGCGCGGCCAGCCCGGACAGCGTCGCCGCGACGGTCGGCCGATCCAGCACGGTCCGCACGCCGTGCATCCAGCCGGTGATGACGGCGTAGAGGACCGACCCGTGGATCGCGCGCTGGGTGTCGTCGGGTCCCAGCACGTGCTCGGCGAACCGCAACGAGAGCAGCAACGCGATCAGCAACGGGACGATGACGAGAAGGATGGTGGTCGCGGCGCCGGTATCGCCGGACCCGATCAGCTGGCGTGGCACCAGCATGAAGTTGGCGCCGAGAAACGCCGCGACCGCGCCGATCGCCACCGCGATCGAGTTCATCGTCACGACCTGCTCACGCGGCACCACGTGCGGCAGCGCCGCGGACATGCCCGAGGAGACGAAGCGGGCCAACCCGTTGACCACCAGCGCGCCGCACAGCACCAGCGAGTCGCGAGTACCCAGCGCGAGACAGAGTCCCACCAGCGCCACCGACAGCACCCGGCCGATGTTGGCCGACACCAGCACCAGTCGCCGGTCCCAGCGGTCCATCAGCGCGCCGGCGAAGGGGCCGAGCAGCGAGTAAGGCAGAAACAGCACCGCGAACGCACCCGCGATGGCCAGCGGGCTCGACGCCCGCTCCGGGTTGAACAGCAGCGCGCCGGCCAGGCCGGCCTGAAACAGGCCGTCGCCGAATTGACTGGCGAACCGCAATTCCAGCAGCCGCCAGAAATCGGGCAGCGCGCGCACCGAACGCCAGACAGCCACCGGGGCGCGCGGATGAGTCACTGGTCCTGCTTCCCGTTGGCCTGGCGGTTATCGAGCGCCTGTTACAACACTACAAATTCTCGCCGGACGCCCTACTTGTTGCCCACGGTCGTCGGGCCCGGATGCCATGATGGACGTGTGCCGCAGTCCGAAGATCCAGAGGATTTCATTGCCCCAGCCGCACAACGAGTGCGAGCGGGCACTTTGCTTCTGGCCAACACGGATCTGCTCGAGCCGACGTTTCGTCGCAGCGTGATCTACATCGTCGAGCACAACGACGGCGGCACGCTCGGTGTCGTGCTGAACCGGCCCAGCGAGACCGCCGTCTACAACGTGTTGCCGCAGTGGGCCGGACTGGCTACCAAGCCGAAGACGATGTTCATCGGCGGCCCGGTCAAGCGTGACGCGGCGCTGTGCCTGGCGGTGCTGCGGGTGGGCGCTGTCGCCGACGACGTGCCCGGCCTGCGCCATGTGGCCGGACGGATGGCGATGGTCGACCTCGACGCCGATCCGGAGGAGATCGCCCCGGCCGTCGAGGGGGTGCGTATCTTCGCCGGTTACTCCGGCTGGACGATCGGCCAGCTCGAGGGCGAGATCGAGCGCGACGACTGGATTGTCTTGTCGGCGTTACCTTCTGACGTACTCGTCGAAGGGCGGGTGGACCTATGGGGCCGGGTGCTGCGCCGTCAGCCGCAGCCGCTGTCGATGCTGGCCACCCACCCGATCGACGTCAGCCGCAACTAGGGCGATCGGGAGGCGGCCACCACAGCGGCGGGTTCTTCGCCGCGGGAGAGTCTGCTCGCGATCACCGAGCAGACGATCAATTGGATCTGGTGAAAGATCATCAGCGGCAACATGATCACGCCGACGGTCGCGGCAGGAAAGAACACCAGCGCCATCGGCAGGCCCGAGGCCAGGCTCTTCTTCGACCCGCAGAACAGCAACACGATCCGGTCGCCGCGGTCCAGGCCGATCAGCCGGCCAAGCAGGCCGGTGAAGCCCAGCACCACCGCCAGCAGCACGGTGTTGACGACCGCGACGGCCGCGAGTTTCCACGGGTCGACGCTGGCCCAGATGTGTTCCACCATGCCCATCGAGAACGCGGTGTAGACGACCAACAGGATCGACCCGCGGTCGACGAGCTTGGTCAGCGACGCGTGCCGGATCACCCAGTCGGCGATCCACGGCCGCATCAGCTGGCCCGCTACGAACGGCAGCAGCAGTTGCAGCAAGACGTCGCGGACGGCGCTGGCGTCCATCCGGGCTGCGCCGCTGGTGTTCATCAGCAGCACGACGAGCAGTGGCGTGAGCGCGATCCCGACGATATTGGACAGCGACGCGCTGACCAGCGCCGCCGACACGTTGCCCCGGGCAATCGAGGTGAACGCGATCGACGACTGCACGGTCGACGGGACCAGGCACAAAAACAGCAGCCCGTTGTACAGGTCGGTGTTCAGCAGCCAGGGCACCAGGCCGCGGCAGGCCAGCCCGAGTAGCGGGAAGACCACGAAGGTGGTGGCCAGCACCAGCAGGTGCAGCTGCCAGCGCTTGACGCCCTGCCAGGCCTGTTGCGGCGACAGCCGGGCGCCGTAGAGCCAAAACAGCAGCGCGATAACGACTTTCGCGGCCACCGACATGACGTCGGCGAAGGCCCCGCGGGCCGGGAGGAGCGCCGCCAGCGCGACGGTGGCGGCCATGGCCAGCAGGAAAGTGTCGATGGGCAGCGCCGACAGCTTTCGGAGCATGGGTCAGCTGCAGGTCAGCGTGCAGCCTGCGCAGGCGCCGCCGCAGCCGGCTGCGGAGGCTTCTTCCTGGCGCAGCGCGAAGCGCGCGGTCTGATACGACCCGGCGGCGATGGTCCCGAGGGCGCCGATGATGCACACGCAGACCACTGTCAGCGCGGTCGCCGGCGGCGCAGCCAGTGCCACGGTTCCGGCCACGGCGAGCATGGTCGCTGCCGCCAACTGCGGGGGCGCGACGGACCGCATCAGCAACGCTGCGGTGCCGGCGACGGCGGGGCGGGTCAGCGACCGCAACCCGAGAACGGCCAAGACCACCGCCGCGCAGACGCACAGCACTCCCGCGATGAGCATGGGGACACCATACGAGGCGCCCCGGTCCGGCGCAGCGGGCGGTTGTTAGTGGGCCAGCGCCTGTGGGGGTGCGATCGCAGCGGCGGGGGGCGCCATCGGTGCCGGCGCCGGAACGGCCGCCGGGGGCGGCGGCGCGGGCTGGTTGGAGCCCGGTGCCCCGGCCCGGAAGCCGTTGACGATGCCGTCGGTGGCCTGCGCTTCGCCGACTCCGCCGCCGGCTTCGGTCGTCACGGCCAACGAGACCAGGTACTTGTCCGGCCCGGACGTGACGATGACGTGACGCCGCGAGGTATTGAGCGTCATCTCGTTCTGCCGGTAGGTGCCCTCGATGAGCGACGACGGCGAGCCGTTGTAGTCCGCCAGCGAGGCGTCGGTATTGCGCCAGGCGGGCAGCTGCTGGGCGTCGATGAAACCGTGGGTGATGGCCTCGTGCGGATCGAAATCACCGACCAGTCGGTACACCACCAGCTGTGCGTTCGGGGTGTACAGGCTGGGGCTGCGGCGGTTGGCGATGACGACGAAGGCGTCGGGCACGTTGGGATCGGGCACCTGGGTCCAGCCCTGCGGCATCGGCAGAACGAGGTCGAGCGCGCTGAAGCCGGCGGCTTTCTGGGGCTCCATCTGGACGCCCTTGCTGTTGAAGAAGTCGCGCATCGTTCCGGCCGCAGCGGGCACCAGCGCCGGGGGCGTGGCGGCTTGTGGCGCGGGCGGCTGTCCGGCCGCGACGGGTGCAGCGGCGGGCGGGACGACGGCGGGAGGGGCGACGACTGCCGGAGGGGCGGCCTGTGGCGCCAGGCCCGGCATCGGGTTGCCCAGAGCGCCGGGGTTGCCCAGGACACCGGGAGCCGCCTGCGGGGCCGGGACCGGCGCCGGGACGGGTCGGGGCGGTAACACCGGGTCGGCCGCGGCGGCGGGGCTGGCGATTCCCAGCACCCCGGCGGCGCCGACGGCCAAGCCCGCGACCGTTACTCGCCAGCTACGGGACAGGTGCGTCATGGGAGTGGTCCTTCCGAGAATGCCCGGGTCGTATCGAAGGCGCAGAAAGCGACTGTAACCAGGGACAAGTGCCGGCCTCTAGCACCGCAACCGACCTTTGACACACCTGGAATGAACCCTGATCGGTCTGCAACCCAACCGAGACCGTCGGTGGTCGGCGGGTCGCGCGACGCGGCCCTTATAACCTGTTGGGCGTGACCGACTCCGACCCCACCTCTGCCGATGAGGCCGGCGCGGCCGTGCCGCGGTACCGCTACACCGCGGACCTGGCCGGCCGCATCGAGCAGACCTGGCAGGACAACTGGAACCGGCTGGGGACGTTCAATGTGCCCAATCCGGTCGGTTCGCTGGCGCCGACGGACGGTCCCCCGCAGGCGGGAGGTGCCCCCACACCCGTCCCCGCAGATAAAATGTTCGTCCAGGACATGTTTCCCTACCCCTCGGGTGAGGGTTTGCACGTCGGGCACCCGCTCGGCTACATCGCCACCGACGTCTACGCGCGCTACTTCCGGATGTTGGGCCGTAATGTGTTGCACGCGTTGGGCTTCGACGCGTTCGGCCTTCCCGCAGAGCAGTACGCGGTGCAAACCGGTACGCACCCGCGCACCCGCACCGAGGCGAACATCGTCAACTTCCGTCGTCAGTTGGGCCGGTTGGGCTTCGGCCACGATAACCGGCGCAGCTTTTCGACCACCGACGTCGACTTCTACCGGTGGACCCAGTGGATCTTCCTGCAGATCTACAACGCCTGGTTCGACACCGCGGCGGGCACGGCCCGCCCGATCGCGGAACTGGTCGCCGAGTTCGATTCCGGCGCGCGCCATGTGGACGACGGCAGATCCTGGTCGTCGCTGTCGGCGGGTGAGCGCGCCGACGTGATCGACGGTCATCGCCTGGTGTACCAATCCGATTCGATGGTCAACTGGTGCCCGGGACTGGGCACCGTGCTGGCTAACGAAGAGGTGACCGCGGACGGGCGCAGTGAGCGTGGCAACTTCCCGGTCTTCCGGAAGCGGTTGCGGCAGTGGATGATGCGGATCACCGCCTACTCCGACCGGCTGATCGACGACCTCGACGTGCTGGACTGGCCGGAGAAGGTCAAGACGATGCAGCGCAACTGGATCGGCCGGTCGACCGGGGCCGCCGTGCAGTTCTCGTCGCGGGCGGGCGACCTCGAGGTATTCACTACCCGTCCGGACACCCTCTTCGGCGCAACGTATCTCGTGTTGGCGCCCGAGCACGAGTTGGTCGACCGCCTGGTCGTCGCGCAGTGGCCGGACGGCGTCGACCCGCACTGGACCTACGGCGCCGACACCCCCGCGCAGGCGGTCGCTGCCTACCGCACGTCGATCGCCGCGAAGTCCGACCTCGAACGTCAGGAGAACAAGACCAAGACGGGCGTCTTCCTGGGTGCCTATGCGACCAACCCGGCCAACGGTGAGCAGGTCCCGATCTTCATCGCCGACTACGTGCTGGCCGGATACGGTACCGGCGCGATCATGGCGGTCCCCGGCCACGACCAACGCGACTGGGAGTTCGCCGGCGAGTTCGGGCTGCCGATCGTGGAAGTCATTGCCGGCGGCGATGTCTCGCAAGCGGCCTACACCGGCGACGGCGTCTTGGTGAACTCGGACTACCTCAACGGCTTCGACGTCGCGGCGGCCAAGGAAGCGATCACCGCGCGACTGGAATCCGAGGGCCACGGGCGGGGCCGCATCGAATACAAGTTGCGCGACTGGCTTTTCGCGCGTCAGCGCTACTGGGGCGAGCCGTTCCCGATCGTCTACGACGCCGACGGCCGCGCGCACGCACTCGACGATGCCGACCTGCCGGTCGAGCTGCCGGACGTCCCGGACTATTCGCCGGTGCTGTTCGAACCCGACGACGCCGGCAGTGAGCCCTCGCCGCCGCTGGGCAAGGCGACGGATTGGGTCAACGTCGAACTCGACCTCGGCGACGGACTCAAGCCCTACACCCGCGACACAAACGTGATGCCGCAATGGGCCGGCAGCTCGTGGTACGAGCTGCGCTACACCGACCCACACAACGCAGAGCGGTTCTGCGGCAAGGAAAATGAGGTCTACTGGATGGGCCCGCGGCCCGCCGAGCACGGCCCGGACGACCCCGGGGGCGTCGACCTCTATGTCGGTGGCGCCGAACACGCGGTACTGCACCTGCTGTATTCGCGGTTCTGGCACAAGGTGCTCTACGACCTCGGCCACGTCAGCTCCCGCGAGCCCTACCGGCGACTGATCAACCAGGGCTACATCCAGGCCTTTGCCTACACCGACTCGCGCGGCGCGTACGTTACGGCCGCCGACGTCGTCGAGCGCGGTGGAAAGTTCTTCTACCCCGGTCCGGACGGCGAGATCGAGGTCTTCCAGGAGTTCGGCAAAATCGGAAAGAGCTTGAAGAATTCGATCTCACCGGACGAGATGTGCGACGACTACGGCGCCGACACCTTGCGGGTGTACGAGATGTCGATGGGTCCGATCGAGGCGTCGCGTCCGTGGGCGACCAAGGACGTCGTTGGCGCACAACGGTTTTTGCAGCGGGCTTGGCGGTTGGTGGTCGACGAGAACACCGGCGAGGCCCGGGTCACCGACGACGAGCTGGACACCGACACGCTGCGGCTACTGCACCGCACCATCGCTGGCGTCTCGGAAGACTATGCGGCGCTTCGCAACAACACCGCGGTGGCCAAATTGATCGAGTACACCAACCACCTGACCAAGCAGCACCGCGACTCGGCGCCGCGGGCCGCGGTCGAGCCGCTGGTGTTGATGCTGGCGCCGGTGGCGCCGCACCTGGCCGAAGAGCTGTGGGAGCGCCTCGGCCATCCGAAATCGCTTGCGCACGGGCCGTTTCCGGTGGCCGATCCGGTCCACCTGATCGAGGACACCGTCGAGTATCCGGTCCAGGTCAACGGTAAGGTGCGTGGCCGAATCACGGTGCCGGCCGCCGCGGACGCCGACGTGGTGGAGTCCGCGGCGCTTGCCGACGAGAAGGTGCAGGCATTCCTGGCCGGCGGCACACCGAAGAAGGTCATCGTGGTCCGCCGGCAAAATGGTGAACCTCGTCGTCTAGTCGAATGGCTAACAGAAGCCACGGTCGCGGTCGACGGAACATCACAGCCGTGGCTTCGGCTTTGCGCCGAAACTAGCCGCGCGGCCGCAGAATGACCTCGTGCAGGTGGCCATCGGCCGGGGTGTTGATCGCCTGAGCGACGGCCGCGGCGACGGTGTCCGCCCGCAGGAACTTGTCCGCGTTGTACTCGCCGCCCTCGAACGACACCAGCTCACGCTGCATGTCGGTGTCGGTGCGGCCGGGGTAGACGGTGGTGACCCGCAGCGACGGCTCACTCAGCCGCAACGAGTCGGCGAACGCGCGCAGCGCGAACTTGCTCGCCGAGTACGCCGCCATGTTCTTCGACGCACTGCGGCCCGACCCGGAGTTGATGAACACCACCTGACCGTCGCCGCGTCGCAACGCCGACAGCAGCGCGAGCGTAACCGCCACTGCACCAACGACATTGACGTCGAAGGTGGTCCGCCAATCATCAACCGTCGACTCCGCGATGCGGCCGGGAATCGACACCCCGGCGTTGTGCACCAGCACGTCGAGTTCGCCGACGCCGGCGGTGGCGTTCGCGATGGAGTCGGCGTCCGTGACGTCAAGCGGCAGCGCTGTGGCGCCGAGGCGCTGCGCGGTCGCTTCGAGTGCGGGCGACGGACGTCCGGCCAGTAGCAGGGTGTGTGTCGGTGCCAGGGCGTCGGCGATGGCGGCGCCGATCCCGCGGCTGGCTCCGGTGATGAGTGCTGTCGGCATGCCCGCCAGCGTAATCGCCGCGGTGCCGGCCCTCGAAGGGCGGCAAGGGTTTACGCGGTGGTGGCGTCCCCATTGGTCGCAGCGGTCGGTGTGGTCACCGACTCGCTGGCGGCCAGGTGCTCCAGCGGCGCCAGTGCCTTCGTCAGCGCCTCGACCTCAGGCTGGCTGAGCTGGCTCAGCAGCGACACCAGGGCACTGATCCGGTTGCTCAGCGATTCCCGGTGCACGGCAAGGCCGCGCGGGGTGATGTCGACGAGCACGGCCCGCAGGTCGGACGGGTCGCGCGAGCGCTTCACCAGCCCGATCTTCTCCAACCGGCGAATAGCCACCGTCGTCGTGGGGGTGCGGACGCGTTCATGGGCGGCCAGATCGGTCATCCGGATCGGGCCGCGGTCGAGCAGCGTGACCAAGATCGACAGCTGAGCCAGGGTGAGGTCGCTGGCCGTCGCCGCGCCGGCGCTGGGATCGCCACGGCGCAGGATCGAGAACAACTTGGAAAGCGTACGGTGAAGCCCTTCCGCCAGCTCAGTGAGCTCGGGCACGGTGGCTTCAGTTTCCGCCATAGTTCGACAGTCTAACCTGTCTGCTGGTCAGCGGCCCACTATTGGGTTTTGCCCGTTTTGCTGCTACAAGACTTGCGACAAAAAGCGTTGCAGCCGCTCGGTGCCCGCCGCCTCGAAGATCTGCGCCGGTGGGCCGGTCTCCACCACCTGCCCGTGGTCCATGAACACCACGGTGTCGGACGTCGACCTCGCGAAGCCCATTTCATGGGTCACGACCAGCATCGTCATGCCTTCGGAGCCCAGCTCGGCGATCAACGCCAGGATGCCCTTGACCAGTTCGGGGTCCAGCGCCGAGGTCACCTCGTCGAAGAGCATCACCTGTGGACCCATCGCCAGCGCCCGGGCTAGGGCGACTCTTTGCTGCTGGCCGCCCGACAGGGTGGCGGGCCGGCACCCCGCCTGGTGTCTCATGCCCACCCGGTCCAGCTGGGTCAGCGCCGATTCACGGGCCTCGTCTCCGGAGAGGCGCTTGAGTTTGCGGGGCGCCAGCATCACGTTGTCGAGAACGGACAGGTGAGGGAAGAGGTTGAATTGCTGGAACACCATGCCGATCCGCTGCCGCACGGAGTCGGGATCGTCGGTCAGCACGGATTTGCCGTCCAGCAGGATGTCGCCCCGGTCGGGTTCGTTCAATCGGGTCAAAGCGCGCAACAGCGTGGACTTCCCCGAGCCCGACGGCCCGATGACGGCCACGGTGTTGCCGGCCGGGGCGGCGATGTCGACGCCGCGCAGGACTTCATTGCGACCAAAGGACAGGTGAATTCCCTTGCCCTCCAGGGCTACTGACCCGGTCATATCATCTCTTGACTGGCGGGCAGCAGTCGCGGATCTTCGGGTCTGCCGTGTCGCAGCCGCTGGTCGACCACGTTAACCAAGTGGGTGAGCGGGATCGTCAACAGCAGATAGAACAAGCCCGCCGCCACCAGGGGCGAGAGGCTGCCGGTCTGGGCGTTGAGGTCGCGGCCGACCTGGAACAGTTCGCGCTGGCCGGCGATCAGGCCGAGGAAGTACACCAGCGCCGACCCTTTCAGCAGCGCGATGAACTGGTTGACCAGCGCCGGCAGCACCCGACGGATCCCCTGCGGAATCACGATCAGCCGCATCGAGGCGCGGTAACTCAGCCCCAGCGCGCGGGCCGCGTCCAGCTGCCCAGGCTCGACGCTCTGAATGCCGGACCGAAAGATCTCGCCGATGTAGGCCGCCGCGGTGAGCCCCAGCGCCGCAATACCCAGCGGATACGGGTTGTTGTGGGTCAATCCGCCAACGATCGGCCCGATGCCGAGTCCGATCAACAGGATGATCACCACTTCGGGCAGGCCGCGGAAGATGTCGGTGTAGATCCGTGCCGGCCACCGCAGCCAGCGGGTCCGCGACACCCCAGCCACCGCAAGCGCCATGCCGACGACCAGTCCGAGCGCTGCCGAGCTCACGGTGAGGATCAACGTGTTCGGCAGGCCGGTCTTCAGCATCGCCGGGAAGGCCTGCTTGTACAGGTCCCAGTCGAGGAAGGATTCCTTCAGCTGGCTCAACGTCGACTTCGGCGCGGGGGGCTTGTCGGCCTCGCGGTGGTTGCGCGCGGCGATCGCCGCGAAGTCTGGAAGATGCGGCCGCGCAGCCGCTTTGGACCCAGGCTTCCAGCCGGGCGGCAACGGCCGCGGAGTCCAATCGGTGTAGAGCTGCGCCCAGGTGCCGTCGGCGATCACCGCGTCCAGGCCCGCGTTCAGGGCGTCGATCAGCGGCCGGTTGTCCTTGCTCACGCAGTACGCGATGAAGTTACCCAGCCCGAACGTGTAGCCGACGACGGCCGCAGTGTCGCCGGGCCGCATGACCTTGGCGGCCTCCATGGCAGGCGCCACCCAGGCGTCGATCTGGCTGTTCTTCAGGCTGGAGTAGAGGGTGGTGAAGTCGGGGAACTTGACCGGCTCGATGCGCAGGGTGCTTTCGACGTACGCCTCTTCGACGGTGCCCTGAATCGCGCCGACCCGCTGTCCGGGGTGCAGGTCGTTGAAGCCGTGGATGCCTGAGCCGGTGGGCACGATCAGCGACAGGTAACCGAAGTCATATCCATTGGTGAATCCGACTGTGCGACGGCGTGCTTCGGTGGCGATGATCGACGACGACCCGACGTCGAAGCGTCGCCCGGCGACCTGCGCCAGCAGCGCGGAGAACTCGGTGCCGTTGAATTCGATACGCAGACCCAGCTTGGCGGCGATTGCCCGCAACAACTCGCTGTCAAAGCCGCTGTACCGGCCGCCGGTGAGGCAGCTGCTCGGTGGACCGCCCGGCTGGGTGCCGACCGTCAGCGTCCCGGGCTTGAGCAGGCCCAGTGCGTCGACGTTCACCGAACTCAACGGCTTGACGTTGGAGGTGGTGTAGGTGTCCGTCTCCTGCGGCTTGTCGGTGGACAGGTTTCCGGGTAGCGGACGGGCGCCTTCCTCGCCGACCGGCGTGCACATCTGGTTGTCCGCGACCGCCGGCGCGAGCGGGGCCAAGCTGTAGGTCAGCAGGATGATGCCCAGCAGCGCAACGATTTTCGATGCGCGAGCGGTCATGCCCGATCTCGCCACCGGCAGAGTTTCTCGGCGTCGCCCAGGTCGTAGTCCGGTCCGTTGACGCCGACGGTCAACAGCGTCACCCCGAGTGCCACCAACCCTTCGGCGTCGTCGAGCAGGTGCTCGGCATTGACGCCCGCGGAACGCTCGATGGTGTCGGGGTCACGGCCCACCGCCGCGCAGTGCCCGGCCAGCACCTCGGCGGCCTGCGGGTAGCTGTCGACGGTGGTGAATCCGTGCCAGATGTCGCCGTGTTCGGCGACCAGTCGCAGCGTCTTCTTCGGCCCCTTGCCGCCGATCAGCAGCGGGATGTCGCGGGTGGGCGCCGGGTTCAGCTTGGCCAGTCGGTCGTTGATCCGCGGCAGGGCGCCGGCAAGGTCGTCCAGTCGGCTGCCGGCGGTGCCGAACTCGTAACCGTATTCGTCGTAATCCTTTTGCTTCCAACCCGATCCGATGCCCAGGATCAAGCGACCGTCCGAAATGTGGTCGACGGTGCGGGCCATGTCGGCCAGCAGTTCAGGATTGCGGTACGAGTTGCAGGTCACCAGCGCGCCGATCTCGATCCGAGAGGTCTGCTCGGCCCACGCGCCGAGCATGGTCCAGCATTCGAAGTGCGCGCCGTCGGGGTCGCCGTAGAGCGGGAAGAAGTGGTCCCAGTTGAAGGCGATATCGACGCCGATGTCTTCACATCGGCGCACGGCGTCACGCAGGCTGCGGTAGTTCGGGGAGTGCTGGGGCTGCAGCTGGACACCGATGCGGACGGGCCGATCAGGATGCGAGGAAGTCATGGCCCCACGGTAGGCGCGGCCTGCTCAGCGCGCGAGCACGCCCCGCAGGATTTCGATCAACATCAGCGGCTGGTCACTTTGCACGGAGTGGCCCGAGTTCTCGACGATCTGAAGCCCTTGGAATTGTTGCGCCCGCCTGGCCAGTTCGTCGGCGTCCTCGTCGGTGACGAACGGCGAGTTGCCGCCACGCACCAGCCTGACCGGCACCGACAGCCCGGCGAAGTCCTCCCAGAGTCCGTCGAAGTCGGGAATCTTGCGGATGGTGTCATACCGCCAGGTCCAGGTGCCGTCGTCTTGCCGATGCGAATTGTGAAAAACCCCGCGCCGCAGCGATTTCCGGTCGCGGTGCGGCGCCGCGGCCGTGGTGACCTCCAGAATCGCCTCGAAGCTCGGGAAGTTTCGCTCACCGGCCACCAACGCGACGGTGCCCTGCTGCTCGGTGGTCATCTCCGCGTAACGGCGCAACGCCGACGGGGTGACGTCGACCAGCACGAGCTCGCGCACCAGCTGTGGCGCGATCGCGCCCAAGCCGATCGCGGTCAGCCCGCCCAGCGACATGCCGACCACCAATTCGGCGTCCGGAGCGAGGGCTTCGATCACCGGCTTGACGGCTGCGGCGTTGTGCTGCGGCGAGTAGTCGCCGTCTTCGCGCCACGCCGAATGGCCATGGCCGGGCAGGTCGACCGCCAGCGCCGGCGCGCCCAGACCGACGATCACCGTGTCCCAGGTGTGCGCGTTCTGCCCGCCGCCGTGGAAGAACACCACCCGCGGCGACGCGTCACCCCACTGAAGGGCGCTGATGCCACCGGTCTCGACCCGTCGCACCGAGGGCAGCGGACCGCTGACACCGGCCTGCTCGGCGTTCTCGGACAGCAGCCCGAATTCGGACAGGCCGACCAGGTCGTCGTCGGAGATGTCAGTCATGGGTCTCGACACTAAAGGACGTATCGGCGGCGGATACCGCGGAATCGTTCCCACATCGCGGCGGTGCGCTCGGCTTCGCCGACCATCGTGGTGTCGGCGGGCAGCGCCTGCAGCAGTTCCGTGTGGGCGACCACCCGGGTGCTGAGCACCGCGGGCCGGCCCTCGAGCATGTGACGGTAGGTCACGTTGCCGCGCTCGAATCCCTGGGTGTCCAGCCAGTTATGCACCCCGGGATCACGGTGCGTCATAACCAGCCGGATCCGCCCGTCGGCGTCGACGGCGGTTCGGACTCGGCGTGTAGCTGACCGGCCGATAGAGGTAGTCCATGCTGTTGAAGAAGACCCCCATGTTGGTCAGCATCCACAGTCCGTCGTGGGCGTCGAATTCGATGATCAGCGCTTCGTCGGGGCCCAGCTCCCAGTACATGTTGGCCGCGGCTCGGCCACGTTTGGCGTCGGCGCCGTCCGCGTCGACGCGCGGGAAGCTGTTCGGCTGATCGGGATTCACGCCGCCGTAGCTGAACGGGAACTCCGGCCAGTCCGCCATCAGCCCGGTGAGGAAGTCGCCGGCCCAGCCCATCGCCTCGACCATCACCTCCGGCGTGGGCAGCGGTTTGGGCGTGGACATCTCGATCCGTTCGATCCGGATCTGTGCGGGCGACTCGTCCCAACGGTCGAATCCCTGACGAATGAACAGCTTTCGCGACTCAGGGGTGGTGGGCAGCCAATTGCCGGTGCGCGGCGGGCCGCCGATGTACAGCTCGAACTGTCCGTCATCGCCGACGTCGAGGTGGGTGATGTTGGCCTCTGGCGTGTCACCGAACGGCTCGTGCAGCACGCCGGGGCCGGGTGTGCGGCGTCCCTGGACGGTGACATTGAAGAACCGGGCGGTGCCGCGGCTGCCGGTCAGCCGATACGTCGAGTGGCCGTCGATCCACGCCTGCTGGTAGGTGAAGTCCCCGCAGTCGCCGCCGAGCTTTCGGGTGGGGCCGCAGAACTCGTGCAGGGCAGGGTAGTGGGTGTCGCGCGTCTCCAACGCCAAATCGAAAGCCTGACCGAGGTTTTGGGTGAGGAAGCGGAACGCGTCGACGCGCTGGGCGTCCGAGGTAGCGTTGGCGTCCTTGAAGACCCGCCCGCCCGCGGCGCGCAGCTGATCGCAGAAGACGACCCACGCCGCCTGCAGGTCGGCGTCGTGCGGGGCGTCGCCGAAGGCCATCTCACGCACCCAACTTGTCGAGCATGGCGCCGATGACATCACAGGCGCGGCGCGCTGATTCGAGCCGGCCCTCCTGCTCGATGCGCGGGCCGATCAGCTCCAGGTCGAAGCCGTGCGGGTAGCCACCGGCAAGCGCCTGTGCGACAAGCGATTCGATCGGGATCACGCCGTCGCCGGGCACCGCGCGCCCGGGTAGCGACCGGTCACCGAGCACGTAGTCGCTGAGCTGGATCAGGCGCGTGCGCGGCAACGCTCGCTGCAGCATCTCCTCGACATCGCCCTCGGCCCAGCAGTGGAAGATGTCGACGCAGATGTTCAGCCCGCTCATCTCGGCCAGTGTCACGGTGTCGCGCAGGGTGTGCGCGATGTGCAGGTCGGCGTACAGGCTAGAGGCGTTCTCGATCGCCAGCGCAACGCCTGCCTGTCGAGCGTGCTCGACGCACGGCGCGACTTGTTCGCTGAACCGGTCCGCGGCGTGACGCCAGGCGAGGTCGCCCCGCCCGCCGGTCAGCAGGTACACGGTTCGGGCTCCGACGTCGGCCGCCGCGTCGATCACGTGCTTGAGCGCACCGGCTTCGGCGAAAAGGTGATAGACCGCTTCGACGGTGTAGTTGTTGTCTGGCAACAGCTTCGCGACCTCCGGCAGCTGGCTGTCCAGGATGCTCAACCGCGCGACCCCGAGGTCCGCCCAATACGTCTGCAGCTCGGTAAACGGGGCGCCGTAGAACGTCACGTTGTGAACCGACAGCCGCGGGTGGACCGTCATCCTCGGTTCTCGATCTCGACGCCGAATCGCTCACGGAACGGTTGGAATTCGTCGTGTAGCGCGTCGAGGTCTTCACCGATGTCGACCAGCAACCGCGTCGAGTACCGGAATTTGCCGTGCCGATCGCCGCGGTTGTCGGCGAGGTAATCGCGCATCGCGCTGGCGGCATCATCGGTCAATTCGCGACCGGCGAACGCGTAGTAGCGCCGCACCGTATCCACCTGATCGGCGACGAAGTCGGTGTAGCGGACGTGCAGGATCCGCGGGTCGTCGACCAGCGGGTTGCTCATGGTGTTGGCGACGCTGGCGCGGGTCAACTCGAGGTGCATCTTGGCCAGGGCATGCAGATCGACCTGCCCGACCATGCCTTCGGCGATGTCGGCCATCATCATCGTCCGCGACGCGGCCACCTGCACCGGATCGCGATGCAGCCAGACCAGCGTCGCGTCGGGATACGCGTCGAACATCTCGGCGAGCCGAAATCCGTGAAAGCCCTTCAGCACCCAGTACTTTCGTGGGCGGAGGAATTGCAGCTGCTGCAGCATGGCTTTGTGCAGCCGGTACTGGGCGACGGCGTCGGTGGCCAGCCCGCCGACCAGCGACTGCATCGGCACCCGCCACCACGCGGTCGGCGTCATCACTCGAAAATCGAACGCCCAGGTGCGCTCGTCCTCGGGCAACCCGTCACCGAGCATGTCGTTGTAGGGATGGCTGTGTAGCCATTTAGGCATCTTGGCGTTGATTTCCCGCCAGTCGTCGTCGGCGCGGGCCCGGCGCGGATCGTCGCCGGCGATCAGCCCGGGCGGCGGCGACGGATACATCACTTCCCAGAACCGCAGCGCCCGCGCGCCGGGGTCGGCGGCCATCAGCGCGTGCATCAGTGTTGTGCCCGAGCGGGGTTCACCGGTGACGAACATCGGCGCCTCGACGACCTCGTCGGCGATCGGGTAGCGGTTGCGGTCTTCGATAAACTCCAGCCGTGACGTCAGCAGCCACCGGCAGACCTCTTCCGCCGCGGCGTTGCCGGCGGCGTCCATGCAAAGCGCGTTGAGATGGTCGACGGCCACCGCAAAGCGCTCCGCCAAGGTGGGGTCGCCGTAGTCGGTCAGACCCGTCTCCGCGGTCGCGGAGTCCAGCATTGCGGCGGCGTCCAGCGTCACCGCACGCCTCCACACAGGCCGAGCAATTCATCTTCGGCCGCAACAACATTCGCCGCTGATGACGCCGCATGCCCGAGACCCGCCATCGCACTGTAGTCGAGGATCTTCGGCACCCGCAGCCCCGCGTCGACGAAGGTCTTGATGGTCGCGGCGACCTCCTTCGGCGTGCCGTGCGGCACCACGGCCAGCAGCATCTCCGGCTGCACCTTGGCCATGAACTCGACAATCCGGTCGCGGGTCAGCACCGCGGGGTCGATGTCCTGGAAGCCGCGCCAGCCCGAACCCATCGGGTGTTCAAAACCGAAGTCGCGCAACGTTTCAGCCGAGACTTGCAGAAGGAAGGCCTTGACCAGTGGTGCCCGCAGGATGTCGGCGAGCGCGGCCTCGTTCTCACCGATCAAGCAGACCTGGATGAAGCACGGCGTGATAGCCATCGGGTCGCGACCGGCGCGCTCGGCGGACGACCTTACCGCAGTGAGCATTTCGGCGTAGTGCTCGGGCGTCCAGGCACCGGCCGGCCACCAGCCGTCGGCGTAGCGGCCGGCGATGTCGAGCATCCGCGGGCCGCTGGCCCCGATCCAGATCGGCGGCGGCGTGCCATCGTATGGTTCGGTGTCCAGCCGGGCGTGGTGCAATGCGTAGAACTGTCCCGCGAAGTCGACTGGCCCGTCGCTGTCCCAGAGCAGGCGGATCACCCGCAGCGCTTCCTCGAAACGCGCGACCGGCCGCGCGAAGTCGAAGCCGTAGGGCAGGGTGTTCTCGCTCTCGCCGCTGCCCACGCCGAGAACGAACCGCCCGCGAGCGATGTGGTCGATGGTCAGGGCGCTCTGGGCCAGCATCGCCGGATGGCGGCGCACGGTGTCGACGACCGCGGAGACCAGCGGCACGTTACGGGTCAGCGCCGCGGCCGCGGATGCGACCGCGAGCCCGTCCAGATGGCGATGCGGCGATGGGGAAACGGTTGCCAGATCGGTGAACTCGGGTGTCCAAATGGAGTCCGGCCAAAAGC
>CAWIKT010000011.1:0-88843 GCA_963836555.1 uncultured Actinomycetota bacterium | reverse complement strand
TGACCATGTGGTCGGGCAGCCAGATCGAGTGGTAGCGCCCGCCGTCAAGGTCGTCGAGCCGTGACATATCCAGCGGCAGGGTGGTCCGCAGGAATGCGGCGGGCTGAACCTTCATCAAGACATGATGCTAAGCACCTGCCCAGCATCGCGTCGACAAATCACGCCCGACAAAAGTCGCGGCTCAGTACGAGAGGTATCAGCCCTCGATGATGAACTCTTCGAGCTGGGTCCGCGCGATGTCGTCGGGCAACTGCTGCGGCGGGCTCTTCATCAGGTACGCCGAGGCCGGGATGACCGGTCCGCCGATGCCGCGATCCTTGGCGATCTTGGCGGCGCGCACCGCGTCGATGATGACGCCGGCCGAGTTCGGCGAGTCCCACACCTCGAGCTTGTACTCCAGATTCAGCGGCACGTCACCGAAGGCGCGGCCCTCGAGACGCACGTAGGCCCACTTGCGGTCGTCGAGCCAGCCGACATGATCGGACGGGCCGATGTGCACGTCCTTGGTCTTGAATTCCCGCTGCAGGTTCGACGTGACGGCCTGAGTCTTCGAGATCTTCTTGGACTCCAGGCGCTCGCGCTCGAGCATGTTCAGGAAGTCCATGTTGCCGCCGACGTTGAGCTGCATGGTGCGGTCCAACTGCACGCCACGGTCCTCGAACAGCTTGGCCATCACGCGGTGGGTGATCGTCGCGCCGACCTGACTCTTGATGTCGTCACCGACGATCGGAACACCGGCGTCGGTGAACTTCTTGGCCCACACCGGGTCGGAGGCGATGAACACCGGCAACGCGTTGACGAACGCCACGCCTGCGTCGATTGCGCACTGGGCGTAGAACTTGTCGGCCTGCTCGGAGCCCACCGGCAGGTAGGACACCAGCACGTCGACCTTGGCGTCGCGCAGCGCCTTGACCACGTCGACGGCCTCGGTGTCGGAGATCTCGATGGTCTCGGCGTAGTACTTGCCGATGCCGTCGAGAGTCGGGCCGCGCTGCACCGTCACGTTGGTCGGCGGCACGTCGGCGATCTTGATGGTGTTGTTCTCCGACGCGAAGATCGCCTCGGACAAGTCGAAGCCGACCTTCTTGGCGTCCACGTCGAACGCGGCGACGAACTTCACGTCGCGCACGTGGTACTGGCCGAACTTCACGTGCATCAGACCGGGCACGGTGCTGCTCTCGTCGGCGTCGTAGTAGTACTGGACGCCCTGTACCAGCGAGGAAGCGCAGTTGCCGACTCCGACAATGGCGACTCGGACCTCGGTCGACGCCTGCGGCGCGTTCTGCTCACTCATACGGCGTTCTCCTTGACTCTTTCTTGGGGGGATTTCTCTAGGCCTGCTCAGCGGTGCGTTGCGCAACGCGTTCGGCCGCGATCAGCTCGTTGAGCCAATTGACTTCGCGCTCGCTGGACTCCAGCCCGAGTTGATGCAGCTGGCGGGTATAGCGGTCCAGTGAGTTACTGGCCCGCGCAATTGCTTCACGCAGGCCTTCTCGTCGTTCTTCGACCTGGCGGCGACGGCCCTCCAGGATGCGCATCCGTGCTTCAGCCGGCGTGCGGTTGAAAAAAGCCAGGTGCACGCCGAATCCGTCGTCGGAATAGTTCTGCGGCCCGGTATCAGCCACCAACTCGCTGAAACGTTGCCGGCCCGCGTCAGTCATCTCGTACACGCGCCGGGCCCGGCGCACCGGCGTGCCGGCCGGGGCGGCGTTCTCGGCGATCATTCCGTCGGCCTGCATCCGGCGCAGCGCCGGATAGAGGGAGCCGTAGGAGAAGGCCCGAAAGGCTCCGAGCAGACCGGTCAACCGTTTCCGCAGCTCGTAGCCGTGCATAGGTGACTCGAGCAGAAGTCCCAGGATGGCAAGCTCCAGCATCAAGTCACCTCCTTTGCTCGATTGAGTACGACGCTGCTATGTCGAGCAACAGTCTCGCGTAATAGTATCGGCCCGATATATTCGGCGCTACTTCGGGATTCCAGCTGCCGTTCTCGTTCCGTTTATCCGCTGGTCGCCGCGCTCGACAGCTGGCGGCCCACCCCAGCCCGTGATCGGCGCCGTCGTCTCGGCGTACCTCGCCTTCGCCGTCCGGTCGCGCGCGATCGTCGTGCACCGGCTTCCGAACTCGCTGAGCTATCGCACCGGGGTCGAGTACCGTCGTCGCCATCCTCGCCAGCCGCGGATTCGCGTCGTTGTGGTGCATCTACGCCGCGGCGGCATCGATTCTCGTGCTCCTACATATGGCGCGCCGCAGGCGGTTGCCGATCGCCATCGCCGCCACGGCGTGGCCGAACCGTCCACCGCCACGCGCTGAGACGCGGACCGCGGCCGTCCGCGAAATGCGCGGAATTCGCTCCGGGCCGAGGTCAGCGCTTTGCGAGCCGAAAACGTGACCGGCCTACCTCTCCGCACCGCCCGGGCGGACGTACTCTGGTCATCGTGCGGTTGCAGCGACAGGTAGTGGATTACGCGCTTCGGCGCCGCTCGCTGCTCGCCGAGGTCTACTCCGGCCGCACGGGTGTCACCGAAGTGTGCGACGCCAACCCCTACCTTCTGCGCGCTGCCAAATTCCACGGCAAGGTCAGCTCGGTCATGTGCCCGATCTGCCGTAAGGAGCAGCTGACGCTGGTGTCGTGGGTGTTCGGCGACCACCTCGGCGCGGTCTCGGGGTCCGCGCGGACGGCTGAAGAGTTGGTGTTGCTAGCCTCCCGGTTCGACGAGTTCTCCGTACATGTGGTGGAGGTATGCCGAACCTGCAGCTGGAATCACTTGGTCAAGTCGTATGTGCTCGGCGCGACGCCGGCGGCCCGCCCGCCGCGCAAGTCACGCAGCACCCGGACGGCGCGCGACGGCGCTCGCACGGCCAGTGAATAACGAAGGGCAGCAAGACCACTCAGCCGCTGACACCCCGAAAGGGTCAGGGGCCCATGGCGGGTCGAAGCAGCCGCGACGGAGCTCTTCCCGACCCATTGTCCCCGCCGACGACCGGCTCACCACGATCCTCCCTCCGGTCCAGGACGATGCACCGAACCGGTTCAAGGACCCCATCGATGCCGTCAAGGCCGCTATGGACGGCCGGCCGAAGCCGCGCTCAACGTCTGATCGGCGCGACCCGCTGGCGATGGCGTCGTCGGCGTTGAACGCCAAGTCGCCGCCGCGTAAGCCGCCCACCGGTGGGGGATCGCCGCCCCCGGGTGGGCCGCCGAAGGGGCCGCCGCGGAGGAAGCCACCGCTGCCGGGTTGGGCGCAGCGCCTGGACTGGGAGTGGCTGGAGCACGTCAACTGGATGTGGGTCCGCCGCGGGCTGATCGTCGGCACCGTGGTGATCCTGCTGCTGCCGATCGTCACGTTCGCGATGGCCTACTTCATCGTCGACATCCCCAGGCCCGGTGACATCCGCACCAACCAGGTTTCGACGATCTTGGCCAGCGACGGCTCCGAGCTAGCGAAAATCGTTCCGCCCGAAGGCAACCGGGTCGACGTCAACGTCGAACAGGTACCAGTGCACGTCCGCCAGGCGGTGATCGCCGCCGAGGACCGCAACTTCTACTCCAACCCGGGCTTCTCGTTCACCGGGTTCGCGCGAGCGTTCAAGAACAACATCTTCGGCGGCGACACTCAGGGTGGCTCGACGATCACCCAGCAGTACGTCAAGAACGCGTTGGTCGGAGCGCAGCGCGCCGGGGTCGGCGGTCTGGTCCGCAAGGCCAAGGAACTCGTCATCGCCACCAAGATGTCGGGGGAGTGGTCGAAAGACGATGTGCTGCAGGCCTACCTGAACATCATCTACTTTGGCCGCGGCGCCTACGGCATCTCGGCGGCGTCGAAGGCCTACTTCGACAAACCCGTCGAGCAGCTCACCGTCGCCGACGGTGCGCTGCTGGCCGCGCTGATCCAGCGGCCCTCGACCTTGGACCCCGCCGTCAACCTGGTGGGCGCGCAGGGCCGGTGGAACTGGGTGCTCGATGGCATGGTCGACGACAAGGCCCTGTCGGCCAAAGACCGCGCCATGCAGCAGTTCCCGCCGACCGTGCCGCCCGAGCTCGCCCGCGAGCAGAATCAGACCACCGGGCCCAACGGGCTGATCGAGCGTCAGGTGACCAAAGAGCTGATGGAGCTCTTCAACATCGACGAGCAGACGCTGAACACCCAGGGACTGCAGATCACCACCACGATCGACCCGCCGGCGCAGAAGGCCGCCGAGGACGCGGTGGCCAAGTACCTGGCCGGGCAGAACGCCGACATGCGGACCGCCGTCGTCTCGATCGATCCGCACAACGGCGCGGTGAAGGCGTATTACGGCGGCGCCGATGCCAACGGATTCGACTTCGCCCAGGCCGGATTGCAGACGGGGTCGTCGTTCAAGGTGTTTGCGTTGATCGCCGCGCTCGAGCAGGGCATCGGCTTGGGCTATCAGGTGGACAGCGCGCCGCTGACAGTCAACGGCATCAAGATCACCAACGTCGAGGGCGAGGGTTGCGGAGTCTGCAACATCGCCGAGGCGCTGAAGCGGTCGTTGAACACCTCCTACTACCGGTTGATGCTGAAGCTGAAGAACGGGCCGGAGGACGTGGCCCAGGCCGCGCACCAGGCCGGCGTCGCCGACAGCTTCCCCGGTGTCTCGCACACGCTGTCCGAGGACGGCAAGGGCGGCCCGCCCAACAACGGAATCGTGTTGGGCCAGTACCAAACTCGCCCGATCGATATGGCCTCGGCGTACGCGACGCTGGCCGACTCCGGCATCTATCACCGCCCGCACTTCGTGCAGAAGGTGGTCAACGCCGAGGGCAAGGTGTTGTTCGACTCCGCCGCCTCGGACAACTCCGGCGAGCAGCGGATCCCCAAGGATGTCGCCGACAACGTCACTTCGGCCATGCAGCCGATCGCGTCCTACTCGCGCGGACACGCGCTGGCCGGGGGACGGCCGTCGGCATCCAAGACCGGCACCACCCAGTTCGGTGACACCGACGCCGACAAGGACGCCTGGATGGTCGGCTACACCCCGTCGCTGTCCACCGCGGTGTGGGTCGGCACCGTCAAAGGCGACGTGCCGCTGGTCACCAAGGGCGGCGCGGCGGTCTACGGTTCCGGTCTGCCGTCGGACATCTGGAAGGCGACGATGGATGGTGCGCTGAAGGGCACCACCAATGAGACGTTTCCCAAACCCACCGAAATCGGCGGATACGCCGGCGTCCCCGCCGCACCACCGCCACCACAACCACCACAGATGACGGTCATCCAGCCCACGATGGAGATCGCGCCGGGCATCACGATTCCGGTCGGTCCGCCGACCACCGTTCCGGTGGCGCCGGGGCCGCCGATACCGCCGCCGGGAGCACCCGAGCCGGGACCGCCGCCCCCGCCGTGACCGTCGACGAGACGGATCGCCCAGACATCTCACCGCGGCGGTTGGCCGACGATCTGCGCTCCGCCGACGACCGGGATTGCCCCAGCCGCACCGACTTTCTGGGCGCGGCGCTGTCCAACGTGGTGGGCGGTCCGGTGGGACGGCACGCGATCATCGGGCGAACGGCGTTCATGACGCCGCTGCGGGTGATGTTCCTGATCGCGCTGGTGTTCCTGGCGCTGGGTTGGTCGACCAAAGCGCCGTGCCTGCAGACCGTCGGCACCGGGCCGGGCGACCAGCGCGTCGCCAACTGGCAGAACCAGCGGGCCTACTACGAGCTCTGCTATTCCGATACCGTGCCGCTGTATGGCGCGGAGTTGTTGAGCCAGGGCCGTTTTCCGTACAAGTCGAGCTGGATCGAGAAGGACGGCGGCGGCAAGCCGCAGACCCGCTACGACGGCAAGCCCGCGGTGCGCTACATGGAGTATCCGGTCCTGACCGGGGTCTACCAATATGTGGCGATGTCGCTGGCCAAGACCTACACCGCGCTGAGCAGGATGGTCCCGCTGCCGGTGGTCGCCGAGGTGGTGGTGTTCTTCGATGTCTCCGCGCTCGGATTGGCTTTGGCGTGGCTGGCGACGCTGTGGGCCACCGCCCGCCTGGCCGGTCGGCGAGTGTGGGACGCGGCGCTGGTGGGGGCGTCACCGCTGGTGATCTTCCAGATCTTCACCAATTTCGACGCGCTGGCAACGGGTTTGGCGCTCGGCGGGCTGCTCGCGTGGGCGCGACGACGGCCGGTGCTGGCCGGCGTGCTGATCGGTCTGGGCGGCGCGGCCAAGCTGTATCCGATGCTGTTGCTGGGTCCGCTGCTGGTGTTGGGAGTCCGGATCGGTCGGCTTCGCGAGGTGGCCCGCACCGCCGCGGCGGCGGCGGTGACCTGGTTGCTGGTGAATCTGCCGGTGCTGCTGTTGTTTCCCCGTGGCTGGTCGGAGTTCTTCCGGCTCAACGCCCGTCGCGGCGAAGACATGGACTCGCTGTACAACGTGATCAAGTCGTTCACCGGCTGGTCGGGCCTCGACGCCCACCTCGGTTTCTGGCAGCCGCCGACGAACCTCAATCGGGTCGTGCTGGTGCTGTTCGTATTGTGTTGTGCCGCAATCGCTTACATCGCACTGACCGCGCCTCGTCGGCCGCGGCTGGCGCAGCTGGCGTTCCTGGTGGTGGCGGCATTCCTGCTGACCAACAAGGTGTGGAGCCCGCAGTTCTCGCTGTGGCTGGTGCCGCTGGCGGTGCTGGCGCTGCCACACCGGCGAATCCTGTTGGCGTGGATGACGATCGACGCGCTGGTCTGGGTGCCGCGGATGTACTACCTCTACAGCGTGCCTGATCGCGGGTTGCCTGAGCAGTGGTTCACGACGACGGTGCTGCTGCGAGACGTCGCGGTACTGATCCTGTGCGCGCTGGTGGTCCGCCAGATCTATCGGCCGGGCGACGACCTGGTCCGCTGGGGTGGGCGCGTCGACGATCCAGCCGGCGGGGTCTTTGACCGCGCGCCCGACGCGCCGCCCAGCTGGCTTCCGCCGCTACTGCGCCCGGACGCTCGATTGCCGCGATGCCCACAAGGCCACGGAGTGTCGACGATTTGATATCGGGTGCATCATCAACGCGGGCCGGACTCATCTGTTTGCGTCGCAGCAACGGCACTAAACAAACTGGTCCCGCGAATTCAACTCTTTTCACTATCTGGCTAGCGGCAGCAAAGACGAGAACGCCGGGTCTCTTAGTTGATGCCGCAGCGTCTAGGGGTCGCTAAGACTGCGTCTGCATCTGGACCAGTAGTTCGCGGGCGACGACGCGCAGTTTGGTGTTGCGCCTTTGGGATTCGTGCTTGAGTCTGGCGAACGCGCCTGGTGGATCACAGCCATGTATTGCTATGAGCGCGCCTTTAGCCATGTCAATGTCGGAACGAGAGAGGAGCGCTGTTTCAAGCTGGGTGACGGTTTGTCGGGCCTTCTGCCAACGGCTGGCGTTGCTGATCGCTTGACCGGCGGCGGCGCTGTACAACCGCATGAGTTCACTGTCGTACTGATCGAACGCGGTTGCAGTGTGGCTGTAGATGTTGAGCGAGCCGGCGAGTTCCTGCGCGCCATCCACACCCTCGATTATTAGCGGAACCGACAAACTCGCGCGGATTCCTGCATCTTGCGCGACCTCAACGAATTCCGGCCACCGTTGACGCTCGTCGTCGATGATCGCTCGGAGCGGCGTGCGCGTCAACGCGGCTTCCAGGCACGGTCCCCGCCCCGAAGCGTATTGCTGGTCGTCGAGGTCCAGCGCCTGTTCATCAGTGCAGGCCGCGGTGCGGGCATCGGGCCACGACAGCACGGTAATGCTCACGACGTCCGCATGCGGGATCGCCGCGACCGCCGTTTGGGCGACCCGCTTCGCAACAGCGTCTAACGGCTCTTCGGCAGCGAACAGGTCTCGCAGACCCTCGACCGCCTCTGCTGTGGTCACTAACCTGGCCAACGGTGCGGATAATTCAACACCCATGATCGGTTGCCCTTCAAAGCATGCGATTACCGCTGCGACGGACACACTGTGACTTCAGCCTATGCCTGCAATCACAGTCGGTGCCGCGTATCGACCGTTGTCCACCGACCGTTGTGGCGGCGCAGGATTTCGCACGCTCGGGCCGCCGTCCGGTAACCTACGACGGTTGCCGACGCAGGCGACCCTCCTGCCACGGGGATTGAGCCGTGGCCGCACACGACCATAGGAGGTGATGAGGTTCCCATGCGTCCATACGAATTGATGGTCATCCTCGACCCCACTCTCGACGAGCGCACCGTAGCTCCGTCATTGGAGACGTTCCTGAACGTCGTCCGCAAAGACGGCGGCACGGTGGAAAAGGTCGACATCTGGGGCAAGCGCCGGCTGGCCTACGAGATCGCGAAGCATGCCGAAGGCATTTACGCGGTGATCGATCTGAAAGCCGCCCCCGCGACGGTGTCCGAGCTCGACCGTCAGCTCAGCCTGAACGAGTCGGTGCTCCGCACCAAGGTGATGCGCACCGACAAGCACTGACGAAGTCAGGCGGACCTGTTGGCGAATGACCACGTCGCGTCTGACCACTTGCGTAGGCTCAGCGTGACCCGCTTCTCGATCATTCGCCGATTCTGGGCTGATTCGAACGGACCTAGGAGGTCTTAGTGGCTGGTGACACTGTCATCACGGTTATCGGAAACCTGACTGCCGACCCCGAACTGCGGTTCACGCCGTCGGGCGCGGCCGTCGCGAACTTCACGGTGGCGTCGACCCCGCGGATGTTCGACCGCCAGACCAATGAGTGGAAGGACGGCGAAGCGCTGTTCCTGCGCTGCAACATCTGGCGGGAGGCTGCCGAGAACGTGGCCGAGAGCCTTACCCGCGGCTCGCGCGTGATCGTGAGCGGACGGCTCAAACAGCGTTCGTTCGAGACCCGCGAGGGCGAGAAGCGCACTGTCGTCGAGCTCGAGGTCGACGAGATCGGCCCGTCACTGCGTTACGCCACCGCCAAGGTGAACAAGGCCAGCCGAAGTGGCGGTGGCGGTGGTGGCTTCGGCGGCGGCGGGGGATCCCGCCAGTCGGCGCCCCAGGGCGGCGGCAGTAGCGCCGGCGGCGACGACCCGTGGGGCAGCGCCCCGGCATCGGGTTCGTTCGCTGGCGGCGACGACGAGCCCCCCTTCTAAAACTTCTAAACGACAGAACGAAAGAGAAAGACATGGCGAAGTCCACCAAGCGGCGCCCGGCACCGGAAAAGCCGGTCAAGGCCCGCAAGTGCATTTTCTGCTCCAAGAAGGGGCAGGACATCGACTACAAGGACACGCAGTTGCTGCGCACCTACATCAGCGAGCGCGGCAAGATCCGTGCCCGCCGGGTCACCGGTAACTGCGTGCAGCACCAGCGTGACGTCGCGATCGCCGTCAAGAACGCCCGCGAGGTGGCATTGCTGCCCTTCACCTCCTCGACGCGCTAACCGCGGTACGCAGAACGGAATCAGCAGAACATGAAGCTCATTTTGACTGCCGACGTGGACCACCTCGGTTCCACCGGCGAGACCGTCGAGGTCAAGGACGGCTACGGCCGCAACTTCCTGCTCCCACGCGGCCTGGCGATCGTCGCCTCCCGCGGCGCGCAGAAGCAGGCCGACGACATCCGTCGAGCACGCGACACCAAGCAGGTCCGCGACCTCGAGCACGCCAACGAGATCAAGGCCGCGGTCGAAGGTCTGGGCTCGGTCCCGCTCGCGGTGAAGACCGCCGGCGACTCGGGCAAGCTGTTCGGCTCGGTCACCACCAGTGCCGTCGTGACGGCCATCCGCAAGGCCGGCGGACCCAACCTCGACAAGCGCGTGGTGCGTTTGCCCAAGAGCCACATCAAGGCCGTTGGCAGCCACCCGATCACTTTGCACGTGCACCCAGAGGTCGACGTGGAACTTGCGCTCGACGTCGTCGCCGAGCGCTGAGCGCCCCAACCCGCAACCCCCGGTGGCAGCCCGAAGCGGCGGCCCCGGGGGTTTTTGGTGTCGGCATAGCGAACTCGAAGTCGTCAGCAACCTTTAGCGAACGTTACCGTCCGTTAACGCGGGTAATCATCGGCCGAAACACAACACGCCCGAAACGGCAACCGCGCCCGACACGCCGATGGAATTCCCATCCACACGAAATATGCAGGTGTGTGGTGCGCTTATCTGCAGTGATGTGGCAACGGCGCATATTGCTCCACAAGTTCTCCACACCCCCTCAACACGGGCACGGACGGATATGCACACACCATGCACAGGTCTATGAACAACCGCGTTTGGTGTCCTCGCCAGCAACCTTTAACGTCGACCCGTCGTGAGGTGATGCTGGCGTTCGAAGATCGGCTCGACGGCTCGCGGTGGGTGTCCCGCCGTCCGCGAGTGCGAGTCGATCACGAGGGCGAAGGCCGTCGATCCGCCCGGGGTGGGGGATCCCCCTATGTAGGGGGTGAGTCGGGCGGTCGGGCTGAGTCGAGCGGTGTCGGTGCAGTGACTTAATGTCATGCCACCGATGTCGAATGTGCGTTCGAACGTCGCGGAGAAAGCGGGAGTTCAGTGGCTGTCGTTGATGATCTAGGTCGACCGGATACCGAAGTTCCGAGCGAGGACTATGGCCGTCAGCCGCCCCAGGATCTTGCCGCCGAGCAGTCGGTGTTGGGCGGCATGCTGCTGAGCAAGGACGCGATCGCCGACGTGCTCGAGCGCCTGCGGCCCAGCGACTTCTACCGGCCGGCGCACCAGAACGTCTACGACGCCATCCTCGATCTCTACGGCCGCGGGGAGCCGGCCGACGCGGTGACCGTCGCGGCCGAGCTGGATCGCCGGGGGCTGCTGCGCCGGATCGGCGGAGCGCCCTATATGCACACCCTGATTTCGACGGTGCCGACGGCCGCGAACGCCGGCTACTACGCGGGCATCGTCGCGGAGAAGGCGCTGCTGCGCCGGCTGGTCGAGGCCGGCACGCGGGTCGTTCAATACGGCTACGCCGGTGCCGAGGGCGCTGATGTCGCCGAGGTCGTCGACCGTGCGCAGGCCGAGATGTATGAGGTCACCGAGCGGCGGATGTCGGAGGACTTCGTCCCGCTGGAGGACCTGCTGCAACCGACGATGGATGAGATCGACGCCATCGCCTCCAATGGCGGTCTGGCGCGCGGGGTGCCGACAGGGTTCACCGAACTCGACGAATTGACCAACGGACTGCATCCCGGCCAGATGATCATCGTGGCGGCCAGGCCCGGTGTGGGCAAGGCGTTGGCGTTGGACACACCACTCCCGACGCCGGACGGCTGGACAACGATGGGCGAGGTCGCCGTCGGTGACGAGTTGATCGGCGCCGACGGGCAGCCGACGCGTGTGGTCGCCGCGACGGAGATCATGCTGGGCCGGCCCTGCTACGAGGTCGAATTCTCCGACGGCACGGCGATCGTCGCCGACGCAGAGCACCAGTGGCTGACGGACTTCGGCATCCGCACAACAGACCAATTGCTGGCCGGCTTGGACACGATAGCCCCGGCGAAGTCGGTCGAACGCTTCGACGCTCATCGCGGGACCACCGCTCTCATGACCCCTGTGCTGCAGGTCGATGCCGTGCGGCCGGTGCCCTGGGTCCCGGTGCGCTGCGTGCAGGTCGACAACGACTCGCATCTGTACCTGGCCGGCCGCGGAATGATTCCGACTCACAACTCGACGCTGGGACTCGATTTCATGCGGTCGTGCTCGATCAAGCACCGAATGGCCAGCGTCATCTTCTCGCTGGAAATGAGCAAGTCCGAGATCGTGATGCGGCTGCTGTCCGCGGAGGCGAAAATCAAGCTCGGCGACATGCGTTCGGGCCGGATGAGCGACGACGACTGGACGCGGCTGGCCCGGCGGATGAGCGAAATCAGCGAGGCGCCACTGTATATCGACGATTCGCCGAACCTGACGATGATGGAGATCCGCGCCAAGGCGCGGCGGCTCAAGCAGAAAGCCGATCTGAAGCTGGTCGTGGTCGACTACCTGCAGCTGATGTCGTCCGGCAAGAAGGTCGAGTCCCGTCAGATCGAGGTATCTGAATTCTCAAGGCATCTCAAGCTTTTGGCCAAGGAGCTCGAGGTTCCGGTGATCGCGATCAGCCAGCTCAACCGTGGTCCCGAGCAGCGCACCGACAAGAAGCCGATGCTGTCCGACCTTCGTGAGTCCGGATCGCTGGAGCAGGACGCCGACATGGTGATCCTGTTGAACCGACCGGACGCCTTCGAGCGCGACGACCCACGCGGCGGTGAAGCGGATCTTATTGTGGCCAAACACCGTAACGGTCCGACGAAGACGGTGACAGTTGCGCATCAATTGCACTTGTCCCGCTTTGCAAATATGGCGCGATAGCAGCAGCAGGCCATCGGCATCAGCAGCGGCAGCAATAGCTTCGAACCGGTTGTCGTGCCGGGGTTCAAGGAGATTTCTGTGTCGGTTTACTTACGGGGAAGAACGGCCGAATTCCTACGTAACGGTCCAACGAAGACGGTGACCGTAGCCGATCAGCTGCACCTGTCGCGGTTGACGTAAGTCGGGATGATCGACAAAGGCAGCCGCTGGGTTGCCGTGACTGCACTTGATCGATTTTCCCCTGCCGATACTTGCGTCGCTGGGCCTTGGAAAAGGCTCGAGAAGGCGGGTTGTATCGCGCAGAATCACGCGCAGGTCGATGGTGAGCGATCTCGACTCAGAAAACGGCTTACTCCTCACCGCCGCGCGAGCGCCGCAGCTCTTTAGCCCGTTCGACTATCTGATCGTCTTTGACCCGGTTCTTGTCGATGCCGCGGGTGTCCCGGGGCGGTAGTTGCAGATCGCGTTCGGCCGGTAGTCCCGCTTGCAACTCTCGGCCGCGCTCGAGTTCGACGTCCAATTCAGCGCCGAACAACAAAGCGAGGTTGGTGATCCAAAGCCACAACAGAAACACAATGACGCCGGCAAGCGTCCCATAGGTTTTGTTGTAACTGCCGAAGTTGCTCACATAGATGCCGAACAACACCGAAGCTGCGATCCAGACCAGGATCGCAACACCCGCGCCGACGCTGATCCAACGGAACCTGGGCTGACGAACGTTCGGTGTCGCGTGATACAGGATGGCGACCGCCCCGATTACAAATACTAGGATCACGGGCCAGCGGGCAATATTCCAAACGGTCAACGCGACGTGCCCCGCGGCGATCGCATCACCAACCGCCTTAGCCACTGGCCCGCTGACGGCCAGCATGAAAGCAACCGCCGCGGCCATGACGAGTCCGGCTAGCGTCAGCACGAGCTGCAGCGGACGGAGCTTCCACATCGGCCGCCCCTCTTCTATTCCGTATATCCGATTCAGCGCGCGGCCGAGCGCGCCGACGTAACCCGACGCCGACCACAAAGCACCCAGCATCCCAGCGAGCAGCGCGAAACCGGCCGACGGCGAGTTGACGAGCTGCTGAACCGGGGCGTGCAACGTGTCCACCACAGAAGGCGGGCCGAGACCGCGGGCGATCTGCAAGACCGCGTCGGTGGTGCGCTTGCCCTGTCCGAACACCCCCAACAGCGAGACAATGACAAGCAGCGCAGGAAAGAGCGACAACACCGCGTAATAGGTCAACGCTGCCGCAAGATCGGTGCACTGATCTCGACTGAACTGACGGGCGGTCGTGCGCAGAATGTAGGCCACGGCGGGCTTCGTCAAATCAGTTGGAGACTGCGGCTTTCCGCGGTCATCAGGTGCAACGGTGGAGTATTCCTCACGTCGCTCACCGTCACCAGTTACCACCTTGCGCCACCCACGTCAAAGGTCAGCTGACCGCGGAGATGGACGAGCGGCGTTTAGCTGCAACGCAATCACAGCAACCTGTTACGCCGGCCCAGGATGCGGCCACGTCGACCTGTTATGCCGGCATCTCTACGGCGGCCCAGGATGCCGGTTCGCCGACCGAACACGGACTCGTAAACCACGATGAGCGCGATCGCAGCCGCGACTCCAATCAACAGCGGAATCCAGGCGATTCCACCATTGGCGTTGTGGTATCCGAATTGGCTGGCCACGGCCGAGCCGATCAAGCCACCCAGTGCGCCTACCAAGATTGTCGGGACCATGCTGATGTCTTGCTTGCCCGGCATGATGAGACGCGCCACTAGGCCGATGACCGCGCCCACGATGAGGGCAAGAATTATTGATTCGATCATTGCGCAGCTCCTCCGATCGCAGAGTCCCTTACGGACTCCATCGCTCGGCGAGTTCCCCGAACCGCCGGGCTTGTAACACACGTGTTTAGGACAGTTTTGGCGATGTGGTGGGCGGTGCGGCGGAACAGGAATGCGTGTAGGGGTCGCAGTAGCTGCCAGTACAGGCGGGTTCTGTGTCAAGCCAGACCATTCGTTCCCCGACATTTGCACACGCTGCTCGACCCGCTGCGCAGTCTCGGTGTCCCAGAGCCGGTGCTCAACATCTTTCAGCCCGCTCTGCAGGTGCTGGTGGAAGCCGGCTACGACCGCTCCATCCCCTTCGGCGATCTGACGCCGGCCGAGCTGATTCCCACTCTGGACCCGGTTACCTTCAGCCTCGAATTCGACAACGGACTGGTGCAGGGTGCCAACAACGCCCTCGAACTTTTCGGCGCTCAACTGCCCGACTTCGCGCAAATAGAAAGCGATTTCGCATCCGCCGAAGCCTGGTCAGGAGCGAACGTCGGCGCTCCCTACGACCAACTCGTCACCCAACTCAACGACGACTTCAACCCCTTTACCGCCTTCACCGCCATCGAAGGGCCTATCGGCCAAGACATACAAAACCTCTTGGACATCTCCGGAATCCAACAAGACCTCCTCAACCCCATCCTCAGCCTGCTCGGAACCGTCGGCGGCCTGTTCACCAGCTGAGCTGTGGCTGCTGCGCCTCCAATGCGCCGTGTCGATGCCTCCAACGACAACCAGGGCGCGCAGGGACAACATGTCACGAATTTTCAGCAACTCCTGAGCTCATCCCACGCTGGTATACGAGGTAACTCCGGCCGCCGTGGGAACGCCGGCAGTGCCGCACGTCGTGCTGCATTGTCTGTCCCCAGAGCGAGCCCCGAATAGCGCCATTCACAGGACAACGGACAATCCAAAGACCTGTACTTGGATCGACAACAACGGAATTCTTGGACAGGGCGCGGAGGCAGACATGGCAACGACAGGCGGTCACGCGCATAGCTCGACACTGGAAGACCGAGCACAGGCTGGGCCAGGCGCGGATCTCGTTCTCGAGGGAGGGGGAGTAAAGGGAATTGGACTCGTCGGAGCCGTCCTGACCCTGCACGAGGCCGGCTTTGTATTTCCGCGGCTCGGCGGCACCTCAGCCGGCGCTATCGTGGCCGCCCTCATCGCCGCATACCAGGTCAAGAAGGTCTCGCTTGCCCAGCTTGAAAAGGACATGACTGAGCTGGACTACACCCAGTTCATGCAAAAGACTTGGGCTGAAAAGCACTTGGGCATGATCGGGAACGCGACAGCGCTAGTCAGTCACCAAGGCCTCTACGCCAGCTCCTACCTCAAAGACTGGCTGACATCGAAGCTGGAGCCGCTGGGCGTTCGCACATTCGCAGACCTCAAGATCACCGGTGACGACGGCACCGCATTGGCCCCGCGTCAGCGCTACCGGCTCGTCACACACACCTCGGACCTGACCCGTGGCGCCCTAGTCCGACTACCGTGGGACCTGCCCTACTACCTCTTGGACAGTGGGGATCACGATGACACGCAGCGCCAAATTGAGGTCATCGATAGCTACCCAATCGTGGACGCGGTCCGCGCCTCTATGTCGATCCCGTTCTTCTTCCGCCCCTTCGAGCAGCCGACGACGTCGGGCACTTGCACCTGGGTTGACGGAGGCGTGCTGCAGAGCTTTCCAGTGACCGTCTTCGACAGGACCGACGGGCGGAAAAATAGGTGGCCGACCTTCGGGATCAAGCTCTCATCGCGCCCAGCGCTAGATGCCGTGGATGTGCCGGTGCACGGCGACCTTCGCGAAGTCGTCTCGATTGCTCACACCGCCCTAGGGGAGTGGAACCGTTACCCGCTGGCCGATGAGGGCGTCGGTGCTCGGACGGTGTTCGTGGACACGATGGGCATCGCCAGCACCGATTTCGGGCTCACGCTCGACCAGCGTACGACGTTGTTCACCAACGGCCAGGACGCGGCGCGCAGCTTCCTGGACGCTTGGACGCAGACCCACCCCCCAGTTAAGACCAACAGCGAAAAAGATGCGTAATCCCGGTTATCCCCGACTCGGAGCCGGCGTGCTCGTCCGCTCGCGGTCGGACTTCCGTTGCGCACTGGACTGCCGCGCGGGTTACGTTGCGCAGCACGGTGACCTCATATCCGACGTCGGCGAAGCGCTCCTCTGAACGCACCCCGATCGTTCCGCCCGGGTCATCGACCGGCCGACGCGGATCAACTGGCGCAGCGGATGCTGAACGCCTTCTCGGTGCCGACCGCTGACTGCGTCCTGCGACGGCTGATTCCGAAGAGGATCCAAAGCTTCATAGGCACTGAGCAATTCAGTCCAAGTGCGGGCCACGAAGCGCTCTACTTCGTTTCTAGCGAAGGCCGCCGACCAAGAGCCGGATGCAATCCTCGCGCGTTCTAAGTAGACCCCAAGTCAACAGCTGCCCGTCGAGATCGGCGCTGGCGCAAAGCCATACCGCCCTAGCCGCGGTGGCCGATACTGCGCAAGGTGCGCTTGACGAAGTCCTCCAGCAGTGACTTCTGCTCAGGGGAGTCGTTTGTGGTGATCAACAGTGCGTAGAGTCCGAGCAGGAAGAACACCGCGCTGTTCATAGGGTTGACATCGGTATCGATTTCACCGCTGCCGCGGGCGCGCTCCATCTCCTGCGCCAAGAACACGATCAACGGGTGATCGGTTCCTTCTTCATTCGGCGGGCGGGTCGGTGAGAAGTGAGCCGCCAGGAAATCTTTGAACAGCACGGCGCCCAAGCGACGTTCAAGTCCGGCCACCAGTTTCAGTGCCTCGTGCAGCGCCGATGGTAGGTCCTGCTTGCCGTCGAGAAATTGACGGAACCGCTTGACCATGCGTTCTTCTTCGCGACGTTCCAGCTCGAAGAGCACGTGCACCTTGGTGGGGAAGTGGAAGAAGAATGTCCCGTGCGCGACGCCTGCCGCTGACACGATCGCGCCGACATCTGCGTCTGCCATGCCGGAGCGCTTGAACTCCGCGATCGCAGCACCCAGGAGCCGTTCCTTGGTCTGCAAGCGCTTTGTTTCTCGAATTGACAGCTGGTCTGCCACCGCTGTTTGTCCTTTTGTTTGATCGACCGTAGTCATTGTCCCGACGCCACATCGGTGTGTCACACGTTATCGTGTCCGCTCACGTTGGGGGCGCGGGTGATGACGGCGTCGACTCGCGTGCTCGGTGGGCGACCGCACACCCGCTATTGATGAATAACACGACTAGTTGATCGTCACGCCCGCATCGACTTTGAACTGCAGGCCAGTCACGAATCGCGACTCGTCCGAGATCAGGTACAGCACTGCGTGACTGACATCGACCGGGTCGATGCACGGTGTGGGCATGGCGTTGATGAACAGGGGTACCAAGTCGGCTCTTTCGCCGCCGAGCGAGTTACCCAAAGATATCGGGAGCATGCCGGTCGGTGCGCCTGTCGGGAGCACGGCGTTGACTCGAATGCTTTGTGCGGCCAGCTCGTTGGCGAGCGCCAACGTCAATCCGATGACGCCATGCTTAGCGGCCGAGTAGGGAACCTGAAGCGGAAAGCCTGCGATTGCGCCGGCTGAACTTATGTTCACCAGGCTGCCGCCGCCCTGCTGAAGGATGTGCGGTATCGCCGCTGCGCAGGTGTTCCACACCCCGATGAGGTTGACATCGACGACCGTGCGCCAGTGCTCGCCTGTCGTCTCGTGCCATTGCCCGCCGGTCAGCACACCCGCATTGGCCACGGCCGCGTCCAGGCCGCCTAATTCGGCGACGCCGTCGTTGACCGCCGCTTTGAGAGCCTCCTCGTCGCGAACATCGACGATGTGGCTGATGCATCGACGGCCGAGGTCGGTGACCAACCGCACTGTCTCCGCCAGATCGTCTTCGGTGGCAAGGGGATACTCGATTTCGGGAAGGGACCGGCACAGGTCGACCACGATGAGATCCGCGCCTTCCTCGGCCAGCCGCACTGCATGGCTGCGCCCCAAACCGCGTGCGGCGCCTGTGATCAGCACTCGCTTGTCGGCGACTCTTCCAGTTACAGCGGGCACCCTCACCACACCAAGCCGCGGATGAGCTCAATGGGCGGGATGTCATCTACGGCGATCAGCCCTGCTGGAGCGCGACAGATCCAGTCGATGGCGTTTATCACCCGAGCCGCCGTCGAATAACACCCTGCCTCCGTGACGTCGAGCCCCGGGTGCGCGACGTTGGTGTTGAGTTCGACGCGCGGATCTCCATCGATGACGACTCGATGCACGCCTGTATGGCCGTCGGATGGATATTCCCAGTCGGGCGCCGACGCGTCCGTGAGCCGGGTGATGTGTTCCATGGTGATCACCGGGGTTCCGTTGCGCACACCTTCAACGGCGAACTTAACGGCAGCCATTTGTCCAGGTTCGATCGTCGCCATCTTGCACTCGATCCGTTTGTCGGTGTACCACGGCTCGATTCGCTGCCGAAGATCGTCAAGCTCTACACCGAGCTGGTCGGCAAGGTTGCGTACCGCTCCGCCCCACATCGTGGTGAGAACGCCGGGAAGGAACAGCATTGGAGTGTCGTCATCGGCACTCACACCGAAACCCATTTGTTTGCCGGTGAATTCGAAGTCGTCGTAGTTCGCGTAGTCGAAGATTTCCTGAACCAGGATCGACCGGACTCGCGCCGTCAGGCTCAATGCGGAGTGCACCTCGGTGTCCCCGGAGTAGCCGGGGTCGATGCCATTGACGTAGATGGAGGCATTGCCCGCCTCGCAGGCTTGTTCCAGCGGCCCGCGCAGCCAATCATCGGCTTGGCGCGGCGTCACCAGCCACACCATCGACGTGGCGGCGATGTTGATTCCGGCGGACAGGAACTTCGACATCTGTTCGAGCACCTCCACCGGCCGTGTTTCGCCCTGCGCGGTGTAGACCACGCAATCCGGCTTCAGCGCAATGAGCGCGTCGATATCGTCGGTCGCGATGACGCCGGTCGGCTCGGTCAACCCGCATAGTTCGGCGGCGTCGCGTCCGATCTTGTTCGGGTTGGCGGCGTGCAGACCGACCAACTCGAGATCGGGACGTCCGATGAGCACTTTGAGGGCGTGCACTCCGACGTTGCCGGTGGAAAATTGGACTACTCGGCGCATTGTCGTATTCGTCCTTGCTCAGTAGTCGGGAATCGGCAGCGGTGAATTGTTGGAGTCGATGCCGCCGTCGACATGGAAGATCGCGTTGGTGGCGTAGCAGCTGGGAGTGGACAGATATACGCACAGACGCCCGAGGTCTTCGACGTCACCGAGCCGGTGCAGCGGCGTCGACTCCTCCATTTTCTCCCGCGACCCGGGCATCATGTCCAGACTGCCCTGGAGCCCATCGGTGGCGAAGGAGCCAAGGGCGATTGCGTTGACGCGGATCTTGGGCGCGAGTTCCTGCGCCATGGCTCGCGTCAGGGCCTCGAGGCCGCCCTTGGCGACGCAGTAGGCGGTCAGGGCCCGGATGCCGAAACGCGCTGAGCCCGAAGAGATGTTCACGATGTTGCCGTGACCGGCCTCGATCATGTGGGGTGCGGCGAGCTGGCTCATGATGAACGCCGATGTCACGCACCAGTCGAACGTGTGCTTGAAGTCCTCGTCGGTGATGTCCAGGAACCGGGCGTACGACGAGCCACCGACGTTGTTGATGAGGATGTCGATGCGCCCGAAGCGCTCCATCGTCGTGTCGACGACGCGTTTACCGTCTGGGCGGCTCATTGCGTCCGCGACGAGTGCGAGTCCTTTACCGCCGGCCTTCTCGATCCCGTCGATCGTGCCGACGATGTCTGACTCGGTGCGCGCGGTGCCGACAACGGTCGCACCCGCCTCCGCGAGAACCCTCGCGATGCCCTGGCCGACGCCCTTTCCGGCGCCCGTCACGATCGCCACCTGTCCGTCGAGATTGAACTGCTCGAGCGCCATACCGGTCCTCTCCGTCGAGTGCTAGCCATCTAACGGCGTTAGTTGACTGAAGTCAATTGATCGCCCGATGTTTTGTCGGCGCTCCAGACGTGCAACCGGCGTATCTCGTTGGCAGACAAGCGGTCCGCGCGGGACACCGGCGCCATGCCCGAGGGCTACATGGCGAGAAACGCTCGCGCGTCGCCCGGACAAGCCGATTGACTACCCAGCGCGGTTGACTATAGTCAGCTTGCATGAATGTGCCCACGCTGAACTTGGGCCGCAGTCGTGATGGCGTGCCGCCGGCGAAACTGTCTGGCAGCGGACTCGACGAGCACATGGAACGCTCGAGGCTCGCCCAGCGGCAGGCCGATAGATGGCTCATCACGGGCAGCATCCTCATCGGCACTGCGGCCCTCGGCATCTTCGGGCTCCCGCTCTTCCTGCGCGGAGTGTGGCTGCTGCGCAGGGCACAGCGTGAGGGCCTCAGTGTCCGGCCGATGCTGGTGACACTTCTCGGATACCTCGTCATCATCGATGCTGCCATCAACACCGTTGGGTGGGCCCTGGACTTGGTGGCCAGCCACACGATTCTCGCGCGAATCCTCTTGAACGGCTGGGGCGCGATGTTCGACGGTGGTTACTTCTGGCACTACAACGAGCTGTGGATCGGCGGTGCGGCGGGCCCAGGCGAGAAAGCCATGGAGGTCGGGATGATCCTCACCGTGTTCACCATGCGGATCGCCGCTGCAATCGGATTCCTGCAGATGAAGCGATGGGGCCACCAGTGGATGGTCATCACCTGCTGGATGGGCGTGCTGATCTGGTGTCTGTACGTATTCAACATGACCATGTACGCCGACGTGCGCTTTGCCGGCGTCGTCTTACCGGTGGTCGGCTGGTGGCTTTACGACATCTTCTACATCACGCCGTTCCTGGCGATTCCCTACCTGCATTCGGTAAACCGGGAGATATTCACCGACTGAGCACACACCGGTCAATGACTCCACTCATTGACGCCGGTCAGCAATTGCGCTACAAATGCAGACGATGACTGCACAGGCCAGGGTGACGACGCGCGAGGTGCGCCGTCTTCAGACGCGGGAGCGGATTCTTGGCGCCGCCTTCGCCGAGTTCACGCGGTCCGGAATGGCCGGTGCGGATGTGAATGCGATAGCAGCCGCCGCCGGGGTGGCACACGGCACCTTCTTCTTCCACTTTCCCAGCAAGGAACATGTGCTCTACGAGTTGGAATCTCGCGAAGAGGCCCGAATGGCCGCCGACTTCGAGCGCTTCTTGGAACGCGCTCACCACCTTCCGGCAGCGTTGACCGAAATAGTCGACATCATCAAGGGCCTCGAGGTGAGTGTCGGTCCGATTCTCTTCAAGGAACTACTGGCGCTGCACTTTTCGCCGACTCGACCGGAGACGGACAACTGGACCGACCACCCCATTATCGTGCTCCTGGTCCGCGAAATCGAGCGTGTCCGCGGAGACGGGTCGGTCCATCCTGAGGTCGACGCGTTTTACAGCGCAATCTTTTTCCTGCTGGGCGTCTACGGCGTGCTGAGCACCACCGCCAGCGCCGACAAGCGCGACACCATGCTCCGCAAACTCGTCGACACCGCTGTTCGCGGCATCATCAAGGAGGTTTGACATGGACTGGATCTGGGAGATTCTGCGCTACGTCGCCGCGTGGGGCGGCACCGGACTCGTCATCTGGTTCTGGTATTGGATGTTCTCCAACCTCGGCACGTTCTAGGCACCGATGGCCGATCTTTTCGACGAACCCGCAATGGCGGTTGAACGCAGTTGTTCGGTAACCGCTGTCGCCCTGAGCGGCCAGCGCCGCGAGGGAGTGCGTCTGGTGACCGGTCAGCGTCGCGAGTTCAGCCTGAGTCCGAGGCTCGACTACATACACGTCCCGTACCCGTCGATGCAACGCGATTGGACGCGCCGAACGCTGACTTGTGGAATCGCGCTTCAGTGTTCACCGTCCAAAGACCGGCTGGTCGCGTTCCGGCTCAACGAGCTCTCTGCGCGCGAGCTGCGCGCACTGACTGTCATCGAAGGCGGAGTCGCCGTGGGCTGGATTGGGTCGCACTGGCCTGGCCTGATCGACGAAATGAACCGGGTGCTACCGGATTTGCCCGTGTTGCCCGCCGAGACGGATGGCCACGAGATGCTCGACCGCGCAGTCTCGTTGGCGCGGTCCAATCGGCCGCTGGGCGCTTATCCTGTGCTGGGGAGGCTGCCCTTGGCCTACACAATGCCGCAGGATCTGACCGACAAGCTGCGCCGGAGCTTCGGCAGGTTGCCCTGGACCACCACGCAGAAGCGCTTGCCGCGGGCGCATTCCGTCCCGGTCGGGGGCGACGGCGGTGTGCGCAACCCAAATCTGCCGCCGCCGAGCCGGCCGCATGAAAACGACCTCGACATCACTCCCGAGCACCGGCCCGGCATTCCCTATCCCGAATGGAATTGCTGGACACAAAGTTTCATGCCAGATCACGTCGCTGTGCTCGAACGTGCACATCTCAGCGGTACCCGCCAGCCGAAGCCGGCGTCGGCCGAACTCCGGAGGTGGTTCTGCGAACACACCCATCGCGCGATGCACGGCCGCCTCGAGGACGGCTCCGACCTGGATGTCGAACAGTATGTCCGCCACTACATCGACATCGCGACCGGCGACGCTGTCGAGCCGCGAATCTTCCGCGAACTGCTGCCCAGCAGCCGCGACGTCACCACGGCCCTGCTGCTGGACGGCAGTTCATCGCTCGGTGTGCACGGCGGCAAGATTTTCAAACTCGAGCTGGCTTGCGCCGATGCGCTGTCGAAGGGGATGTCGCTCGCACGCGAACGCCACGGCATCTTCGTGTTCACCGGTAACACCCGCCACCGCGTCGAAGTCAGTTGCCTGAAGGACTTTCAGGAGCGGCGGTTCGTCCCGCCGAGCCGGCTGGGCCTAGCCTCTGGCGGATACACCCGACTGGGAGCGCCGTTGCGCCACTTGACGAATCGATTGTTGGCCCAACCATCCGAGCGTCGCCTGCTCATCGTGATCGGCGATGGGCTGATCTCCGACGAGGGTTACGAAGGTCGATACGCGTGGGCCGACGCAGCGCATGCGGTCGAGGAGGCCAACGACGCGGGTGTTTCCGTCTACTACGTCGGTGTCGGACCGACCCGTGTCGACCCGCTGCCTGAGGTCTTCGGACCCCGCCGCTCCCAACGCATCCGGCGGGTCGAGGACCTTCCGCGGGTCCTGGCCCACGTCCACCGCGAGCTCGTCTCCGCATGACCGCAACACAGCTGAGGAAGCGATGACCACCGACACCTATTACGCGAACGGCTACGAGGTCAAGTTATTCGAACAGGCCTATCGCCAACGCCTGCCTGTCATGCTCACCGGCCCGACCGGCTGTGGGAAGACACGTCTGGTCGAACACATGGGCCTGTTACTCGACCGGCCGGTGGTCACCATCAGCTGTCACGACGATCTGACAAGTTCGGATTTGGTCGGCCGGTTCATGGTGACCGCCGGCGACGTCGTGTGGACAGACGGCCCCCTCACCCGCGCCGTCAAGTCAGGTGCCATTTGCTACCTCGACGAGGTGGTGGAAGCGCGCCACGATTCATTGGCCATCCTTCATTCGCTGACCGATCATCGCCGGGCCCTGTATTTAGACCGGGCGGGCGAAATCGTCGAGGCGCCTGTAACATTCATGCTTGTCTGCTCATACAACCCGGCGTATCGCAGTTCACTCAAAGAGCTCAAGCCGTCCTTTCGCCAGCGGTTCGTCACTCTTCCCATGAGATATCTACCGGCCGAGCAAGAAGCCGAGGTGGTTGTCGCCGAGGCCAATGTCGCGCTGCCCTCGGCGCGACGCCTCGTCGCCTGTGCCACCGCCATTCGGACCGCGGACGAGGCCTTTCACTTCGAGCCACCGTCGACGCGTGTTCTGGTGACCGCCGGGAAGCTGATCGCTGCCGGCGCCACCGAACTGGAAGCCGCCGAGGCCTGCATCCTTGCGCCTCTGTCCACCGACGGTGCGATCACCGACGGATTACGGGAAGTCGCGGTCGCCAGCCTGGCTGGTGCTGATCGCGCGAGCACGTCTCACTAGGAAGGAGTTACTGGTTATGGACCAAAAGGAGAGGCTGCGCAAAAAGGCGCTCATCATCCTGCAGATCGTCGTCTATGGCTACCTGGCGTTGATGTTCGGCATCCAGCTCTACATGTCCTTCGCGCGTGGGTGGTGGAATCTGTGAACCTGCCACTGCTGAACCGCATTTCGGGCAACCGGTCGACCAACGGCCCGGAGGGGAGCGTGGGCCTCGAGGAGCACCACGACGAATCCCGGCTCGCTCAGCGGCGCGCCGACAAGTGGATGATCGTCGGTGCCGCACTGATGGGTATGTGGGTACCGGGGTTGATCGGCTTTCCCATCTTCATGCGCGGCGTCTGGCTGCAGCGCCAAGCATTACGGGCCGGTCTGTCCGTCCGGCCCATGATCGTCACCCTGATCGGCTATCTGACGTTGATCGACGGCATGCTCAACAGCCTCGGCTGGGCACTGGACCTGGTGGCCAACCACACGCTGATCAACCGCGTGCTGATGGTCGGATGGGGCGCCATGTTCGACGGCGGCTATTTCTGGCACTACAACGAATCCTGGGTCGGCGGCGCGGCGGGGCCGGGCGAAAAGTCCATGGTCTTCGGGATGATCCTCACCGTCTTTACGATGCGCTGCGCCGCGGCAATCGGATTCCTGCAGATGAAGCGATGGGGCCACCAGTGGATGATCATCACCTGCTGGATGGGCGTGCTCATCTGGTGTTTGTACGTATTCAACATGACCATGTACGCCGACGTGCGCTATGCCGGGGTCGTGTTCCCCGTAATCGGCTGGTGGCTTTACGACATCTTCTACATCACCCCATTCCTCGCGATCCCGTATCTGCACACGGTCAACCGCGAGATCTTCACTGACTGAACAGGTTTAAGGAGAAATGCCGTGACGACCACACCTGAGGCCACAGAGGAAAAGGCTGAGGATCTTCCCGCTGGAACCACGCCGTACTACGCGCGGATGCACAAGTACATCAAGCGGGCCGTGCTCGTGTGCCTGATCGCTCTGGTCGTCGAGGGTGCCTTCACGCTGCCGTTCATGGCGGTGTACTACGGCTACCCGACATTGAGCCTCACCCAGATCTGCAGCGAGCTGCTCAAGGTCCGCTACTCCGACGACACGTTGGAGTGCAAGGTGCCCTATCCGATGTGGGGGCCGCCAGAAGGCGCCGAGGGTAAGGACACCGCGAAGGACCAATGGGGCATCCAGCCGGTGCCGAAGTACCACCGGATCGGATTCCGCGAACTCGTGCGCATCCACGACGAGCGCGAGGCCCGGCACGCGGCCGAGCATGGTGCCCCGGCCCCATGACCACGTCGAAGTCAGCGACATGACCTATCGCGTCGTGCAATGGACGACGGGCAACATCGGGGTCAAATCGGTGCACGCGATCGTGGCGAACTCGCTGCTCGAGCTGGTCGGGTGCTACGCGTGGTCACCGGAGAAAATCGGCCGCGACGTCGGCGAACTATGCGGCATCGAACCGCTTGGCTTGCGGGCCACCCACGACGTCGACGCCCTCATCGCGCTCAAGCCGGATTGCGTTGTCTACAACCAGATGTTCGCCGACGTCGACCATCTGGTGCGCATCCTCGAGTCGGGCATCAACGTCGTGACCACGTCCGAGTTCATCACCGGTCATCGGCTCGGCGACGGACGCGACCGCGTGGCGAAAGCATGCGAGGTTGGCCAATCGACGATCTTCGGGACCGGACTCAACCCCGGCTTCATCCAACTCTTCGCCATCGTCTCGGCGGGGCTGTCCGACCGGATCGACCGGGTGTATATCGAGGAAGCGTTCGACACCACGATCTACAACTCACCGGAGACCGAGAAGATCATGGGATTCGGGTATCCGATCGACTACCCGAATCTCCGCGCGGTGACCGAGGAGGGGTCGGGGATATTCCGCGAAGCCGTCATGCTCGTCGCCGACGCCCTGGGGGCAGAACTCGACGACATCCGCTGCGAAGCCAACTACGCCGAAGCCACCGAGGATGTGCACCTTCCCGGCGGCTGGGTCATCGCCAAGGGCTGCGTAGCGGGAATCGATGTGAGCTGGAAGGGCTTCGTCGGTGACCGCGACGTCGTCGAAGTCCGCGGCCTATGGACGAAAGGCCAAGCGCTGCAACCCGTGTGGGAGATGGGTTTCGGGTACAACATCGTGGTCGAGGGTCGCCCGACGATCAAGACCACCCTCGCCTTCGAGCCGCCGCCCGATTTCGTGGCAGAGACGATCGAGGAATACGTCCTGCTCGGTCTGACCATCACCGCAGTGCCGGCCGTCAACGCCATACCCGCCGTCGTCGCAGCGCCCCCCGGTATCGCGACCTATAACGATCTGCCGCTGCTGCTTCCCCAGGGAGTCCTCCGTGCCTGACAAGAAATATCGGGTCATCCAGTGGATGACAGGCGATGTCGGGCAAGTCGGCGCGCGGCATTTCGCCAGCGACCCCGACCTGGGTCTGATCCGGCCGCGCGGGCTGGTGCGTACATGACCGAGCCGCACGCCTCGCAGTTACACCACGTCGTGTTCGCCGTGGCAGCCGAACGGCAGGCGACGGTCGCTGAGATGCTCACCGCACTCGGATTCAGTTTCAACGCAACCGAACTCGCCGACCTAGGCGTCACCGTCGCGCTGGACTGGGACCGGGGCGTGGAGTTGATCAGCCCGGTGCCGGGCTCGACAGCGTCGGTGGCGGCCTCGGTGAACGAGTTCCTCAGCCGGAACGGTGACGGCGTGTACACCGTCGTGCTGCGGGTGCCCGACGCCTCGGCCGCCGAATCGGTGACCGAGCGTTACGGGTCGACCACGCGCTTTCGGCAGAGTTTCGACGGCGAGGGAACTTACCTCCATGAAGTCGAGCTGTCGGTGTTCGGCCTTCCTCTGACGATGCTGTCGACCAACGTGCCATGAGCCCAACACCGAGCGTCTTCGATGCTGACCTGCCGACGCTGACGTACGACGTCACTGACACTCCGCAGCAGATCTATCCGCAGTTCCGGGCCGCGCAGCTAAAGGCGCCGATCGCGCTCGGACCCATTGGCCCCGAGATCCTGTCCTACGAGTTGGCCCGAACGGTTCTCGGCGACCCCCGCTTTGTCATCCCGCCGGGCATTCACCTATCCGCGCACGGCATTACATCGGGTCCGCTGTGGGACAGGGTCACCGGCAGCATCCTGAACATGGAAGGCGCCGGACACCGCCGGCTGCGCAGCCTGGTCTCGAAAGCATTCACCCCGCGAGCGACGGCACGGATGGACGACACGATTCACGCCGTCGTCAACGAACTGATCGATGCGGTTGCCGACGCGGGACGCTGCGAATTCGTCGCCGACATCGCGCGGCCCTACCCGATACCGGTCATCTGCGCACTGCTGGGCGCGCCGCGCGAAGACTGGCAGCAGTTCTCGCGGTGGGCCGAGGACATCTTCAAGATCGTCAGCTTCGACATCAACCTCGCCGAGGAGCAACCCGCGGTGTTGCGGGCGTGGGGAGAGTTCGACGACTACATCGACGTCATGGTCGCCCAACGGCGTACACACCTCACCGACGATCTGCTCTCCGAACTGATTCGCATCGAGGATGCGGGCGACCGCCTTGACGCCGCCGAACTGCGCATGCTGGCGTTCAGCATCCTGATCGCCGGTACCGACACCACGCGAAGTCAGCTGGGCGCCTCCATGCAGGTGCTGTGCGACCATCCCGAGCAGTGGACGCTACTGCGCGACCAGCCCGATCTCGCCATGCGCGCCGTCGAAGAAACCATGCGTCACTCACCGTCGATGTGCAGCACCGTGCGAAGTGTCACCGAGGACACCACGGTCGGCGACTACACCTTCCCCGCAGGCACTTTCATCTTGGTCAACACGTACGCGGCCAACCGCGACGCCGCCATCTACGACGATCCGGCACGTTTCGACATCGCCCGTGACGCTCCGCCGCCCATCCTCACGTTCGGTGGCGGAGCGCACTACTGTCTCGGTGCCAACCTCGCGCGGCGCGAACTCGCCGAGGCGCTCAAGATCCTGTCCCGGCGCTTACCGAACCCGCGGCGGGCCGGATCGCCGCCATGGAAGCCATTGCTGGGCATGAGTGGACCGACCAGTCTGCCAATCGAATTCGACGTCGGATAGCACCCACACAACTTGCGACTGCGGGCACCGCGAGGCGGCCGCGATCGCACGAGTCGGCGACGTGTACAGCATCGCCGCCAGCTGGCAGCGACTGGTGGCCGCAGTGCAGCCGCGCCTCGCGCACGGAGCGCCGACGGGCGGTGAAGGACTATGACGGTGCTAGAAGCTGCCGGACAGGAACGCCGCAGGATCGACGAACCCGGCAACGATGTCGATGGGGACGTCATTCAACATGTCACCCGCCAGCTGAAAATCAGCCCCGAACACGCCGAACACGGCCGTTTCCACACCGCTGCCCGCTGTGACGGCCGCCGCAACCGCCTGATCCGCGCTGAGCAGAGCCTCGGTGCCCTGGGCCCACCCTTGGTCGACCGTGGCCAACCACGGGTTCAGTAGATCGGCGAAAGCCCCGTTGTCGTAAGACAATAGCGAGCTTTCGGCTGTGTACAGCGACGCGATCTCGTCGAGCGCGATGTTCTGAGCCGCTGTTTGCTGCGTCATACCTGCCACATCCGCGGCCGCGCCACTCAACACTTGGTTGGCCTCGGTCAGACTGCCTGACGCATCATGAAGCAATTCCAGCGGATAACTCGGGATGATGGGCGGCACGGTGTCGGTTGTCGAACCGGCTGCGACGCCGCCAGTGCCGATGCTGTCGAACAGACTGGCCTCGGACGCGGGAGACCCATCCAGAAGGGTCCCGAACTCGGTTGTCGCCGAGACATTTCCGGTGTCAGCCAGCGCCACCGCCGCGGAGCCCGTCGCGACGAGCGCGGCAGCTGTCGCCGCACTCATCACACCGAACCGAGCGACACGTCTCTGATGATTACCTGGCATGTCAATCTTCCTACTCCGGTGGTGCTGCTGTTGCCGGCAACATCACCGGCCACAGCCAGGCATCTCTAATGAAGAACGGCTGAACCATAACTAAAGAAATCCCGAGGCGCCGCCGGGTTTCACTGCTTTTGCGGTTGCAACGATCGAAATCATCCGTTTGGGCGACAGGCGATGTGTCAGTCGCGCCGTCAGTTCTTCGCCCTAACCGCCACGAGCGCAGCCCCTGATGTGTTTGCGGACTGGATTGCCGGCGATCTTTGCGGGTTGCCGCGCTGCGGGCTTACAGTTTGCTGCATGGCTGTGGATCCGACCGCCGAGATGCCTAGAGACTCTGTCGAGCAGGCCGCTATGGATCACGTCGAGATGGGCGTCGACGGGCAAGCGCCGAGTCGCATTGATAAGGCGTTGTTGGGTGGGCCGCCGCAGCGGGTGGGTTGGTTCGAATACCGCTACGACGACGACGTCTGGGTGTGGTCAGACACGGTGGCCCGCCTGCATGGCTATCAGCCTGGGAGTGTAACTCCGACCACGGAGATGGTGCTCGGCCATAAGCATCCTGATGACCTGGCTCAGGTGCGAGCGTTGTTGGCTCATTCGGCGGCGCCGTTTAGCAGCCGTCATCGCATCATCACCACCGCCGGTGACGTCCGCAATGTCGTCGTGGTTGGTGATGCCGTCAGGGATGCGGACGGCCGGGTCATTGCGACACGCGGCTTCTACATCGACATCACCGACAGCTTCAACGACGACCTGCAGCGCAGCATCGACGACCAAATGGAGGTGATCCTGGCTCGCCGCGAAGTGATCAACCAAGCCAAAGGCATGCTGATGGCCGTTTATAACATCACGGCGGATGCCGCGTTCGATGTACTGCGTTGGCGCTCACAAGAACTCAATGTCAAGCTATTTGCTGTTGCGCAGAAGGTTGTGGCGGACCTCCCCGCGGTGTTAGATGCCGGCGCGTCACGGCGGACTCCCATCGATCACTTCTTGATTGCTATGCGCGTCGACGGTTGAGCGCGTCCGGCCCGATCTTCGGAGCCGAACACTCCGTCGATTGCGCAGCGGGTTTCCGGAAATCCGCGACCAGACTTGGATGCGAAGCGGTTGGGGCATTTACACGGACCGATGGGACCGACAGCCGATAGTTTGGGAGCGACATGATGAAAAACGCGTCGTCCCAGAGACGCCGGGGCATTCCCACGCCTGATCGCGATCCGTTCTACGCCAGCCCCGCCGGTCTCGACGAAGTGGCTCCCGGAACGGTGTTGCGTTCACGGCCCGTGCAGGTGTCGTATTTCGGACGCCTTCGGCAGGGCGCGGCGTGGCAGCTGATGTACCGCAGTACCGACTGTCACGGCGGCGCCGAGGCGGCGGTGACCACGGTGATAGTGCCGCGCGGGATGGACCCGGCGACCTGTCCTCTGTTGTCGTACCAGTGCGCCATCGACGCGGTAGCGGCTCGGTGCTTTCCGTCCTACGCGCTGCGTCAGGGTGCCGAGTTGGTCGGGGCCTCTGTTCAGGCCGAGTTCCTTTTCATCACCGCGGCGCTGTCTCGCGGGTGGGCGGTCAGCATCCCGGATCACGAGGGCCTCAAGGGCATGTGGGGCGCGCCCTACGAGGCGGGCTTCCGTGTTCTCGACGGGCTGCGCGCTGCTGTCAGCTACCCGCAGTTGGGGCTTTCACCCAGCGCTTCGATGGCGTTGTGGGGGTATTCCGGAGGCGGTCTGGCCAGCGGCTGGGCCGCCGAAGCCGCAGCGACGTACGCACCCGAGCTCGCGATCGTCGGAGCGGTGATGGGTTCACCGGTGGTGGATCCGGAAAGCGTTGCGCGCCGGCTCAATGCGTCACCGTGGGCGGGTCTTGCGGCGCTGATGATCTCGTCGCTGGTGCATGTGTTCCCTCAGGCGAGAAAGGTCGTCGACGAACACGCGACCGAGGATGGCAAGGCTCTCCTCGCGCAGATCGAGGGGATGTCGACTGGAGGGGCAATCCGGCGCTTCCGCAATGTCGACATCGCCGATTACGTCGACGTGAGCTTCGAGGAATTGTTTGCGCTGCCCGACCTGCGGCACGTCTTCGAGGTGACGAAGCTCGGCCAGAAGACACCAAGCATGCCGGTGCTGCTCGTCCAGGGCGTGCACGACAAGATCGTCGACGTCGCTGACGTCGACAGGCTCGTCCAGATCTACACCGAGGGCGGAGCCGCGGTGAGCTACCACCGCGACCCCCTTGCAGAGCACCTGTTGTTGTATCCCTTCGCCGTTCCGATGAGCCTATGGTGGCTTTCCGAACGGCTCGCCAAGAACGACCGGCCCACTAGTTTGCACACCAGGCCGGCGCTGCTCGATCCGCGTACCTATGCCGGGCTGCCCGCACTCGCGGCCGCGGCATCGCATGCTGTCACGTCTCGAGTGTCCCGCCGCCGCCGGCGACACTGAACGACTCTCGACGACCGGCGCGCATCGATGTTCCTGAGGCGCAACGAATTTGAACGATGAGCACAGGAAAACGGCTCAGTTCTCGCCTTCGGTGGGGGAGTTGTAATTTGTGGCCAGGTGGTGCAGGAGTCGTTCGTTGAGGGTTGCGAGCATGTCGAGCTCAGCCGGGGCGAACAAGTCGATGAAGTTTCGGCGGACATCGACCACGTGCCTAGGTGCCGCCTTCTCGATGGCCGCGCGGCCGGCCGCAGCCAAACAGACCAGGGTGCTGCGGGCGTCGTCGGGGTTGGGCTCACGGCTGATCAGTCGATCCGCCTGCATGCGACGCAGCTGGTGGGAGAGACGGCTCTTTTCCCAGCCCAGTGTGGTGCACAGCTCGCGCGCGGGCATACGGCCTCCGTCGTGAGCTGAGAGCACCGCCAGGACCTCGTAGTCGGCTCCGGAGAGCCCCAATTCCTGCAAGCCTCGATTCAAGTGCAGGCCAAGCTGGTGATGCGCATGCATGAACGCCCGCCAGGCGCGATCTTCACGGGCGCTGAGCCACTTGGGTGCCATGATCCGCAACGCTACCTCAATTGGTTGACGCATCATCCAAAATATGGCTATGGTTGACGAGTCAACCTTTTCGATCTTTAGTTGAAGACGGGACATTTCATGAGCAGCGTCAGCATCATCGGCTCGGGAAACATGGCCAGCGCCATCGGCGCCCTGGCCGTCAAAGGCGGTAACACCGTCGAAGTCATAAATCGCGATTCGGCCAAGGCTGCGGCACTGGCCAATGCGCTCGGTAACGGCGCGACGGCGGGGACGTGGGGCACTGCCCCGGGCGGCGACATCGTGATCCTCGCCGTGATGTTCGACAGTGCCGTGCCGGTCGTCAGCCAGTACGGGGACGCGTTGGCCGGCAAGATCATCGTCGACATCACTAACCCTTTCGACTCCAGCGGCACCGGGCTGGCCACTCCCCACGACTCCTCCATCGCGCAATTGGTCGCCAAGGCCGCACCGAGAAGCGCCCATGTGATCAAGGCGTTCAACACCCTGTTCCGCGACGTCCTGGCCGCGGGCGGCCCACTCGATGTGTTCATGGCCGGTGATGACGCGCGCTCCAAGGCGAGCATGTCGGTGTTCGTCGAGAGCCTGGGACTGCGCCCCCTCGACGTCGGGCTGTTGCCAATGGCTCGGATCCTGGAGAACGCCGGGCTGCTACAGATGGGCCTCATGTCGCACGCGGTGAAGCACACAAACTTCGCTCTCGGCATCAGTGTTTTCAGCTGAGCGCGCGTACATACCCGAGAAGGACTGTCACATGCGTGTTTTCGTCACCGGCGGGACCGGTCATGCCGGCTCGCACATCATCCCCGAACTCGTCGCCGCCGGGCACGAGGTCACCGGCCTGGCCCGGTCCGACGACGCCGCGGCGGCCCTGTCCGCGCTCGGCGCCAAGGTGCGCCACGGCGACATCGAAGACCTCGAGCAGCTCAAGGAGGCGGCCGCGGAATCAGACGGCGTCATCCACGTCGCGTTCCGGCGCGACCTGCTTGCAACCGGCGGGATCGACGCCGTCACGGCCGTGGAGTTCGAGCAAGTGGCTGCGTTCGGTGAAGCACTTGCGGGAACCGGGAAGCCGCTAGTCACCGCGGGCAGCATAGGCAGTCCCGGGGAGGGCCTCGGCCGTCCGGCCACCGAGGACGATCCCGTCCTGCCCGGCGGCCAAGAATATAAGGGCACCTTGCGGTTTCGTAACGCCGTGGAGGCAGCCGTACTCGCCCTCGCCGAGCAAGGCGTGCGGTCATCGGTCGTGCGACTTCCGCTCATTGCGCACAGCACAGCCGATACGGCTGGCTTCCTCCCGGGGCTGATCGCAGTCGCAAAAGAAAAAGGCGTCGCCGGCTATCCCGGAGACGGTGCAAACCGTTGGGTCACCGTGCACATCCGCGACGCCGCATCGTTGTTCCGCTTGGCGCTGGAGAAGAGTCCGGCCGGCAAAGCGTGGCACGCGGTGGAGGATGGGGGCATCGCGTTCTGCGCGATCGCCGAGGCTATCGGAAGCCGCCTGGATCTGCCCGTCGTCAGCGTCCCTGCGGACATCCTGATGCTACCGGGATACTTTGGCTCCCTGGCATATCCGGTCACGATGGACCTTCCGGCATCCAACCTCATCACCCGCCAAACCCTCGGCTGGGAACCTGCTCACCCTGGCCTGTTCGCCGATTTGGACAACGGCAATTATTTCCCAGTCAACTGACGGTCCGGTTGTTCACAGCAGGAAGCCGCCGACCTGTGGCGTCGGCGTCATCAATGGAATGGAGTGATCGTGGGAAAACTCGACGGCAAGGTCGCGGTAATCACCGGTGCGACAAATGGCATGGCGCGGGCCGGCGCCAAGTTGTTCGTCGACGAAGGAGCGCACGTCTTCATCACGGGCAGACGGAAGGACTCGCTGGAGGAAGCCGTCACGCTGATCGGTAGGAATGTGACTGGCGTGCAGGGCGATTCGGCGAACCTCGATGACCTGGACCGTTTGTTCGACGTGGTCAAGCGGGAAAAAGGCGCGATCGACGTGTTGTGGGCAAGTGCCGGGACGGGTGAGCAGAGCAGGCTCGGCGAGATCACCGAGGAGCACTTCGATGCCGCCTTTCAGCTGAACGCGCGCGGCACGCTGTTCACCGTCCAGAAGGCGCTACCGCTGTTCAACGACGGAGGCTCGATTTTCATGACCGGGTCGAACGCCTCGCTCAAGGGCTACCCCGAGTGGAGTGTGTACGCAGCGAGCAAGGCCGTGCTGCCCGCCTACGCACGGGTGTGGGTGTCCGAGTTGAAGGACCGGAAGATCAGAGTGAACGTGCTGACCCCGGGCCAGGTCGCCACTGCGAAGCAGGAGGAGTTGTTCGACGAGCAGATGAAGGCGCAGTTTGAATCCCTGATCCCGCGGGGAAAGATGGGCCGCCCCGAGGAGATCGCGTCGGCGCGCATTGTTCCTGGCCTCGGACGACTCGAGCTACGTCAACGGCATGGAATTGGTTGTCGACGGCGGTACCTCGGCGATCTGATTGGGAGACAGAGGTAGTCACGCCGTGACCCGAGCGGGTGCAGGTGCCGCCGGGTCTCACCTCGCGAGCAACAAGGACACAAGGAGTGCCCCATGACCACGTTCGCCCCGCATCGCCACGCCGTGGAATCTTTCGTCGACTGCATGCACGGTGGCGCGGACAAAGACGCTCTTTCTGAAATCCTCGCCGAAGACGTGATGTTGTACGGCCCGCTCGGCGATGAGCCACTCGCCGGCCGCGAGGCAGTCCTGGAAGCAATCCGGACCGTCCGCACGCTTGCGGACGACCTGACGTACAAGGAAGTCCTCAGTGGCGAGACGCACCACGCCGCGTATTTCCGCCTGCAGATCGACGACACCGTGGTTAACGGAATGGACTACATCCTGCTCGATGCGCACGGAAAGATCACCGAGGTGACCATATGGTGGCGGCCGCTGCCCGCCGGCGTCCGGATGCAGGGCCGCCTGGCAGGTCTCCTCGGCATGAAGCCCTGGGAACTTCACACTTATATCGAGTAATGGTTATGAAGAACGCCACCAACCCAGGAATACAGATCCTAAGTAGTGCCGATCAAGCCGACACCCAGCGTGGTCGCTAGGGGGTCCCGGGTGCAGGGACGTTTACGGGTGCTGTTGGCGACGTCGGAGTCTGTGTCGTACCACTGTGCTCGCTGGTCCTGTCGGCGAGGACAAAGATCGCGAGGCCAACCAGGACGGCCACGACAAAGCCGATCGTGACCGAGACGATCGGTCTGCGGTACCAAGGCTGGCCGGGCGGCGTTTCGCCGGTCTCGCTTGCGTCGGCGTCGCTGTAATCGTAGGAGCTGTCACTGCCGGTCACAGGCTCCTATCTTAGCCACCACGCACTCGAGTAGTGCTGGTTAATCGAATCGAGCCCACCCGGCGAGCGGCGTTCGCCGATTAGACGCTGCCGCTGGTTCGGCGCAGCGCGGACGGGGCACACTCTCACCGACTTTCATTCCGGGGGAGAAGCCCGGCGAGACAATCGAGAGGATGTGCATATGACCATGCCCAGTGACGCCGGGGACGCGATCGAGGGCGACGGCCCAAATGAGGGACCACGTGACCACCAGAATGTCGATACCGATCACGACGCCTATGTCGACGACAACAACGTGCCTCATCCCGGCGACGCCAACGAGGCTCGCTGATTTCGAGGTTGCAATACCTACGCGGCGTCCCGGGATGCTTCGAGTAACTTGAGCCAGACTTCGCTGACGGTGGGAAAGCACGGGACCGCGTGCCTGTGTCCGCACAGTGGCATCTCGCCGATACGCTGCTGCGTGGGCTGCTTTCGAAACAAGCAAGTCCTATCGGGGACCGTCGATTTCGTACGTACCGCGATCATCGGAGACCAGAACGGTGATGTGGCGGGGCAGCGCCGTTGACCGTGGCGTTGCAGGTGAATGTCGTTCCCCGGCGCGCACTGGGGTTGCGGCCGCCGTTGCAGCTGACATCGGTGACGTCGTTGGCCCCGTACCCGCTGGCGGGATCCGAAAGGGTGTGCAGCACACCGTTTTGGACTTTGGTCACATCCAGCTCTGCGCCAGCGGTGCTACCGCGATGTGCCACGCTACTGATCAGCGTCACCGCACCAACCAGGAGGGCCGCGCCGCTTGCTCCGAGAAGCAGCCACGGTAAGTACTTGTTGAAATGTGTTGAGGTGCGCACTTGTACAGCGGCGGGCTGTCGCGGCTCAGCACGCGATGCTGCGGGTCGCCGGGCGCTCTGCAGGTCGTCGGGGTGAGTTGGCGATCGGCGGCCGGCCGGCAGGCGGCAACGGGGTGCGCCCGGCGGGGCCGGGCAACGGTCGAGCGGCGGTCCGCGGGTCGTCCGGGTTCGGGCGGCGCTGGTACCACGGGTCGCCCGGCGGCGGCGGCCGGTTCACGGGAAGTTCCCGTAGCACTGATCCGCATCGCCGACCAGACCCGAGCGAAACGCGACGATCCGCGTGAAGCCGGCAGGCACGCTGTCGCCGTTGGTGTCGCTGGCGACGAGATGGTTTGTGAGCAAACCAGATATCGCTTCGTCAAGGTCACCGGCATTGAACGTCAGATTGTTGCCGGAGGGCACTGCGACCGGTGTGGCCATATTGCGCTGCGCGACTCCGGTGAGGCACGCGGTACGTAGCGCCGCACGTTCACCGGATCAATGCGACCCCTTGTTGGTGTTGCACCGCCAGCATGTAGCGCGAGGTGACTACCGAAAACGCGGTGTCGTCGCCCTGCAAAAGCTGCCGGCTCTCGCTGTCTGTGTATGTGCCGATCTCGCGCAGGCCAGTCGACGTCGACGTTGATCGGTGTTGGCCGCCGGGCAGTATGACGCCGGCGGGCTCGGCCGCGCGTCAGAGCATTCGACGGCTGCCGCCGAACTGTCAAGGTGGGCGCTTTGTCGGGGTGAAAGATGCGCCGTGAGTGTTTCCATCAGCAGCCCCAAAGAGTTTTCAGTGATCGGCATTTCACCGGCGGGGGAGTCGTCCGATGAGTAGTTCTGCAACGCGGGAGGCAGACCGACTGGCGGCGGTCTATCTCGTTATGGTCGATGGCGGCGCACATGGCGGGTCGCCGTCGAATCCCTCCTGAAATGCGCCGACCCTGTCGAGCGCGGAACCGTGCGCGCCGGGCGTTTTCAGGCTCATCGGTGGGGTCGCGCAAGGTGATTCCGCCGGCGAGAACATGGTCGAGGCCATCGGTGGTGTTCATCGCGAAACGACTCGACTGGCCTTCGGCGACCCAGTGCAGGTAAACCCCGGCAAAGCAGTCAGCCTGCTGCTCTTTGATGAGCGTGCGGGTATAGAGGTGGACGCTGTGCGCCCTGGTCTGCACCGCATGCCCGAATCTCGTGCGCCAGTGTTCCGGCGACGGCGACGTCACCGAAGTATTGCGCGTCAGGGGAATCAGGACGCCACGATCCCATGCGATCGAGTCATCGAGCACGGCAGTACGACGCATTGACCGACTTGTAACCGTTGTGCCCGCCGCATGCGCCCCGGCTGAACGGCGTGGGCGAGTCGTAGGACCTGATCGCGGTGATCGGCCTGTATTCGCCGGAAAAATATTGCGGGTAGGTGGCTGTCCAGAAATCCTGAATGTCGTTGACGGCCAACAGCGCGAGTCGATCGTCATCGCTCCCATCGGTGTTCTCGACGGTCCCCTGCGGCTGCCCGGCATCCGATCGCCGGCCGCTGAAGCCACTCGTGACGCGCAGACCCCCGACCCGGTCCGGGTCGTACAGCATCGACGTCGGCCGGCCCTCCAACAACGCAGGGGAGGAGCACCCGGCGGTCGTCGGAACCAGACAAAGCACTGCCAGAGCGATGGCAACCCCGCTGCGGTGGCGCAACCACCACCCGGGAACCAGGGCCGGGCGGTGCTTCATGCGCTCAGTTGTTCGCGCAACGCCGCGAATGCCGGAATGGCCTTCGCGAGCGCCTGTTTCGCGGCGGGGTCGAGTCCGTTGAGCGCTGACGACACCAGCTTTGTTGCCGCGGCGTCGTACCTGTGCAACAGGTCGCTGGCGTATTCGGTCAAGTGCACCTCTGCGATTCGTGCATCGTGGTCGCGGCGGCGCAAGTCGATGAGTTGCTGGCGCCGCATGGAGTTGACCAAGTTGCTCACGGTCGGCCTTGCAAGCTCGAGTCGCTGCGCGAGCTCTCCGGTGGTAATCCCTGGTTCAGCGGTCGCAGCCCGAAGCACCTCGATCTGATTCTCCGGCAAGTCCGGAAGACCTTCGGCGTTTCGCGTCGCACGCAGCATTGCGCGGCGCAGGGGGCCGAGTTCGCGGACAAGGTCATCAGCGATGCGGTCGATTCGGTTCGACATTCCGTTCCCACCAAACTGTGTTTTCTGCAAACTAACATGCGTAACTACGCTCGGTCGCTGCGACGAAAACGATAAGTTTGGTTCAAACACTGTTTGTGGTAAACCTACTAACATGACCGGATCTGCGGCCACAGATGCCCCGGGCCTCCCAGGCCACCGCCTCGTCTACACCTACGCCAACGGCTGGACCTATGAGATGTACGTCAAGAACTCGACGACGATCGATTATCGAATCCACACTGGCCACGTCGGCGGGCGCTGGGTTCGCGATCAGGTGGTCGACCTTGTCGAAATCGCTCCGGCAGTGCACAAGCTGTCCTGGACCGAACCCACCGGGACGTGCGTCGTCGTGAACGTCATGCCCGCTCTGCGACGATTGCACGGGACCATTTTCTTTCCAGAGTGGATTCGTCGCGACGGTTCCAAGACGGTGCTGTACCAAAACGACCACCTCGCACAAATGCAGGCGTTTCGCGATGCAGGGCCGACCTACCCGATTTATCTGGTCCCGGAGTTCGCTGATATCCAGCTTTACGAATACGTCGGTGAAGACGACGAGAGCGTCATCGCGGTCGCGCCCTCACGCTTGCCTGCGCAGTTCCTCGACCGGCGCAATTGATCACATGCCTCCCGCTACTCAACCAGCGCAAGAACCAATGCTGCTATTGCACGGGGTGACCAACTCAGCTCGCATCTGGGACGACGTCGTCCCGCTGCTCAGGCCACATTTCGATGTCATCGCACCAACAGCGGCCGGGCACCGCGGCGGACCCCCAGCTCACCCGCACAGCTCAATCGCCGGCCTTATCGATGATCTCGAAACTGTGCTTGACGGCCTCGGCCTAGAAACCGTGCACGTGGCAGGCAACTCAATGGGTGGATTCATGGCCATCGAGCTGGCCCGCCGTGGTCGAGCCCGCACAGTTTGCGCGCTGTCCCCGGCCGGGTTCTGGACACCGGGCGGCGCTGACCACACCCGTGCTACCCGCACCATTCGGCGCGGGCTGACCCTCGCGCGCCGCATGGCTGCACCGGCTCGGATAGCCATGCACATCCCAATCGGCAGACGGCTGATTCTGCGGGATGCAGCCGAGCACGCACACAAATTGTCGGCGCACCGCGCACAACAGTTCCTCACCGACATGATCGAATGCACCGCTGCCCGCGATTTGCTCGGCACAACCGAAAGCATCGAGCCGCTCGACCCCCTGCCGTGCCCTGTCACGCTGGCCTGGTCCGCGCGCGACCGCATCTTTCCGCCGCAGATCAACGGCCGCACGGCGCGCGAGCGACTGCCCGCTGCGCACTACCGTGAACTGCCCGCCGTCGGACACATCCCCATGATCGACGATCCGCAACTAAGCGCCCGAGTGATCCGGGAGGCGGCCCTTGGACGGATGCCTGACGGTCAGCTTGGCTCGTCCGCCGGGTTCAACTGAACCAGGCGGTGTGCGTCGTCAAGGATTGAGTTTTCTGCGACGCGGACGGTTACGAGCGCGGATAACGCGGTGGCGGCCAGTTGCATGTACATCACCACGATTTGGTAGCGGATCGCGGTCAGCGGGCTTATGCCGGCCAGGATCAGTCCAGTCATGGCGCCGGGCAGGCTGATCAGCCCAACGACCTTCGTCGAGTCGATCGCCGGAATCAACGCGGTGCGCAGCGCGGATCGCTGGTGCGGAACGATTGCCTGCCGTCCGGACTGACCCAGCGATAGCCGGGCTTCAATGGCTGGACGCGATTGACGCAGCTCATCGTCGAGGCGCCGCAACGACCCTCCGGCGGCCAGCATGGCGGACGACACAATCATTCCGCCCACCGGCACAATCACGCGGGCCTCGGCGGCGATGACTCGACCGGCCAACAGAGTGGCGAGCGTGAAGATGGTGCTGGCGGCGACGCCGCTGGTAGCGGCAACCCGGGCCCCGGGGAGCCCCGCGCCGCGGCGGCCGGCGACCTGCCCCGCAATGACGATCATCGCGATCAACCAGCCGGCGGGGCCAAGCAGGCTCGTCCGCTGGAAAACGATGCGCAGAAGCGCGCCAGCGGTGATCAACTGCACGGCCGCGCGCGCTGCCGCGACCACAAGCTCCCGGGTGAGACCCAGCCGCTGTCGGTAGGCGACCGCCCCCGCCACGGTGACCAGCAGCAACGAAACGACCACCCCGCCCCAGCTCGGCACGGCCAGCGCTGAGGTAGCGATCGCGGCGAAAGGAGAAGGACGCCGGTATCGGACGCGCTGAGATCGTTGTGTTTGCAAGCCGATACCCGCCGCCCAGGCCTTGAGGGAGGGCAAGCCGAGGCCGGCCCATCGACCTACGACCAGCCCTAGCGGCAGGGCCAGCCACATCCATCGGGGGCGGACGCGAATTACGCCGATCTTGAACTCCCTAGGCAGCGACGGCTGCGCGGCAATGGTCGGTCCCGGGTAATAGCCGATCCGGTCCAGCGCCGCGCGCAGCCTTTCGATCTGCGGCGGCGCCTCCGACACCTCACGGCGCGGATCCAACAGCGTCTGCGCGAGCCCGCCCACGATCGTGCTGAGCACCCCGCTGCGATGGCGAGCAGCCGAGGAGCGGGATTCCTCTGCGCCCGCCGACGCGGCAGGCGCGTCCTCCGCATCGGCGATCGCCGACAACACGGCCGCAGTGTCGCAGTCGCCGGGTGCAAACCACACCACAACAGACGCGGTACGCGGATATGCCTGCACTGCACGCACACCGGTCACCCTCGCGACCGTCTGCTCGATCGCGGTGGCGCGGCCCGCATCGTGACGAAATCCGTTGGCGTGCACGCGCATTCGCCCCGCGGTAGCCGAGACTACGGCCGGTCTGACGCCAACATCAGCGCACGGCATCATCAGTCTCCGCGGGGCCATCTGCGGTGTGAGCCGCCGGCGGTGATGGAGTTTCGCTGCCGACGCGCTCGGCGGCCTCGGCGACCACATCGGCGACCGCTAAACGAGCCCGCGCGGCGCCTTCCTCGGCCTCGCGCGCAACCCGCAGACCCCAAGCAGTGACGGAAACGGACGCTGCTCGCAGCGGGTTCTTCGCCGCCACCTTGCGCAGCCCCTCATAGGCGACCATCCCGACCATGCCGGTAACCACCGTGGGCGCCGCCTTCGCCAAAACCCCTTGCCACACCATTACGAGCGCTCCCTTCACTTCGATTTATGAGTCATTCCCCGTTTGTCCACGTCGCTTCTAGTGCAGGCTTCATCGCGCCAATCCCGAGGTTTCCCAGACCTCGACTTCCGTGGGGCGTCCGTCCGCGACGAGGTGACCATGTTCGAGGACCAAGACGTGCGTAGCGACGGTTTCGATCAGAGCGCGGTCGTGGCTGACGATCACCGCGGTTCCACCCGCGCCCACAAACTCCTTGACCAACCCGCCGATGACTTCGGCTGATGCGTCGTCGAGTGCTGAGGTCGGCTCGTCGAGCAGCAGCATGCTCGGCTCGACGGCCAACGCCCGCGCTAGACATAGCCGTTGCACTTCCCCACCGGAGAGTTCCGTAGTCGCACGTTCGGCGAACGATGGCGCCAGCCCTACCCGCGCGAGCAATTCGACTGCCCCGGCTTCGGGCAAGTCGTGGCGGCCGACGCGCACCTCGTCAAGGACTCGGTCGGTCAGCAACACCGGAGTCTGCGCCACCAGCCCGACGCGGCGCCGCAGCGCCAAGACGTCCAGCTCGGCAAGGGGCACATCGTCGAGCGTGATGCGTCCGGCCGTGGGTTCGGTGAGCCGGTTCAGCAGTCGCAGCAGAGTTGATTTTCCTGCCCCGCTGGCACCCGTCACGGCGGTGCAGCGGCCGGCCGGAACGCTTGCGTTGACGTGCGTCAACAGCGTGGCCGGGCCCCGGGTCACCGTGATCTGCTCGAGTAGGAAACCTTCCATGCGCGTCAGCCGGACACTCCACAACTGCCCTGTGCCGCCAAACCTGTTCCGCCGCTGTGCATCTGCTTCCGCAAAGAATTAACGATCCCGTCTCGATGATCGGCATGCTTGCCGCTGGGAATGAGCGTAAGAACGACCCGCTGAGAGATCGCTGAGATCGCCTCGACCTGCCACCACCGCCATCATGGCCCACGGACCGCTCGCAGACCAGGCGGGACGCCAGGATCGCAGTAACTTACAATTACAAATCGATCGAAAAATGTATCGGCAGTATCCAAACTTGAGATGGTCGTGGAATGCGTTTGACGAAGCTGACCAGCCCCGATGAGTGACCTCGTTCAGACCCCGTCGGGCATCCCGTTGGAGCCGGTGTACGGACCGGGTGACCGCGCATCGGATCCGCCGCCGCCAGGGGAGTATCCGTTCACCCGAGGCAATTTCGCGTCCGGCTACCGGGGCAAAACCTGGACGTTCCGACAGTATTCGGGATTCGGAACCGCCGAGGAATCGAACAAGCGGTACCGGTATCTGTTGGATCAGGGCGGTACCGGACTCTCGGTCGCGCTCGACCTGCCGACCCAGTGCGGCTACGACTCCGATGACCCGGAGTACGGCGAAGAGGTCGGCCGTGTCGGTGTCGCCGTCGACACGCTCGCCGACGCCGAGGTGCTCTTTGACGGCATCCCGCTGGACAAGATCAGTACCAGCTTTACCATCAACGGCACCGCGGCCATCCTCTTGGCGTTCTACGTTGCCGCCGCGGAAAAGAAAGGCGTGCCGCGCGAGAAGCTCACCGGCACGATTCAAAACGACATCCTCAAGGAATACGCGTCACGCGGTACCTGGATCTGGCCGCCGGAGCCGTCGCTGCGACTGATCGCGGACACCATCGAGTTCTGTGCAGCCGAGGTGCCGAGGTTCAACGCAATCTCCGTGGCGGGCGCCCATTTTCGGGACGCAGGCGCGAACGCTGTCCAGGAGATGGCGTTCACGCTGGCCGACGGCGTCACTTATTGCGACACCGTCGTCGAACGCGGTCGGATGACCATCGACAAGTTCGCCCCGCAGATCTCGTTCTTCTTCTACACCCATGGCGACTTCTTCGAGGAGATCGCGAAATACCGGGCGGGCCGTCGCCGTTGGGCGACCATCGTGCGCGAACGCTACGGTGCCACCACCGACAAGGCGTCGATGTTCCGCTTCGGTTGCGTCGCCGGCGGCGCGTCACTGTATGCGCCTCAGGCGCAGAACAACTTGGTGCGCGTCGCCTACGAGTCGCTGGCCGCGGTGCTGGGCGGCGTCCAGTCCATGTTCACCGCGGCGTGGGACGAGCCGTTCGCCCTTCCCAGCGAGGAATCCGCAACGCTGGCCCTGCGCACCCAGCAGATCCTCGCCTACGAAACCGGAGTGGCCAAGGTGGCCGATCCGCTCGGCGGCTCCTACTTCGTCGAGGCGCTGACCGATGCCACCGAAGCCAAGATCATCGAAATCATGGACGACCTCGAAAAGCACGGTGGCATGGTGCGTTCCATCGAGGACGGTTACCTGCAGGGGCTGATCGCCGACGAAGCGTTCAAGATTCACCACGAGGTCGAGTCGGGCGAACGCCCGGTGGTCGGCGTCAATAGATTCGTCACCGACGAGCCCGCGCCCGATATCGACACCTACGAACTGAACGCGGAGGGCCGCGATCTGCAGCTGAAGCGTCTGGCGAAGATCAAAGCCGAGCGTGACCCGGTCGCCGTCAAGGAAACGCTTGCCGCACTGGCGCGCGCAGCTGAGGGCTCCGAAAATCTGATGCCTCGACTCATCGACTGCGCCAATGCCTACTGCTCCGTCGGAGAATTGGTGACCACGCTCAAAGCGGTATGGGGCGAATTCCAGCAACCGGTGGTGTTCTGATGGGTGCCCGCGTTCTCGTTGCGAAGCCCGGTCTGGACGGACACGACCGCGGTGCGAAGATCGTCGCGCGCACACTACGCGATGCCGGCTTCGAGGTCATCTACACCGGAATTCGCCAGCGCATCGAGGACATCGTGTCGATCGCGCTGCAGGAGGACGTCCAACTTGTCGGGCTTTCGATTCTGTCGGGTGCCCATGTCGCCCTGACAGCCCGCACTGTCGACGCGCTGCGGTCCGCGGACGCCGGTGACATCGCGGTGGTCGTCGGCGGCACCATCCCCCAGGCCGACGTGCAGAAATTGTTGGATGCCGGTGCGGCAGCGGTATTTCCGACAGGGACGCCGCTGGACACCCTCGTTCGAGACGTACGAGCTCTGACAGATGCCGGGGGAGAAGACTGATGCGGCGTGGCGCGCTGCCCCAGGTCCTTCGGTGACTGAACCGACGAAGGCGGGTCCGCTCGCCGGTATCCGTATCCTCGAGATCGGTCACATGCTCGCCGGACCGTACGCCACGATGATGCTGGCCGATCTTGGGGCCGAGGTGACCAAGATCGAACCACCGGGCGGCGATATCTCGCGGCAAGTCGGGGATTCGTATTTCGCCAGCCTCAACCGTGGCAAGCGCAGCATCTGCCTCGACCTGACATCGGAAACCGGCCAGCGCAAACTCGGTGAACTCATCGCCAATTCGCATGCGCTGCTGGCGAATTTGAAACCGTCAGCCATCCGTCGTTACGGACTCAATTATGAAGCGTTGCGGCGGTGGAACGACAGGATTGTCTGCGTGGCGCTTACCGGGTTCGGCCTGGAAGCGGGTGACGATCCGGCATTCGACTATGTCATCCAGGCGACCACCGGAGTCGCGGCGCTGACCGGTGATCCGCTCGGACCACCGACGTTGCCGGGGTATTCCGCAGCCGATAACTCCGCCGGACTTACTGCGGCCCTTGGACTTCTGGCCCAAATAGTCTCTGGCCACGGAGGACAGGTCGAGGTATCGCTGCGTGATGTGATGCTTTCTCAGCTGAATTACCGCGCGTCGGCCTACCTCAACGACGGCATTGAACCGCAGCGCTATCCGATGGGTGCCCACTCGTATTACGTTCCCGCGCAGCTCTTTGCGACTTCAGACGGATTCCTCGCACTGTTCATCACCCACGACAAGTTCTGGAAACTCTTCGCCGACGAGGCCAACATCGTCGGGCCCGAGACGATGAGAGAGCGGGCCGTGCAGCGCGACCAGGTTCTCGCCTTAGTGGCCGGTGCTCTGGTCACCGATACCGCCGCGAACTGGGAATCGCGGCTGCGCCCGCTCGGCGTGCCCGTCGCTGCCGTTCGGACGCTGCCCGAAGCGCTCGCCGCCAACCCGGAGGTGATCGCTACCGCAGGCGCATTTCGGTTGATACGAAGCCCAATTCAGATCGATGGATATGAACCCGACTACGGTGCACCACCGCGTCTCGATGAACACGGCGGAGCTAGCCTCTGAATTACCAACACGGCTCGGTAAGTGATCGGTATGGCCGCAAAGGGGGTGACATGTGAATGTCGCTGATCTGATCCAGGCAGCTTCAAGCGGCTCCGCCCGAGCGACCGGTCGTCTGCTGAGCCTCATCGAGGGCGCTCGTCGCGACGAGGTGCTGGCAGCTCTAAATACCGCCACCACCCGGGTCGTCGGCATCACCGGTCCGCCGGGCGCAGGGAAGTCGACGGCCATCGCCGTGCTGGTTGGCGCCTATCGCGAACGGGGCATGCGGGTCGCGGTGCTCGCGGTGGACCCATCGTCGCCTTACAGCGGCGGCGCCATCCTCGGCGACCGCATCCGGATGGCCGCTCACATCAATGACCCGGATGTGTTCATCCGCTCAGTCGCAACCCGCGGTCACCTCGGCGGTCTCGCCGCCGCGATTCCCGCGGCGATCCAGTTGCTTGCAGCACTGTCGTACGACCTGATCGTGCTTGAAACGGTCGGCGTCGGCCAGTCGGAGATCGAGATCGCCGCCGTCGCCGACCCCACCGTCGTCATCCTCAATCCTGGTGCGGGGGACGCGGTTCAAGCCGCCAAGGCCGGCTTGCTCGAAGTGGCTGACATTGTCGTCGTCAATAAGGCCGACCGGGACGGCGCGAAGGAAACCGCCCGCGATCTACGGGCCGAGACATCGGCCCCAGTCCTCACCCTCGTCGCAGCGCGTTCCGAAGGCGTTGCCGAATTGATGAGCGCGATCGACGCCCACCACCGCGCCGACACCCCCGCCCGCCGGGCATCACGTGCTCGGGCGCAGATCCTGTCCCTGGCACAGACCCGCCTGCACCGCCACCCCGAACTCGCCAATTTGGCCGCTGCGGTCGCCGACGGCCGATGCGATCCGTATACCGCCGCCGGTCGGCTGCTGGTCGAGTCAGGCCCCGCCGATAAATCCGATTAGTTCAACGGCTGCGCTTCATCACTCGGTCTGCTGCGGCCCAATGCTCATCCGACACCCACAGCGATGCGAAAGCGGCGACGGCGTCGTCGGCCGGCACTCCCGAGATGACGCGCTTGACGTCGCGGGCAGGCCGATTCGCCAAGGCCCGCGCCAAGGACCGCCACTCACTGTCGAACGTTGCCCTCGGCAGCACGCGGTCCACCAGCCCGACCCGTTCGGCTTGCTCGGCAGTAAGCACTGTCCCGGCACCTGCGAGCATCAGCGCCCGACCGCGGCCGACGAGGGCCGCGAGCCGCTCCGCGCCACCCCACGCCGGCATGATTCCGAGCGACACCTGATTGAACCCGATCTTGATGTCGTCGGCGGCCACCCGAATGTCGGCCGCGACCGCAACCTCCGCTCCGCCGCCGAGTGCGTGGCCATTCAGTACGGCGACGACCGGGGCAGGGAAACTGGCGAGCTGATCGCAGAGCGACCGCATGCGCCATGCCATGGCTGCCGCCTGCTCTTCAGTTCGCAACGAGCTGAGCTCCTTGAGGTCCCCGCCGGACACGAACGCCCGATCTCCTTCGCCCCGAATGACCAGGCACAGCGCGCCCCTGGCGCCCGTTATTGCCTGCTCGAGTTGGTCCATGGTCTGAGGTGCGATGGCGTTACGCGCATGAGGTCGATTGATCGTGATGACTGCCAGTCCGTCATCGAGTTCCAGATCAACCATTTACGCGTCTCCATCTCGGCTTTCGGGACTTGGTTCCGTAGTGCCAAGTACTTGAGGTACGAAACATCTATATCAGATTTGAAATGTGATATGTCAAAGCCCGCTACCGTTCAGCTATGGCCAGGACGTTCGATATTTCCGGCACTGTACGAGAGCGCGCCGTTCGCGAATTGCGCGATCGCATTTTGACCGGAGCACTAGCCCCCGGCGCGCGCGTTGACTTGGACGCCATCACCGCCGAGTTCGCCACCAGTCGCACACCCGTGCGTGAGGCGCTCCTGGAACTGTCTTTCGAAGGTCTGGTCCGTATTGCGCCACGCAGCGGAATCACGGTCGTCGGCATCACCTCCACGGACGTGATCGACAGTTTCACCATCTTGGGTGTCCTGACCGGACAGGCCGCCGCATGGGCGGCAGAGCGCATCAATCCCGAGGAGCTCGCTTCGCTTCGAGAGCTAGCCGCCGAAGTCGCCGTGCGATCGGGTGACGACAGCATCGGCGAAGCCAACTGGCGCTTCCATCAGGAGATCCACCGCGCGGCGCATTCCCGGCGGCTACTCACCCAACTCACGCAGGCCGCACGCGTGGTCCCCACCAACTTCCTGACCCTGTTCCCTGAACACGAAAAGCACTCGCTCGACGAGCACGACGAACTCATCAACGCAATCACCCAGCACGATGCCGAGCGCGCCCGCTCGGTGGCCGAACGCCACGTGCTGGAAGCTGGCCGCTCGTTGGCATCCTGGCTGGATCAGCGCTGACGAGCGAAGGCGCGGCGGGGCGAAAAATGAGCTGCCATGTACCGTTGTGTGACTCAGACGTGTACAGCTGGTAACGCAATGGGTTCGGTCGCCGACAGTGTGAGAGGGCGGCGCCAGCTCGTCCGCAGCGGAGGGTCGATTTCGGACGACAAGGTCCGCGCTCCACACCGAACGGAAGACGAGGAAACGATGACCAAGCATCCCTCACTCGCAAGGCTTGCCATTCTCGCGACGGCCGGTGCCGCGTTGGTGAGTAGCGCAGGCCTCGCGCATGCCAGCCCCCAAGACGACGCCTACCTGGCCGCGTTGCGGGGCGTCGGCCTGACGTGGACGCCCGACACGCAGGCCGGGCTCATCCAAGAGGCGCACGACGTCTGCAACAACCTCACCTGGGGCTGGACTCCCCAGCAGATTGCAAACGACCTCGAAGCGCGCCTCGGCGCGCAAGGCGTCTCGGGGGCGGAAGCCGCCACCATGGTCAACGCGGCGCATCGGATCTACTGTCCGGGAAACGTTTGCGATGCCCCCGTGCTCTGTACATAAGCAGCCTTGCGCGCCGCAGGTCGCGGTACAGCGCCTGAACCCGGGGCCCCCGATCCCAGAGTGCTGATGGGTAGGCGACACTACGATCGCGGTTGATGACTGAAGAAGCACCGGCACAGGCTGGCGAGATCGGTCCGCTCGACCCCGTCGGCTCCGGAGTCCTTCCCCCCGTCGAGGCCCGAGTGCGGCGAGCTTTTTGGTGGCTCGAACGGCTGGCACCCTTCGTCGGGTCGCGCTGGGCAGTCGAGTTGTGGTGCACCCCACCGGTCCTCGAGTCGAGCCTGCGGATGCCGCCCGGTGTGTCCGCGGGCAGGCCGGTGGAAGCGTTTTGGGATGGGCATCGGGTCGCTGGCGAGGAATGGGGCGAAGGGACGCCGATCTATCTGGTCCACGGCTGGGGCGGCCAACGCGCGCACTTGGCCGTGTTCGTCAAACCACTGGTGGAGGCGGGGCATCGGGTCATTGCGTTCGACTTGCCGAGCCACAACGAGTCCGATCCCGGCGAGCTCGCGCCCGGGCGTACCACGGCCACCGAGTGCGCCGACGCGATTGCGGCCATGATCGAGACCCACGGGCCAGCCCATGCGGTGGTGGCTCACTCACTCGGAGCGAACGCGACGGCGTTGGCGGCGGCGCAGGGCGCACCTGTCGGGCGCTTGGTTTTCTTAGCGCCGATGGGCGACTTTCCGCTCTACCTAGACCTGTTCGCCGCACGTCACGGCTTCGGCCGCCGGATTCGCGCGGGCCTGCATCGTCGTCTGGAAAAACGAATCGCGATGCCACTACAGGAGACGAACATGACGCGGATCGGCCGACGCGCCAACTACCCGCCATTGCTTCTCATCCATGATCCCGATGATCCCGACAGCCCCTATGCCGCCAGCGAGCGACTAGCCACGTTGTGGCACGGCGCACGGTTGATGACCACGGGAGGGCTTGGCCGTTTGGCTCACTACCGAATTCTGCGCCACCGCCCCGCAATTCGCGCCGGAGTAGAGTTCATTGGCGAACACGCGGCGCAAAGTTGATCGACCGTCGGCTCGACGGCGCAACGGGCCACCGAGTCAACTGATCCACCTGTCGACCAGCTCGGACCATCGTCGCGAGATGGTCTTCTCGAGTTCGTCGTGCCGGCGCCGGGTCGCCACCTCGCCTGATGTTGTTGCGCCGACGGCTAATTGCGCCACCTCCGCGACCTGCTCGCGCTCGAGCCCCAAGGTGACCAGCGTGTCGAGATCGGAGTCAATGTCGAGCTCGTCGGGCAGGTGTGAGCGGGCCAGCAGGACGGCCGCATTCTCTTCGCCGACTTCGAGGAGCATGGCGACGAGACTAAACTTCTCGACCTTCACGAGCCGGGCTTACAGCGGCCGGCGAATTGACAGCTCGATCCCGTTGTCGCGCATGACGGTGCGACACTGCTGCGGCGTGTAGCCGAAGTTCTCCAAATCTTTGATGTAGGAGGCTGGTTCGGCGAGCCCCTCGACGTGGGGGAAGTCCGAGCCCATGATGATCCGCTCGTCGCCGATAAGCCTGAGCAGGCTGGCTAGCTCGTCTTCGTAGAACGGTGATACCCAGACGTGACGCTTGAACGTCTCTCGCGGGTCTTCTTTGTAGATGAACGGGATTTGTCCGTAGGACTTGGTGAGTTTTTCGAAAAGATGGAACACCCAGGCCGAGCCGCTCTCGATCGAGGCCATCCGAAGATTGGGGAAACGAAGAAACAGGCCGTTATGCAGGTGGTTGGCGAAGGTGTCTTGGAGCGCGTCTCCGGAGAACAGCGAACGGAATCCCAGTAGTGCCTGGAACGACATCATGTAGTCCGGTTCGCCCCAGGCCGGCATGAACTTCGAGTAGTAGGTCTCGCCGGAGTGATAGCAGACGGTGATGCCCGAATCGTTGGCCAGTTGCCAGAATTCGTCGAACATCGGGTCGCCGGGCGCGCGCATCCCGACGTCAGTGGAGATCGGGCCGGGAATCATGACGATGAAACGTGCGTCGCGCTCCAACGCCCATTCCAGTTCCCGCACCGCCGCGTCGGGTCGGCATAGCGTGATGTAGGGAGCACCGAAAATACGTTCCTGGTAGGCGAACCCCCAGTCCTCCTCCATCCACCGGTTGAACGCCCGGAAAGTCGCGATCACGGCATCGAGGTCGGGAAGCAGTGCCTGCTCCATTCCCACGCCGAGCGTCGGCAGCAGAATGCAACCCTGCATGCCTTGTTCGTCCATCATCGCCAGGCGCGCGTCCCGGTCGCGGTATGCGGGGCTGATGGGCTCGAGCTCGCCGAACAATGAATTCAGGTCTGAGCCATAAGGATTGCGGCCCCGGAAGTATTCGTCGAGTGCACCCGGCTTGCCGACGGGATCAAATGTCGGGTTCGGGATAAACCTGTTGACCCGCCCGCCGACGAGCAGACGCTGCTTGCCGTCGACCTGTGCCCACTGGATCGCCCGCTTTTTGTACTGCGGTTCGATGTGCCGGGTGAAGGCATCAACCGCCTCGTAATAGTGGTTGTCACAGTCGAAGAAGGTGAATCCCAGCCCGGTGGTCATCGCAGTGGTGTCCTTTCGTGGCACGTGCTGTTGATAGTCAGCTGCGCGGTAGGCCGAGGATCATCGACGCGATGATGGTCAGCTGTATCTCCGCGGTCCCGCCGCCGATGAGTTCGGAGGGCATGTCGAAATACGGGCGGACGACGGCCGGATCCGACTCCTCGAGCATGGCCAGGCGGCCAGTCAGGTTCAGCGTCGCGCTCGCGGCACGGCGCAGCAGCAGCACCATCGCGTACTTGGCGATGCTCGACGTGGGACCGGCTGTTTGTCCTTGCACCAAGCGCAACGTCTCCCGCAGCACCATGGCTTTGATCGCGGTGGTGTAGGTCTCGATATCGCCGAGCGCCTGGATCACGGTGTCCTGATCGGGGCCGGCGATCCGCGCGAGGTGCCGCAGCGCGCCTGAGCGGTCGATGTTGACGTAGTTGCCGATCGCTGTGCGCTCTACCGCCATCGTGGCGACCGCGAGATCCCAACCCCTGCCAGGCTTTCCGACCAGCATGTCGTCGGGAACGAAGACATCGTTGAAGAACACCTCGTTGAAGTCGAGGTGACCGCTGGCCTGCTTGATCGGCTCGACGGTGATTCCTGGCGAGTCCATGTCGATGAGGAAGTAACTGATCCCGCGGTGCTTGGGTGCGTCCGGCTCGGTGCGCGCCAGCATCGCTCCGTATTGCGCCCGGTCGGCCATCGACGTCCAAATCTTGTGGCCATTGATGAGCCACCCGCCGTCCACCTTGGCGGCACGGGTACGCAGCGAGGCCAGATCGGACCCGGCCCCGGGCTCGCTGAACAGCTGACACCAACGTTGCACGCCGCGCAAGATCGGCCACGCGAATGTTTCTCGCTGCCAATCGGTTCCGCTGTTGAGTATGGTCGGCAGAATCCATTCCGCGATGCCGAGCGAGGGCCTGATCAAGTTGGGCCGCTTGTCGAACTCCTCGTTGATGATGACCTGCTGCACCGCCGTTGCGTCGACACCCCACGGGCGGGGCAGCTGCGGGGCGACCAGGCCGGCTTGGGCTAACGCGTCGCGTTGCACACCGTAGGCCAGCCCGGGAGCCCGGTCATCGTCGGAGGGGTGGTCGTTGGACAGCGTCCGGACACGGTCGAGGGTTCGCGCGACCGATGCCCGAAACTCGGTCTCAACGTCGCCGAGATTCACTGCGGTAGAGCGCTTTACCTCGACCGCAAGTCGACCCGCCGCACGGCTCCAGCGCGTCGTCGGCCCCAGCGATGCCGCCAGGCTGACCGCACGCCGCCAGTACAGATGGGTGTCGTGCTCCCAGGTGTAGCCGATCGCGCCGAACATCGTCAGGGCGTCGAGCACCAGCTCGGGCCCCGTGGCCACTGCCATCAACGCCGCCGACGCGGCGGCCAGGCGATGTTGCTCCAGCGATTCGTCGGCGGCGCGCATCGCGTCCCACGCCGCGGCCGCGGCAAGTTCGACGTTGACTCGTAACACCGCGGCTTTGTGCTGCAACGCCTGAAAGGCACCGACCGGTTTGCCGAACTGTTCGCGGGTGCGAATGTAATCGGTTGCCGCCTGCGCACACTGGCGGACGACGCCCGCCGACGCGCATGCGGTGAGTGCCACTGCGATGCAGCGCGCCCGTTCGACCTCGATCCCGGGCAGCTTGGCCTCGTCGGCAACGAGGTGACCATCGAGCGTCAGCACACCGACGTCCGTGCACAGGTCGGTACCGTGTTGCTGTTCGATCGACATGCTTGCGTCACCGCCGTTGCTGGTGTCCAGCATGAACCAGTGATCGTCATCGCCGGCACGGGCGGTAAGCAGGACGCGTTGGGCCGCAACGAGTCCCAGGACAGAGGTAGAGATCCCGCTTAGCTGCCATCCGCCGGCATCGCAGGTCGCTCGAAAATCCGAATCTTCCGGCAGCACGACGACCGCGGTCATGCCCGAAACCAAGTCGGTCAGCCAGCGAGGTTCGCCGGCCAATGCTACGACCGCGGCGGCGATCGCCGTGCTGAGCACCGGACCGGGAAGCAGTGCTGCGGAGGCGGCTTCGATGACACACCCGAGATCATTGAGTGTGCCGCCCTGGCCGCCGAGCGACTCGGGAAGGTGCACAGCGAGAAAACCGTTGGCGGTGAATTCTGCCCACCACGCGGGTAACTCCCCAGCGGCCAGGGAGTCGAAGGCCGCTCGCGTCTTGTCGATAGGCGCATGGCGTGCCGCGAACAAGGTGACCGTGTCGACCAACTGTTCTTGCTCCGCGGTGACCGCCAATGCCATGGCCCGTCAGCCTTCCAGCCCGAGTATGCGCGCGGCATTGCCATACAAAAACTTCGGCCAGACCTCGTCTTTCAGTGGCACGTGCGGCAGCTCACTGAATATCCGTTCGAGCGACAAGCCCATCGGGAAGTAGCCGGCGTAGAGGATCTTGTCCGCACCGCGCGAGTTCGCGTAGTCGATGATGGCTTTGGGATAGTACTTCGGCGCGAACGCGGAGGTCGAGTAGTGCAAGTTAGGCCACTTCAACATGAGCTTGACCGCGAGGTCCTCCCACGGTTCGCAGCCGTGGCGCGTCACAAACACCAAGTCGGGAAAGTCGAACATCACGACGTCAATCCGCGAAACTTCCTGCGGTGCGAAGGGGACACGAGGGCCCGGAACACCGGCGCAGACGAATATCGGGATGCCCAGTTCTACGCAGGTTGCGTAAATCGGGTACATCTTGGGATCGTCGATCGCCACCTGGGGGAAGGTGCCCGCAGGGAACACTGACGTTGCCCGGATGCCGAATTGCTCGTAGTCGCGGCGGATCGCGTTCACCGATCCCATCACGTCGTTGGGGTCGGCGATGGCACCGGAGGCAATGAAACGGTCAGGAAAGGTCTTGAGCGCCAGCGCCGCCGAGTCCTCGGTGACGCCGATCATCGCCCGCTCGATGCCGAACCTGTCCATTTGCTGTAAGACCAACGACACCGGGTCGTCGGTCGGCAGCCCCTTGGGCACATCTTTGAACATGTACTCGACCGGGAAGTCGAAGCTCTCTTTCGACTCGCGGTCTTTGGTCTGCCTGCGGATGAAGTCGTACTGTGCAGAACCCTCATGCGGAAAGCCGATCATCGTGTCGATCACCGGCACACCAACGGGCCCGGCCATAGCGTCCTCCGTTCAAGCCAGCGCAACGGCGGCGCCGCCATCCGCAATTATTGAAACACCGTTCTACCTATGTCAAGAAATCGAGTGATCCCGGCGCTTCGAAGCGTGGTACCACCTGCAAGATAGGCAGTATGATGCGGCCACAGGAAGAACAATGTTCTGGCTGCGAGGATCGGATGTGGTGTCACCGTGAGGCTCGTCGATAGGAGTCAGCCGGACAGCGTCTCGTTGTCGGACATGACCAGCGGGCAACTCGCCCGACGCGCCAAGATCATCGAAGCAGTGATCGGACTGATCGCCGATCTCGGCGCTGACGCGGTGCAAATGCGCGACGTTGCACAGCGATCGGGGGTCGCGCTGGCGACCGTCTACCGCTACTTCAGATCGAAGGAACACCTCGTGGCCGCAGCGCTCGAAGACTGGCAGAAGAAGTTGACCAGACGCACGCTTGCCGCCCACCATCCAATGGCGAATGCTCCGCTGGCAGACATTCTCAACTACCTCGAACGTGCGCAACGAGCATTCCACCGCAACCCCAAGATGACCGCGTTGATGCTTCAGACGATGATGTCCAACGAGCCTGAAGCGAAAGCGGCAATCGACCACATGAATCAGACCAACACCGAGATGTTCGCCCGTTTACTCGAAGGCCTTCCGGCGGGGGATATTCCGTACATCAGCTTCGGTTTGAACGCCGCGCTGACCAGCGCGCTCAGCGGCGTGCTGGCCGGAATGCTGACCTTCGAGGAATCGCGGGCCAACGTTCAGTGGGTCGCGCGGTCTCTGATCGACGCGCACGCGGGCTAGTCGGCACCGCGCTGGCTACGGCGTGACAGCTGAGTCGGGAGCCGCAGCCCCGGGCTTCTTTGGAGTTTCGACGATCACGGTGGTCGCCTTGACGATGGCGACGGCCAGACTGCCCGGCTCGAGTTTTAACTCCTGCGCAGCCTCGGTGCTCATCAGTGACACGATAGTGTGTGGGCCGCACTGCATTTGGACACGCGTCATCACCGTGTCGCTGAGCACGTCGGTGACCAATCCGACGAGTCGGTTGCGTGCTGAACTGCCGATGCCCAGCGGGTCACGTGGTGCCGGTGGAGCATTGCTACGCCAGAACTCGGCGAGGTCGCGTCCGGCGATGACTTTGCGGCCCGACTTGTCCTGCGTGGCTGCCAGCGTGCCGTTGTCAATCCACCGGCGGACGGTGTCGTCACTGACGCCGAGCAACTCGGCCGCCTCACGGACCCGCATCGATGTCACGAGCGGATGCTAGCGCTCACACACGCGGAGCGCGGGGTTCTCGCCGGCACGAGGGGATTGGGTTTTATCGTCAGACGGTATCGTCCCAACTCCGACTGGGTGGGTGCCGTCGCCGACATCGCATTCGCGGGGGTGCTAGTGGCGGGGACGCCCGCGGCCGGCGCAACGGGCATGCCGCCCAAAACCGGCGTCGGCGCGAGCGCGGATGAGACGATGGTCGTGAATCCTTGACGCGCTCAACCGCTCTCGCGTGGGCCGACCTCCTCATCGGCATCGACGACACCGGACAATCACTCGCGCCCCGGGACCGGCCGCCGCGCCCGGGCTCTGCTAGACGACCTCGCAACAGCGGGCCGGTTGCATCCCTGCTGCTTTCGACCGCATGTTGCAGCTCAGGTCGCCCTGATAGTGAGAACGGCGACGTCGTCTTCGGGTTCGAGTTTGGGGATCAACGTCTTCAGATCGTCGAGAAGGCGGGCAGCGGGCAGATGCGCGCGGTCGCGGATGAATGCGGCCAACGTGTCTTCGTCGAAAGGTGTTGGTCCTCTGCGGGCTTCGACGAGACCATCGGTGTAGAAGACAAGCGTCTGGCTGCGGCGCAGGTAGGTGGTACACGATCCAAACATCGCCCGCGGCGTAGCGCCGACGAGCATGCCGTTGTCGGGGCGCACCGGAGTCACCGTGATCGCCGATGGATCCACCAGCAGGGCCGGCAAGTGCCCGCCGGTGGCGATGGTCACCAAGAAACCGTCACCATCGTGGTCAGGTTGCAGGGTTCCTAACATGACGGTGCAGAACCGTCGCGGATCGGCTTCGCGCAGCAGCACGTCATTCAATTCCCTGAGCACATCGACGGGGTCACGATGATGCAGCGCCGCTGCCCGCAGGGTGTAACGGATCAGCGATGTCGCGGCCGCGGCGCCGGGGCCGTGCCCCTGAACGTCACCGATGAAGAAAGCCCACCGATCGTCACCCAAACCAAATAGGTCATAGAAATCGCCGCCCACCTGGCGCGGGTCGGCAGGGTGGTAGTAGGCGGCGGTCTCAAGCCCTTCGATTTGCGGCAATGACGGTGGCAGGAGGGTCTGTTGGAGCACACTCGCGAATTCCTCGACCAGATCCCGATCCCGCTCCGCGATGTCTCGATCGCGTAGCGCGTCACGTCGATCCTGCTGGGCGAAGTCGCGGTCGTTGCGAGCGGTATCGCGAGCCGATTCAGCCGAGCGGCGCCCGCGTCGTTCGACGATGAGCTCGCGCAACGAGAGCAGCCGAAGCTCCAGCTGCTCCATGACGATGGTCGCCAGATCTTCTAGCAACGCCAGCTGTGACGCCGCCAGTTGGGCCGGTTCTGTGCTCATCACCGCCACGGATCCGATCCGATGGCCATCGTCTGTCACTATCGGCGCGCATGCGTAGAACCGTATTGACAGATCGCGGACGAATTGTGTGTCGGCGAACCGCGCCTCGCTCAACGCATCGTTCACGACGACGTGGCTGGCCTGACCGGAGATAACTGGCTCGCAGAGGTTCTGGCCGCGGGGCACCGATTGCACCTCGGGATCGATTCCGTAGGTGCCGCTGAACCAGATTTCATGTTCGTCTACCACGCTCACCAGCCCCATCGGCACGTTCAGCGCTCGTGCCGCTACTCCTGCGATGCGGGCAAGGACTCGGTCCGGAGGGCTCCCGACGACGCGATAACGCTGCAGGGCGCGTCGGCGCACGTCATCGGGTGCGTCGTGAGTGGACACAAAGGGCTCTATACCCATGCGCGCGGCATGCTCAACAGGGAATTATCGGAAAGTAGCCACAAGAACTGCCGCGGGGCGTGACCGAAGCCACGTCGCGGCGGGCAATGTAGGTCATAATCGGCGTCGGACGACAATGCGGCGGGCCGATCGGCACGGCTTCCGCCTCCTGCATGCGCCGAATTCGGCATGAAAAGACCGTCACGCTGGGGCCGTCTGGCCGAGGCCGAGTCACCCCACAAGCGGCTCGGCGAGATCCACGAAAGGGTGATCGTTGTGCGACCCGAAGATCCGATAAGTGTTCGCATCGATGACCAAAACGGCATCGTGGTGCTGACGATCAACGGAGATCTCGGAATGGCCAGCACGCAAGCGTTCAAATGTGCGATATCCGAGGCCTTGCAGCGGAATCCAACGGCGTTTGTCATCGACCTGTCGGGCGTGAAGTACCTGAGCTCAGCTGGCATCAGTGTCTTGGTCGAGGCGCAGGATAGGTTCGGAAATCATGAGCTCTTCGCTGTCGTTGCCGACGGGCCGATGACCGGCCGAATCTTGCAAATGCTCGATCTGGGCGACCTGTTGTCCGTTCATGAGACCGTTGACAAAGCACTGGCAGCGGTGGCGACCGGCTGAAGGCGCGAGGAATAGCCGAGGCCTGATTCGGGTAGTCCGCAGGGCGTGGTCTCGCCGGTCCGCCGCAGCTACCGTGGTTTGGCCAGTGCCGACACGGTAGGAGTGTGGCGCCGTCACGTCCGCGACTGGTTGACCGATACGACTGCGATCAGCACCGAGCGCGTTTGCGATGTGACATTGGCCTGCAGTGAGGCGCTCGCGAATAGTGCCGAACACGCCTATCGCAATTGCGACGACGTCGACTCAATGACTCTCGACCTTGACTACGACCCGGCGACCATGACCATAGAGATCGTCATCGGCGACCAAGGCCAGTGGATGCCACCAGAACCAGATTCCTGCAACGAGTTTCGTGGACGCGGTCTTCCACTGATACGAATGCTGAGTGATGCCTGCAAAATTGACGGCGGCCGGCAGGGCACAACCGTGCGATTGAGATTCTGCGATTGCCCACCGGCGCGATGAGTCATCGGTGCGGTCAGCAGGCTGCAATGCCCGAGGCGGTGAGTCGTCCTCGTCAACAAAGAGGGTTTAGGTGACCGCTCGTCGCACGCCGCAATCGGTGCCGCCCCACCAGCGAGGCGAGTAACGTAACCCGCTAAGCGCGGACTATCCATCCAAGCTAGGGGAATACGATGCGGGAGCCCGAACTCACCAGCCTTGTCGGCCTGCGGGACACCGACGGAGATCGGCTTCTTCTGGTACGGCAGGACCGGCTCAATGAGAAGAGCGTCTACCTGCTCAAAGTCGGAACGGGAAAAGTATCCTTGACTGCTGGCGATCTTGCCAGGTTGGGTGCTGCCATCCGGGTCGAGCTAGTCGCGGCGAACCGGATCCGCTTCGTCAATTGGATGGTTCAGCTGCTGATCCTGTGCGCGCTGGCGTGGCTCCTTGCGACCGCTGTCACCGGCCCGCTATTCGCCTATCCCTGGTCGAACTGAGTCCGGGCACGCCAGGTCGGCCGAGGCTAGCGTGGTCTGCGTGGGAATCGCAGAACTGGTCGACGCGGTAGATCCGTTGCAGCAGACATGATCTCGCTCGCGTGTCGGAGCATTCATCGGAAACGCATATGTCCTGCCGTACGATGCGCGGGTCATCCGTTTGAGCAGTGACTATGCCGATCGCGTCGACGGCGGAGGGGTTGCCGAGCGGTCACACGGCACGACATCGAACATGCCGCCCAGCGCCGTAGTCGATAGGGTCAGGGCGTATGCACCCGATCAGCGACCACACCGATCCACGGCCGCTCGTCCGCAAATTCGTACTCGGAACCAGCACGCTGTTGGCGCTCAGCGCGGGATTCGTCAACGCGGTCGCGTTGCTGATATTCGCCTTGCCAGTCGGCAATCTCACGGCTGTCACCACACAGTTGGGGATGAAGACCGCCAACCCCTGGCTGTACGAAGGCCACGTGCTGCTGGCCGTGCTGGTCGGCTTTTTCTTTGGAGCGCTGACCGCCGGTGCGGTCCTGCCCCGCGAGGCGATTGTAAGCGGCGCACGACCCGCGGCCGTCTTGCTCGGGGAGGCGTGTCTGCTGCTGCTCGCTGCGGCCGCAGTCGAGGACACGTTCGTCAAGGACATGCTCGACGGCACCGGTGTCGAAACACAAGCTGTGCAAGCATTTTTCGCGGCATCGGCGCTTGGCCTGCAGAACGGACTCACGTCCAGCTTCCGCGAAATGGCGGTACGCACAACCCACTTCACCGGAACCATCACCGATCTGGGCTTGATGATCGGACGCAGTCGCAAGAGCGGAATCGACCGATGGAAGGCAGCGACGTTGGCGCTGACGTTGCTGTTGTTTCTGACCGGCGGCGCGGCCGGACTGCTGGCCGGCTCTCGCCTTGGCGGCTACGCGTTGATCGCTCCGGCGCTGTGCTGTGTCGTTGTTGCCGTCGGCAGTGCGGCGCGAAGCAGTCACGTTCGCCGAACTCCTGTTGTCGTCGCGTTCCGCGAACCCGTTCAGGTATAGCGCGATTCGACCCCGAGGTGCGTGGATTGAACGGCGCATCATCCGGGTATCTAGCGGCGACCGATTCGGTATCCGGCCGCGCAGAGGGGTGTTTCGATGAACACACGAGCAAAAGCGTTGTATGCACCGCTGTCCATCGCGACAAGCGTCACCGGTGGACTGCTGGCCAGCGCACTGTTCAGTCAAATCTGGAAGCGGCTCAGCGACGAGGAACCAGCCCCGCCGAACCCGAAGGACTTGAGCCGCTCATCCAGCGCCGTGCTATTGGGGGCCGGCTTACAGGGATTGGTGTTCGGAGTGGTCAAGGCCGCCGTCGATCGCGCGGGCGCTCGCGGCTACCACGCTGTGACCGACAGCGACCCTCAAGCCGATCTCGGTTAGCCGCAACGCGATCCAGCTCAACACAGGAACAAAGACTCAGACGGCTCGGCCTGCGTCGCCCCGCCGCTGAGCAAGGGCGATTCCGACACCGGCAAGACCGATGACGGTCAGCGGTATGGTCCAGGCCCGCCGTGTTCCCAATGCCGAGTTGCACGATGCGACGAACTGGCTCTTGGGAGCGAGTTGATTCGCGATAGGGATCCCTTGCACGACAGGCGAGTTGCCGATATTGCGGTCGTCTTGAGCGCGAGCGGCCGACAGGTCGGAATGCACAGCGTTACCGCAACCGATGCCACCGGACACCGATACGGGAACGAACAAGCCAATCACGCCCGCGATGAGAAGAATCGCGCCCCCGAAGAGCAGCAGCTGCCGAGTACTCGTCATCGTGAAACTCCTTTGGCTTTCCGTGACCCACCGATTCTGCGCATTGTGTTAACCCACTGGCATTGCATTTAAACCCAGTGGTTCGTAGAAAGCACGGGCCTTGGACTACAGAGTGCGGGTCCTCGAGGTGGCGAGTTTGAAAATCCACAACAGAACTACCGCGCCGACGAGTGCGCCAAGGAACGCGTGCTTGATCGGTGGGTGGATGTCGAAGTGATGCGGCGGAAACAAGACGCTGCTCAGCGTTCCGCCCACGTAGGAGCCGACTATGCCCAGCGCTGCGGTTGCGATCCAACCCATCGGCTGCCGGCCGGGCACGATCGCCCGCGCGATCAGGCCGACGACGAGGCCGAGAATGATCAACCAGATGATGTGAAGTACCACGACAGGTCTCCTTTGTGCGAGTGACGGACCGTATACCGCGGTGGCCCGAATTCAAACATCACCCAGCCGGATAGCTGAGGGGCAACGGTTTGCCCGACGTCTCGGTGGGGCATGTTGGCGGGTATGGGGACGACGCCGCCATGAGTGCCGCCGCGGTGATCGCCGGGGGCGCCGCCCCGTCGTTGATGCAGGGTTGGGTGCCCGTCAGCGTAGAGCTCGTCGCCGCCGTCCTGTTGGGTTGGGTCCTGGTAAGGCGTTGTCGGCCATCACACATCGCGCTCGCATTGGCCCTGGGCCTGGCGACGGCGTTCGCCGCCCGATTCGCACTGCAGAATTCGGGTCTCTCCGGTGAGGCGGCGCCGTGGCCTGTGTGGGCCTGGACTGCTGCGACGGCCTTCACGGTGACCGTCGCGGTCGCCGGGTGGCGCGAACGCGGCGGCTGGTGGCGGCATAACGCGGTCCTTGCCTCGTCGCTATGCCTGCTGAGCGCCGGGCTGGTCGTCAACGGCTGGATCGGCTACCTCCCCACCGTGGCCGTTGCTCGGGATCAGTTGACCGGGCGGCCCCTTCCGCACCAAGTCGGCTGGGGCGCAGCCGCGACCATGCGAGCGCGAGGTGAGCGACCTCGCGACGGACGGCTGGTCGCCATCGACACCGGCGAGGGCGCGTCGGGTTTTCACCACCGCACGGAGTGGGTGTACCTACCCCCGGCGTGGTTCCGCGATGATGGCGCCGCCGAATCCGTCGTCGTCATGATCGGCGGCGAATTCACCACCGCGGTCGACTGGGCGCGCGCCGGTCAAGCGGTCGCCACAGCCGATCGCTACGCCGCCGCGCACGACGGTAACGCCCCCATCCTGGTGTTTGCCGATGCCAACGGCGCCTTCACCAATGACACCGAGTGCGTCAACGGGATTCGCGGTCGGGCGGCCGATCATCTGACCCGTGAGGTGGTGCCCGAGGTCGCCGGACGCTTCGGTGTCAGCACTGACCCACGACGGTGGTCGGTCGCCGGATTTTCCTCCGGCGGCACCTGCGCCGTCGACCTGGCTGTGATGCATCCCGAACTGTTCGGCAGGTTCGTCGACATCGCCGGAGACGAACGTCCCAACACAGGAAATCAGGCGCAGACGGTCCGACGTCTCTTCGGCGGTGACCGGAAGGCCTGGGCCGAATTCGACCCTGCCACGGTCATTGCCGCGCACGGTCGGTACGCGGATACCGCGGGACTATTCATAGTGCCGAATGCTTCGCGCTCCGATGGCGAAGCAGCGCAACGACTTTGCGGTCTAGGCACGACGCACGGCATCAGGTGTTCCATCATGACGCTTGCCGGGCGCCATACCTGGCCGTTCGCCGCCGTCGCGTTCGGGAAGGCACTTCCGTGGCTGGCTGGGCCGCCATCCCCTCGGTTCGTCAGCTGACGTTCTCGCCGATCTCAGCTTCGCACGGGGCCAGTGCGTCGGCGACGTGGTCAAACACGTTGTAGCACTGCATCTCTCGTCCCAATCGTCGAGCCGCGATGCGATAGCCCGGTTGGGACAGGACGCGATCGACCGCGTCGGCGACATCGCGGGCCTTCGGGCGGGACGTACGCAGGTCAAGCCCCGCGCCGGCGTATGCCACCCGGGCGGCAACCTCTGGCTTGTCCGACGCGGCACCGGCGATCACCAACGGTATGCCGTGAGCCAGCGCGTGGTGGACCCCACCGAAGCCGCCATTGGTGACCATGACGTCGACGACCGGAAGCAGATGCTCGTACGGCAAATAGTCGGACACAAAGGCATTGCCCGGCAATGTGATCGGCAGGAAGGACTGTCCGGGCTGACCGGTCGTCGCAACGACAGCGGTGTCGCTGCGGGATCCCAATGCTCGCACCGTCGGGATGACGAGTTCGCTGAGATCGCGGTTGTCCCAAGTTCCTTGGGTGACGTGGACGACCGTTTTCGCGCAACGCTGTGACCGCCGGGTCGGGCGAGTCCGCAGGCCTCGTGGTAGTACGGGACCGGCGAAGGTCACCGTGTGCGGGAGGTCGCGCCGCGGATACTCCAGGCCAGGGATGGACAGCTGCGTGACGTGGTCGGCCAGCAACGGCCAATCCGTGAGGAAGACCGGCGATCGCGGTGCTCCTACCGAACGCAACGCATCATCGAGGCCAAATCGGATCCCGCGGAACAGGACGTCGCTCACCACCCGATTCATCGTGCGGTAATCCATCAAAGGATCTGGCTGCCAACCCATTCCGAAGGGTGGCGTGTCGGAACTGGAGATCATCAACGGGCCGACACCACACACGACGACTCGAGGCCGCGGCAGCGGAGACAACAACAGCGGCAGCACGCCGGTGAACGCGATATCGCACAGCATTCCGTCGACGCGGCGCTTCTCCAGCAGCCGCCTCAGCGCGTTCCACTGTGCCGCCATCGGTGCGATGAATACCGCCGACATGTCGTGCCGACCGGTCAGGAATCGCTGCACCAATCCTGGCGCGGCTGCCGCCGGTCGATGTGAGCGCGGTGACCCCGCCGGTGGCAGGGGAACATGGCGCATTCCCCGTCGGCGTATCGCTGCCCGGTATTCCGGGTCGGCCAGAAAGGTGACGTCGTGGCCACGCCGGGACAGGTCACTGCCGATTTCGAGGAGCGGGCTGAGGTGACCGGGGATGGTGCTGGCCGCTACCAGGTAGTGCGCCACATACCGCCTTCGTGCCGAAATTGGACGTACTGACGTTGCCGCGACCGGCAGCACCTCGAGGCGCACATTCCGACGTGGTGACAGACTTGCTGTTCCATACCCCGGGCGGCGGTGCTGAAAACGCGCCTTACCCACGACGCACATAGGGAGCCCGAATGTCATCGCTGCCGAAATTCCACTTCCCGGGCGCTCGGGCCGTGGTGACCGGTGCCGCAAGCGGAATGGGCGAACAGATCACCTACCAGCTCGCCGAACGTGGGGCTCAGCTCGCGCTCGTCGACCGAGATGCCGACCGCTTGGCCGGTGTCGCCGAGCACCTGGCCGTCCGGCATCCCGCGATCTCCCTGACCACGCACGTCGTCGACCTATCAGACTCCAGCCAGATTTCGGAACTCAACGAAGCTCTGCGACGACACCGCGTGGACCTGTTGGTCAACAATGCCGGCGTCGCATTGGGCGGCCGGTTCGCCGACATCAGCGAAGAGGAATTCGACTGGGTTCTGCAGATCAACTTTCGAGCACCCGTTGCGCTTACCCGCGGCCTTCTCCCGGTGATGCCCGAAGGCGCCCACATCGTCAACGTCTCCAGTCTGTTCGGATTGGTTGCACCCCCGGGCCAGACGGCGTACTCGGCAAGCAAGTTCGCATTGCGCGGTTTCAGCGAAGCGCTGCGGCGCGAATTGCGACCCGCGGGAATCGGCGTGACGACCGTGCATCCAGGTGGAATCCGCACCCGCATCGCCGAGACCGCGCGCGTCGCGGCGGCCGCCAGCGACGAGGAAGTCGCGGCGGGCAAGGCGGCATTCGCCAAGATGCTCACGTATCCGGCCGATCGCGCCGCCGCCGAGATCATCAACGGGGTCGCCAGCCGAAAAGGTCGGGTCGTGATCGCGCCCGAGGCGGTCGCGCTCGACGTCGTCGCGCGCATCGCGCCGGTCGACCACTTCGAAATCGCGACCTCAATCAGGAACCAGCTCCGGCGCATCGGGCGGTACCTGCCGCGCTAGACAGCGGATGGCGCTGCCTGCGAATAACTCGGCGCCGCCGTTTGTGATGGCCGCCGCCGGGGTACCTCGTCGGCGAGTCAGGGGCGCTCAGATCCACCCATCACAGCGAAGCCACTAGGAATTCTCCGTAAAGTGACAATTACCAACGTTGTGCAGCGCAACTGGTTTCGGCCGGCATTGGCTGTCGTGCTGATCATGACCGGTGGGCTTGGCGCATTCTCCGTCGACTGGGGCCGAGGATGTGCGACCGGCTGTCAGCAGCGCAACGCCGCGCACACGCCCGAGCCGGCGAAGCTGACCTTCCAGCCCGCCGCGCACACGCACGGCGTCGATCCGCTTACCCCGGTGTCGGTGACGGCCGCGTCAGGGACCTTGACCGATGTGCGGATGGTCAACGACGCAGGAAAGCCTATCGCGGGAGTGATGACCCCCGATCACGCCGTCTGGCATCCGGTGGAGCCGCTCGGTTACGGGCGCACCTACACGCTGACGGTGGTCAGCCGGGGCTCGGGTGGTGCTGCGGCGAGCCAAGTTTCGGAATTTGCCACGTTGGTGCCGCCCAACCAGACGAAGGTGTCGTTCACCAGCGTGTCGGAGGCAGCGCTCCGCGATGGGGGTACCTACGGCGTCGGCATGGTCGTCGTTGCGCACTTCGACGAGCCGATCGAAGATCGCGCCCGCGCGGAACAGCAGCTCTCGGTGAATACGTCGCCACCGGTCGCCGGTGCGTGGCGGTGGGTCGACGACCAGACCGCACACTGGCGGCCGGAGCACTACTACCGCCCGCACACAGCCATCACTGCCGAGGCGAAGATCTACGGAGTCGATTTGGGCCGGGGGATCTTCGGGCAGGAAGACACCAAGGTGTCCTTCACGATCGGCGATGCGCACATATCCGTCGCCGACGACAAGACGAAGGTGGTCAGCGTTTTCGACAACGGCCGCCTGATTCGCACGATGCCCACATCGATGGGAATGGGCGGTACGCAAGACGTCGACGGCCGCACGCTGTCCTTCTGGACACCGCCTGGCGTTTACACCGTGCTGGACAAGGGCGATCCGGTGGTGATGGACTCATCGACGTTCGGCCTGCCCAAGAATTCACGGCTTGGATACCGCGAAACCATTCATTACGCCACCCGCATCAGCACCGACGGCATCTATCTCCATCAGCTCGACACCACGGTGTGGGCGCAAGGCAATACCGACACCTCGCACGGCTGCCTGAACCTCAACGGAGACAATGCAAAATGGTTCTACGACTTCTCCGTCCCCGGCGACGTCGTCGAGGTCCGCAACACTGGCGGCCCCCCGTTGAAGGTGTCGCAGGGTGGCGACTGGACGGTGCCGTGGGATCAATGGCGTGATGGAAGCGCACGGCACTGAGCGCGTCCGCAATCGGATTTTCAATCAGCGCCCGCACTTTCGATAGAAAGCCGTGTGGGTTGGGTACGCCAGCATCGTGTGTTCGAAGCCGCCCCGCATGACTGCACCGACGTCATGACAGCCTCATCAATCCCCGACGACCTGCGTGAGTTGGCGAAAACTCACGGGGTGGCGACGGGATACCGCAACGAGCGACGCGAAATGGTCGACGTCGACGCTGATGTGGTTGTCAAGGTGCTCGGGCTGCTCGACGTCGAGGCCGGCAGCGGCGCTGATCGTGCTCGAGAATTGGCCCGGGTCAAGGAAACACGATCCACCGCGCTGCCACCGACGATCGCCGTGCGTGTCAACGGACTACCTCATCGCTTGCCGGGCGCCGCGTTGCTGATAGGCGAAGACGGGCGGCGGCTCGACCTACGCGACGAACTTCCCGGGGATATCACACCGGGCTGGTACCGGGTGCACACCCGCGACGGCAGGGAGTCAACTCTCGTGGCCGCGCCACCCAAGCTGCCGCCGACCCCACCGACGTGGGGCTGGATGCTGCAGCTCTACGCGCTCCGCTCGCAACACTCGTGGGGGATCGGCGACCTCGGCGATCTCCGAGACTTCATCGACTGGACCGCGGCCGAGCATCGGGCCGGCGCCGTGTTACTCAATCCGCTGCACGCTCCGGGCCCCACGCATCCGGTGCAGCCGTCGCCGTATACGCCGTCGAGTCGCCGCTTCGCTAATCCGTTGGCGCTGCGCATCGAGGACCTCGACGCCTATCGTCGTGCCGATGCCGGCACCCGCGCCGAAGTCGACGCGCTGCGGGTCTCGCCGACCACCGAACGCATCGACTACGACCTCGTGTGGGCGGCCAAACGGGCAGCTTTGGAATTGCTGTGGCGCTCCGAGGGACGGCCGTCCGGTCTCGACGACTCGTTGCCTTCGGCGCTGTCGAACGGCCTCGCCGACTGGGCCACCTATTGCGCACTGGCCGAACGCCACGGCGGTCGCTGGACCCAATGGCCCGAGTCGTTACGCGACGCCGCTGGGCCGGCGGTGTCCGCCGCTCGTCAGGACTTGGCGCCTCGTATCGCGTTTCACGCGTGGGTCCAGCGCCGGTGCGCCGAACAACTGGTGGGAGTGCGGGACGCCGCGCACGCCGCCGGCATGACCGTCGGCGTCATCCATGACCTCGCGGTGGGGGTCGACGCCGAGGGGGCGGACGCGTGGGCACTGGCCGACGTCCTCGCGACCGGCGTCACGGTGGGAGCGCCGCCCGACAACTTCACTCCGCGTGGCCAGGATTGGGGTTTGCCGCCGTGGCGCCCCGACCGTCTCGCGGCCACGGGATATGGCGCGCTGCGAGAGATGCTGGAGGCCGTTCTCGCCCATGCCGACGGGCTGCGCATCGACCACGTTGCCGGTCTGTGGCGGCTGTGGTGGATTCCGCCCGGTGACGGCCCAGAACGCGGCACCTACGTCCACTACGACGCCGAGGTGATGCTGGCCGTCCTGGCGCTGGCCGCGCATCAGGCGCGCGCCATCGTGATCGGCGAGGACCTCGGAACCGTCGAGCCGGAAGTCACCGAGGCGTTGGCCGACAACGAGATGCTCGGGTGCGCGGTGTCGTGGTTCGTGCGCGACGAGTCGGCAGCCGACCAGCCGCTGCTGCCGGCCGTCAGGTGGCCGGAACGAGCGGCGGCGAGCATCTCCACCCATGACCTGCCCACCGCGGCCGGGTTTCTGCGGGCCGAGCACGTCCGGGCCCGCGCCGATCGCGGATTGCTCGACGACGTTGCGGCCGAGCAGGATTCGGCCCAACATGAACGCGCTGAGCTAATCGCTCTGCTGAGGGCACAGGGTCTGCTGCCAGCTGGTGACGGCGAGCCGGACGAAGCAGCCATCGTGACGGCTATGCACCAGTTCCTCGCGGCTACCCCAAGCCGGCTGAAGCTCATCTCGCCCTACGATGTGCTTGCCGAGCCTCGTCAGCCGAACTTGCCGGGCACCATCGACGAGTATCCGAATTGGCGCCTTCCCCTTCCGCGATCACTGGAACAGCTGCGCACCGATCCGCATGTCAACACCGTCATTGCTGCCTTTCGCGACGAAACCTTCTGAAAACGCCCGTCTACGGGGCGCGCGGAGTAAGCCTTGGGTGATCGCACCGCACAACGAAGGATCGTTCGATGCCAGCACCGCAACTGCCCGAAGGTTTCGATTTCACCGATCCCGACGTTTACGCGCGTCGCTTGCCGACCGCGGAGTTCGAGGAACTACGCCGCGCCGCGCCGATCTGGTGGAATGCGCAGCGCGACGGGGTCGGCGGCTTCGACGACGGTGGCTACTGGGTAGTGAGCAAGCACCGCGACGTGCGGGAGGTGTCCCGGCGTGACGACGTGTTCTCGAGCGCACGTAACTGCATCGTGCCCCGCTACTGCGATCGAGAAACCGCCCGCGGACAGATCGAGGCGGGCCGTTTCTCGATGATCAACATGGACGCGCCCCAACACACCCGGATGCGCAGGATCATCTCGCGCGGGTTCACTCCGCGCGCGGTCGATCAGTTGCGGGCCGACCTGACCCGCCGTGCCCGCAGTATCGTGGCGCACGCGGCGGCAACCGGCTCCGGTGACTTCGTCGCGCAAATGGCGAGTGAGCTACCGCTGCAGGCCATTACAGGTCTATTGGGGGTGCCCGAGGAAGACCAGGCCAAGCTTTTTCATTGGACGAACGAGATGGTCGGCGACGAGGATCCCGAATTCGCCGAGTCCGAGGCGCTGACGTCGGCGGGGGAGCTGATGTGGTACGGCATGCAACTCGCCGCCTATAAAGCCGAGCACCCCGGCGATGACATCGTCACCACGCTCGTGCACGCCGACGTGGACGGACACAAACTCTCCGAGGAGGAATTCGGGCTGTTCCTCGTGACGTTGACGGTCGCCGGCAACGAGACCAGCCGCAACTCGATCACGCAGGGCATGATGGCTTTCCTCGAATTCCCCGACCAATGGCGACTGTTCAAGCAGCAGCGTCCGGCCACCGCGGTGGATGAGGTCATCCGGTGGGCCACCCCGATCACGTCGTTTCAGCGGACGGCACTGCGCGATGTCGAGCTCGGCGGCGTGATGATCGCCGAGGGACAACGGGTGGTGCTGTTCTACCGGTCGGCCAATTTCGACGACGAGGTGTTCGACGACCCGTACTCGTTCAACATTTTGCGAAATCCTAATCCTCACGTGAGTTTTGGCGGCAACGGTGCGCACTTTTGTCTGGGCGCCAATCTCGCCCGGCTCACCGTTGGTGCCATGTTTGACGCGATTGCCGACCTTGCGCCCGACCTCACCGCCCTAGGTGAACCCGAGCGGCTGCGGTCGGGCTGGCTGAACGGAATCAAGCATTGGAATGTGGACTATGGCACCAACCGCTCAGACGGATTGAATGTCCGGGTAGTGGGTAACTCACCCGCGTCGTAGGGCCTCACGCCAGAAACAGCGGGCGGCTTGTCGCGGGTGATCTGTCGTGAGGACACGTCAATAAGGCAGCACAACCGTGTGCGAAGTCCGATTCGTGGGTAGTGGGCTTGCAGCGGATCATGTTGGGCGGCTGCCTCGAATGCTTCCGCGAGGCAGATGGCGGGTGCAGCCTGAGCGTTGAGTCCACAGCGCAACCGACGTTTGCCGCTTGAAAAAGCTCAGTCGTCCGTTTCGACGACCAGGACTTTGGTCTTGGCGCGCTTTTGAATAATTTTCGGCACCGAGCCCAGAAGTCGCCCAACCAGTGAATTCACACCGACGCTGCCGACCACGAGAAGATCGGCGCCGACCTCATCGGCCAGCGCGATAAGGGCATCGGCCGGAGCGCCTTCCACGGCACGCTGCGTCACTTCGGTTGCGCCACTTTGCTTCGCGCGTGCCGCAGCGTCTTGGAGAAGGTCATAGGCCGGCGCGTTCCCCTGTTGACGGTAGCTCTCGTCGTGCGCTTGGTCGGGGTCGATACCCCCGTGCCCGCGACCGGACGATGCCGGGTGCGCGGTCGCCACGATGAGTTGGGCCTGCGATTGCGCGGCAATTTCGGCAGCCTTGTCAACGGCGCGCAGCGATGTTTCTGAGCCGTCGGTTCCGACGACGATCACCTTGTAGTCCGGCACAAGAATTCCTCATTTCGGCGAACAACTGTTCTTACTATGCGGTAAAAAACATCGGCGCGGCAAGGCCGCCTGAATGCTCGCGGCGTCCTCCGGTACCGAACGGTCGGCCGGCGTCAGCCGCTGGAAATGAAAAATACCCCGATAACCAGCAAAACAGCTCCAATCCCGCGGCTATGACCAGAAAGACCGGAACGATGAGGCCGAACGAGACCAGGGTTGCCAGCCACGCGCTGCCCGTGAAACGCGCAGCGCATTGTTCATCGGGCCGCCCATGGCCTGCAGCGCACCACCCAACGCGATCAGCGGGAATAACCACAGGGTGCTGGTGGACGACATTTCAAATCCTCTGCGCTGCTCGAGGGCAGGCTTATATTCCGGTCAATACGAGGTAGGCCGATAGTGCGATGACGGTCGCGATCAGTCGGCAACTGTGTCGGTAGGCCTGGTTGGGGACGTCGATGAATCCGATAGTGGGCTATGGCCTCACGGATGAAGGTTCCACTGCCCGCAGTCCTGGGCCAAAGCGTCATTGACGTCGACTTCCTCCCCACCGACCACCGGGCCGGGAGTCGATGCGGTGCTCACAATCCGTTGGTAGAGAACCGCGGCGGGGTCGACCTGACCGTGCGACCAGGACCGCGTCTGCCATGCCCACCGCTTTCCGGGCGTGCGTGAAGTGCCGATGACGCCGTCGGCGGCGGCCCACTGGCACACGTTGATGCCCCCGTAGACGCCGGTTCGTTGCACCCCAAGCACCGAGTTGATTCCGCGAAACCATTGCAGCGCAACGCTATTCCACGTCTCGCGGTTGATGTCGTCGTCGACGGTGAAGAAAATCGGTGCGCTTTGTCCGCCGCCGGCCGCGGAATGTAGCTGCCAGGCGGTGCGGGCGTCGGAGACGCCGCCGCTGAATCCACGCGTGAAGTCAGATGGCGCCGACCCGCCCGGCTTTCCATATTGGTAGTTGCTGACGATCACCAGCCCAGCGGCGGTGAGCGACTCGGCGTAGGGCCGGGTGATGGGTTTGGCGCCAAACGACGAGCCAGGGCGCGACAGCGAGACGTAGTTGACGACCCCGGAGTGCCCGGCGGCACGGATGTCCTGAGCGGGAATCTGACGCATCGCGAAGTCGATTAACGTTGGTGCGGCGGCCGCGGCGGTGGGGGCGCCTGCGCCTAACGACGCGACACCCAGACCGGCAAGTGCCGAGGCAGCGGCGGCGAAGCGAAGAGCATCGCGCCGCGAAACCGCCGACGAGTCCTGCATCGCGTGATGTTAACAACGTGACCGTTGTGAACGGCGTTGCCGCGCGGAGTGGCTCCGTTACGGCAGGATCCAAGCTCTCCCGCCGCGCAACTAGCCAGCGTCGTCAGCTGGCAAGCCGAACATATCAACGACCTGACGTGCTCGGGGGCGAAGCCGCTGTCCGGAATGCGAACAGGGCTCGATTCAGTGCATAGAGCTTGTCGAGGGGGGTAGCCAAAACCAGATGCGTTCACGCCAAGCCATGCCGCGGGAGGAGATCGATGAACAGCGAATATGCGCCCCGCCTGGATCTCGAGATGGCCCAGTTCGTGCGTGGTCTTCAGGAGCGGCAGAAACTCGACGTCAAGGACGTTCTCAGTGAGCTGACCGCCGGGGCGGTTCGGTTCCTCCCCTCCGCGCAGCACGCCAGCATCACAGTAGCGGCACGCGGCAAGGTGTTCACCGAGGCGTCCACAGGTCCATTCCCGGCCTTGCTCGACGAAATCCAGGGTGAGTATGGAGCGGGCCCTTGTCTGTCGGCGGCAAACAACGACAACGTGGTCCGGGTGGATGACGTGGAGAACGACCCGCGCTGGCCGAGCTACAGCCGCGCCGTGGTGAAACGCACACCCATCCGATCGGTCCTCAGCGTGGCTCTGGTGTCTGACTCGCCAGGCGTCAGCGCGCTGAACCTTTACGCCGAGAAGCCCAACGCGTTCGACGTGGGCACCACTGAGTCCGCGCAGATTTATGCGGCATACACCGCGATGGCCTGGACCCTGGTCCGTCGCGACCATCAATTTCACAAAGCCCTCCAGTCGCGCGACGTCATCGGTCAAGCGAAGGGCATGATCATGGAGCGGTTCAACATTGACGCCGAGCAGGCGTTCGAACTGCTCAAAAAACTGTCGCAGTCCTCGAATACGCCGTTGGCCGAAGTCGCCGCAGAGGTAGTCGAGGCCGAGCGCCTCGAGTCCAGCGAGACCGGCCGTCAACACTGAATTCAACTCGCCTTGAGCAACGAGGGCATCGAACCACCAGACGACTTCCCACAAGGGGGTACATCAAGGTGCTGTCCAGATTGCGGGCATTGATTGCGGATTGTCTTCGAACCGGCTCACCCAAAAGGTTTGACGAGCGGGGTTACGCGCCGGTCAACCGAACAGACGTGCAGGTTGCGATCACCAAGTTGGTTGATGACCTTCATTCGCTGGAAGACGTTGAGCGCGTGAACAAGCGGATCGCCGGCGCCGACGCGTCATGACCGACAGTGTTATTCGCCGGGACGAAAGCCGGTGACGCAAACCACTTCGTGGCTTTCGATCGTCGACGCCATGGCAGCGCCGTCGGACGCGGTTTAGCGACCCGCAACCGGGGCATTCTGCCTGGTATCCGAATCAGGAGGTCGTCATGCCGAATTCATCGATCAAAAGCGAGAAGATGTACCGGGATCTACGCAAAGAAGGGAATTCCAAGGAAAAGGCGGCGCGGATCTCAAACGCCGCCGCTGCTCGTGGCAAGTCGTCGGTCGCAAGCAAGGGCGGAAGGTCCGGTTCGTACGAGGACTGGAAAGTGAGCGATCTCAAGCACCGCGCCAAAGAGCTGGGTATCAGTGGGTACTCCCGGCTTAACAAGCAGCAGCTCGTCTCCACATTGCGTAACCACTGACCGCGTTCGCACCCGTTGCGCCACACGATTCGCATTGCCACTGTTGCACTTTCGGTATTGCTGGCGGCCATATTCGATTTCCTCGCGGTCGCCCAATCGCTTGGCTACGCAGTGCCGGCCGCCATCGTCACCGCCATCGCGATCGTCGGGGACTCGTTCGCGCCGGTAGGTGGATTCGGCTGAGTGACGGGAACCCTTGTCGTTGAAGTCTTTCCGCGGTCTCAGTTGCCGGTTCTTTCGGTTGCTCGTTTGAGCGCTTCCAGGGTCTTGCGAATGTTGGCTCGTTGAAACTCGGAGAAGGTCTTGCCGGAGGTGGCGATCCGGTCGAACACTGCGACCAACGGGTCCGGCCACGACGTTCGGTCGTCGCGCCATGTCTCGGTGACTGTGGTTCTGCCCGGAGCGATTCGCTCGAACGTGTACTCCCACGATGCGTTCGCACCACGCAGGCGCGGCTTTCTCACCCCGATGGTGTGCACGGTGAAGGCGAACCGGCGCCCCGGATCGGCGGCGGTGACCGTACACCGGGTGACCCAGCTGGCGCGTCCTCGTTTGTTGCGCCCCTCGAACAGCATGCCGACGAAGGCGGCGCCGTCGTGTGCGGGATTCAACACGGTCGCGCCGCGATTCTCCGGACTCCAATCACCCATCCGCGTCGGGTCGCTGACCAAGGAGTAGAGCACGTCCGCGTCCGCCTCGATGTCGACGGTGTCCGAGACCGTCATGATTCGCGCCATAGGTAAGGGCCTCTTCTCCACTAGAACGGTCGGCCGAGCATTCGGCCGGAATCTGAAAGCTACACGTCACCAGCGGTCGACCTGGAGTAAATGAGACGGTGGTGCCATTCGCCATGGCGAACTGGTCGAGGGCGGCAAATGCAGTATGACGCGAATGTGCTCTAAGCATTCTTGCGAGGTGCTCCGACGGCAACGTTCACGGGTCTGCGACCCCTCGCGCGGGGTTGCAGCGCGAAAACCGGTGTCCGAATTGATGTTTCACCGCCTAGGAGGGCGGGCGCTAGGTTGCGCGAGCGGCTTGAGCGGGAGCGACCTTGGCGTCTACCGAACCGCGGGAATGTACTCTAAATTAATAGAGTAGGTTGATCTGCTTATACGACCCCGCGAGAGGATGCAGGACATTGAGCAACGCCATTGCGGTCTTCAACCCGTCCAATGAAGAGCAGATCGCGGAGGTCCCCGACTCCGACCAGGCGGCTGTCGACGCTGCTGTCGCCCGGGCGCCGCGAGACCTTCGAGTCCGGCGTGTGGCGCAAGGCACCCGCAACCCACCGCGCGAATGTGCTGTTCCGTGCCGCGCGCATCATCGAGGAGCGCGCCGACGAGCTCGCGGCCCTCGAAGCCCAAGACAACGGCATGAACAAAAACGCGGCGAAGCACATCATCCCGGTGTCGGTCGACATGCTGAAGTATTACGCCGGCTGGGTCGGCAAGATCCACGGCGAATCAGCCAACCTCGTGTCCGACGGACTGCTGGGTACCTGGGAGACCTACCACACCTTCACTCAGCTCGAGCCGGTCGGCGTCGTCGGCCTCATCATTCCGTGGAATGGTCCGTTCTTCGTCGCGATGCTCAAGGTCGCGCCCGCACTCGCAGCGGGCTGCAGCGCCGTGCTCAAGCCCGCCGAGGAGACACCGCTCACCGCGTTGAAGCTGGAAGAGATCTTCCGCGAGGCCGGGTTACCCGACGGCGTGCTCAACGTCATCACGGGCTACGGCGAGACCACCGGCGCGGCGCTGACCGCCCATCCGGACGTCGACAAGATCTCGTTCACCGGGTCGACGGAGGTCGGCCGGTTGATCGTCAAGGCGGCCGCCGGCAATCTCAAACGGCTGACGCTCGAACTCGGCGGCAAGTCGCCGCTGATCATGTTCGACGACGCCAACCTCGACAAGGCGATCATGGGTGCCGGCATGGGGCTGCTAGCCGGCTCAGGACAGAACTGCTCGTGCACATCGCGCATATACGTCCAGCGCGGCATCTACGACCAGGTGGTCGAAGGTTTGGCCGCTTTCGCGAAGATGCTGCCGATGGGCGGCAGTGAAGATCCCAATTCCGTTCTGGGCCCGTTGATTAGCGACAAGCAGCGCACTCGAGTGGCGGGCATCGTTGACGACGGCGTCGCCGGTGGCGCGAAGGTGATCACCGGCGGTAAGCCGATGGACCGCAAGGGCTACTTCTACGAGGCGACGATCGTCACAAATACCACGCCCGACATGAGGCTCATCAAAGAGGAGATCTTCGGCCCGGTCGGTTGTGTGATTCCGTTCGATGACGAAGACGAGGTGCTCGCCGCGGCGAACGACACCCACTACGGGCTCGCTGGTTCCATTTGGACCGAGAACCTTGCTCGTGCGCATCGCGTGGTCAACGAGCTTCGCGCGGGCCAGATCTGGGTGAACTCCGCGCTCGCGGCGGACCCGTCGATGCCGATCAGCGGCCACAAGCAGTCCGGGTGGGGCGGCGAGCGCGGCCGCAAAGGCATCGAGGCCTACTTCAACACCAAGGCGGTCTACATCGGCCTCTGAGCCGGGCGACCGACGAGTTCATCGCGACCTCCCTCAACGGTCGCTGGCCGTAGGTCAGCCTTCGAGCACAGCGACGACCTTTTTGGCCGTAGCCTTCGCCGAGCCGGGGTTCTGTCCTGTCACAAGCCGTCCGTCGACAACCACGTGCGACGCAAACGGAATCAGTCCCTTGCCGTAGTGGGCGCCGCGCTTTTTCATCTCCGCCTCGACGTTGTAGGGCACCAGCTTGTCGACGCGTGCCAAGACCTCCTCCGACCAGGCAAACCCGGTGAGTTTTCGGCCGGCGACCAGAAGCTCGCCGTTCGACAGCGTGGTGTTCAGTAGGGCGCAATAGCCATGGCACACCGAGGAGACGACTCCGCCGTGCTCGAAAATCTCGCGTGTAATCCGTTGTAGCGCCAGGCTATCGGGGAAATCGAACATCACCGCGTGACCTCCGGTGAAGTAGATCGCGTCAAAATCCGTCGGATCGACCTGCTCGGCTGACATCGTGCGGTGCAGCAGCATCATCTTCCGATCGTTGGTCCGCCAAGCCTTGGCGCTCCTGTTGTAGTTCGGGAATTTCAGCGAACGCGGCTCCAGCGGGGACACACCGCCCTTGGGACTGACGATCGTCTGCTCGTAACCGGCTTTGGCGAAGACGTGATACGCGTGTGTCAACTCAGAGAGCCACAGCCCGGTCGGTTCGGACGGGTCCTCGTAGTGGGAGACGTTGGTGACGACATTCAAGATTCGCTTGGGCATCTCTCAAGGATCCCGGTCACGCCACCTCGGCGCCAGCGATTGACCGATCAGGGCCGGCTGAACGCCAGCATGCCTTCTTCGTGATCGAGCGCACGCGCGAGCGCTCGCAGTCCGGTGTCAGGCAACATGCCGGCGTCGCGCCAGCGCACGAGCTCTTCACGCTGTGCGTCGATCGCCGCCCGACGCATTTGCAGCAGTGCGTCGTCGTTCGGATACGCGGGGATGTCATCGGTGTCGGTGACGTCGAGCACGTTGAGCTGTTGTTGGCGCGCCTTGAGCCGGGTCGACAATTGTTGACGCACGACATCGATGGCTTGCCGATCAATGTCGTTGTGGCTCTGCTGGTTCAGTGCGTCCAGTCGTTCGATTGCAGCGCGGATGGCCGCAACGCCGGCCAGTTTGCGAAGGCGCGACTCGTCGGCGGGCTTGACGCGAATACCCAGGGCCTGCGCCAGAGGCGCAAACGTCAGACCCTGCCCGATCAGGGTCACCAACACCACGACCAAGGTGCAGAACAGCAGCAGATCCCGTTCGGGGAACGGGTTACCGGTTTCCGTCACGAGCGGCACCGTGAAGATCGCGGCCAGGCTGACGACACCGCGCGTGCCGGCCCAACTCAGCACGAAAACCTCACGCACGCTGAGTCGTTGCAATTCCCGGTCGCGGGCCGAACGGGCGGGAACTGAATCCGTCATGCCGTCGGGTTCAGCGCTCGAGACGTCTCCAAGCCGGGAGTGCAACGGCTGCGGCAACAGTTGGGTAACCAGCAACCAGAGCGGTCGCAGCAGCAGCACCACGGCGAGGGTTCCGCCGGCCGCGGCAATGACCGTGGTCAACGAATGACTGCTGAGCCCCTGAAGGATTCGCGGCAATTGCTGGCCGATCAGCAGGAAGACGAAGCCCTCGAGCAGGAAATTGGTCAGCCGCCAGACGGCCCGTGTCTGCAACCGACTCGCACCGGACTCCGACCGCGGTAGGTCATGTCCGACGATCAATCCGCACACCACCACGGCAAGCACGCCGGAAGCGGAGATCTGCTCTGCGGCAAGGTATGCCACGAACGGGGTGGCGAGCGAAACCGCGTTGGCGGTCAGAATATCCGGAGTCCAGCGGCTGAGAAGCCGACGACCGGCAGCGATCGCCACTCCCACCGCCAGACCACCGACAGCGGCCAGTAAGAACTTTCCTACTGCCGACGGTGCCGAGAAGCCACCGCCACTGGCCGCCGCAATGGCCACCGACAGCGTGGTAAGCGCGGTCGCATCGTTGAGCAGACCCTCGCCCTCGATGAGCGTGATGATCGTTGCGGGGAGGCCGACCTTACGGGCCACGGCGAGTGCCGCGACCGGATCGGGCGGCGCCACCGCCGCGCCGAGTACCGTGCCGACGGCAAACGTGGCACCCCCAACCAGTAGGGAGAACGCGACGCCGACCGAACACGCGGTCAGCAACACCAAAACCACCGACAAGCTGATCACCGTGCGCAGGTTGCGTCGGATCTCTACGAGCGACGCTTCCAGGGCCGCGTAATAGAGCAGCGGCGGCAAGATGCAGTACAGCGCGGGCTCCGGTTTCAGCGCGATGTTGGGTCCAGGCAGAAACGCGTACGCGATGCCGCCCAAGGCCAGCAGTGCCGCGCTGGGCAGTCCGGTGCGGGCCGCGATTCGATCCACCGCCACGATCACGCCGACGGCGGCCAGCAGCAAAACCAGACCCATGTGCAAACTCACGCCTCCATCATCCCGGCATTTCGAGGCGGTCGGCACCCTCGGGCCGCGTCTCAGGGCTGATTCGTTGGTTGCGAGGCGGGCGGCGCGGGTACATCCCGTCCGAATGTCAGAGCGCGGTCCCTGAACAGTGAGCACGGAAGGCGGCCATGGACAACTTGGCTCGGGTGCGTCACGCATCACGTCAGGTCGCGAGGGTCCAGCGCCGGATTTGGTTGCTCCAGACGCTATTCCTGCCCGCCGTCGCGTTATGCGGCATTGCCATCACGCTTGCGTTGGCCGGTCGCGCGCGGCGTCGTCGCGCGGCCGTCGCCAAAGCGAGCGATGTTTCGGTCGCTCCGCCTGTCGAGGTCCAGCCGGATTGAACCGGGCTTCGAGCGGGAACTTGTTGGGTTTATCACCGGACGGGAGCCCGAGGCGATAGATCGGCCGTCTCTTTGACGCGGTAGGAGCGCAGGTGGAGCATTGCAACGACGCAATCACGTGGCCTTGCGAATGGGCTCCGGTCACCGACGAGGTGCCTGCTGATGAATAAGGCCTCGCCGCTGGAACTGTCCGAGCGCGATGATGGACACGCGGTCGTGCTGTCCGCCGAAGGCATTATGGACATGGCCGCCGCCCCGATCCTGACAGAGCAGATTCGGACAATCCTCCGTCGACGACCCGAGGCATTGGTCGTGGATTTGACCGGCGTGACCTTCCTGGCGACGGCTGGCATGAGTGTCCTGATGGAAGCCGACCGCAAGAGCGAGGAACTGGCGATTTCCTTTCGCGTCGTGGCGCATGGACCCGTAACCGCGAAGCCCATGCAGCTGTTGGGAATTCACGACGTTCTGGACATCTATCCATCTGTGGACACCGCGTTGGGCGATGCTCCGCCGAATCCCACGTCGACCGTCTGAGTCAGCCGCGCTCGATCGCGTTGGCTCCCAGGGTTCTTGGCACGGGCTCGTCGGGTGAGCGATGCCATACCCCGTGTGGTGGACACATCGCATCGATCGTTCCTACGGTTCAGGGTGTGGGCGCCGAGCAACCCGTAAACGACGACTGGGTGGGACACCCTCGCGGATCCGCGGCCTACGGTCGACTGCTCGCAGCTTTGGCCTGCGCGGGCGTAGCCACCTTCGCCCAGCTGTACTCACCTCAGGCCGTATTGCCTTTGATCTCAGCCGACTTGGGTGTGGGCGCGGCGAGTGCCGCCCTAGTGGTCTCGGCGTCGACGGTCGGACTGGCGATAGGCGTCATCCCCTGGTCCGCGTTGGCCGACCGGATCGGCCGGGTGAAGGCAATCTCGGTGTCGGTGACGGCGGCCACCCTGGTGGGAATGCTGGTGCCCTTCGCACCGACGTTCTCCTTGCTCCTCGCCGGGCGTTTTGTGGAGGGGTTGATGGTGGGCGGTGTGCCGGCGATCGCGGTGGCGTATCTGACCGAGGAAGTTGATCCAGTGCACGCCGCGCGAGCTGCCGGGATATTCGTCGGCGGCACGACGATCGGTGGGCTGCTCGGACGCCTTGTGTCCAGCCCCGTCGCCGAGGTGGCCGGCTGGCGGGTCGGCGTGTTCACCGTCGCGGTGATCTGCGGGGTGGCAGCCATGGGTTTCGTCAGACTCGCACCCGAACCGCGCGGATTCACGCCGATGTTACGTAATGATGCGAATCCCGAAGGGAGTCTTGGGCATCGGCTGGCCGAAAATCTGCGCACGCCGCGACAGCTGGTGTTGTTCGCCCAAGGTTTCCTGCTGATGGGTGGATTCGTCGCGCTCTACAATTTCCTCGGTTTCTACTTGACGCGCGCACCGTTTCACCTGGCGCCATCGGTGGTGAATCTGATGTTCCTGGCGTATCTGGCCGGCACGTGGGCGTCGTCGCGGGCAGGTGCCGAGGCGACCCGCTACGGTCGCAAACGGGTGTTGCTCGCGTCGGTGTCGATCATGATGCTGGGTATCGCAATGACGTTGAGCGACAATGTGATCGCGGTCCTCGTCGGCCTGGTGGTCGCGACCGCCGGATTTTTTGGAGCGCATTCGACCGCGGCTGGGTGGACGGGCCAGGCTGCGCCGGTGGGCAAGGCGCAAGCGTCGTCGCTGTACAACCTCTTCTACTACGGCGGGTCAAGCGCCGTCGGGTGGCTGGGAGGCGTCGCCTTCGAAGCTCGTGGATGGACCGCGGTAGCCATCACGATCCTGGCATGTGCCGGCATCGCCGCGGTTCTCGCGGCACTGTTCCTACCCGACGCATAGTTGCCACCGCGCTACTCTCGTCCACGACCCAACCCTTCTCAGTGCAAGGAGCTGCGCGTGCTCCAGCTATCGATCGACGAGGCACTGAGCGCGTTCGCTGACATCGACTGGGCGGTGTCCATTCGTGACGGCTCGGGTCGCGAATTGGCCTGTCGAGACGGTGATCGCGCGCTGAAGACCGCGAGTGTGGGCAAAGTTCTGCTGCTCCTGGAGGTGGCGCGGCAAATCCACGCGGGGGAGCTCAACGGCGCAGGCTTGCTCAGCAGGACACCGGAGCTCGCGGTTGCCGACTCGGGACTCTGGCAACACCTCCACATCGATGAGTTGGCGATCGACGATCTCTGCGTGTTGATCGCCAGCGTCAGCGACAACACGGCGACCAACGTCCTTCTCGGGCGGGTGGGTTTGCCGAGGGTCGGCGAGCTCGCAGAATCTCTGGGTCTGGTGGCCACGGCGCTGCTCGACTATGTCCGAGGCCACCGCGGCCCACAGCACCCGCCTACGTTGTCGACCGGGTCGGCGTCGGAACTGTCCGCTCTGATGAGTCAGCTCTCGCGCGGCACGTTATTAACGCCTGCAGTGTCAGAGCAGGTGAACGCTTGGCTGGCAACGACAGTCGACCTTTCGATGGTCGCGTCGGCTTTCGGCCTCGACCCGCTGGCGCATGCGCCAAGTGATCGAAACATCGCTATTTGCAACAAAACTGGGGCCGACCCCGGCGTGAGAGCAGACGTCGGCACCATCACGGGAGACGCGACCCGTTTCTCCTACGCGGTGATCGCCAATTGGGATGTCGGAAGCGCTGATCGCCGCGACGAAGTCCTTTCCGGAATGAATGCCATCGGGACGATCTTGCGGACCGCCATCGAAAGTAAATAGACGGGTCTCATTCCAGCCGCAGCGGTACGCCGGCATCCTTGAAAACGCCCTGTATCGCCTCGAAGAGCGGCAGCTTCTTGTGCGCGACATCGTCGAGGTAGTGCCGGGATAGCGCGCTGTGCCGCCATTCGAATTCGTACGGCCGCTTTTCGGGGGTCCCGAAACCGCTCCGCAAGCAATCGGCCAACGCGTCGAGATTGCGCCCGAAATATCCGCCCGCCCCGTTGACCGCGGCGCCGATCTCTCGGTAGAAGTCGCTGGGCGACTTGATCTTTCGGCCGTCTATCCGGTATATCAGCGGCCTTTCGTCGGTCGTCATTGTTGACTCCCCGCGTCGATGATCAGGCAGCCTGCTCCGACTCACTCGTCCATCACAACCTAACGACGTGCCCGTGATCCGGAAAACGTCTTCGACCCGATCAGCTGAAGCGGACGCCGAGCGTGGCCATGCCGAAGATCTTCTTGCCAGCGGACTTTGCGGTGACGATGACGACGCCCGAGCGGGTCTCAGGGTCCAAAGATTTGACCTTGCCCCCGAATTCGATGTCACAGCCCTCCCGGGCCGACACGATCGCGGGCGCCGAGAGCCGCACCGCGTAGCGCGTGACCGACCCCGGGTCGCCGGTCCAAGTGGAGGCGAATCCGGCCCCCAATCCCATGGTCAGCATTCCGTGGGCAATCACGTCGGGCAGGTTGGCCAGCTTGGCGATGTCCTCGTCCCAGTGAATCGGGTTGGCGTCGCCCGCGACACCGGCATAGTTCACCAAGTCGCCGCGGGACAGTCGGGCGTGGTGAACCGGCAGCTCGTCGCCAACCTCCACGTCGTCGAACGACGGCGTGCCCGGCGTGCGGGTCAGGCCGCCGTCGGCGATCCGCACCTCGCCCGCGGGGCGCACGCGTCTTCTGGTAGTCGTCCTCGCCGATGCCGAAGATGTCGACGTCGTGCATCATCGCGTTCTGCACCGCCGTCTTGATCGCCGGATCGATGTCCTCGGCGGTGACGCCCGACCACGGTGGTGTGCAGGGTGTGGACCCGCTCGCCGGCCGTGTCGGTAAAGGTGTTGGTCACGGTGATCAGGTCGCGGCCGGCGATCCTGCGCACCGACGTCAGCTCGACGTCGACCGTGCAACTCGTCGCCGGCCACGATCGGCCGGTGCTGCTCGAAGACTTCTTCGGTCTGCATGTAAGTGTCGTAGCCGACCACGATCTGCTCGAACATGCGGCGGTTGCAGGTCATGCCGGGTGTCGACGTGAACGTCAGCGGCGCCACCAGGTCGGGATAGCCCAGTTCGGCGGCGGCGTCGAGGTCCCAGTGGGCGGGGTGATAGTCCTGCACCGCGCGGGCGTATTCGCGCAGCTTTTCGCGGCCGACCAGGTAGGTGTCGTCCATCGGGTAGTGGTGGCCGACCCGCGCTTCGAGCGTCGACGATTCTGCTGCTGTGGTCATGAATTGCTCAACTCTTCTATCGGCTTGTTCGCTGAAGCCGACCAAAGGACACTAACGCGCGACTGTCGCAGCACTACAGCGCGTGCCTGAGTGGCTGTCGAGTGGCCACCTATTCGATCCAGGCATGATCCAAGGCGTGACCAACCGCATCCAATCGTTGCTCGGCGTGCAGTACCCCGTCGTTCAGGCACCGATGACCTACATCGCTCGGGCCGAGCTGGCCGCCGCCGTCTCCGAGGGCGGGGGCATGGGAGTGATCGAGACCCTGACCCCAGAAGGACGCGCTGACCTGCGCAGAGTGCGCGAACTGACCGACCGGCCCGTCGGGGCCAACCTGATGATCCAGGGTTGGAAACGCGACCCGTCGATCGTCGACGAGCTCGCGGCCGCCGAGGTTCGCCATGTCTTCACTTCCGCCGGCGACCCGGCCTTGTTCACCGCGCGGCTCCACGACGCCGGCATGACGGTCATTCACGTCGTCGGATCGCTGAAGGGTGCGCACAAGGCTGCGGACGCGGGCGTCGATGCGTTGGTGGTCGAGGGCGTTGAGGGCGGCGGGTTCAAGGCGGCCCTCGGGGCATCGACGTTGGTCCTGCTGCCGCTCGTCGCGGATCGGGTCGACCTTCCAATCATTGCGGCCGGCGGCATCTGCGACGCCAGGTCGGCTGCCGCAGCCGTCGTGCTCGGCGCCGAGGGCGTGCAGATGGGCACCCGGATGCTTGCCAGCCACGAGGCCGGAGTGCACGCCAACTTCAAGAACGAGATCATCGCGGCCGGTGATGACGGCACCGTGATGCTGGATCTGCCGGGCAACCCGACGATGCGGGTGCTGCGAACCGGCCTCGCGGCACGTGTCGCGGCCGCCGAGCCCGGGATAGAGCTGCTCGGCCGGATCACCGATCTCTACTTCGGAGGCGACATGGAGGCCAGCGTCGCCAACACCGGCCAGGTGTCCTCACGGATCACCGAGCTGCAGCCGGCGTCGAAAATCGTCGAACAGACTTGGACGGAGATCGAGAAAGCGTTGAGCGACAGCCGATCTCGAATCGGTCAGTGAGCGGCAAACCAGTTCAGCAAGAGATCGGCTAGCTGGTCGGGCTCCTCGTCGGGAATCCAGTGCGAGACGCCGGGCATGATCTCGAACTGGTATTCCCCGGTCACGTAGCGGCCGGTGTTGTGAGCCGCTTTGGGCATCAGCGCCACATCCTGGTCACTCCACACGTATAGCGTTGGCACAGAGATCTTTTGGTTGAACGTGCGCGGATTCGACAGCGGCATGGCGCGATACCAGTTGATCGCCGCGGTCAGGGCTCCGGGTTCGAGCATGGCCCGCGCGTCGCGCGCGGCCACAGCAGGTGTCTGACCGGCCTGCCGCAGGGATCTCGACATGAAGCTGCCGTTGCCACGCAACATCGTCCACTCCGGTAGACGCGGCAACTGGAACAGGTACATGTAGTACGACGCCAGCCCCTGTCGACTGGTCAGGAATGACCTGAGAAACGCGGCCGGGTGCGGGACGGAGATCGGCGAGACGGTCTTCAGCCGCCCGGGCATCTCGGCGGCGGCGGCCCAAGCCACCGCGGCGCCCCAGTCATGTCCGACCAGATGCACCTGTCGGGCACCGCTGGCGTCGATCAGGGCGCCGAGGTCGCCGACGAGTTCGGGGATGCGGTAATCGCGGCGACGGCGTGGGCGGGCACCCGGCGAGTATCCGCGCTGGTTGGGCGCCAGACATCGATAGCCCTGCGCGGTGAGCCGATCGATGACGGCGTCCCAGCTGTCGTTGTGTTGTGGAAAGCCGTGCAGCAGTACCACGACGGATCCGTCAGCGGGGCCGGCATCGCGGACGTCGAACGTCAGCCCGTTGTGGGTGTAGTGGTCCATCGGTCAAGCATGTCCCATCGGGTTCACGGCTCGACGCTCAACACCACTTTTCGCACCGGACCGCCGGCGCAGCCAATCACTTTCGCGGCACCGAGCGCAGTCGGGTCCGGAGAAGTTGTACGCCGGGGCCGTCGAGCTCGTCGACATAATGGCTGCGACCGGCCATGCTCATCACCAAAGCGAGGGTCGATCCGGTCACCAGCGCACCGCTTACCGCGGCGAACGGCCCGTCGTCTGCCCGCAACTGAAGGTCGGCAACCCGGCTGCTGCTGGGCACTGTGAAGTTGCGACGGGCGAAGAATCCGCAACCGGGGTCAATGCGTCGAGGCTGGGAGTGCGCGTCAGTCCCAGCGGTTGGCGAATGTCCTGGGCATGCACGACGACCTCACCCAGGTAGGCCGGGACGTGACCGGACGGCGACGTGGTGCTGTCGATGATGGCGCGAAATCGGTCGAGGGTTTCGGTTGGGTCGGCGCCACGGTGCTCGACCAGCCGTCGCTGGTTGTGTATGTGCGGGCGAAAACGCGCAGCGAGCATGCTGCGCAACCACTTCCACTGGTTCAGGCTCGCCGCCGCGGTGAGATGCGCCACCACGTCTTCGACAGTCCACTCCCCGCACAAGGTCCCTGTCGCCACTGATCACGCTGAGGCCGGACAGGTCGTCGGCCAGCGCGGCGCGCTCGGCATGCGCCAGCGGCCAGAGGTGGTCGTACTGAGTCGTCGCCATGTCACCGTTCTCCGTCACCGGGTGCCTCATACGAATAGCCTGCCGCGGACGCGCATCTCATCGCGAGGATGCCACGGCCGAGGACCGTAGCAGTCGTCAGTTATCCGGCGGGACGGTTTGCCGCGGCTGGTACAGCAGTGCGCGAACCAGCGGGCGCGGCCCGACCGACCGAAGCATCTGGCTGGCCGGGCGGACCCGTACCCGCTTCGGCCACCAGAACCAGCGCCCCATCAACGTCATGATCGACGGCGTGATCAGCGTGCGAACGACGAAGGTGTCGAACATCAGGCCGATGCCGATCGTGGACCCGAACTGACCGATCGCCCGCAGGTCGCTGCTGAGCATCGCGGCCATCGTGACGGCGAACACCACACCGGCTGCAGACACCACTGGGCCGGTCACGCCCACGCCGCGGATGAGCCCGGTGTTCAGGCCGGCGCCGATCTCTTCCTCGATTCGGGACACCAGCATCAGGTTGTAGTCGGACCCCACCGCCAGCAGCACGATCAACGCGAATTCCGTTGCCACCCAGTGCAACTGGAAATGGCCCAGATGCTGCCAGATCAGCGTCGAGAATCCGAACGCCGCGCCTAGCGATAGCACGATCGTGCCGACGATGACTCCCGCGGCGACGAGAGCGCGGGTGACGAGCACCATGATGATGAAGATCAGCACGATCGACGCCACCGCGGCGATCAGCAGGTCGTACCAGGCGCCGGTGGCGATGTCGTTGAATGTTGCGGCGGTGCCGCCGAGGTAGATGTCGGCGTTCTCCAGCGAGGTGAGTTTCAGCGCCTCCTTGGCCGCGTTGCGCTCCTGACTCGACGGACTTGATTCCCTCTGCGGTCGCCGGATCCACGGCGTGGGTGATGATGAACCGCGCGGCCTTTCCGTCCGGCGACACCATCAGGCTCAACCCGAACTGGAAATCGGAGTTCTGGAAGATCTCTGGCGGCAGGTAGAACAGGCTCTCCACCCGAGCGTCGTTGAACGACTTGCCCATCACGGCGTTGGTGTCGGTCAGCCGGTCGAACTGATCGATCAGGCTGTCGAACGAGCTGTAGATGGTCAGCGTCGTATCCCGGATCGCCTTCGAGACGGCGATGTTCTCGGGAATGATCGCCAGCAATTCGCGGGTGGCCGACGCCGTGTTGGTGAGGTCGGTGGTCAGGGCGTGGAACTTCTCGGCCAGCTTGTCGAAACCGTCCAACGCGTCGAAGAGCGATCGCAGCGACAAGCAGATCGGGATGTCGTAGCAGTGCTTCTCCCAGTAGAAGTAGCTGCGAATCGGCCTCCAGAAGTCGTCGAAATCCGCGATGTGGTCTCGGATCTCGTCGGTGATGGCAGCCGTCTCCGCCGTGGTTTTCGAGCTGTCGTCCGCCGCGTTCGCGAGCTTCTGGGTAACCGCGTACTGCGTCTCCAGCAGGGCGATCTGGGTGTCGAGGAAACCGCTGATCTTCTTGATGTCGCCGACCCGGGCCTTCAGATAACTGAGGTTGTCGCGGATCGGCGCGCTCTGCACGCTGAGCTGGAACGGAATGGATCCGTCTTCGATCGGTGGGCCGAGCGGTCGGGTGATGCTCTGCACCCGTTCGATGCCGGGCACCCGGAAGATGGCGCCGGCAACCTTGTCCAGCACCAGCATGTCTCGGGGATTACGCAGATCGTGGTCCGATTCGATCATCAGTAGGTCCGGGTTCAGGCGGGCCTGGGTGAAGTGTCGATCGGCCGCGTCGTACGCCTGCACCGATGCGGCGCTGTGCGGCAGATAGTAGAGGTCGTTGTAGCGCGGGGTGAATCCCGCCAAGCCCAGGGCGCCGACGATCGCCATGATGACCGAGATGGCGAGGATGGGCGCCGGCCACCGCACGATGGCCGTCGCCAGGCGGCGCCACCGGGTGTAGTTGAACTCGCGCTTCGGGTCGAAAAGACCGAAGCCACTGGCGAATACGATGAGAGCGGGCGTCAGCGTGACCCCAGCCGCCACCACCACCAGCAGTCCTACTGCGCACGGGAACGCCAGCGAACTGAAGTAGGGCAGCCGGGTGAACTTCAAGCAGGCCAGCGCCCCGACAATGGTCAGACCGGAGCCCAGGACCACCTTGCTGACGCCGGCGAAGGTGTCGTAGTAGGCGGCTTCACGGTCCAAGCCCCGTTCACGGCCCTCCTGGTAGCGGCCGACCATGAAAATCGCGTAATCGGTACCCGCCGCGATCGCGAGTGAGGTCAGCAGGTTCACGGCGAAGGTCGACAACCCCATGATGCCGGTTTCGCCCAGCAGCGAAACCACGCCGCGGCCGGCCGCGAGTCCCACGAAGAGGATCACCATGGTCAGCAACACGGTGCTGATGGACCGGTAAACGAACATCAGCATGAGCGCGATGATGACGACCGTGATGATCGTGATCTTGGCCAGGCTCTTGTCACCGACAACGATCACGTCGGCGGTCAGGGCCCCCTGGCCGGCGACGTAGGCCTTCACCCCCGCCGGCGGCTTGGAGTCCGCGACGATTTTGCGAACGGCGGCAACAGATTTGTCGCCTTCGGCACCACCCTGGTCACCCTTCAGGTTGACCTGAACGTAGGCGGCCTTGTGGTCGTAGCTCTCGACACCCGAGGACGTGAATCGCTGGCCCCAGAAGTTCAGCGCATGCTCGACGTGTTCGTGGTCAGCCTGGATCTTCTTGACCAGTTCGTCGTAGAACTTGTGGGCGTCCGGCCCGAGCTTCTGGTCTCCGACCAGAGTCACCAGGACGAGGTTGTCGGAGTCGTACTCCTTGAACTTCTCGCCGATGTGCTTCATCCCGGTCACCGACGGTGCATCTGACGGCGACAGAGGTACCGAGATCTCCTCGGCGACCTTCTCCAACTGTGGGACGAAGACGTTGAGGCCGACCGCCAGCAGCACCCAGAAGATGACGATCGGCAGCGCCAGGGCGCGGATCGAGCGGGCCAGGCGCGGTTTGTGCTCGACTTCGCTGCGCTGCGCGACGGGGATTTTGTCCGTGTCGCTCGTCTCGTCGCTCACGCGGACTTGTCCAAGCAGGAGACCTGCGCGTCCCGCGTATTGGCCTGCTGTTGATCAACCAATTTGCCGTCGACGGTGATCCGGCAGCCGATCGAGGGGCCGTCACCTTGGGCGACGACGTAGGCGAAGATGCCGGGCATCGCGGCGACGATCGTCTTCGACCACGGCAGCGTGGTGAAGTTGGCCTTCTGCGGTAGTGACTCCGCATCCATCCAGTTCACGACGCCGGTCGTCCCGGGTGGCCCGAGGATTTCGTAAATGGCGGTCTTGGCCGCGTACGGCGGGGTCGCATCCCGGGGATCGGGCTTG